>NZ_JAGOGJ010000124.1 GCF_017996735.1 Niveispirillum sp.
ACCCGGTACCTACCGCCCCACCTTCTTCAATCCCGCCGAATGGGCCTTCCTGACCGTTGCCTGCGATCACCTGATTCCGGCCGATGAACACGGGCCTGGCGCGCTTGAAGCCGGTGTGCCGGAATTCATCGACCGGCACATGCGCACCCCCTTTGCCGCCGGTGAGATCTGGTACATGCAGGGCCCGTTCATTGAGGCGGCGCCTGAATTCGGCTATCAGGGCCGCCTGCCATTGCGCGACCTGCTGCGCGCCGGCATGGTGTCCTTCGATCAGCATTGCCGGCAGCATTTCGACGGCAAAATCTTCGCCGACCTGACACAGCCTCAGCAGAACGACCTGCTGAAACAGGCCGAAGGCGGCAAGCTGGAGCTGGAGGGCATTTCCTCCAAAAGCTTTTTCACCTTCCTGCTGAATGAGGTGCGCTACGGCTATTTCGCCGACCCGTCGCATGGTGGCAATCGCGGCATGGGGGGCTGGAAGATGATCGGCTATCCCGGTGTGCGCGCTGACTATCTGGATTGGGTCGGGGTGCGTGACCGCCCCTATCCCTTGCCACCCGTAAATCTGGCCGGGCAGAGGGGTTGATCCATGGCGACGAAACAGAAGGTGGATGCCGTCATCGTCGGCATGGGCTGGACCGGTGCCATCATGGCCAAGGAACTGACCGATGCCGGCCTGAATGTCGTGGTGCTGGAGCGCGGCCCCGACCGGTCAACCCAGCCCGACTTCGCCTACCCGCGCGTGGTGGACGAGCTTGAAGGCTCTGTCCACCGCAAGTTCCTGCAGGGTCTGGCGCAGGAGACGGTGACCATCCGCCACAGCGCCGATCAGGTGGCCGCCCCCTATCGCCAGATCGGCTCCTTCAAACCCGGCACCGGCGTGGGCGGAGCGGGTACCCACTGGTCGGGCTGCCATTTCCGGGCCTTGCCGGAGGATTTCAGCCTGCGCAGCAATGTCGTGCAGCGCTATGGCCGCAATTTCATTCCCGAGGAAATGACCATCCAGGACTTCCCCGTCACGTACGAGGACCTGGAACCGCATTTCGACCATTTCGAATATGTCTGCGGCACGTCGGGCCGGGGTGGGGTGATCAAGGGCACGCGCCAGGAAGGCGGCAATCCGTTCGAAGGCTCCCGGTCGCGCGACTTCCCGCTAGGCCCCAACCCGGATTACCTGGGGGCGGAGCTGTTCTACAAGGCAGCGGGGGAGGCGGGGTATCATCCCTTTCCGATCCCGGCATCCAACGCTTCCGGGCCGTACGTGAACCCCTATGGCTGCCAGATCGGCAAGTGCAATTTCTGTGGCTTCTGTTCCGATTATGGCTGCCTGAATTATTCCAAGGCCAGCCCCAATATCTGCATCCTGCCCGTCCTGCGCCAGCGCAAGAATTTCGAACTGCGCACCCATGCCCAGGTGCTGCGCGTCAACCTTGACGACACGAAGACACGGGCCACCGGCGTCACCTATCTGGATGGAGAGGGGCGGGAGGTGGAACAGCCGGCGGACATCGTCCTGCTCTGTGCCTTTCAGCTCTACAATGTCCATCTGATGCTGCTGTCGGGCATCGGCACGCCCTATGACCCGGTTTCCAATACCGGCACGGTTGGCCGCAACTACTCCTACCAGAACCTCAACCGCGTGGTGCTGTTCTTTGATGAGGAGGTGCAGGCCAATCCCTTCATCGGTATCGGCGGTGGCGGCGTCACCTTCGACGATCTGAACGGCAACCAGTTGGACAATGGCAAAGCCGGGTTCGTGGGCGGCGGTATCATCTGGGCGCGCCAGCCCGGCGCCGGACCCATTCGCGGCATCAATGTGCCCAAGGGCACGCCCGGCTGGGGCAGCGACTGGAAGAAGGCGGTGAAAGAGAGCTTCCGCCATAATTTCTATTACGAGGTCCAGGGCGCCTGCATGTCCTACCGCCAGCATTATCTGGACCTGGACCCGACCTACAAGGACGGGTTCGGCCGGCCGCTGCTGCGCATGACCTTCAACTGGCACCCAAACGAGGTGAAGGCGGCACAGTTCCTGGTCGGAAAGGCCGTGGACATGTGCAAGACCCTCAACCCCAAGACCATCTCCGCCGAAAGCAAGGAGCCGGGGGCGAAGTACAACACCACCCAGTATCAGAGTACCCATACCTGCGGCGGCGCCATCATGGGGGCCGATCCGAAGACATCGGCCCTGAACCGCTATTTGCAGTCCTGGGACGTGCATAATGTCTTCGCACCCGGCGCCAATGCCTTTCCGCAGAACAATGGCTACAACCCGACGGGCATGGTTGGCGCGCTGGCCTATTGGTCGGCCAAGGCCATCCGGGAACAATATGTGAAAAATCCCGGCCCTCTGGTCCAGGCATAGGGAGGGGACGATGCGCAAGATACTGCTCACCCTGCTGATCATCCTGGTCCTGCTGGGCATCGGCGCCCTGGTCTTCGCCTTCTGGCCCACCAACTCCCGCCCCGTGGCGGTGCCGGCCGGCGGAATGGCGGACGCCGGTCTGAAGGAACGCGGCCATTATTTGGCTTTGGCGGCCGATTGCGGGGCCTGCCACACCAAGCCGGGGGAAGCACCCTTCTCCGGCGGCTTGCCGCTCGCCTCCCCGGTTGGCGTGATCTATTCCAGCAACATCACGCCGGACAAGGAAACCGGTATCGGCGATTACAGCCTGGATGATTTCGCCCGTGCCGTGCGCCATGGCATTACGCCTGCCGGCGCCACGCTCTATCCGGCCATGCCCTACCCGTCCTACGCCATCATGCCGGACGCCGACATTGCCGCCCTCTACGCCTATTTCACGCAAACTGTCCCGGCTGTGCGGGCGGAGAACCGGTCGGCGGAGATCACCTGGCCGCTATCCATGCGCTGGCCCCTGTCGATCTGGCGCAAGCTCTACGCCCCCGATCCGGATCAGGTGACCTTCGATCCCGCCCGCTATACCGATCCGGTGATCGCGCGCGGCGCCTATCTGGTGCTGGGGCCGGGCCATTGCGGCGCCTGCCATACGCCGCGTGCCATCACCTTGCAGGAAGTGGCGCTGGATGAACGTTCCACCGACTATCTGTCCGGCGGGCCGGTCATCGATGGCTGGGTGGCCGTCAATCTGCGCGGCGACAATGCCGACGGGCTGGGCACCTGGAGTGTGGAGGATATCGCCGCCACCCTGCGCGGCGCGCGCAATCCCCACCATGCCGTCATCGGCAAGCCGATGCAGCAGGTGGTGACCGACAGCATGCAGCACATGACCGACGATGACCGTCTGGCCATCGCTGCCTATCTGAAAAGCCTGCAGGGTTCCGGCCGCTCCAAATCGGAATTCGTGGCCGATATAGGCACGACCAAGGCCTTGGCCGCAGGGCAGGAACCGGAGGTCGGCGCGGAGATCTATCTCGACAATTGCGCCGCCTGTCACCGGACCAATGGGATGGGTGACGAGCGGGTCTTCCCCCGCATTGCCGGTAATCCCACCGTGCTGGCCGATGATCCGGCGTCGCTGATCCGTCTGGTCCTGGCCGGCAGTTCGCTGCCCGGCACGCAGACGGCTCCCTCACGCCTGGGCATGCCCGGTTTCGACTGGCGTCTGTCAGACACACAGGTCGCCGAACTGCTCACCTTCATCCGCCGCGGCTGGGGTAACCGGGCGGATGCCGTCAGCGCCGATCAGGTGGCCGATGTGCGAAAGACCATCGCGGATGAGCGCAAAGGTGAGGGCACGGCAGCCAGCCTCGCGGAACGCAA
Source organism: Niveispirillum sp. (assembly GCF_017996735.1). Lineage (GTDB taxonomy): Bacteria > Pseudomonadota > Alphaproteobacteria > Azospirillales > Azospirillaceae > Niveispirillum. Next base: position 3,740 of record NZ_JAGOGJ010000124.1, read on the forward strand.
ATAGCCGGGGCGAGGGGGGGCCGGAACATCGCCGCCCCCCCTGGTCCGGGTGATCCGTCGGCGGCGATCAGTTCTGTGCCACGGTGCTCTGGCCTCCAGGGGGGAACGGGCTGTCCTTGTCACCGGGCAGCAGCATCTGCGGCACTTGTCTGAACTTGTAGCTGCCATCCTTGCGCCGCTTCAGGCGATAGACCATGTCAAACCGCTCCCCCGGCCAGATGGTGGGAATGTCCTGCGGATTGGCGATGCTGATCAGCTTGCCCAGCGCCGCACAGATATCGGCCATCGCCTCATGCTGCCAGGCCACCAGCACCACGCCCCGCTTCGCCACCAGCGCCATGGCCAGTTGGTTGAGCTGTTTCTTGGAGATGCCGGTATCGAACGGCACTTTCGGCGTTGGCGCTGGGGGTGTGGTGAACAGGCTCTCCTGGTCGGTGATGCCGTTCAGCAGGGCGGCGAGTGGTGCAACGGTCTGCATCGGGCGCAGGCTGCCCTTCTGCCCGTCATCGTCCAGGGACGCGAAAATGGCGTCCGGCGAGGGCAGCTTGCCGTTGCCGAACAGGCGGCACAATGCACCGGCTCGCTGCCAGCCGAAGGGCGTCAGGCTCTCGGCGCTCTTCTTGCCAGCATAGGTGACGCCATTGACACCGTCCGCCGGTTTCTCGGCATGCCGGATCAGCATGATGACTTCCGGTCCTTTTTGCGCCGCACCCTTGGTCATTGCTCCCCCTCGTGATTCCTGGTGTGGAACGCTTATTTATCGTCTTCCAGCATTCCATGGGCACGATGCCACGCCTCCAGGGATTGCTCTGGATAGGTGTCGTGGCAGGTGTCGCCGCTGGCCGTGTCGATATTCACCCAGTTCGCCTTTGACCCCAGCATCATATGCACATTCTCCGGCGGCGTGGGCAGCTTGCTGTCGATGGCGCTGGCGAAAGGATGCACATAATCGGGCCATGCCGGATCATAGACCCACAGGGCCGATCCACAGTGCCGGCAGAAGCGTCGCTCGCCTTTGCTTTGCTTGCCGTCGATGGTGGCGTGGAACATCGTGATGTTCTCCGCTCCCTCCACCGCCAGCGTATCGGCCTTGGCCCCCAGATTGATGGCATACCCCCCGCCACCGGCGGTCTTGCGGCAGATCGAGCAATAGCACCGCAGATAGGGGGCCGGGGCATAGGCGGTGACAGTGAAACGCACGGCCCCGCAATGGCACGATCCGTTCAATTTCATGCCCCATCCCCTACGCGGGGCTGGTCTCGTGGCGCTTCCTGCCAGTGGGGGTAGGTGACATATGCAGTGACGGCACCCTGTGCGTGGGAACGGATGGTGACGTTCTCTCCCTTGGGCATATAGACGATTTCGCCGGGGCCGGCATCGATGGTGCCGTCCTCCGTCGAGACGGACAGCCGGCCTTCCAGGATCACCATCACATCGTGAACAGCGATCCTTTCCACCAGCGCTTCGTTGGGGCCGTAACGGCCGAAACCGATGGTAAGCGGACCGCCATGGCGCTGGTCGATGACATTGCCGGCGAACACCTCCCCGTCCTGTCCGGGCGAGCGTTCCAGCGAGGCGTCCTCTATCGCGAATTTATGGACAGCCATGGCGCGTTCCTCCTCAGCCGTTGACGATGATACCGCCATTGGGATGCAGCACCTGGCCCGACATGTAGCTGGCATCCTCGCAGGCCAGGAACAGGAAGGATGGCGCCACCTCGTTCGGCTGGCCGGGGCGACCCATGGGCGTGTCTTCGCCGAAATGCTCCAGCTTCTCCTCGCTGGCGCCGCCGCACGGGTTGAGCGGCGTCCAGATCGGGCCGGGGGCCACCGCGTTGACGCGGATACCGTCGCCCACGAGGTTTTCCGACAGGGACCGGGTGAAGGCGGTAATCGCCCCCTTGGTGGCGCTGTAATCCAGCAGCTCGCTGCTGCCCTTGTACATGGTGACAGAGGTGCAGTTGATGATGGCCGCACCCGGTTTCAGGTGTGGCCGCACCGCCTGGGTCAGGTAGAACATGGCGAAGATGTTGGTCTGGAAGGTGCGCTGGAGCTGTTCTTCCGTGATGTCGATGATGTCCTTGTCCGGGTGCTGCTCCCCGGCATTGTTGACCAGGATGTCGATGCGACCGAAGGCGGCGATCGTTTGCTCGGCAATGCGATCGCAGGCCTGTTTGGCGCCGATATCTGTCTTGATGGTGAGGGCCCGGCGGCCCTCTGCCTCCACGATCCGCCGGGTTTCCTGCGCGTCCTCATCCTCCAGCAGATAGACGATGACGATGTCGGCCCCCTCGCGGGCATAGAGGGCGGCGACCGCCCGGCCGATGCCGCTGTCCGCACCGGTGATGATGGCCACCTTGTCCATCAGACGGCCGGAGCCGGGATAGCGTGGCTGCCATTCCGGCTTGGGGGTAAGCCGGCTTTCATGGCCGGGCAGGGCGTCCTCTTGGATCATTGGCTGGATCGTGCCCATGGGATGGCTCCTTCGCCGGGAAAAAGGATTTCCGCCGCTCACAGCAGCTTGTCGAGGGTGATCGGCAGGTCACGGATGCGCTTGCCGGTGGCGTTGTAGATGGCGTTGGCGACGGCGGCGCCGGTGCCGGTTATGCCGATCTCCCCTACGCCGCGCGCACCCATGGGGGTGTGCGGGTCGGGGATGTCGGTCCAGATCACGTCGATCTCCGGCACGTCCAGATGTACAGGCACGTGATAGTCCGCGAGGTTGGCATTCATGATGCGTCCCTTGCGCTCATCGAACTGCGTCTCCTCCATCAGGGCCAGGCCCAGCCCCATGATGATGCCGCCGCGGAACTGGCTGGCCGCCGTCTTCGGGTTGAGGATGCGGCCGCAATCAAAGGAACCCAGGAAGCGGCTGATCCGCGGCTCGCCCGTCACGATGTTGACGCGGGCCTCGCAGAACATCGCGCCATGGCTGTGCATTGACCAATGCATGGTCTCCAACGGTGGCGGCGGGCTCGCCTCCACCCGGACTTCCTCCCGCCGGGCCCGGCCCAGGATGGCGGCATAGCTGTCATAGCGGTCGGGCTCGTCCAACTTGCAGAGGCCGGCGTCGCGGCTGCCCACCTCGTCCGGCTTCAGCCCGGCCAGGGGGGAGCTGTTGCCGGCCAGGGCCACCAGCTCCTTCTTCAGCGCGTCATAGGCGGCCAGGATGGAGGCGCCGGTGGCGGCCGTCTGCTGCGACCCGCCGGCCATGATGAGCCCCGGCAGGGTGCTGTCGCCGTAATTGAAACGGATCATGTCGATGGACAGGCCCAACCGTTCGGCCGTCACCTGGCTTTGCACGGTGGCGGTGCCCATACCCATCTCATGCACCGCGACATCGACCGTTACATGGCCATCGCTTGTCAGGGTCAGGCGCGCGGCCCCACCCGGCATGCGGTAATAGGGATATGTGGCCGTGGCGCAGCCCATGCCGACCAGCCACTCGCCCTCGCGCACGGTGCCCGGAACGGGCTTGCGCCGGTGCCAGCCGAAACGCTCGGCACCCGTGCGCCAGGCCTGGGCGATATGGCGGGCGGAAAAGGGCAGGCCGGAGGTCGGGTCCTTCTCCGGCTCATTGCGCAGACGCAATTCGATCGGGTCCATACCCAGCTTTTCCGCCAGCTCATCCATGGCGGATTCAAGCGCGAAGGTGCCCACCGCTTCACCCGGTGCCCGCATGAAGGTGTTGCCCAGCATGTCCAGTTCCACATGCCGGACATCCAGCAGGATATTGTCGGCAGCATAGGCGCTGCGGGTGGGCAGGATGAAGGGTTCGGGCATGGCGTTGTGCGGGGTCTTCACGGTCAGGCCGCTATGGATCAGCGCTGTCAGCTTTCCGTCAGCCGTCGCCCCCAGTGCCACCCGCTGTTCGGTCGGCGACCGGCCGCCCACGATGCGATAGACGCCTTCGCGCGACAGCATCAGGCGCACGGGCCGCCCCGCCATGCGGGCGGCGGCGGCGGCCAGGATATGGTGCTGCCACAGCGATTTGGACCCGAAGCCGCCGCCGACATAGGGGGAGGTGATGATCACCTTCTCCTCCGGTATGTCGAACACCCGCGACAGGGTGAAGGCGCTGTGCGTCACCAGTTGCTGGGCATCATGGACGCGCAGCACACCGCCCTGCCAGAACAGGGTCACGGCATGCAGCTCAATGGGATTATGGTTGTGGCGCGGCGTGGTGTAGGTGGCATCCACCTTGAACGGCGCCTCGGCCAATGCCGCCTCGGCATCGCCGCTTTCATTGTGCAGGGGCTGGCCCATGAATTGCGACTGCGTCGTCCCCTCTGCCCGTGCTGCGGCGATGGAGATTTGTGCATCTTCCTCTATATAGGTGGCACGGATCAGGGAGGCGGCGTGGTCGGCCTGTTCCTGTGTTCCGGCCAGGATCAGGGCGATGGGCTGGCCATTCCAATGGATGCGGTCATCCTGCATCACCGGCAGATTGTCGCCGGCGGCCGCCTTCTCCTCCGACAGGAACAAGGGTGGAGGTTGCAGGCGCGGCGCGTTGTGGTGGGTCATCACCAGCACCACGCCCGGCGCCTTCTCCGCCCGCGCGATATCCAGTGACCGGATGCGGCCCTTGGCGATGGTGCTGTAGGCCAGGGCGGCATAGACCATGTCCGGCAGGGGGAATTCTGCCGCGAAAGCAGCCTTGCCGGTGACCTTCAACGGGCCGTCCAGGCGCGATACCGGCGCGCCGATCAGACCGTGCTTGCTGTGCATCAGGGGGTCGGGTTGACCACCGGGGACCCAACTGTCGGGCGCCAGCGCCACGGCCTTGGTCATCACCGCCTGGGCCATGCCCTGGACGGCCTGCTTGGCTTGATCGAGGAGGTTCATGCGTTCTCTCCCGTCAATTCGCCCAGGGTGGCGGTGATGGTGCGGATGGCCAGCGGGACCTTGAAGCCGTTGTCGCGCAGCGGCTGGGCGTCCAGAAGTTCTGCTTCGGCAGCGGCACGAAAATTCTCCGGCGTGGCCTGGCGCCCGCGCAGTGCCGCTTCGGCCGTACTGGCGCGCCAGGGCTTATGAGCCACGCCGCCAAGGGCGATGCGCACATCGGTGATGATGCCATCCTCCACAGCCAGGACGGCACCGACGGAAACCAGGGCGAAGGCATAGCTGGCCCGGTCGCGGACCTTGCGATAGGTGGAATGCGCACCGGTCGGCAAGGATGGCAGCGCCACGGCGGTGATCAACTCTCCCGGTTCCAGCGTGCTGTCCAGGTCGGGCCGGTCCGCCGGCAACCGATGCAGGTCGGTCAACGCGACGGTGCGTTCGCCCGCCGGTCCCTGGACATGTATCAGCGCATCCAGGGCAGCGAGTGCCACGCACATGTCGGACGGGTGGGTGGCGATGCAGGCGGATGAGGCGCCCAGGATCGCATGCATGCGGTTGAAACCCCCGACGGCGTCGCATCCCTCCCCAGGGCTGCGCTTGTTGCAGCGTGATCCTTCAGGGTCATAGAAATAGGCGCAGCGTGTGCGCTGAAGCAGGTTGCCGCCCACCGTCGCCATGTTGCGGACCTGTGCGGACGCACCGGACAGGATGGCGCGGGCCAGCACCGGATAGGTTTCGCGCACCATACGATGTTCGGCCAGGGCCGTATTGCGGGCGGCGGCACCGATCAGCAACCCGCCCTGATGATCCTCGATCGCGGCGGACAGCCCGGTCACATCGACCAGCGCCTCCGGCCGCTCGATCGTCTCGCGCATCAGATCAACCAGATTGGTGCCGCCGCCCAGATATTTCGTCGCTTCCAGACTGGCCAGCCGCACTGCGTCGGGCACGTCGCTGGCGCGGGCATAGGTGAAGGGGGTCATGCCGCTGCCTCCGCGCTGTCCGGCCCGGTGGACCGGCTGGTTTCCGTATGGATGAAGGTGGCCGCGATGGCATCCATGATGCCGTTATGCGCACCACAGCGGCAGAGATTGCCGCTCATCCGCTCGGCCAGTTCCTCGCGGCTGGCCAGGATCTCATCCAGCAGCAGGTCGGCGGTGACGTGGCTGGGCAGTCCGCGCTCCAGCTCCGCCGCCATGCCGATGGCCGAACAGATCTGGCCGGGGGTGCAATAGCCGCATTGGAACCCGTCATGTTCGATGAAGGCCCGTTGCAGCGGATGAAGATCGCCCCCGGTGGCCAAGCCCTCCACCGTCGTGATCGCCCGCCCCTCATACTGCACCGCCAGCGCCAGGCAGGAGATGATGCGTTCCCCATCGACCAGCACGGTGCAGGCGCCGCAGGCCCCCTGGTTGCAGCCCATTTTGGTGCCGGCGAGATGCAGGTACTCACGCAGCAGGTCGAGAAGCGAGACGCGTGGGTCGTCAGGCAACGACACGGCCGCACCGTTGATGATGATGGGCATGGCAACCTCTCTGCCGGTGGGGCGGCGATCAGCCGTCGGTCAAGGTTCTGTCCGGCTCAGCGGCGCGCCGCGATCAACGCGGCCCCCAGGCCCAGCAGCGCCAGGCCTGCCGGTACCCAGAGGCGCTGTTGCCATTTCTGCGTTCCGGCTTTTGGCGCAGCAGGCGGTGCCGTGCGTGAAGGTTTGCCCGCTGGCGAGGCAGGCGTGATCCCAGGCACGTCCAGCGTTGCGGCAGGGCGGGTGCCGGCGGTCTTGATGTCCGCACCCGGTGGCGGTGCTGCCTTCAGCGATGGGACCTGATCGCCGGTGGTGCCCCGGTCAAACTCCGTCCCGGGCTTGTCGGATCGTGTCATGGCTTCCTCCGCATTTTACAGGTGGCCGGTGATAAACGGCGGTGAAGGAAGGGGGTTCCCCTTCAAGGCGCCGATGAGGGACCGTTGCCCCCGATGATCCGATATTGATGGTCCGGGTGCCTTTTCCGGGGTGGCCTATCCGGGAATGCAGGATGGCCTCATCAGACAAGGCCGAACACGGCGAATTTCTGGTCCCCGTCCATCCAAACACGATCGCATTGCCAACCGCTTCCGGCCGCCAGCGCGGCGAAGGAGGCGATGCTGTATTTGCGGGAACTTTCCGTATGGATCGTCTCGCCGGCTTGGAAGCGGAAAGGCCGGCCGGCAACCACCACGGTCTGCGGCACCATGCTTTCCAGATGCATCTCGACGGCTCCTTCCGGCTCGTTCCAGACGGCGCGGTGCCGGAAGCGGTCGGGCGCGAAGGTGCCATCCAGTTCCCGATTGATGCGCTGGAGAAGGTTGAGATTGAACGCGGCAGTGACGCCCTGGCTGTCATCATAGGCGTCGATCAGCATGCCGACATCCTTCTTCAGGTCCACCCCGATGATGCAACGCCCGGTGCCCCCGACATGTCGCCGCAGCCGCGCCAGGAAGGAGGCGGCCTCATCGGGATCGAGATTGCCGATGGTGGAGCCGGGGAAGAAGCCGAAACGGTTGGCGGTAGGGATCGAGGAAGGCAGGTGCAGGTCGGCCGTGAAGTCGCCGACGATGGGCAGAGTCCTCAGGCTGGGGAACTGCCTTGCCAGCCGTTCGGCCGTCTGTTGCAGGAAATCGGCGGCAATGTCGATGGGCACATAGAGGCGCAGCGATGGCAGGGCGTCGATAACGATCCGGGTCTTGATGCCGGCACCCGCGCCATATTCCAGCATCACCGCATCATCACCGCAGAACGCGGCGATCTCTTCGGCATTGTCGGTCAGGATCGCTGTTTCAGTCCGCGTCGGGTAATATTCGGGCAGCCTGGTGATTTCCTCGAACAACGCGCAGCCCCGGTCGTCGTAAAGCCAGCGCGGCGGCAGCGTCTTGCGGGGGCGGGACAGGCCGGACAGCACATCGTGCCGGAAGCTGGCCAGTTGGGTATCGATGAGGGTGATATCACGGGGCATCAGATATCCTCCGCCAATCGCAGGCCTGAAAATTGCCAGCGGGCATGGGGTGGGAAGAAGTTGCGGTAGGTGGCGCGGACATGGCCCTCGGGCGTGGCGCAGGAACCGCCGCGCAGGACGAACTGTCCGGACATGAACTTGCCATTATATTCGCCGACCGCACCGGCCGCCGGGCGGAAGCGCGGATAGGGCAGGTAGGCGCTGCGCGTCCATTCCCAGACATCGCCGAACATCTGGCGCAAGCCCTCACCTGGCGTGGCGGGAAGCGGCGTCAGCCGCTCCGACCCGGCGAAATTGCCCGCGATGGGCAAGGGACGGGCGGCATGTTCCCATTCCGCCTCCGTCGGCAAGCGTTTGCCCGCCCAGGTGGCAAAGGCGTCGGCCTCGAAATAGCTGACATGGGTGACGGGCGCGGCCGGTTCGACGGGTTGCCGGCCATGCAGCGTCATGGTCTGGAATTCGCCGTCCCGCTCCTGCCAGTAGAGGGGGGCCGTCCATCCCCCCTCCTTGACCGCTGCCCATCCGTCCGACAGCCACAGCAGCGGATCGCGATAGCCGCCATCCGCGATGAAGGCCAGCCATTCGGCATTTGTCACTAGCCGGTCTGCAAGACGGAAAGACTCGATAAGAACCTCATGGTCAGGCCCTTCGCAGTCAAACGCGAAGCCCTGTCCGGCATGGCCGATACGGGTGATCCCGCCATTGAACGGGATGAACCGGACCGCCGGAGGTGCCGCCGCCTTCGTAGGCGCGGGGTCGGGCTCCCTGAAGCAGGAGGCCAGCGGGTTCTGGGCGAACAGGTGCAGGATGTCGGTGAGCAGCAGTTCCTGGTGTTGCTGCTCATGCTGACAGCCCAGTTCGATCAGATCGGCGACGGCTTTGGGCGCCCCACCAACCAGCAGGGCGATCACGGCATCTGTCACATGCCGCCGATAGTCCAGGATCGCGGCCAGGGACGGCCGGCTCAGCATGCCGCGCCGGGGACGGGCCAGCCGCGCGCCAAGCGTCTCGTAGTAGGAGTTGAACAGGAAGTCGAAGGCGGGGTCGAAGACCCGGTAACCGCTGGCGTGCGGTGCCAGCACCATGGTTTCGAAGAACCAGGTGGTGTGGGCAAGGTGCCATTTGGCGGGGCTCGCATCATCCATCGACTGGACCGTGGCGTCGGCATCGGAAAGCCCATCGATCAGGGCTTCCGTTTGGGTTCTGACTGTCTGGAACAGCAAAACCAACGGATTTTGGAGAACGGGTTGCGGTCCATCCATGGGTCACGAACTCCACCAGAGGGCCTTCGCGTGCGGGACGAATGGCCTCCGGCCGGTTGATCGGCGGGGCAGGCTTGTTCAGGGGAAACACCCATCCCCCGTCCCGGGTTTCATGACTTTTTTTGCCGCTTCCACACGGTCACCGATGCGGGTTCCGATGGATGTCGGGAAACAGGGCGGGAACCGCCTTGTCAGGAGACCGTTACCCGGATGATCTAACTGGGGGAGGGGCCTGTGCCCGAATTGCGCGCCAGCCACAAGGACTGGCATCGCGCCGCCCATGCCGACAATCGATGGGCGCATTTCGTCAATATCGCGCTGGCCGCGGCCCTGGTGTCACGGCGGGGAGCGGCGAAAGGGCAGTATGGCAGTGGGGTCCGGCACATCATTTGAGCGAACGGAAAGGGGCATCCTGTGAAAGGCGATATCCGCATCGGCATCTCCGGATGGACATACGCACCCTGGCGCGACCATTTCTATCCCAAGGGCTTGGTGCAGAAAAAGGAACTGGCTTATGCCAGCCGCACCTTTCCGGCGATCGAGGTCAACGGCACCTTTTACGGTATGCAGAAACCCGCCAGTTTCGCCCGCTGGTCGGACGAGGTGCCTGACGATTTCGTCTTTGCCGTCAAGGCTCCGCGATACATCACCCATGTCACGCGCGTGACCGACCCGCTGCATCCGGTGGCCAACTTCCTGGCGTCGGGTCTGCTGCGCCTGGGGCCCAAGCTTGGCCCGATCCTTTGGCAATTCCCGCCCAGTTTCCGGTATGACGCGGATTTGATGGAAGAATTTCTGGCCCTCCTGCCGCATGGGGCGGAGGCGGCATCCACACTGGCGGCGCGCCATGACGACAACCTGAAAAGCCGTGCGTGGCTTCAGACCGATGGTGTTCGCCGGCTGCGTCACGCCGTGGAGATCAGGCATGAGAGCTTCCGCGATCCGGCGTTCATAAGGCAGTTGCGACGGCACAAGGTGGCCCTGGTTTGCGCCGATACAGTGGAATGGCCGCGGCTGATGGATATCACGGCCGATTTCATCTATTGCCGCCTGCATGGATCGGAGGAACTGTACCGGTCCGGCTATGATGACAAGGCTTTGGATCGCTGGGCCGCCCGCATCCGCGCCTGGAGTGACGGTTGTGAGATGGAGGATGGCGAATTCGCCGGTGATCCGGTCGGCGGGACAGCGATGCCACGTGACGTTTTCGTATTTTTCGACAATACCGACAAGCGCAAAGCCCCGCTGGATGCACAGCGGCTGACGGAAAAGCTCGGGCGGAGATGGGTGCCTTCTCCTGGGGCAGACGAAAACTTGCGGCTGCTGTAGAGTGGCAAGTATACGGATTTTGTAGAGGGAATTTTATTTCTATTCTCATGCATAAATTGTCGTGTCATCGGCCACGATCACGCCATGCAAACGCCAGGCGATCGAGGGGATGCCGTATTACGGGGCTCGGCATATGGGCCAGGCGGCGATCGATCAGTAGCCGAGGACCAGTGCGCGGCATCCGCAGCCCCCCACATATCCCTCTCTGCTGAAGGGATTGGTGATCGATTGCCCAGTCAGGTGTGGTGGGCACAAATCCGTGGTCGGGATGTGGTCTACCGGCGTCCTGTCTGGGGATTGATGATGTTCATTATTCAGCTTATCCCCAACTTTTGCTCAAGCGCTTGAAATTATGATTTTCGGACGGAGCAGCGATTCTGTCCGGTCGAGTATATCCCTCTCGAGTCTGCCTAAAAAATATCGCTGTCGAGTCGCCATAAAAATATAGTCTGGATAAATCCCATCGGGCATCATGGTTAATGGATATGGTTAATAGACTATTATGGGAAGAGTATTGGCACATTTTTTGGATTTTGGGAATTTTTTTAGGGGTACGCGACGGATTTTTGCGCGACATGAGTAAGATAATTTCGTATTTTCCAACCTGACCTTTCGATACGCGCCCCTAGATTGCAGCTAGCGTAAGCTGCCTGTTGACCTTTGGCGATGTTCGCCATGGATATGAATGGGGTGCCTCGTGCGGGGAACGATCGGACAAAAAAAGCTCCGCCAGATGCTGATGGCAGGGGCGTCGCCGGCAATACTTGCTGCGCACCTGATCGTCGTTCTGCCGTCACAAGCCGCAGACATCACCATCAGCAGCTCAATCACCACGGGCACGGTGTGGAGCGGGACGGCGAACCCCAACAGCAACCTGACCATCACGCCGTCCGGCACCATCAACACGGCCAACCCCTATGGTGTGACCATCACCGGGACCGCCGGGTCGACGTTGGGAACATTGCTGAACAGCGGCCAGATCATCGACACTGCGGCCAGCGGGCGCGCCGTCTTCATCTAGGCCGGTTCGGTGGCGGCTATTGTCAACACCGGCAGCATCAGCGGTACCTACGCCCTCTGGAACGACGGCAGCCTGGGCGCGCTGACCAACAGCGGGACGATCGTTGGCGGGATCAACAGCACGGGGACGCTGGGCACCATCGTCAATTCCGGTAGGATTCTGGGCGACGTGTCGACTGCGAACAGGCTGACTTTGGTTGGCGGTTCTTCGGGCACCGTTGGCACTTTCGCTGGCACCGGGACCGTACGGAGTACAATGACGGGTACGGCCGGCATTACGATTACCGGCGGTTCGTTGTTCATCGCCGATCATATCAATGTCGGCAGCGACACCCTATACAGCCAGGGCACCAACCTTACGCTGGCCCCCAATACCACCATCACCGGAAACTATCGTCAGACGCTCACATCTAATACGTTAACCACCAGCGCCTTGACGGTTACCGGCAGAATGACGCTTGCCGGCGGGACCATTATTCCGTCCTTCAGCAACCTCAGCAATTATATCGTGGGCACGGCAGCGTCCGTGCTTTATTCGCCTACCGGAATTACAAATCTCGGCGCCAGCTTCGGTACTGCGGTCGCGCCAACCGGCGCCCGTTTCAGCAATATCGGGGCGTCAGGCACGACATTGGTCTACTTTAATCCTCTGATGGATTATGTGGGCGGCAACCTTGAGTCCATCACTGTCGGCAGTACCATTCTCAATGGTACGTCGACGATATATCCTACGGCGATTTATATCGCCAGTACGGGCAATCTCGGCACACTCAGCAATACTGGCACGATCCGTGGCGATATCGTCAACCTCAGTGCCCATGATCTGAACATCAAGGGTGGTACTCTCACCACTATTGGTACGTTAACCGGTTATAGTAATTCAATCGGTACAATTACAAATACGCTTTCCAACATAAACCTTATCTCTGGCAATATCAGACTTATTAATAATATCAATGTTGGAACTAACACGTTCACCAATAATGGCGGACAATTGAGCTTTAATACACTTGGAACAACAAGTGTTATGGGTAATTTTGCCCAGACCGGCGGTGTTTTGGCCTTGAACAATGCGCGGCTCGCTGTCAGCGGCAGTGCAAGTATCACCGGCGGCACTATCCTCGCCAGCGTTATATCAACCAACAACTATGTTGTCGGCGACACGCTGGCGTCGTCCATGGTGACGTTGATTTCCGCCGGGGCTGCGTCATATTACAATGCAACCTTTTCCAGCTCCATGGTCGGTGTTAGTCTTGGATCTGTCTCGAGTGGAAATGACCTCGTCGTCGCTGTACTGAATGATTACATCGGTGGTACCTACGGGACCATTCTGAATACCGGGACTCTGAGCGCGCCGACAGCCGTGTATATCGCCAGTACCGGTACGCTGGGCGCCTTGTCCAATACCGGTATCATCCAGGGCAATATCACCAATAATTCAGTTCGCGATTTGACGATTGTCGGCACCGGCGGCACCCTGACGGGCCAGTCCGGCATGGGCACGATCCTCAACACGCTGTCCAATGTGGTGCTGTCATCGGGCAGTCAGTTCCTGAACCACGCGGTCAACGTCGCCGGCCATACACTGGTCAATGACGGCACGGCGCTTACCCTTAACAGTATCGTCAACGTCACCGGCAACTATGCGCAGACCGGCGGCTCGCTGGCCCTTGGCGCCAACAGCGGATTGGTGGTCAGCGGGGCGGCCAGCATCACCGGCGCCACCATCACGGCCAACCTGTCGGCCACCGGCAACTATCTGACACCGGGCGGGGCCACCCTGGTCGGCGCTGGCGCGGCCTCCAGCTATGCCAGCATCGTTGCCACCAGCAATTCCATTACTGGCCTTGTGTCGTCCGGCAGCACTGTCGTCGGCAACAGCCTGCTGCTGAGCTTCGCCAACAACTATGTCGGCGGCACGCTGGCGACCCTGACCAATACCGGCACCGTCAGCGCCGCCACCGCGGTCTATATCGCCGCCACCGGCAATCTCGGCACCCTGGTCAATAGCGGCCTTCTGGCTGGCGACATCAAGAATCTGTCGGCGCAGGACCTGACCATCGCCGGTGCCGGCGGCACCCTGACCGGTCAGTCCGGCATGGGCACCATCCTCAATACCCTGTCCAACGTGGTGCTGGCGTCCGGCAGCCAGTTGCTGAATAACGCGGTGAATGTTGACACCGGCACGGTCACGAATGCCGGTGCCGCCGTCTCGCTCAACACTGTCGTCAACATCACCGGCAATTACAGCCAGACCGCGGGTTCCTTGATCCTGGGCGCCGAAGGCCAACTGGTGGTCAGCGGGGCGGCCAGCATTACCGGTGGCACCATTGCGGCCAGTCTGGCGGCGACCGGCAACTACGTGCCCGGCGTGCAGACGACCTTGCTGTCTGCCGGTTCCGCCTCGGCGGTCAGCGCAGTGGTGACGGCCAGCGGAATTACCGGCCTGCAGACCGGGAGCACGCTGGTCGGCAATAATCTGCTGCTGACCTACAATAACGCCTATGTCGGCGGCACCCTGGCGACCATGACCAACAGCGGCACCATCAGCGCCGCCACGGCTGTCTATATCGCCGCCACCGGCAATCTCGGCACTCTGGTCAATAGCGGCCTTCTGGCTGGCGACATCAAGAATCTGTCGGCGCAGGACCTGACCATCACCGGCACGGGCGGTACCCTGACCGGTCAGTCCGGCATGGGCACCATCACCAACACGCTATCCAACGTGGTGCTGGCATCCGGCAGCCAGTTGCTGAATAACGCGGTCAATGTCGCCGGCCATACGCTGGTCAACAACGATGTTGCGCTGTCGCTCAATACCCTGGTCAACGTCACCGGTGACTATGCGCAGACCGGCGGCTCGCTGATCCTTGGGGCCGACAGCGGACTGGTGGTCAGCGGGGCGGCCAGCATCACCGGCGCCTCCGTGACGGCCAGCCTGTCGACCGCCGGCAACTATCTGATATCGGGCGGGGCCACCCTGGTAGCTGCCGGCGCGGCCTCCAGCTATGCCAGCATTGTCGCCACCAGCAATTCCATTACCGGCCTTGTGTCGTCCGGCAGCACCGTCGTCGGCAACAACCTGCTGCTGAGCTTCGCCAACAACTATGTCGGCGGCACGCTGGCGACCCTGACCAATACCGGCACCGTCAGCGCCGCCACCGCGGTCTATATCGCAGCCACCGGCAATCTTGGCACCGTGGTTAACAGTGGTCTGCTGGCTGGCGATATCAAGAACCTGTCGGCGCAGGACCTGACCATCACGGGCGGTACATCGGGGACCATTGGCACCCTGACCGGTCAGTCCGGCATGGGCACGATCCTCAACACGCTGAGCAACGTCGTCTTTGCGTCGGGCAATCTGCTGCTGAATGATCGTGTCATCGCCACCGGCCATACGGTCAGCAATATCG
>NZ_JAGOGJ010000125.1 GCF_017996735.1 Niveispirillum sp.
CAATCCGACCCTGCTCTATGGCTATGGCGGGTTCGAGATTTCGATGACGCCGGCCTATATGTCGGTGTTCGGCAAGGCTTGGCTGGAACAGGGCGGCGCCTATGTCGTCGCCAATATCCGGGGTGGCGGCGAATTCGGCCCACGCTGGCATCAGGCGGCGCTGAAGGCGAACCGTCAGCGCGCCTATGATGATTTCCAGGCCGTGGCCGAAGACCTGATCAAGACCAAGGTGACCAAGCCGGCCCGCCTGGGCATTCAGGGTGGCTCCAACGGCGGCCTGCTGACTGGTGTCACCATGACCCAGCGCCCGGACCTGTTCGGCGCCGTCATCGTGGCGGTCCCGCTGCTGGACATGATGCGCTATCACACCATGCTGGCCGGTGCGTCCTGGATGGGTGAATATGGCGACCCGGAAAAGGCCGATGAACGCGCCTGGATCGCTAAATACAGCCCCTATCAGAACGTCCGTAAGAACGTGAAATACCCGGAGGCGTTTGTTTACACCTCCACCAAGGATGACCGCGTCCATCCCGGCCATGCCCGCAAGTTTGTGGCCAAGCTGGAAAGCCAGGGCCACAAGGTCATGTATTACGAGAACATGGAAGGCGGCCATTCGGCGGCGGCCAACCTGAAACAGCGGGCAGAGGTGACGGCCCTGCAGGTCGTGTACCTGACGCAGAAGCTGATTGATCGGTAAGGGGGACGGCGGATTGGAGGAAGGGGGGCTTCGGCTCCCCTTTTTTTGTGGTTCCCTCACCCTCCCAAACGCTGACGCGTTCGGGCCCCTCCCTCTCCCACGTTCGTGGGCGAGGGGCGAAGCATGTTCCCTCACCCTCCCAAGTTCGTAGACGAGGGGCGGAGCATGTTCCCTCACCCTCCCAAGTTCGTAGACGAGGGGCGGAGCATGTTCCTTTACGCCCCTCGCCCGCTTGCGGGAGAGGGAGGGGCCCAAGCCGGAAGGCTTGGGAGGGTGAGGGAACGACAATCCCCAGCCTCACCCTTCCTTCGCCCGGTCGCTGGCCGCCTGTTGCGCCTCCTGCCAGGCGCGGATGTCGTCGGGCATGGGCGGGCTTTCCAGGTCGATGCCCATATGGTGCATCAGTTCCGTCATCTCGATGGACCGGCCCCGTTCCAGAAACACGCCCTTCACAACGATGACAGCGGCCAGGTGGCCGTCCAGCGCCTCGAACACATGTTCCAGGTAGATCCACTTGCCATCCCAGCACAGGACGCGGGTTTTCAGTCGATAGGGCTGAAACGGCTTCAACTCCCGCCGGAACCGGATCATGGCCCCGCCCAGCACGGGTGCCCATTTGCGGGTCAGCAGCAGGCGCAACATGCCCGTGCGGATCATCAGATCGACCCGGCCCAGATCGGCGATGGTGAAGTACCGGCCATTATTCATGTGCAGGTTCGTGTCGATATCGTTCAACCAGACACGGAAGCCCAGGATGGAGGTCCCCAACGGCTCCACACGCCGCCCGGACAGAAGGGCGGCCAGCACGACGCGCAGCAGACGGAAGATCAAATTCATCGACAACACCAAATCGGCAGAAAAGACAAAGGGCGGCCCCCTTTTGGGGCCGCCCCTTGTTTTGGGCAAGGATGATAGGGGTTGAGGTCCGGCAAGAAATCAAGCCCCAGATCACCCTTGCTTATCCGCAATCCATTTCCATTCAGATGTAGAAATGGATCTGCGTCCGGTCATAACCCGTGCCGATCATCACCGGCTGGCCTTTGACCACGGGCAGGTCGTGATTGAAGAAATACACGGCCTGCTTCCAGTGGTTGGTACGGGTCGGCGACTTGGAGTGGTAATCGACCTTCTCATCCATATGCAGGTCGAACCAGAAGGCAATGCCATGGGCCACACCCGTTTCCGAGGCGGTGACGGTCAGGACCTTGGCGTCGCTGTCGGGCATGTTCTTGTAGAAATCGAAGAACCAGGCCTTTTCCGGGTTGGACAGCATGCGGTGCGCATCAGCGGCCAGATCGATGGTGCAGTAACCCGGCGTGCGGAACTGATCGAACCGGGACATGTCAAAGCCGGAGACGGTGCGCACCGGGCTGATGCGGCGCATATCGTCGGCCTGGATCAGCGAGGCATAGACGGTGGCCGCCGCCGGGATGATCTTGGCATCGGGCTTCAGCAGGTTCTGGCGGGCATGCTGCAAAATGGTCAGCATGTCGGGGGCCAGCATGCCGACATTGATCAGTTCCGACACGAAGACATCGGCCTTTTCGGGCATATCCTGTCCCACCACCAGATCGGTGGACTTCTTGCCGATCACGGTGATGTGCTTGTCATACCCGTTCAGCGCCACCGTTTCCCGCGCCACCTCAACCAGCGGCTGGTGCATCTCGCAGGTATAGACATGGCCAGCACCGGCACGCGCCGCCATCATGGCGACCAGGGCCGAACCCGTACCGATCTCCAGCACCGTGTCACCGGGCTTCACACTGTTCAGCAGGGCCGCCTCATAGGCGTCGTTGCGCTCATGATCATTGATCATCGGGATGTGCCAGGCGGGGATCTGGGTGGAGCGCAGCAGTTGCAGCGCGAACAGCACGGCGGCATTGTCGGGCATGCGGTTATGCGCACCGGTCAGCAGCGCAATGGCATCGTCGATGCGGCCCTGACCCTGGAACACCTGGGCCAGACCGATGGCGGCTTCCGCCCGGCTGGGGTCGCCCGCCAGGACATTGGCGAACAGGCGGCCGGCCTCGTCCAGACGGTCGGTATAGAGCAGCAGGGCCGCCAGGTTGTAGGCGGCGTCCAGGTTCTTGGGCCGCAGGGCCAGCGAGTGGCGGAAGCAGAATTCCGCCTCGGCCAGGCTGCCCATCTCGCGCAGGGTGTTGCCCAGATTATTATGGGCCTCGGCATAGGAGGGGCGCAGTTCCACGGCCTTGCGGAAATGCGGCTCGGCCTCGGCCAGCTTGCCCTGGGCACGCAGCGCATTGCCCAGATTGTTGTGGGACAGCGGGTCGGCATCGTCCAGCAACACGGCCTTGGCGAATTCGACCTCCGCCTCCTCGAACCGGCGGCAGCCATACATCAGCACGCCACGGCTGTTGTGGAATTCGGCCTTGGCACCGTCCAGCTCGATGGCCTTGGAGAACAGCTCGTTCGCCTCTGCCGCGCGGTTGGAGCGGAGCGCGATGATACCCAGCAGGTGCGTGGCTTCCGAATGGGCCGGTTCGGCCTGCAGCGCCGTGCGGCAGCTCATTTCGGCTTCGGCCAGGTAACCGGCCATCAGGTGCTGACGGGAGATGCTGACGCAATCCTGGACGAAGGACATGGGGGTGCTCCTTGGCTTGGCGCTTCGTGGCCGCTGCGGGCCAAATCGGTTCGAAAGCCTAAAAGCAACCGGCGTGCCAACAGGAGAAAAGCCCGGAAATCCGCCATTTTTCCAGCATCCGGCAAAAGATGCCGGGTGGGGTGGCGGCCGGGGCGGCGTTTCTTGCCCGCAGCGCCGGGAAATTGTCGCCGCGTCAACCGGCGCGATAGGGCCCCTGCCCGGCCAGCACAAGCCGGTCGCGCGCCACCACCGCGCGTTCATTGATCAGGAAGCGGGCGACGGCATCATCCATGGCGGGGTCGGTCATGTGATGGGCCGACCAGACGGGCACAGGCTGATAGCCGCGCTTCAGCTTGTAATGGCCGCCCATGCCGCCATCCACGGCGCAAAGGCCCCGGTCAATGGCGCAATCGATGGCGCGGTAATTCGTGACCTCGAAATAGAGGAAGGGCAGATCATCCACCCCGCCCCAGCTTCGGCAGAACAGGGTGCGGCGGCCCCGGAAATTCAGCGTGCCGCCCACCCAGCGCCCGCCCTGCCGCGCCATGACCAGCACCAGATCATCCGCCATCCGTTCCCCCAGCAGCAGGAAGAACTCACGGGGCAGATGTGGCAGCGTCTGTTTTTTCAGGAAGGTGGAGCGATAGAAGCCGGCAAAGACATCCATATGTTCCGGCCGCAGGTCGGCACCCGTCAGGACATGGATATCGACGCCATTCTGCCCCACCTGCCGGCGTTCGCGCCGGATCATGCCCCGCTTGTCGCAGGTCAGGGTGGCCAGAAAATCATCAAAGTTGCGGTAATCCCTGTTCTGCCAGTGGAACTGTGTATCGGTGCGCACATGCCACCCGGCCTGCGTGAACCGGGACAGGTCCGCCTCGTTCACGAAGGTGGCATGGATGCCGGACAGCCCGTCCTTGCGGGCCGTCCGGGTCATCAGATCGATCAGCCGCGCCGCGATATCCGGCGGCGCCCCCCGGCGCAGCAGGATGCGCGGCCCGCCGACAGGGGCGAACGGGGCGCAGATCTGAAGCTTTGGGTAATAGTGCCCGCCCGTGCGGTGCAGGGCATCGACCCAGGCCCCCTCCTCCACAAAATCGCCAAACGGGTTGGATTTCAGGAAAACGGGAATGGCGGCCACCAGCGTGCCGGCCAGATCCCGGGCCGTCAGATAAGAGGCCTTCCAGACCTGACCATCGATGGCCCCACACTCCTCCAGCACGCTTAAATAGGCGTGGCGCAGGAATGGATGGTCATCCCCGCCGGGCGTATCCAGAAGGCAGGCATCCCATTCCGCCGCACCAATCCTGGAAATGCGGCCCGATATCTCGACGGTCAACTCGGGTGAAACGACACCGTCCAGCATGCGGGGGATCTCGGACCAAATATGCTAACGCGTTAATACTGTGTCTCTTTTTAAAATTATCATGTGAATACACAGGCAGCCATGCCTATTCAGGCAATTCAGCCATCCTGGCGATAAGGGCTTTCCGCCAGAAGTTCGGCGATGTGGGCCTCCATCGCTGTCCGTTCCTTCAACAGGAAGTCGGTCACGGCATAGCGCAGGCCGCGATGGGCGATGTAATGGGCGGAAAAGGTCTTCACGGGCAGATAGCCGCGCTGGATCTTGTGCTCACCCTGGGCGCCGGCCTCCACACGCGTCAGCCCCTGTTCGATGGCGAAATCGATGGCGCGGTAATAACAGGCCTCGAAATGCAGGAACGGGTACGCCTCCGACCCGCCCCAGTTCCGGCCATAAAGCGTGGTTTCGCCCATCATGTTCAAGGCGCCACCCACCCAGCGCCCGCCATCGCGCGCCATGACCAGCACGACCCGGTCGGCCATGTCCTGGCCCAACTGAAAAAAGAAGTCGCGCGTCAGATAGGGGGAACCCCATTTACGGTCGGACGTAGAGCGGTAGAGCCGGTCGAACGCGTCCCAATGCTCCTCACGGATGTCGGCGCCGGTCAGGGTGAACAGGCTCAGGCCGCTATCGGCCACGGTCTGGCGTTCCTTGCGCACCATCTTGCGCTTGCGGCTGCTGAAGGCCGCCAGGAAATCATCGAAGGTCCGATAGCCGCGATTGTCCCAATGGTATTGCGTGCCGATGCGCGACAGCCAGCCGGCCTCGACCAGCCGGTCATGGTCGGCCTGATCGGGAAAGGTGACATGGGCGCCGGACAGGTCATTGCGGCGGGTCAGGCTGGCCAGGGTGGCGATGATCGCGGCATGGATGCCCGGCGGTGCCGTGGCACGGACCAGCAGGCGCGGGCCGGTCACGGGCGTGAAGGGCACGGCCGATTGCAGCTTGGGGTAATAATCGCCGCCCGCCCGGTCCAGGGCATTGGCCCAGGCATGGTCGAAAACATATTCCCCATAGGAATGGTATTTCACATAAAGCGGGGCGACACCCAGCAGCACGCCATCCGCACCGCGCACGGCGATATGGCGCGGGTCCCAGCCGGTATCACCGCCCACCGACCCGCTGACCTCCAGCGCCGCCAGAAAGGCATGGCGCAGAAAGGGATTGTCGGCCCCGCCCGGCGTATCCAGCAGGCAGGCATCCCAGTCGGCGGCCGGGATGGTGCGGATATCATCGACAAGGTCGATGCTGATATTGTCCAGGTCCTGACCGTCTTGCATGGGCGTCGCCGCGCTGTTGAATGGTCAGGATATAGGGCTGGCGGGGCGAAGGCCAAGCGCTGCGTGGTTCCTTCACCCTCTCAAGCCTTCCGGCTCGGGCCCCTCCCTCTCCCACTTTCGTGGGCGAGGGGCGGAAATTTTGCCCATCGCCCGGTTGCGGGAGAGGAAGAGGGAGAGGGAAACTCCGGCTTACGCCACTTCCAGAATCGCCTCGATCTCCACCGCCACGCCAAAGGGCAGCGAGGCGGCCGAGACGGCGGAGCGGGCATGTTTGCCGGCATCGCCGAAAATCTCGCCGAACAGTTCCGACGCGCCGTTGATCACCTTGGGCTGGTCATTGAAATCGCCCGTGGAATTGACGAAGCCCACCAGCTTCACCACCCGCACGATCCGGTCCAGATCGCCGTCCAGCGCCAGCTTGGCCTGGGCGATGATGTTCAGCGCACAGGTGCGGGCCGCCTCGCGCCCCTCCTCGATCGAATAGCCGGCGCCCAGCTTGCCGACATGGCGCAGTTCGCCATTCCACATCGGCACCTGGCCAGAGATGAACAACTGACTGCCGGTGCGCACGGCGGTCACATAGGCGGCCAGAGGCACGGCGGCCTTGGGCAGTTCGATGTTCAGTTCGGCCAGACGCGCGTCGATACGACCCGGCATAAAAACCTCCATTCCAGAAACAGTGTTGCCGCCTTGATAGCAGCAGGCACGCACAAGGGCAAAGCCCCGTGGCGACGGCTTATGGACCGATAACCCGGTCTGACAACAGGTAGAAATGCAGGGTCGCGGGCTTGCCGCGCGAATAGTTGAAGCCCGACAGTTCCGCCACCATCCTGGGTTCACGGCCGGCGGCGCGCAGGGCGGCCTGGAACGCCGCCTCCTCCCGCCCTGTGGTCACCATGCCGATGGCGCAGGCAGGGTCGGACAGAAGGTGGGCGGCCACCAGTTCACCCCCGCCCAGGCGCGTGGCCGTGCCCACCAGGAAGACCATCGACGGCTCGTTATAGCCGCCGGCAGCCAGGATGCTGCCGGAACAGGGCTTGTGTTCATCCACCACCTGCTTCACCTGCGGGCTGAGCCACATCGGTGTCAGGCCGGGCAAGGCCATGGCGAAGATGCCGATATAGGCGATGACGGCCGCCACGGCGATGCCCAGGGCCGCATCCCCCCGCGCCGACCGGACCAGCCAGACGGTCAGGCCGCCCACGGCCAGGATGGAAAGGGCCGCCACGACGGACCCCGCCTGCACCTGCCCCGTCATCTGCACCGGAAAGCCGATGATGGCGCCCGCGAAGGCCAGCGACACGATAACGGCCATGGCGATCGCCGCCCAGACCCAGTCACGGGATAGGGGGGCGCGGCGTTTGGTGATCACCATGGCGGCCGCCAGCAGGGCCAGGGCCGGCAGGACCGGCAGGGTGTAATGCGGCAGCTTGGTCACCACCGCCTCATGGATCGCCCAGGTCGGGATGATCCAGGCCAGGCAGAAACGCACCGCCGCCTCGTGCCGGCGTGCCCAGATCAGGGGCACAGACAACAGCACCAGCGGCGCCCAGGGCCAGAAACTGAGCCAGAAGGTCGCCAGGAAATAACCCGGCGGGCCGGCATGGTTCTCCTGCCCCGTGGCGGCCTTGCCCAGGAATTCATGCCCCACGGCGGTGCCGAAGAAGGCGCCCTTGGTGGCGATGGCAATGGCGATCAGCCAGGGCAGGATGATGGCCAGGAACAGCAGCAGGCCCAGGGCGGGCCGCAGACGCCGCAGCCACCAGACCTCCCGGTCGATCAGCCACAGGGCCAGGATGGCAGCACCCACCACC
Organism: Niveispirillum sp.; assembly: GCF_017996735.1. Classification (GTDB taxonomy): domain Bacteria; phylum Pseudomonadota; class Alphaproteobacteria; order Azospirillales; family Azospirillaceae; genus Niveispirillum. The sequence continues at coordinate 7,757 of NZ_JAGOGJ010000125.1, forward strand.
ATCAGGATCACGCCCTTGACCAGCACCCCGATGCCCAGCGCCACCCAGAACAGCAGGGCGGTCGACAGGGGCAAGGCCCGGTCGGGCCGCAGATAGGCGCGCGCCAGCACACCCATACAGCCCAGCACGCAGGCCAACTGCACCGCATCGGTCTTGGCCATGCGCGCTTCCACGCCCAGGATGACGCAGGTGGCCATCATCATGGCGGCGATGGCGCCCGCCCCCGGCCCGAACAGCGCCAGACCCGCCCAGGCCGTCAGCAGGACGGCCACGATGGCGCCGATCAGCGAGGGCAGCCGGTACATCCAGACCGGTCCCGTATCCTGTCCCCCTGTCAGCAGGTGGACGGTGGCCGCCTGCATCCAGTAGATGCCCACCGGCTTCTTGTGCCGCGCCTCCTCCTGGAACCGGATATCGATGAAATCGCCGGTTTCCAACATCTGGTGGCTGGCCTGGACATAGCGGCTTTCATCCCGGTCAAAGGGCGGGATGGTGAAAAACCCCTGCGCAAAGGCGGCAAAGGCTAGCAAAGCCAGGAACAGCCAGACCTTCCGCAGCGGCTGTTCCGGGCTCATGCCCCCGCCTCCCGCCTTTCGCGGCGGATCAGGTGCAGATTGCGGGAATAGATGATCAGGGCCGGCAATTGCCCCGCGATGATCACCAGTTCATGCTTCAGGAAACCATAGATGGTCAGCAGCAGGCCACCCCCTAGGCTGAACCACCAGAAGGCCACGGGCATGACGCTGCGCCGGGCGCGTTCGGAACTGATCCATTGCACGACGAAGCGCATCATGAACATGGCCTGCGCCGACATGCCGAACAGGACCAGCCATTCCTGCCCATCGACGGCGGCATGCCACCACTGGTTCAACTGGGTCCAGATCATGGTGCCTTCACCTCTGTCACCGCCATCGGGCGTTTCTGCCGCCGCAGCAGCCACATGACACCGAACAGGTCCCACAGGCCCACAGCCGCGCGGTGCAGGTTGGTATATTTGGACATGCCGGTGGCGCGCGGGCGGTCATTCACCGGCAGGTTGGCAGAGGCCCGCCCCCGTCCCTTGACCAGGGCCGGAATGAAGCGATGCAGGCAATCGACGGCGGGCAGGTCCAGGAACAGATCGCGGCGGATCAGTTTCAGCCCGCAGCCCGTATCAGGGCAATCATCGCGCAGGACGGAACGGCGGATAAGATTGGCGGCACGCGATGCCAGCCGCTTGGACAGCGTGTCCTGCCGCCGCCGCCGCACCCCGTTGACCAGGACCAGATCCTCATCCACCAGCACAGCGTCCAGCATGGCGGGGATGTCGGCGGGATCGTTCTGCCGGTCGCCATCGATGAAGACCAGCCACTTGCCCTGCGCCGCGCGGGCACCGGTGACCAGGGCCGCACTTTTCCCGGCACGACTGGCATGGCGGATCAGGCGCAGGGTGGGATATTCGGGCAGGACCCGTTGCACACGGACGGCCGTGGCGTCGGTCGATCCATCATCGATCACCACCACCTCAAACGCCGGGGAGGCGGCCAGCGCCGCATAAAGCTCTTCCAGCAGCGGCAGGATATTGTCCTGTTCATCCAGGACCGGGATCAGAACGGAAAGCTGCACGCAACCTCCAACCGGTGCGGGACCATCGACTAGGCGGCATAATCCGTTCGGCGTGGGAAGAAAAGTGACGCTTTGATGCGCCTGCCCCCCGTTAGGCGCCTGTCAGACCCGGGGCATGCTTGTTCCCTCCCGCGCCGGGCGCCGCCATCCGGCGGCCTGGCTTCACACCGCGTGGGCGGCGCGGCGGCGGTCGCCGCCCCATATCGCGTGGTGTCAGAGGGTCTCCACCACCGTCACACCGGCCGCCGCCAGCCGCGCCATGGCCGCATCCAGCGATCCGTCCAGGTCGATGGCCCGGCTGGCCCCCGTCAGCAGGACAGAGGCAAAGCCCGACCGGGCCGCATCCTCGGCCGAATAGGCGACACAGAAATCGGTGGCCAGGCCCGCAAAAAACAGGCGGGTGAAGCCGCGTTCCCGGCAATAGCCGGCCAGGCCCGTGGGCGTATGCCGATCATTTTCGAAAAAGGCGGAATAGCTGTCGATGGCGGGGCGGAAACCCTTGCGCACCACCAGCGCGGCCATGGGCACATCCAGCCCGGCATGGAATTCCGCCCCCTTCGTGCCCTGCACACAATGGGCGGGCCACAGGGTCTGGTCACCGTAATCCAGGCGGATGGTCTGGAACGGGCTGGTGCCCGGATGGCTGTCGGCGAAGCTGGAATGGCCGGGCGGGTGCCAGTCCTGGGTCAGGACCACACCGGCCCCGGCCGCATGAAAGCGCCGGGCCAGATCATTGGCCAGCGGGACCACGGCATCGCCATCGGCCACGGCCAGGGCGCCACCGGGACAGAAATCATTCTGGATATCGACCAGGACCAGCAGGTCGGTCGCACACAACATCGCCATCACCCCTCCCCGGCATCAATAGGGTACGCGGTCGGCCTTTGCGGCCCAGTCATGGAAGACGGACAGGGCGTCGTCATTGGGCCGATGGTCGCAGGGGATGATACGCTGGTCCGGGGCCACCGCCACCTGTTCATAGATCAGGGCGTCGTCAAAGCCGATATCGGCCGCCTGAAACCGGTCATTGGCATAGACGATGCGATCCACACGCGCCCACAGCGCCGATGCCAGGCACATGGGACAGGGCTCGCAACTGGCATAAAGCACGGCCCCGCGCAGATCGAACCGGCCCAGGCTGCGGCAGGCATCGCGGATGGCCACAACCTCGGCATGGGCCGTGGGGTCGTTGGTAGAGGTGACCTGATTGCAGCCGCGCCCGACCACCCTTCCATCCATCACCACCACCGACCCGAAGGGCCCGCCCTGCCCGCCTTCCATGCCCTGACGGGACAGGTCGGCGGCAAGCGACAGGAAATGCTGGTCTTGATCGGACATACGGACGCTATCCCTTGGAACTGAAAACAGCCCCAAGGGATAGCGTCCGTCCATGGAAGATGTCACGGGGTTAAATGCGTCCCAGCAGCATCAGGATCAGCACGACGATCAGCACCGTGCCCAGAAGGCCGGACGGGCCGTAACCCCAGCCACGGCTGTAGCCCCAGGTGGGCAGGGCACCAATAAGGATGAGAATCAGGATGATCAGAATGATCGTAGTCATAGGGCACTCCATCTTGTGTTGTCGTTACGCCCACCTTCTCAACAACACAGGAGCACAAATGGGTGCGGGCGATTACGGGCTACCCCTTTCGCGACGCAACGTCGCGACGGGTTGACCTTTGCCCTGACATGGGGCTTGCTGCCTCAAGCACCCAGTTTCGGGTGTTTTGTTCCACAGAGGAAATGATGAACCGTAAAGTCCAGATCGGCGACCCGCCCATTCGCATCCTGCGCGATGATTTGCAGAAGCTTGAGACGTTGCTTGACAGCATGCACCGTTCCTACGCGCGGATTTCGATGTTCCTGCAGCAGGAGGTCCTGCGTGCCGACATCGTGGATCATCAGACGCGGCGCCCCTTTGTACGGCTGGGGTCGCAGGTGCATTTCACCGACGATAACGGCGCCGCCCACAGTGGCACCCTGCATATGCCGGAGGAAGGCTGCCCGGTGCCGCCCGACGCCATTTCGATCCTGACGCCCGTGGGGTGCGCCCTGCTGGGCCTGTCGCCGGGACAGAGCATCACCTATCAGACCGTGGACCGGCGGGAAAAGCGCATCACCGTGACCAGGGTGGTGAACGGCGAATAGCATCGATCGCCGGGGTCACCCCTCACCCTCCCATTGGCCTCACCCTCCTATAGGCTGACGCCAACGGGGCCCCTCCCCTCTCCCACTGACGTGGGCGAGGCAGCGGCCCCAACCCCGTCAGGGCTTGGGAGGGTGAGGGAGCGCCCCACGCCGTCAGCCGAAATTCAGCAGACCCGGCGCCTTGTCGATGATCTCTTCCAGGATCAGTTCGGCGGTTTCCAGATCACCCTTCAGCTTGTCGCCCATGATGGCGGCATATTCGGGACGGCGCAGCTTTTCCGCCGCATCGTGCAGGCTGCGCAATTCGGCAATGAAGATGTCGCGCGCGCCCATGGGCAGCATGGTCTTGGCCGACAGCACAAAGAAAAACCGCATCGAGGCCCGGACCAGCAGGCCCAGCATCAGCGTGTCCAGCCGCGCATATTCCTCTTTCAGGTCATCGACGCGGGCCGTGTCCACGGCGCGCAAGCGGCCCTCGATCAGGATGCACAGCGCCCGGAATTCCCCCACCTTGTTGCGGAAGTCGTTATAGGCCATGAAACTGTCCTTGGCCGCCTCCTCCTCCGCGCTTTTGGCGAGGCGGATGGCATCGCGCGCCTGGCGTTCCAGGGCGCCCAGCAGGTCCTGCACTTCCTTGCGGGTATAGGTACGCTTCATGATCGGGGTTATCGCCACCAGCCGGAGCATCATCGAGGCACCTATATAGGCGGTTGTTTTGCCAACCGAAAGGGTTCCCGCGGGAATGGCAGAAGCGGTCCTTGCGCGGGTGCAAGCTTCCATGCCTTGATAGGCCAATGGTTAACGATGCGTTAAGGCGGTGGCCGGGGGCCGCGCCTTAACGCCGGGCGCACGCGAATTTCGGGGGAAATATGCTTTCCATCAAGGACCTGTCCCACATCTACGGCAATGGTGTCCAGGCGCTGAGCGGCGTGAACCTGACCGTGCCGCGCGGCATGTTCGGCCTGCTGGGCCCCAATGGTGCCGGCAAATCGACCCTGATGCGTACCGTCGCCACCTTGCAGCAACCCACCGCCGGCCAGATCCATTTTGATGGAATCGACGTCCTGGCCGACCCGATGGCCCTGCGCCGCACGCTGGGCTATCTGCCGCAGGAATTCGGCGTCTATCCGCGCATCTCGGCAGAGGACATGCTGGACCATCTGGCCGTGCTGAAGGGATTGACCCACGCTAAGGAGCGGCGGGAGGTGGTGACCGCCCTGTTGCAGCAGACCAACCTGTATCCGGTGCGCAAAAAGGCGCTGGCCGGCTATTCCGGCGGCATGCGGCAACGGTTCGGCATCGCCCAGGCCCTGCTGGGGGAACCCAAGCTGATCATCGTGGACGAGCCCACCGCCGGCCTGGACCCGGAGGAGCGCAACCGTTTCCACAATCTTCTGTCGGAGATCGGGGAGAATGTGGTGGTGATCCTGTCCACCCATATCGTGGAGGATGTGGCCGACCTGTGCCAGAACATGGCCATCATCGTGGGCGGCCGCATCGTGGCGGAGGGCGAGCCGCTGTCCCTGATCGAGGGCATGCGCGGCCGCATCTGGCGCAAGGTGGTGGACAAGGCCGAGGTCGCCGACCATCAGGCCCGCCATCAGGTCATCTCCACGCGCCTGTTCGCAGGCCGCAGCGTGGTGCATGTGGTCAGCGACAATGATCCCGGCGACGGGTTCGAACCCGTGCCCGGCAGCCTGGAGGATGTGTATTTCTCCACCCTGCGCGCCAGCCGCGCCGCCGCCTGAGACCGGGAGACCGCCCCATGTTCGGCAAAATCGCCTGGTTCGAGTTGCGGTATCAGATCCGCCAGCCCGTCTTTATCGTCACCTCGCTGATTTTTGGTCTGCTGACCTTCCTGTCGGTCACCATCGACAATATCCAGATCGGGTCCAGCGACGCGGTCCATGTCAATTCGCCCTTCGCGGTGATGCAGACACTGGCCATCCTGTCCATCTTCGGCATGTTCATCCCCGTGTCCATTCTGGCCAACGTGGTGCTGCGCGATCATGAGACGAAGATGGCGGGGATCATGCATTCCCTGCCGGTGGGCAAATACCCCTATCTGATCGGCCGGTTCACGGGCGCCTTTGCCGCCGTGGCGCTGGCCTTTTCCATGACGGCGGCGGGCATGGCGCTGGGCAGCGCCATGTGGTGGCTGGACCCGGAAACGGTGGGACCGTTCCGGCCCGGCGATTACCTCTTCACCCTGGCCGTCATTGCCATTCCCAACCTGCTGGCCATGGGCGCGATCTTTTTTGCGGTGGCCACGGCCACGCGCAGCCTGATGCTGACCTATGTGGCCCTGGTGGCCGTGCTGATCGTCTATCTGGTGACATCGCGTATGTTCAGCGAGCCGGAATTCCGCGAGATCCGCGCCCTTCTGGACCCGTTCGGCCTGCCGGCACTGGGCAATATCACCCGCTACTGGACCGTTCTGGAACGCAATACCCAGATGGTGCCGTTCGAGGGCATGCTGGTCTGGAACCGGCTGATCTGGACGGGGTTCGGGCTGGCCGTTTCCGCCCTGACCATCTGGCGGTTCAGCTTTGCCGAACGCGCCCCCCGCAAGGCGGACAAGGCCAAGGGCGAAGCGCTGGCGGCGGCGGCCGCCGTCGTGCCCGCCCTGCCCCGCGCCCGCACCCACCACGCCTTTGCCGACACCCTGGCACAGTTCCGCCTGCGCACATGGTTCGAGGTGAAGGCGGGGGTGAAGAATCTGGGTTTCCTGGTGCTGCTGGCGCTGGGTGCGTTCAATGCGCTGGGGGCGCTGATCCGGATCGGCACCCTGTATGGCACCGATCTCTACCCCCTGACCCGGACCGTGGTGGAGCTGCTGAACGGCGCCTTCTCCGTCGTACCGCTGATCGTGTCCGTCTATTTCGCGGGCGAGCTGGTCTGGCGGGAGCGGCAGGCCAGGTTCAACGAGATCATCGACGCCACGCCCACCCCCAACTGGGTGTTCGTGCTGTCGAAATTTGCCGCCATGGCGCTGGTCCTGATGATGCTGATGGGGGTCGGCATCCTTATGGGGCTGGGGGTGCAGATCTTCCGCGGCTTCGCGCATGAAATCGAATTCGGCGTCTATGTCCGCTATCTGCTGGGCGTGACGGCGTTGCAGTTCCTGCTGTTCGCGGTCCTGTCCATGTTCTTCCAGGTCATGGCCGGCAACAAATATCTGGGCATGCTGATCATGGTGGGCTGGTTGATCCTGACCATGGTGGCGGGCCGTCTGGGGCTGGAGGATAATCTGCTGCTCTATGGCGGCAGCCCCGATGTGCCCCTGTCCGACATGAACGGGCTGGGTCATTTCGGGCCGGCCAATGCCTGGTTCACGCTGTACTGGGGCTTCATGGCCATCATCCTGATGGTGCTGGCCCAGCGCGGCTGGACCCGTGGCACCATGGCCCCCCTGCGCCAGCGGCTTTCATCGCTGGGCCGGGGCTGGACGGGGGTTCAGCGCGGGCTGGTGGCCCTGTGCCTTGTCGGCTTTGCCGTCACGGGCGGTTACATCTTCTACAACACCCATATCCTGAACGAGATCGTCAGCAAGAAGGAGGGCGAGACGTTCCGGGTGGAGTATGAGAGGAAGTACCGCGCCGCCCTGGAAAAGCTGCCGCAGCCACGCATCACCGACGTGCGCACCGATGCCGACATCTTCCCCGCCGACCGGCGGATGGAGGTGCGCGGCCATTACCTGCTGGAGAACAGGACCGGCGGCGACATCCCCGTCATCCATGTGCAGTTCCAGCCGCCGATGACGGGCCTGGAGGTGCCGTCCCTGGAGCTTCAGAACGCCGGCACGGTCGATCTGGACGCCACCTACAATCTCTACAGCATCACCCTGAAAACCCCCATGAAGCCGGGGGAGCGTCTGTCGCTGGACTATGTGACCCGGCTGCATTACCAGGGGTTCGACAATGATGGCGGCCCCACCGATCTGGTGGCCAACGGTTCCTTCATCAACAACATAGCGGTCACGCCGGCCATCGGCTTTGTCGACGGCATGATGCTGCAGGGCCGCGCCGACCGCCGCAAATATGACCTGCCGCCCAATGACCGCATGGCCGCGCTGGAGGATGAAAGCCAGTGGCACAATAACTACCTGCGCAGCGACAGCGACTTCGTGACGTTCGAGACCACCGTGTCGACCAGCGAAGACCAGATCGCCATGGCCCCCGGCTATCTGGAAAAGGAATGGACGGACAAGGGCCGGCGTTATTTCCATTACAAGATGGATGCCCCCATCCTGCATTTCTATTCCTGGCTGTCGGCGCGCTATACCGTCAAACAGGACAAGTGGAAGGATGTGGATGTCTCCGTCCTTTATCACGCCCCCCACGCCTATAATGTGGACCGCATGATCCGTGCGGTGAAGGACAGCCTGGATTATTTCAGCAATGCCTTCGGCCCCTATCAGCACCGGCAGATGCGCATCCTGGAATTCCCCGCCTATGCCAGCTTTGCCCAGTCCTTCCCCAACACCGTGCCCTATTCAGAGGCCATTGGCTTCGTCGCCGATGTGCGCGATCCTAACAAGATCGACTATGTCTATTACGTCACGGCGCATGAGGTGGCGCACCAATGGTGGGCGCATCAGGTGATGGGGGCCAATGTCCAGGGGGCGACGCTGTTGTCGGAAAGCCTGTCGCAATACAGCGCCCTGATGGTCATGGAAAAGACCTATGGCCCCGACAAGATCCGCCGTTTCCTGAAATATGAACTGGACAGCTATCTACGCGCCCGCGGGGGTGAGGACCGGGAGGAACAGCCGCTGGCCCGGGTGGAGAACCAGCAATATATCCATTACCGCAAGGGCTCCGTCGCCCTCTACTTCCTGCGCGACCAGTTGGGCGAGGATGTGGTCAACCGGGCGCTGGCCCGTCTGGTGCAAGAGACCAAATACAAATCCGACCCCTACCCTCGCTCCACCGACCTGATCCGCCTGTTGAAGGAGGAAGCGGGGCCGGGCAAGGCCGATCTGATCACCGACACACTGGAAAAGATCACGCTCTATGATCTGAAGGCCGTGTCGGCCAGCGCCGAAAAGCAGGATGACGGCCGCTACAAACTCGCGCTGACCGTCAAGGCCAGCAAGGTGGAGGCCGATGGCCAGGGCAAGGAAACCAAGCTGCCCCTGTCCCTGCCCATCGATATCGGCCTGTTCACCGCCAGCCCCGGCGATGACGGGTTCGATGCGTCCAAGGTGGTGATCCTGGAAAAACACCCCGTGGATGACAAAACGACCATCATCGAGTTCGTGACCGACAAACTCCCCACCCATGCCGGCATCGACCCGTACAACAAACTGATCGACCGGAATTCGGACGATAATATCGTGAAGGTGGAGGTGAAGTAGGCGACTGGCGGTCGGGGGTGCCCGCAGGCACCCCCGTTTGCGTGGGCACCGACGCAGGATAGGTACCTGCGCGATCTCGACGCCCATAACGATGTCGTATATGATATCACCATGTTGAAGATCGTGGTTGATACCGATGTGCTGTTTGCCGCCTTCAACAGCCCGACCGGCGCATCCCGACGGCTGTTGCTGGACATTCTTGACGGTAAGGCGTCGCTGCTTTTGTCAACGACCTTGATGGTTGAGTATGAGGCCGTGCTGACACGACCGCGTAATCTTCAACAGTTCGGGATCGGCGTTGCCGATGTTCTGGCTGTTCTGGACGAATTGGCCTTGTCCTGTGTGCCGGTCGCATTCGATTACCGTTGGCGACCGTCTGCGAACGATCCGGACGACGACCATGTTTTGGAAACAGCGGTCAATGGTAACGCGGACATGATCGCCAGCTTCAACCTGACAGACCTTGCCGCCGCTGCCCGCCCCTTTGGTGTCACTGTACAACGACCGATCGATGTTTTGCGGAGGTTAAAATGAGCAGTTTCCCCCTGCGCATCCCTGACGATCTCAAGGCCGAAGCGGCCCGTCTGGCCGATCGGGCGGGCGTCAGCCTGAACCAGTATGTGGCGACCGCCCTGGCATCCCGCGTCGGCGCACAGGTAGAGGCCGAACGCTATTTCGCGGCCCGTGGTGCCCGTGCGGTCCCCGGTCGCGCCAAGGAAATCCTGGCCCGGTCGGGCCAAGGCAACGCACCACGCGACGATGATCGGATGGAGTGATACCACCGGTCATAAATTATGACCGGTGTACGGCGGCGAGCGCCGCCGCGCGGCACGTGCTGCGTGAAACCAAGCCAACGGATGTTGGCGCCGGCGCTTGAGGTGCTGAAAATCTTGATGATCGGTCAAGATTTTCAGCCGCTGGCATGACACCAATCTGCCGAAGGTTTGACCTTTGGCGGATTGGAGGCCGCCGACTGGCGGCCCGCCGCACGTGCGGCGCAAGCCAAGCCGCCGGATGGCGGCGCCCGGCGCATGAGGGAACACACAATCTCCCTGGATCGGTCACGATCAAGGGAGATTGGTATGAGATTGACCTTTCCCCCCTCACGCGGCGTAGCGGCCATCGCTGATGCGCCGTGCCTGACCCAGGGCGACAAGCAGGTCCAGCATATCCTTGACCTGTTTGCCCCGCGCGCCCTTGAAGGCGCGGGCCACCGCGTCGGCGGGCAGCGCGCTGTTGGCGGCGGACAGGGTCTGACGCAGGGCCTGAACCTGATCGGCGGGAAGCTTGGGCCAGGCGGGCCGGGTAGCGGCCACCGTCGCCTCCCCCAGGTCGGCGGACAATTGTTCGCCCGCCTGCACCCCACCGGGATTCTGAAATTCCGGGCGCAGCCAGCGGACAAGGCCCCGCGCCTCCTCCGCCGCCCGTTCTTTGTTCAAGGCCACCAGCCGGAAAAGGATGTCACGGTCGGACAGGTCGGCGGGCCAGCCATAGGCATCGGC
>NZ_JAGOGJ010000126.1 GCF_017996735.1 Niveispirillum sp.
TCAAGAACAGCCGGGCCTGACGCACGATGGCGCGGGCCAGCGCCACACGCTGCCGCTGGCCGCCCGACATGGCGGCGGGGCGGCGATCCAGATAGGGGGTCAGTTCCACCCGCGCGGCGGCTTCCGCCACACGGCGGCTGCGTTCCGCCCTGGGGACGCCGGCCAGTTTCAGCGGATAGGCGATATTCTCCGCAACCGTCATGTGCGGATAAAGTCCGTAATTCTGGAACACCATGGCGACGTCGCGGTCGCGCGGCTCCAGATGGGTGACGTCGCGGCCATCGATGCGGATGGTGCCGCCCGTCGGTTCGTCCAGGCCGGCGATCATGCGCATGGTCGTGGTCTTGCCACAGCCGGACGGCCCCAGCAGCACCAGGAATTCCCCATCCGCGATGTCCAGCGACAGCGGGCTGACGGCCGTGACCGCGCCCCAGCTCTTGGCGATATTGTCCAGTTGGACGGTTGCCATGTCATTCTCCCTTGCCGGGCCGGGTCAGCGTGATGAACCCGCCGTGGACCCGCCGGTGAAATGTTTCTGGATCAGAAGGGCAAGCCCGATCATCGGCAGCATGACCAGCAGCCCGGCCGCCGACAGCAGGTGCCAGAAATCGCCTTCGTCCGTGGTCAGCATGGACAGCGCGATGGGCAGCGTCACCGCTTCGCGTGAGGTCAGGATCAGGGCGAACAGGAACTCGTTCCACGCCATGATGAAGCAGAAGATGGCCGTGGTGATGACGCCGGGCATGGAAAGCGGCACCACCATGTCGCGGATGATGCGCAAGGATGCGGCGCCGTCCACGCGGGCCGATTCCTCGATTTCGATCGGAATGCCGTCGACGAAGCCCTTCAGCATCCAGACGGCGAACGGCATCATCATGGCCACCTTGATGGCGACCAGCGCCGTCTTCGTGTCCAGCAGGCCCAGATCGCGGAACAGCAGGAAAAAGGGCAGCACCACGACCACCGAGGGCAGAAACTGCGTCGACAGCAGCGCGAACAGGATCAGCCGTTCCCCCGGCAGCCGGTAGCGCGAGAGGCTGTAGGCCGCCAGCAGCGCCAGCGGAATGGTGATGACCACCGCCCACAGGGCCACGATCAGGCTGTTGGCCATTTTCTGGTAGGCCAGGAAGGGCGGGTCCGCGATGGCGGCGAAATTGTCCAGCGTGGGTGTGAACAGGATACGCAACTGGAAAATATCGACCAGTTGCTTGAACGCGCCCGACGCGATCCAGATGACGGGCAGCAGGATGGCGAAGGCCATGAAGGACAGGAACAGGCCGCGCAGCAGCGGCGTGGCCTGAAGCCGCTTTGCGACCGGATGGGGATGGGTGAGCGTGGCCATCAGCGTGCATCCCGTTGGCGGGCGGAGGATTGCAGCAGGATCTGCCGCGTGTAGAAGAAGACCAGCGCCGCCATGGGCAGGACCAGCAGCCAGGACAGGGCCGAGCCATAGCCCAGGTCGTAAAAACGCATGCTCTGGGTATAGATGTAATGGCTCAGCGTCTGTGTGGCGTGGCTGGGCCCGCCATTGGTCAGCAGGAACACCTGATCGAACATCTTCAGGCAGAAGATGGTCTTCAGCACCATGGCGACCAGCAGCACCGGCTTCAGGCAGGGCAGGGTGACGTCGCGGAACACCTGCCACGGCGTGGCGCCGTCTACCCGCGCCGCTTCCTGCGCCTCACGCGGGACAGTGCGCAGGCCGCCCATGATCATCATCGTCATGAAGGGAAACCAGCCCCAGGCGTCGCACAGGATGACGACCACCAGGGCGGCCGCCGGGTCGGCCAGCCAGTCGACATGGCCCAGCGGTTCCCAGACCAGACCCAGCAACGCCGGCACGACGCCGAAATCGGCATTGAACATATAGCGGAAGGACATGCCGATCAGGGCAGGGCTCATCGCGAAGGGCAGGATCAGCAGCACCCGCATCAGCCTGGTGGAACGGCCCGGCACCGACAGGGCCATGGCGAAGGACAGCGACAATGCGGTGGTCAGGATCACGCTGGACAGCGTGAACAGCCCCGTAACCATGGCCGAGTTCCAGAAAAGTGGATCGGTCAGGGCACGTTCATAATGCGCCAGCCCGATGAATTTTGTCGGCCCCGGCGCGCGGTTCAGGCGCCAGACGAACAGGCTGCCGATCAGCGATTGCAGAAGCGGGAAGGCGGCCAGTGCCGTGACGATGGTCAAGGCCGGCGCCACCAGCAGGTATTTCAGCTTTTTTTCGATCCAGCCCATGGCCTCACCCGTCGATGTCCAGGCCGCCACGGCGCAGCGTGGCGATCACGTCCCGCTGCGCGCGTGCCAGCAGCCTGTCGATATCCTGGCCGTTGGCCGCCCGCGTGATCATGTTGGAGAGGGTTTCGCCGATCTCCGGCCAATCCTCCATCTGCGGACAGACGCGGCCGGTTTCCAGCGCGTTCGCCGCCAGGGCCAGCGTGCCGCCATTGGCGGCGCTGATCGTGGGGTCGGACAGGTTGCTGCGCTGGACCACGATATTATTGTCCAGCACCTGGCCCGCCACCTGTTTTTCCAGGGCGTTGCGCCGTTCCAGCGCCGGATCGGACAGCCATTTCAGATAGGCCCAGGCCGCTTCCTTTTGCCCGGAATAGCGATTGATCGACATGGGGAAGACATTGGCATAGGCGACGGAAGGCCTGTCGGCAACGACCGCCGGCATGGGCACAAACCCGACCTGATCGGGTGTCAGCACCGATCTTGACCGGTCCATGAATTGCCCGATATTCCAGGACCAGAGCGGGGCCATCGCGGCCTTGCCCTGGGCAAAGGAAATGGCGGCATCCTTTTCCACGAAGGAGACGGAACCGCGATTGGCAATGGCGTACCGGCGGTGCAGGTCGATATAGAAGCGGGTGGCATCGGCAACCACGGCACTGGTCAGCAAGGGGGCGCCATTGGCGGCGAACAGGTCACCGCCGGCGCTCCAGATCAGCGACAGCCAGACGAACAGGTTCTGCTGGCTGCCATCATTGCCGAAATAGAGGTTCAGGGGCGCGATGCTAGGTTCAAGCGTGGCCAGCCTTCGTCCCGCATCGATGACGTCCGTCCAGGTGGCGGGGGCGGACAGCCCGTGCCGGTCGAACAGGTCGCGGCGGTAATAGAAGGTCTGCGCTGCACCGCGCACGGGAAGGCCCGTGATGCGCCCGCCGCTGCGGCAGGCTGGATGAAAGGCGGCCGGATAGCGATCCAGGCCCAGCCCGTCACGTGCCATCAACGGCGTTAGGTCTTCATACCAATAGGCGTTGGAGGGACCCCAGGCATCCATGTAGGTGACGATGTCGACACCGCCATCATGGGCCACGCCGACGGCGGAGACCTTCTGTTGCAGGTTCCGGAAAGGGGTGGTGAGGTAATCCACCGCGATCCCCGTGGCCCGGGTGAATTCCGGCGTGCGCAGTTCAAGCCCCCTGAACTGTGACGCCGCCACGACCATGACGCTGATCCGTGGCCCGGCCGATGATGCCCGGCCGGGCCGGGGCAGGGTGGCCAGCGCACCCGTCGCCAAGCCCCCGGTCAGCAGCGCGCGGCGGCTTGGTCCCGTTCGGTTCCCCACCATCCCCATCCTCCCTTTGCCATGGCCGAGCCGGTCACACACCCAATGCATTGACGGGGGCGTGGACCTGCATCAACACGGATATTTCATCCCATACGGTCCATTCCTGCACGATCAGATCGCCTTCGAAGCGGAAATGGCTCATGCCCAGGATGGAGACGGGGTTGCCGCTCGGGCCCCCGAACATGCCGTTGCCCGTGTGCGTGCCGTTCAAGGTCCAGCGCACGGCCGCGATATAGCCGTCGGTCTCCTGCACATCACAGAAATGATCGAAGCTGATGGCCGCGTTCGGCATGGCCGCCAGCAGGCGGATAATCTGCCAGGTGATGCCGTTCAGCCCTTGGATGTCGCGGCCCGGTGCGGTATGGACATAGGCGTTGGGGGCGTAGAATTCCTTCAGCCGGTCCAGGCGGCGGGCGTTCCAGATTTCGTGGAACATCACGCGCAGCCGTTCCTCCGCCGACACGTTGGCGGCCGGCAGGTAACGCGACACGGGCAGCCTTTGACCCGGATCACGCTCGGTCAGGCCGTGGCGAACCGGGTCGGCGCCGCGCGCCAGCTCCGCCGCCGCCATCTTCTTCGCCACCTCGTGCGGGTCCAGGCCGATCTGGCGGACCAGGGCGCCATTGTCCCGGACCAGCCATTCCCGCGTGATGCGGTTGGCGACGGATTCACAATCGGCGATATGGCGGATGCTGACCTTGCGGCCTGTGGCCGGACCATAGGCCGACGGCCCCAGATTGGTCATCCGGCTCTGGCCCAGATGCGAGGTATAGAAACCCTGCCGATCATCCCCGCACCAGGCGACATTGACCAGGCGGGAGGAACGGTCGGGGAATGCCTGCATCATCTGCAAGGTGCTGGCCACCACATCATCGACGCCTGCCGAGGTGCCATAGGGCGTGTGGACCAGACAGGCCGGATCATAATGATCATAGATCAGGCCGATACCCTTTTCCGCCCAGATGCGGTGGGTGCAATAGGCGATGTAGTGAACGATATCGGAATAGCATTCCTGATAGCCGTTCAGGGATTGCCGCCGCTCCGTCCGGGGGCTCAGCAGGTCATTGATGTCGATGTGCCGCACCCGCGACACGCCGTTCGGGCTGTTGGCCGCGGCACCCCCCTGGTTGCTGCGCGCCAGCGCCGTGGTTGCGGGTTTGGCCACTGCCTCTTCTCCGTCCGCCATGGTTCATTCCTGTCGATGGGTCGGCATCGCATGCCGTGGGGGCGACGATAAAGGGGTGTGAATGCGTATGCAATCAAAAATTCAACAATCTGGATAGAAGGGCCGATCCGCACTGTGACGGCGGATCGGAATGGCGTATCAAGGAAAATGGCAGAATTTCCAACGGGGATATCATGGAACGGGATAAGGGCAGGACCGAACGGCAACGCCCAATCGAAAGGGCACCTGGGGCCGTGACAGCGCAGGATGTGGCCAATTTTGTCGGGGTTTCGCAAGCAACCGTGTCGCGCGCATTCACGCCGGGTGGAAAGGTTTCCCCCGCTTTGCGCGACCGGGTGATGGCGGCCGCGCGGGAACTGGGCTACCAGCCCAACATTCTGGCGCGGGGACTGACAAGCGGCCGGTCCAATCTGGTGGCTTTGCTGATCGAAGCCCGGACCAACCTGCTCTATCCTGAACTGCTGTATGAGGTGAGTGAGCGGTTGGCGGAGCAGGGCTATCACGTGCTGCTGTTCACCATCGGTGGCGACAGGTCCATTGCCGATGTGGCGGACCGTATCCTATCGCACCGGGTCGATGCCGCCCTGACAACAGCCGCCATCACGGCCGATCTGGCGGAACGGTTCGATGAGCGGGGGATCCCGCTGGTTCTGTTCAACCGCGTGCTGGAGGCGCAGACATCCAGCGTCTGCTGCAATTACCGGGAGGGCGCACGATCCATGGTCGGTCGCCTGCTTGCGGCAGGACATCAACGATTCGCGGTGATCTCCGGCCCGGCCTCCTCCTATATCGGGGAAGAGGCGGTGGCGGGTGCGGTGGCGCGTCTGGCGGCAGCCGGCATCAATGATCCGGTCGTCGTCCGGCTGCCCTATCTCTATAGCAGCGCCGAGCCCGCGTTGGCACAGATCAGGGCTACCCTGGGTGGGAAATGGCCGGACGCGCTGCTGTGCATCAACGACACGGTGGCGTTGGGCTGCATCGACCGGCTGCGCGCCGAGGGGGTGGATGTGCCGGAGCAGGTGTCGGTGGTCGGATTCGGCGTTGTCAATCCGACCCAGGGGCCGAACCACAAATTGACCTTCACCCGTCAGCCCGTGGAACGCATGGTCGCCGCCGCCATCGACCTGCTGCTGGCGCGGATCGAAGACCCGACCCTGCCCGCCGAACAGCGTTTTTTCTTTGGAGAGTTCCATTCCGGCGCAACGGCGCGGTTGGTGTAGCATGCGAATGCATCATTTAACTATATGAAATAATTCAATAAAATTGTTCATGTGCAGAATCTTTAAGGGATTATATGCATTCATATTGCATACGCAGTCATTTCGGATTAGCGTTTCAGCCATCGCAGCCACAATGCCGAATGGCGAACAGAGGGGACTTCGGGGATGCATACGCAGCAAAACGCTTCCATCCGGTCGGGCCAGCGCGCCCTGCGCGGCCATTGGCTGCTGGGCCTGTCGGCCCTGGCCCTGGCTTTGCCGGCTTCATCCGCCTTGGCGCAGGCACAGGACGGCCTGGTGCTGGAGGAAATCATTGTGACGGCGCAGCGCCGCGCGGAAAACCTGCAGGACGTTCCCGTATCGGTAAGCGCATTCACCGCCGCCGCTCTTGAAGAGCGCGGACTGACCGATATTTCGCGCCTGGAAGGAGCGGTGCCGGGCTTCAGCTTCGCCCGGTCGGGCAGTGATGCCCGTCCGTCGATGCGTGGGGTGCGCACCGACAATGTCGCCATCAATGGCGACACGACCATCGGCTTTTTCATCGACGGCATCTATCAGTCACGTGCCAGCCAGGCCATGGCCGGCTTCGTCGATATCGCACAGTTGGAGGTGCAGCGTGGGCCGCAGGGCACGCTGTATGGTCGCAACACCTTTGGCGGCAACATCGTGCTGACAACGGAAGCCCCCAAGCTGGGAACGCTGGAGGGCGGTGCCGACCTGACGTTGGGTTCCTATGGCAAGGTGAAGACCGAGGGTTTCATCAATGTGCCGCTGGGCGACAATGCCGCCTTCCGCGTCGCGGCCATGCGCGATGAAAGCGATGGCTGGGTCAAGAATGACAATCCCGCCGGCAGCAACCTGTTCGACGATGACAGCAAATATGCGCGCGCGTCGTTCAAGGTGGAGCCGACGGAGAATTTCACGGTGACGGCGCGTGCCGATTATAACGAGCAGGGTGGAGCCGGCGGTTCCGCCTTCGGTTACAAGCAGCGCGGCACCTATGTCTATGGCCCGACATGCCAGCAGCTTTTTAATGCCACGCCGCTGCTGGTGAACAGCCGCGCCGGCAACCGCGATGGGATCGCGGATTGCACCACATCCGCCGGGGTCGGCGTCGATCTGGGTGTGCCGATCTACAAGTATGACGATCCCTATCGTATCGATACCGACTACAAGACCTATCTGGACCTTGAGAAATGGTCCGGCTCCCTGGATCTGGCCTATGAACTGGATGGCGTGACGCTGAAATCCATCACGGGCTATGTCGATTTCGACGCCGTCCGGACGGCCGACAGCGATTTCTCCGGCAATACCATTGCCATCGATTCCTCCCTGACGGCCGCCAAGACCTTCAGCCAGGAGGTGCAGGCATTGTCGAATGGTGACGGGCCGCTGAAATGGGTCACGGGGCTTTATTATTTCCACGACAAGCTGGAAGGCGCCTTTGTCAACCAGCAGTTCCCCCGCACCATCCGCACGGCCAATGGTGTGCTGAACCTGGCGCCCGCGTCCGGCGGCACCTATGATCAGCAGCGGGCGACCACGAAGTCGCTGGCCGGCTATGCCCAGGCGTCCTATGCGGTCACGGAGAAGCTGAACCTGACGCTGGGCGGTCGTTATACCCGCGACCGCAAGGATTTTGCCTTCGCCAACGCCAACCTGATCCTGCCGTTGCTGACCAGTGCCACGGGCGTCCGCACCCCGGATGCCAGTGCCATCACGCTGGATATGCTTCGCCGCATCCCCGACAGTTCCTTCGGCACGCGGGGCACGACCAACTGCACCTTTGCCGGTGCCGCACCGGGTTTCGCCTGCGCGCCCTATAACACCAATGTCCTGACGGGCGCGTCCTATGACCCGAAGAGCTTCAAAGAATTCACCTATCGCCTCGCCGCCGATTACGAACTGGCGGACGACCATATGCTGTACGGGTCCTATTCCACGGGCTTCCGGTCGGGTGGCTTCAATTCCGGTCAGGCGGCCGCTGGCCTGGCACCCACATTCGATCCGGAGAAGGTGAAGGCGCTGGAAGTGGGGTCCAAGAACCGTTTCCTGGACAACCGCCTGCAGCTCAACCTGTCCTTCTATTACAACTGGTACAGCAATCTTCAGGAACAGCGCGCCGTGCCGGTGGGCGGGACCACGATTTCCGGCGTGTTCAATGCCGCGCGGGCCCGCACCTATGGTCTGGAAACCGAACTGCAATGGCAGGTCACATCGGATTTCAGCCTGACCGGTGCCTTCTCGGTGATGGATGCCGAATATACACGGTTCCCCGACACGCCGCTGTCCTTCGGCACGACGCTTCTGCTGGCCAATGGCACCCGCATCTTCGCGCCGGGGTATGATTGCGGTCTGGTGGCGGGCACCACCGGCACTTATGGCTGCAACCTGTCCGGCAAGGAAATCCCGCATCAGCCCAGTTGGACCGGCTCCGTCACCGCCAAATACGAGATGGAGGTGGGAACCAGTGGAAGCCTGACCCCGCTGGCCACCGTCACCTTCTCCGATGGCTATTACGGAACGCCCTTCAATTCCGCGCTCGATTACCAGAAGGGCTATGCCAAGCTGGACCTGCGCCTGATCTGGGACGTCAACGAGCAATACCGTCTGCAGGCATTCGTGGACAATGTCACCGACAAGGCGGTTGCCAACCGCTACGTCTACGGCGCCGGCGCGCTTCAGGCCAGCTATGCCCCGCCGCGCCTGTGGGGCGTCAAGGGCAGCGTCCGTTTCTGATCCTCCCCACCTTGCGGGGCGGCCGCCCGGTCGCCCCGTTCCTTTCCCGACACATGGCCCATCGGAGGGCCCGACCATGACGTCCATTCCCGATGCGGCGGCCCTGTCCGCCCGCCTGGTCCGCTATGCCGACCTTCGGCCCTGCACCACCGCCTTCATCGACGCCCGAACCCCCGGATCGAACAGGAAGGAAAATTTCACCATCATCGGGCCGGGCGTGGCCGAAAACCCCGATCAGCATGTGCATATCAGCGAGCCGCACGGATTCAATATCGGGGGCGCACGGCAGCCGCCCCATTGCGTGAATTCCCAGCACAGCCATGAAACCGCAGAGGTTTTTGCTGTCTTCTCCGGCACCTGGGCCTTCACCATGGGCGTGGATAAAAAGGACAGCAGCATCATCATGGGACCCGGAGACGTCATCTCCATTCCCACCAATTGTTTCCGTGGTTTTGAAAATGTGGGAAGCGATACCGGCTTCCTTTTTGCCGTACTGGGCGGGGACGATCCCGGCCGCGTCACCTGGGCGCCGGATGTGATTGAACGGGCGCGTGGTCATGGGCTGGTCCTGCTGGAAAATGGCGCCCTGGTCGATACGGCGGCCGGTGGTGTCGTGCCTGCCGACGCACAGCCCGTGAAGCCGCTGCCCGTGGCGGCATTGTCCGCCTTTGACCGGATTGACGCGGCTGCCCTGGCCCGGTGCGTGGTCCGCGCGGGGCAGACCGTGCCGCAGGTGCCGGGTGCCGGTTTGCTGGAAGAGGCGCTGATCGGTCCCGACGCCCCCTTGTCGGGGTCGCATGGCTTCATCCTGCGCCGGCTTACCCTGGCGCCCGGAACCGCCACCGCCGCGCATGCAAGGCGGGAGGTGGAGGTGCTGTTTGTCCTGTCCGGTGCCGCGCTATTCCGTTGGGACGGTGGTGAACTGGCGCTGGGGCCGGGCGATACGTTCAGTGTGCCCAAGGGACTGGTCCACAGCCTCCATCAACAGGGCGGCGATGCCTGCATCCTGTTGGCGGTGCGGGGCGGTGATGATCCGGTAGCCGCCATACAGGCGTGATCGGGTCGGAAAATTGAATTGTGGGGGGCGCTGTCCATGGCAGCGCCCCCCTTTCATTTCAACTCATCGCCGCCGCCACGTCCGACGCGAGTTTTGCCGCGCCCGCTTGCAGGAACCCCTGGTCGGAGCCCAGCAGGAACAGGCTGGCGCCCAAGGATCGCCAGTGTGGCAGTTCCGTCAGGTCGGGCGTGAACAGGCCCACTTGTTTGCCAGCCCGCCGCGCGGCGGCACAGATGCGTTCGCATGCGTCCAGGACCGCCGGCGCCTTGGGGTCCAGCAGGCCCATGGAGATGGTCAGGTCGATACGCCCGATGAACAGGGCATCGATACCCGGCGTGCCGGCAATCGCGTCCAGATGTTCCAGCGCCTCGGCATCCTCGATCTGGGCGATGGCGCAGGCGCTTTCCGTTGCCTGCTGAAAATGCCGGGCCAGGGGCCGGCGCCCCAGATCGGCTGAGCGTGTATGCCCGGCAAAGCCACGCCCGCCGGGCCCGAACCGGGTCCAGCGGGCCACGCTGGCGGCTTCCGCGCCGGTGCGGATATGGGGTAGCAACAGCGCATCGGCGCCGCTGTCCAACGCCGACAGCATATGTTCGGGCGTTGCCGCCTGGGGCCGCACGATCGCGGGCTTGCCCAATGCCCGCAGGATCATCAGCGCCTGATCCAGGCTGTTGCGGTCGAACGGCCCATGTTCGGCGTCCATGACAAGGCAATCCAGCGGACTGCCGGCCAGCACCTCGATATTCTGTACCGACGGGATTTTGCAGAAACAGCCGGTCAACGGCTCACCCCGTTTCAGGCGGATGGGAAATGCGTCGCTGCTCATCAGGTGGTTCCCGTCAGGAAGGGGCGGATTTCGGCGGCCAGTGCGGCGGGCCGCTCCAGCGGCGCCATATGGCCGGCACCGGCGATGATCGACAGTCTGGCGTCGGGCAGGCCGGCGGCAATCTCCTCATGCCGGTCCACCGGACACATCGCATCCTGTTCGGCGGCCAGGATCAGGGTGGGGCAGGGGATGGCGGACAGGAGCGGTCGCGCATCGGCCCGGTCGCGCAGGGCGCGCATCTGCCGCGTAAAGACCTCCGCCCCCATCTCCACACCCATCTTCAGCACCAGGGAGGACAGGTCGGCCCGACCTACAAAATCAGCCCCGAAATAATGCGGAAGCATTTCATCACGCAGCAGGTGCGACAGGTTGCCGGCCTGTGCATCCGCCACCTGCCGATCCCGGATTTCCCGACGATGGTCGGGGTCCGGCCGGGCCGTGCTGTTCAGGATGAACAGATGGCTGACGCGTTCGGGTGCCCGCGACGCCAGATGCAGGGCGACGATGCCGCCCATGGAATAACCGGCCAGCGCGAAACGGGCCGGCGCCGTGTCCAGCACCCGGTCAATCATGCCGCTGATATTGTCGTCCTGGGTCAGGTCGGCGACCAGGGGGCGGGCCGCCCCCTCCAGTTCCGCTGTCAATCCGGTCCATAATCGCGCATCGCACAGCAGGCCGGGCAGCAGGATCAGGGGTGGGGGCATGGTCATCGGCATCTCCTTGCAAGGGGTGATCACCCCAGCCGGGCCGACCCTCCCTGGATCAGTTCCCCGGCATAAAGGCGGGTTTCGGGTTCCATCTCCGGCGCGTCGATGCGTTCCATCAGCATCTGCACGGCGGCTTCGGCCATTCGTCGCACCGGTTGCCGGATGGTTGTCAGGTCATAGGACAGCCAGCGGGCCGTCCCGGCACCATCGAACCCGACAATCGACACCTGTCCGGGCACCGACAATTTGTAATGATGACGGGCGGCATCGATCGCACCGATGGCCATCGCGTCATTGGCACAGATGACAGCATCCGGCGGACCGTCCAGCATTTCCACCAACTGCCCGAACGCCTCGCCCCCGCTTTCATAGGAATAGGCGCCCCGGGCCAGCGCCATCCTGTCCAGCCCGTGGTGACGCAGCCGGGCCAGCGCGCTTTCCATGCGTTCCACGCTGACGGCATTGTCCGGCGGACCGCTGATCAGGCCGAAACGCTGGTGCCCCGCCTTGACCAGCCGATCCACCAGCCGCCGCTCACCATCGGCGTGGTCGACGCTGACGGCGGTGACGGCGCGGTCGGGCAACATGCGATTATAGAGGATCAGCGGCACGCGTCGGGTCGTGAACTCGCCCACCTGTTCAGGTGACAGCCGGGCGGCGCTGATCACTCCATCCACCTGATAGCGCCACAATTGCTCCATCGTGGCCCCGATCTCCGCCTCGCTTTCCATTGCGAACAGAAGCACGCGGGAGCCGGAGGATGAAATGCGTCGCGACAGTTCGAACAGCACCTCTGGATAGTTCAGGTTGGTGGATTGCCCGATCATCAGCCCGATCAGATCCGACCGGCGGGTGATCAGGCTGCGGGCGATGGCATTGGGCTGATAACCAAGCTGGGCCGCCACTTCCTGCACACGCTTGCGCACATCTTCCGATATGCTGGCGCCTGCCGTGAAGGCGCGGCTGACCGAACTCTGGCTGACATTGGCCAGTCGCGCCACGTCATAGGAGGTGGCGCGGCGGCTGCCCATGTCAGGCATCGTTTCGGGCACTGGCTGTATGACCCTGTTTTTCGGCGGCCGTCCCGCCATGTCGCCCCACCCTCATGTCCGCCGGTCAGAGAGCAAGGGTGTAGCGCGCGGCCCGGCATGTGTGAAGGAGGTTTGTCGGAAGGGGCCGGGGGCGTCGTTTCCGGTCGCGTGCCCGTACCGCATCCATGCCATGAATTCTTGTGCCTCCCCTTCAGCCGTTATGCTGCTGATGGTGATTTTCACAAAAAATGCATACGCATGCAAATCAATTTTTCCCACGATCTGGGCCCTATTTTGTCCGGGCATGATCGCCCCCTGGACATGATTGAACGGATGATCTGCATCCGAATACAGCCCGGCATTCCCCGACGCCGGTCCGCTTCTGCCCCCGGTCGGGCGTTGCCCGGCGGCAGATCATTCCGTCGCACCATGTTCCCATTGACCAACCGTCCCGGTGATTGCATTAACCCTGCATGGACAGGGGCATCTTCTCGGCAGCAATTCTATTGGCACGGCGTATCGCGCCGTGGGTGCTGCTGTTTGCCTTGCTGCTGCGGGGGATGATCCCGGGTGGCTTCATGCCGAACCCCGACCCCGACAATGGCAAAGGGTGGCTGGTGGTCTGTACCGGTGCCGGGCTGTCGACTGTCCAGGTCGATGGGAGTGACGGCGGGGCCGACGCGGCACCTGCCGATACGGGCCAGCACGGGCTTTGTCCTTTCATGGCGCTCACCCTGCTGGCGCCGGTCCTGCTGCTGGTTGCCCTGCTGCTGCCGCCTGGTGCGGAACGACGGGTCTTATGGCCCGCGTCGATTGCCGCTCTGCGTCGACTGCTGTGCGGGCCGGTTCTGGGCGCACGGGCGCCGCCGATGGTCTTGGGCTTCTGATCGCTATCACCCTTCCCAAGCCCTTTCCAACAGCCGTCGCCCGCTGAAAAATCACTGATCGCGGGTCTGATGGCCGGAGGACCATCTCGTGTTCCGTACCCGTTATCGCGCCCGAAGCCTGGCTTCCGTGGCGTTCATCGCGCTTTCCATGCCTGCCATGGCTGACGAAACCCAGGTGGCCGATGCCGCTTCCGTGCAGGAGGTGATTGTCATCGGCCAGCGTGACGCCCCCATCACCATCGTGCCGCGCGGCCTGTCCGTGTCGCTGGGTGAGGAACAGTTCGCGGCCATCAATGCCGTGAATGTCGAAGATTTGATGAAATACGCGCCGAATTTTTTCGTGCGTAAACGTTTCATCGGTGATGCCAATGCCGTACCGGGTTTCCGCGGTACGCATTCGACACAATCGGCCCGGGCCCTGGTGCTGGTCGATGGGTTCACCGTGTCCAACCTGCTGGGCAACAGCTTTTCCTTCCCGCCAAAATGGGGCGTTGTGGGGCCGGGCGAGGTGCAGCAGTTCGACATTGTCTATGGCCCCTATTCGTCCCGCTATCCCGGCAATTCGATGGGCGGCATCATTTCGATCACCACCAAGCCCCCCAAGGAGGGGCTGGAGAGCTTCGCCACGGCACAATATTTCGTGCAGCCCTACAAGCAGTACGGCACCGACCGCGATTTCGACGGCTATACGGGTGAGGCTGGTTTCGGCTGGAAGCAGAAGGATGGCCCGTGGAGCGCGCGCCTGTCCTACCGCAGGCTGGAGAACCAGGGCCATCCGCAGCAATTCTATCAACTCACGCAAGCCACCGGCATGGCGGCATCGACGGTGGTGACGGGGGCCGTGACCGATCCAGCCCTGATCACCAAGACACCCGTATCCGGCGCCTATTCCGTGGAAGACACGACGCAGGATCAGGTGCGCGGCCGCATCGGCTACGATTTCGCCGATGGCTGGAACGCGTCGCTGCTGGCCGTGCTGTGGACCAGCGACTATGACGGTACCACCCCCACCACCTATCTGCGTGATGCCGCCGGAAACCCGGTCTTCACGGGTCGTGTTTCGGTGGACGGCAAACAATACACAATGCCCGCCATCAACCTGTCCCTGACGGAGCGCCGGGAAATCCTGGGGGGGATGAAGCTGGAAGGCCCCATTGGCGACTGGCAGGCCAGCCTGAACCTGTCGCGCTTCGTGATTGACAAGCAGCGGTCGCGCGCTTCCACCGGCTATCTGAATGGCATCAACAGCGGGGCCGGCACCGATACGCGTCAGGGGGATACCGGCTGGTGGACCGGTGACGGGCAGTTGGAGCGCACCCTGGGCGACCATGAGCTGGCGGTTGGCTTCAACAGCAGCCTCTATGAAACCGATCAGACGATTTATGGTGTCGGCAACTGGCGCACCGGCGCGGCGCCGACCTTCAACACGCGCACGGGCGGGCGCTCCCGCCAATTGGGCGCCTTCATTGATGATGCCTGGCAGGTGGCGCCGGACGTGAAGCTGACAGGCGGTGTGCGCGTCGACAATTGGCGGGCCTTTGACGGGCGGATAGGCACCCGTGTGGCGGGCGGCCCGACATACCAGTCCTACGCCGACCGCAAGGAGACCAGCGTCAACCCGTCGGTGGGCATTCAGGCCGATCTGCCGGCCGATTGGGTGGGACAGCTCAGCCTGGCGACCGCCACCCGCTACCCCACGGTAGGGGAACTGTTCCAGGGCAAGCTGCTGAGCACCGGGGAGTTCGACTTCAACAGCTTCGACCCCAATCTGAAGCCGGAGAAGTCGCGGGACGCCAACCTGATGCTGCGCAGGGCCTTCGACGATGTGCGCTTCACGGGCAGCGTCTTCTATCAGCGAGTGGAGGACGCGATCTTCAGCCAGCAGGGTTTCAACCAGTTCGGCATCGTCACCTCCTCGTTCAAGAATATCGACATCGTGCGCCAATGGGGCGTGGAGGGAATCATCGAGGCGTCGGATGTCGGCGGTATCGAGGGCCTGAATGTCGATTTCAATGCCGCCTGGATCGATGCGCAGACGGTGCGCAACCGGTCGGTCCCGGCGTCGCAAGGGGTGCAGTTCCCGCGCATTCCGAAATGGCGCCTGAACGGCAATGCCCGCTACCGCTTCGCCCAGGATTGGCAGATATCCAGCGGCTGGCGCTATGCGTCCCGCCCCAATACCAACCTGGAGGGGACACAGCGCGGCGACACCTATGGCTATACGTCGGAACTGATGATCTTCGACGCGAAACTGTCCTGGGACATGACGGAGGAGACGCAACTCAGTGTTGGTGTCGACAATATCGGCAACGACAAGGCCTGGGTCTTCCACCCCTATCCGCAACGCACCTTCACGCTTGAACTGAAATGGAAGGGCTGACGCCATGACGGACCTGTCGATCAAGGGTTCCGGCACAGCCGGAACGGGCAAGGCGGCGCCGGCCAGGGGCTGGCTGGATTACCGCACCATCTGGCGCTGGCATTTCTATGCCGGCCTGTTCTGCGTGCCCTTCATCGTTGCTCTGGCCGTGTCCGGCGCGCTCTACCTGTTCAAGCCGCAGGTGGAGGCCCTGATCGACAGGCCGTATGACAATCTGGTCCTGACCGGCCCGGCCGCGGATGCCAATGCCCAGGCATTCGCGGCCCTGGCCGCCGTGCCGGACGGCACCTTGCGCACCTATATCCTTCCGGTGGAGGCGGATGACGCGGTGCGGGTGCTGGTCCGCGATGGGACGGGGGACACGTGGCGCGTCTATGTCCATCCCCAGACCCTGGAAATCCTGCACAAGGTCCGGGAAGAGGACCGGTTGATGCAGCAGATCAAGAAGTTCCATGGCGAGCTTCTGATGGGCGACAATGGTTCGCTGTTTGTGGAACTGGCGGCCTGCTGGGGCATCGTCATGGTGGTCAGCGGGCTTTATCTCTGGTGGCCGCGCGGCAATCAGGGCTGGGCCGGGGTGCTTTATCCAAGGCTGACGGCCGGGGGGCGCGCCTTCTGGCGCGACCTGCATGCCGTGGTGGGCCTGTGGGTGTCGTTCCTGGCCCTGTTCTTGCTGCTGACCGGTCTGCCCTGGGCGTCGGTCTGGGGAGAGGGGTTCAAGGCGGTGCGCAAGGCCACGGGAACCGCCGCCCAGCAACAGGACTGGACCACCAGCCGCCGGGCCGAACGGGCGGGCCATGATGCCCATGAACATGCCGAGGATGCGGCGATGGACCATGCCGGCCTGTCCATGCAGGATATGATGGTGGGGGCCTTCACCCTGTCGGATGTGGTGGCGTCGGTCACGCCGCTGCACCTGGCGGCACCGGTCCATATCAATCTGCCGGCCAGGGCCGGCGGTGCCTGGGCTGTGCGGTCGATGACGGCCAACCGGCCTGACCGTGTCTCCATCGACCTGGACGGCGCCACCGGCAGCCAGCTTCGGCGAGAGGATTTTGCCGACCGCCATATCATCGACCGGGTTGTGGGCGTCGGTATCGCAGCCCATGAGGGGCAATTGTTCGGTGGCTTCAACCAGTTCCTGGGCGTCGTCGCCGCAATTGGCCTTGTGCTTCTGTCCGTCAGCGGGGCGGTAATGTGGTGGAAGCGGCGCCCGTCGGGGGCACTGGGCGCGCCGCCGCCGCTGCGGATCAAGGGCAGTCCGGCTGTCATGGGCATGATCCTGCTGGGTTTCGCCTTGTTCCTGCCGTTGCTGGGCGCTTCCATCATCCTGGTGGCGCTGATTGATCTGGCGGTTCTGCGCCGGTTGCCGACGGCCCGGCGCTGGTTGGGCCTGCGAACCGCCTGACCAAATTCCCATGCCTGACCCGCGCGCAGCACCTTTGACAAAGTTGCTGCGACGCGGGATAAGGGTGGGGCATGAAAGAGACTGATTTCGACGCTTTGCATGAAAGCGTTCCCGCGCTCCCCCGTATCGGGGCCGGTGCGGATACCGACCGGGCGGATGCCACTGTCATCCCCTTCCAACGCTACACTGATTATGACCGCCGCTGGCCCGTGCCGGGCAAGGGCGAAGTGCTGGTTGTGCCCCTGGGCGGCCTTGGCCGTATCGGCATGAACTGGACCCTGTATGGTCATGACGGTTACTGGGTGCTGGTCGATGCCGGCATCGCCTTCCCCGACCAGGGTGTCGAAGGCGTTGATTGTGTCATCCCCGACCCGGGCTTCCTGGCCCCCATCCTTGACCGGCTGCTGGCCCTGGTCATTACTCACGCGCACGAAGACCATATCGGCGCCATCGACCGTATCTGGCCGCAGGCGATCGGCTGCCCGATCTGGGCCACGCCGTTCGCTACCAAACTGATCGCCCGCCGCCTGGACGAGGCCGGGGTTCTCGACAAGGTCGAGATGAACACCTACCCCGTCGGCGGGGCGTTCAGCATCGGCCCTTTCGGCTTCCGCTCCATCCGCATGACGCATTCCATCCCCGAGCCGGTGGCGCTGGCCATCGACACGGGCGCCGGTACCGTCCTGCACACGGGCGACTGGAAGTTCGATCCGCAGCCGGGCCTGGGCCAACCCACCGATTTCGACGCCCTGCGCAAGCTTGGTGACGATGGCGTGCTGGCCATGCTGTGCGACAGCACCAATGCGCACAAGGATCTGCCTTCGACCTCCGAAGCGCAGGTTCGTCGCGCCTTTGACCGGCTGTTCGCCACCCGCAAGGGTCAGATCGCCATCTGCTGCTTTGCCACCAATGTGGCGCGCGTGTCGTCCGCCGTTGCCGCCGCTGCTGCTGCCGGCCGTCAGGTGGCGCTGGCCGGACGGTCGATGCGCAATTGCGACGAGGTGGCCCGTGACCTGGGCATGCTGGACCATGTCCCCGTGCCGCTGACCGAACCGGCCCATCTGAAGGGTCTGGACAGCGACAAGGTGGCCCTGATCTGCACCGGCGGGCAGGGTGAGGAAAAGGCGGCCCTGGCCAAGCTGGCGCGCGGCGAACGCCGCTTCCCGCCGTTTGGCAAGGGCGACACGGTCGTGC
>NZ_JAGOGJ010000018.1 GCF_017996735.1 Niveispirillum sp.
CCTGGGTGATGCTGCCCTACTTGCCCGACTGGCGCTGGCTGCTGAACCGCCACGACACACCCTGGTACCCATCGGTACGCCTGTTTCGGCAGCCATCCTGGGGCGACTGGACGGGGCTGGTACAGACAATGGCCAAAGCCCTGGCCGACCTCCGCAAAGCCGCACCAACAGGCAAACGCTCATGAACAAACGCGGGCACAGGATGGCCAGGTTGGGGATGGGTAACCTTTAGGCTTTGTCAGGTTCAGGTGGAATCGCAACGAGGCCCTCCACCGTGAATCTGGCAGACCCAAGCCACCGGGCAGAGTTCAAGTTCCTGCCCGGATGGCTGCCGCCGTCCGGCGACTGACCGGGCTCAGCCCGGCTGTTCCTCCTGCACCAGGGCAGCGAAGCCAATGGCCATGAAGGGAACCAGATCGAACAATACCCGGGTTTCCGGCAGCACACCGACAATGGGCAGGGATAGCACGATCAAGCCGTGGGCCAGCCCCAGGCCCAGATAGCGGCGACCGAACCGGCGGGCCAGCAGCCATGTCAATACCAGCGGACCCAGCAGCAGAACCACGATCAGGATATTGAATTCCAGCGTCGGTTGCAGGAACGCGTCGGCCAGATAGGCTATATTGTCCTGAACATGCGGGTGGAAGCTACGCCCCGCCATTTCCGGCATTCCGAACAGGTCGGGCCCGATCTCCTGTTTCAACAGCGCGGCGCGCAGACCCTGTACCAGCGCCACCCCACCCACCAGACAGGCCAGCCCCGCCAGCAGCATCGGCAGGCGGGGACGGGCACGGTCCAGCGCAGCAGTCAGCAAGGGGTATAGGATCATCCAGGCGGCGATGAAGAAGGCGCTTTCGCGGTTCAGGATCGACACGCAGAACAACCCTGTCATCCAACGCCAATCCTTGCCGGCCAGAACAAAATAGCAAAACAGCGTAAATGACAGCAATTCACCGCTGTCCCAGATGTAATGCCAACGCCTGTTGATGAGGAACATGCACAGGACATGGAAACACAGAAAGCCTATCCACGCAGCCTTTGCACCATGGAACCGGTATACGGTCACCAGCATTGCCAGTCCGGTCAGGAAATACAGGCCGATAGTATAAAGGACGTGGGCGGCCTGGAAGCTGCCGACGGGGCCGGACAGCAATTGCACCATCCATGGCCCCAGTACGCGGCTTTGATAGACCAGCCAGTGCGGCGTGCCCGCCACCACCCCTTGCGCGGCGGCGATGGAATCCCCGTACCCGCCCCCCATGATGGTGGCGATCATGCGAAACTGGGCGATGGCCCCCAGCAAGGCCGCCAGGACCCACGATATGCCATGGATTTCGACAATGCGCAGAAAGGGCCGCCGATCCATTTTTCCTCCATAGAGGGCAATTTCGCGGTCCGCGTCCAGCGCGCAATCCAATGCCCATAAGAACGCGCCACGCTATCGCCCCTGGCGTGGCCATTCAACATCCAACGGTGGTGCGGCGGATTTGGGCCGGCTTTCAAACGGTTTGGGCTGTATCACGGCCAGCACCGAAAGCCCGCTGAGCCTCACTCGCATGTATCTGATCAACAAGCAGTTCCAGAAGATGCCCCGTCATGGGGCACGCCATTGAGCGCAAGCGCGTGGACCGCTGATAGGCATGATGGGGCTGGCGGAAACCGATGACCGGCACGCCATATCCATGGCACCGGACATGATCCGTCTGCTTAACAGACTGGTGTGGGAACACCACCTGACATCCGATATCTGAATCCGCTTGCAATCCTGCTGATAGTCCTCTTTGGTTGTATGATTCTGAAAATTAGCCTGAAAACGCAGAAAATTGCTCTGGGATGCTTGGGATATTGTGTATTATATGTACCTATAACACCTTATAGCTATTTCATGGTCTCAAGTTGATCCTGTGGGGGGTGATGTTCGGGCCATATACGCTGATATTGCGCCCGGTGCCGTTGGTCGTTCGCACCAAAACGGCTTCATTTCCACGAGCGGCTGTCGCGGTCGCTTCGAGCTGGCGCTGTGCCCGGCACCTGCTGCCGGTAACCATCCCGACAAGAAGGAAGATCCACTTCACCCGACAAGGGGACAGCGACCATGTCCACGATCATCCGCACCATGTCCTGGGGACTTGCCCTCATGCTTGTACTCGGCCTCGCAGGCTGCGCTGGAAAGCAGCAGATTGCGGCCGGCCCGATCCTGCCAAGCAATCCCGCCGACCCGTTCAAGGTTTCACTGACCACCCCTCAACCCCAACCCCTGGTCGAAGGGGAGGGCATGCAGTTTGTTCTGCTCTCTGCCCTGGACGGTTACGCGCATCTTTATAATCTGCGCCAATCGGGGGATGTGCAAGTGCTGGCCGAGAACCTGCCCCTGGCGGCCCGTGTGCCCCGTTCCTACCCTTCGATTCAGGACGGGTTCGAATTGCGGGCGCAGGCCCCCGCCGGCCGGGACCAGATTGTGCTGGTCGTTACACGCTCTCCATTCAATGCCGGTGTTCTGCCCCCCGGACGCCGTCCCCCCGCCGCTACGGTCCAGACGCCGGAACAGGTTGCGACGCGGCTGCGCTCAATACTGGAGCGTCAGCCCGTTGATGGCTGGAGCCGAGACATCCTGGCGGTGGACGTTCTTGTCCGCCGCTGACCTTCACCAGAACGCCAGCAATCCGGGAGCCCTAGCATGAAACACCCTTATCCCGTCTCTCTTGCGGCCTTGTTGATGGCTATGTCCGTTGCGGCGCTGCCGGCATTCGGAAGCCTTGTCCAACTGCCGCCCATGGAAAGCACGGCGGGCATCGTCCAAGCCCCGCCGTCGGGCGCGCCGCTGGCCAAGGCAGCAGAGCCGGTACGGCTGGAACTGGTGCCCACCGCCCCGAGCGCGGGTGCCCCAGCCGGAGAGGCAACGCCCGCTGATCTGGCCCTTTTTGTCGAGGGAGCGGTGCGTGACATTCTGGGCAATGCCACGGGCGTGGCGCTGTTGACCGAGGTTACGGTACCGCCGCCGGTCGCCGGTATGGCCAAAAATCTGGTGGCGGAGCCCCTGCCGGCCCGCGCCACCGTGCGTCTTTCCCTGTCTGGTGTGATGGCAGGGCAGGGCGGGGGGCACCACTTGCCTGTGACATTGGAGGTGCAGCGCGAGGGGAAGGCGCCGGTACGGGAGAGTTTCCGTGTGCTGCCGGCCCAGCGTGACAAGGCCGTGGCGGGTTTCCGCACCTTCCTGGCCCGTCATTTGCCCTTGGGGGCCCCGGTGGCGGTGCCATCCGCACCGGCCACCGCCACATCTGCCGCTGCTGCCCCGCGCCTGGGTCCGGTAAAGCCGGTCCTGCGCCTTTGGATGGATAACAGCGACGGCGGCACCGTCACTCTCCGCTCCAAGCTTGTCATCTACTGGCAGGCCAGCCATAGCGGTTATGTCAGCCTATATCATTTCGATGCCGGTGGTGGCGTGGAACGCGCCTTCCCCACCCGGCAGATGCCGGAAAACTTTGTGGAGGCGGGGCGGATATATCGCTTTCCGGCAAGCGGCCACCTGACCCTGGACGGTCCCGCCGGGCCCCAGAGCTTCCGTGCGGTCATGACGCTCTACCCATCCAACACCAGCCGGCAGCAGCCCGATGGCCTGTCGTTCCGGGGAGAGCCGCTGCGCGTGATCCCGACCCATTACCCCATGCTTTTTGCCAACGAGGATATGAGCCGGATATTCGCATTGCCCGGTCATCTCTACACGGAATCGCAACTGCCTTTTGTCCTGAAGCCCTGAACCGTCCGCCGTCACGCCAGAAAAAAAGGGGATATCCATGGCCCGACGCATCACGGCCCTGAAAGCCGCCTTCCTTGCCGCTGCCCTGCTGGGCACCACCACAGCCGGGGCCCAGACCAAGGACATCAATGTCCTGCCCAGCAATACCAGCCCCACTGTCCGTCTGGATATCAAGATCAGCAGCCGGGTGCTGCGGGTCGGGGACGACGTCAAGATCTGCTTCACATCCAGCCGGAGCGGCTATACCAGCCTGTGGAATATCGGCACCTCGGGGCGCGTGGCCCGTATTCACCCCTTCACTGCGGACGCGGCTCCCCACGAGATGGAAGCCGGGCGCGAGACCTGCGCCGGCGCCGCCACCGATGCCTATCGTTTCAAGGTCGGGGGGCCGCCGGGCCTGGAGGAGACCTATCTCCTGTTTACTGAAAGCGCCGACACCCAGCCCAAACAACTGAGCTATGCCGATGTCAGCGGCATTTCAAAGGACCTGATGGTGGTCCAGCGCGAGGCCCCGAGCCGGTGGGCCACCGCCAAGGTCAGCTACGAGATCGTGCCGCAGAGCGGCCCCGTGGCCCCTCCGGCGCCGCCCCCGCCGCCCCCGGCGCCGGCTGCACCGGCCCGCAAGACCTGGATCATCTCCATGGGGGCCGATACACAGGGCCTCACCAAAACCAATTACGACGCCTCGCGCTTTGTCGACGCGGCCAGCCGCCTGTTCGCTGTCCCGGCTGCCAATGTCCGTCTGACACGGAACACCAGCAAGGATCAGTTCCGCGACAATATGGCGTGGCTTGCCCGCAATGCGGGACCAGACGATCTGGTTTTCATCTTCTTTTCTGGTCACGGCTACACGATGAAGGACGATAATGGTGATGAAAGCGACGGCCTTGACGAAATGTTCGTCACCCAGGACGTCGAAGGGGCAAGCCGCATCAGCCGTGACATCCTGGTATCGGACGACGAATTCGCCATCTGGTCGCGTGCCATCCGGGCCCGGAACCTGATCGCGGTGCTGGATACATGTCATTCTGGTGGCCTGCACAAAAGCATCGCAGGCACCCCGACCGGGGCCAAGGCAAAGTCCTTCGATGCTGACGTCTGGGAGGCTGACCGGGCGCCGGCTGCGACCGCCAAGTCGGCGTTCGGAGAAGAGCCGGAGACAACCGCCAAGGCCATGACCGATGGCATTCGTGGTGTGGTGATCGCTGCAGCGGAGGAGGCACAGGCCGCGTTGGAAGGGCCGGAGGGGGGCTTGTTCACGGTGGCTTTGCTAAAATCCTGGTCGTCCGGCCAGACGGGCAACCTGGGGCAATCCTATGACCAGGCCCGGGCCGCGACCTACGAACGCAGCCGCCGCCAGCAGCAACCCAGTCTGGCGGGTGATCGCACCATTCTGGACGGTGTGAGCCTGCGCTGAACCATCCCGACAGGATGGATGAGCTGAAAACGGCGCCTCCCCCATGGGGGGAGGTCTGCCCTGGCAAGGAGAATCCGATGGCCGTCCCCAACCGTGCGCTTCCGTTCCTGCTGGTCGCCTCGGCGCTGGCCTTACCGGCCCTGGCGGATCTCGGCAGTTCGATCCCGGCCACACCCCCACCGGTGCCCGCACAAGCAGTGGCCGGTGAACCCGGCGTCAGAGACCTGACACCAGTTCAGCGGCCCGTCGCCACCCTGGCTGCCCCTGCCGCGGATCTTGCGGTGACGGCCTGGGTGGATCATGAGGATAATGTCTATCGCACGGGCGATGACCTGACCCTTTATGTGAAAACCAGCAAGGATGCCCATGTCACCGTTCTGGATGTGGGCAGCTCTGGCCAGATGCATGTGGTGTTTCCCAATCAGCACCAGCCTGACGGTTTCGTGAAAGCCGGCAAGGTGATGGTGCTGCCCGGGCGGGACGCGCCGTTCCGGTTCAAGGTTTCGCCGCCTGTGGGCACCAATGTCCTCAAGATCATTGCCACCAGTTCCCCGATCGCCCTGTTCAAGCCTGGGCAGTTGAGCGATGCCGGGCCGTTCAAGTCGGTTGCGGGGACGCCCGAGCAACTGGCCGGAGACCTGAAATCCGTCTTGAGCGACAAGAAAGGGCAGTGGGCTCAATATACGAAGATCTTTCGGATCGCCGAGCCAAAGCCGCAGGAGAGCAAGCCGATGCCCGTGGCGGCTGCGACACCGGCGTCTGGCTTGTTGCAGGTGGCACCGCCCGCCGGGTCTTTTGCCCTGCGCCTGACGACGGACCGGCCGCGTTACCGGTTGGGGGAGAATGTCCGCGTCACGGTAGGTAGTGACCGCGACTGCCATCTGACCCTGCTGGATGCCGGCACATCCGGAAAGGTGACGGTGGTCTTCCCCAACCGCTTCCAGCCGCAGACCCTGCTGCGGGCCGGCCAGACGGTCAGCGTGCCGGCGGCTGGTGCCGCTTTCGATTTCCGCGCTGCTGGCCCGGCGGGTACGGAGGCGCTGGTCGCCATCTGCCGGCCGACACCGGAGCCGCTACTGGGATCAGCCTATGATTTCACGCGGACGCCGTTCATGTCACTGGGGGACAGTTCGCTGGTGGTGAAGGATCTGGCGACGGTCATGGCCGGTTCGACATCCGGGGTCGGCCATGCGGCGGTCTCTTTCCAGATCCTGCCCTGATGGTCTGGTTCCCTCCGCGATCGCGGTAGCGGAGGGAACCAAACCCGACGCCGGGATTGCTCGATATCCATCGGATTTTGCATACATCAGTATGAATGTCTGAATCAAAAGAAATACACTTTTTGATTCAGATTCCTGGTGAGAATTAATCTTTTGGTGATAATCTCATCCGACTTCAAGCATATAGGCGAGGGGGACGTCTTGATGCTGCCCAAGTCATTTATCGCGTTTCTACTCCTTCCTTTTTTCCTGACGGCGTCGCCCGCCCTCGCCGAAAAGCGGGTGGCGCTGATTGTCGGCATCAACGACTATACGAACCTCAACCATCTGCAGAAGGCCCGTGCCGATGCGGACGCCTTTTCGGCGCTGCTGGCCCGGCCGGAATTCGGCTTCAAGGTTTCCAAACTCCTGGATCCGGACCGCGAGAAGCTGCGGGATGCGTTCGCCCAGTTTCTGGTCGAGGCGGCGGATGCCGATGTTGCGTTGATGCACTTTTCCGGGCACGGGGTGGAGGTTGCGGGGCAGAACAAGCTGCTGGCTGCGGATTTCCCGGATATCACCACGCGGCAGGAACAGTCGGCGCAACTGGTGTTGCGAAGCGATGGGTTCGATATTGACGATCTGGTGGCGCAGATCAAGGAGGCGGGGGCCCGGTCCACCGTCCTGATCGTGGATGCCTGTCGTGAAAATCCGTTCAAAAAGTCGAAAAGCCGCTCTCTGGTTGGAAGCCGAGGGTTGGGCCAGATCGCGCCCCGGGACCGCACCTATATCGCCTATTCCGCAGGGGCGGGGGAACTGGCCCTCGACCGGTTGAACGATGCCGACCGGGAACCCACCAGCGTTTTCATGCGCTACCTGTTGCCGGAACTGCAGGTGCCCGGCCGTACCCTTGACGAAGCGGTCAAGGCAGCGCGGCGCACGGTTAATAGTGTGGCGCGGGAGCAGGCATCGCATAACCAGACCCCGGCCATTTATGACCAGTCGCTTGACCCGATCTACCTGAATCTGGCTGCCGCGAAGGCGCCGCCAACGCCCAGTTACGTTCCTCCGCCGCCTGTCGCTATCTCGCCTGATGAGATGGCGTGCCGGAGCCTGCAGGACGCCAGGACGGCGGAACCGTTCGAACTCTATCTGCGCCGGTTTCCCAACGGTATGTGCCGGGATTTCGCGGATATACAAGTATCCAGCTTCCGACCCGTGCCGAAGCCGGCTGTTCCCGCGCCCGCCCCGTCCTTGCCGGCGCCGTCGGGCACAGCGGCGGGTGAGTATATCGAAGCGCTGGGCATTCAGGTCTCGCCACTTGGCGACGGGACGGGTGCCTTCAAGATCGATAGCATCACCAATCGGTCGCCGGTGCTGGGCAGTCTGTTCCTGGGGGATGTGATCCTGAAGGTCAATTACGCCGATCCGGAGCCTGGCAAGACGCCACGTACTGTGCTAGAAAATGCTATTCTTGAGAAGAAAAGAATAAATCTTCTCGTGAAACGTGGAAACGCAACCGAATCTGTTTCGGTGCGGGCGCGGTAGACCGGTTTTAATTTCTGATCACTGGCAGTTTTCTGGAAATCATGAGGGGGAAAAATGTCACGCAAAGTGATGGTTTTGGCAATTAGTGCGGGGTTGTCCCTCATGGCTTGCCAGGTGATGGCAAAGCCAATTACCTATGAAGCAGTCGTTCAGCCGAAATCCGTTGCAGCATCTCAATTGAAGACGGTTACTGTGTTGCCCTTCAAGGGCACGGATGGTGAGGTTTTTGGTGATGTGCTGCTGGGCAGTCTGCAATCCGCCAAGGTCGATGGTGTTCCCTATTTCGAGGTCAAGACCTTGCAGGGCGTTACGGCCAATACCCGGTCATTGGGCAAGGATGAACTCGCGGCGGCCGTGAAGCTGGGGGAGCAGTTGGGCGTGCAGGCGGTCTATGTCGGCACGGTCACCATCGCCCGGATCGTACCGCAGAAGCGTCAGGAACAAAGAACGAGATGCCTTGAAAGCGGCGGGTTCCTGAAAAAGTGCAAGCAGGAACAAAATTACACGGTGATGTGCGAGAAGGTGGTCCTGGACTATGCGGTAGCCCCGCAGGTTGTCGACGTGAAGTCCAGCAAGATCGTCTATTCCGATAACCTGACAGAACAGGCCTATTACGACGGCTGTGAGGGTGAGGTACAGACCTCCAACTATGATGAGGTTTCCGGTATCGAGAAATCCCTCGGGGCGTCCATCGGAGCGCTGGGGTCACTTTTCGGTGGTAAGAAAAAGCCAGCGGCTGATGCCAATGCTGTGCCGGACGTCTGGACGCCCGACGCGCTGACCGCGGCGACGCGTCTCCGCCTGGCGGAGCGCGTCCGTCGTCATGTCGCCCCCTATGTTACGAAGGTCAGTGTCACCTTCAAATTTGAGGCGCCGGACCTGGCGCCTGATGTCAAGTCCCGCTTCAAGGGTGCGGGCGAATTTGCCAAGGCCGGTCAGGTGGAGCAGGCTTGTGGACGCTGGCTTGATCTGTCGGCCGGTGCCAACGCGCAAAGCTCCGCCCTGCAATATAATCTCGGCGTCTGTGCCGAGGTGCAAGACGATCTGCCCAAGGCCCTGGAGTTCTACAAAAAGGCCGAGGCGCTGCAAGATCGCCCTGACAAGGATATCGGCGACGCCGTGAAGCGGGCGCGCGAGCGTCTGGCCAACAACAACACCGCAAACTGAGGCGGGACCAAGGAGGGGGATGGTTTGACTATCCTCCTCTTTTCGGCCCCTGACCGGTCCGCCCACCATCCCGACCCTATGGAGAGGTGAACGCCATCCGGAGGGGTTATCATGGGGTATCGCAGTGGTCTGTTGGGCACGACGCTGGTGGTGTTGGCTGCGGCCGGTGCCGGGTTGGGCATGCTGTCGCGGGTGTCTGAGATTCAGTCCCGGCAGGAAAAGGTCGATCCGGATCGGACAGACTATGCGGATCTGATGCGCGACCTGATCAAACTGGGTCTTGTGCGTATCGACGGCGCACGCATCCATCTGCCGTCGCCCGACCATGCGCTGATCCGCGCTGCCATGCGCCTGACCAGCGGACCGGAACATTCTGTTGCACGTGATGGGGATGAGGATGAGGCCGTGCGGCGGCTTTATGGATCCATGTCCGGCACCTATCTGCTGCGACAGGTCGAACTGCACAACCGTACACGTGCCATCGTGGCCCTTCGCGACGACCGGTTGTCGGGGCAGGCCTTTTCGTTTCAACAGCCGCAGGCCGCCAGCGGTTGGAGTATGGCCGCCCTGGACGGCGAGGATCGTCCGCCGCGTCGCCTTGCAAAGGCCGTCCTGCCGGAAGAGATCGGATTTGTGACCCAGCCGCTGGCACGCGGCATGACCGATTGGGTCACCTTCGCCGTTGATGGCCAGAAAGCGCGCTTCCGCACAAGGCTACCGGCTGGCGCTGGTGAGCGGGTGATCGAGGTGGTGGGCCGGGTAGTGGCGGTCGATCCGGTGCCCCTGCGTATTGAACCGCGCTGCATGGGTACGCCTTGTGGAGACCACGACCTGCAGGGCGCCCGGGTCTACCTGCCCCCAATGGAGCAGGAACGGGAGGTCACGATCGTCCTGGAGCCCCTTCGCAATCCCGATCTCTATGTACCGGGCCTGAACCTGCGGCTGGAGGGGAACAAAATCAGTTGGCGTGAGGCGCCGACGACCCCGGCCGAGCGCATGGGACCGGCGACCATGCCCGTGGGCCCGATTTCCACCTCCGATGGCGTCGCCCTGACGCAGGCCGATGGCATGCCGACGGAGCAGGCGCGGGTGTTGGGTCTTCTGCCTATCACCGGTATCGGTCCCGAGGATGCGCGAAACCTGCCATTGGCATTGGCCTCTGATCCACGATTGACGTCGGGCCTGCCGGCCACCCTTACCATTGACAGCCATGTCCAGGTGGCCATGATCAAGGCATTGGAGACTCTGGACCTGCCGCCGGAAATGGGGGGCGCGGCGGCCCATCCAGATCAGGCCGTTCTGACGGCCATCGACGTTGAAACCGGCGCCATCGTGGGGGCCGCGCAATGGCCCTTTCTGCCTGCCGATGCCCACCCCTGGGACCTGCAGCGGCTTGCGGCATTACCGGCCGACCGTGATCTACTGACGCCGGCCGCATGGCAGGGCAAGGGGGTGAGGACCGGCCCCGGGTCAACCAACAAGGTACTGGACAGCATGGTCCTGCTGGACAATGCGGAGGACCCGGCGATCCAGGCCATGATCACGGGCTG
Source organism: Niveispirillum sp. (assembly GCF_017996735.1). Lineage (GTDB taxonomy): Bacteria > Pseudomonadota > Alphaproteobacteria > Azospirillales > Azospirillaceae > Niveispirillum. The sequence continues at coordinate 10,639 of NZ_JAGOGJ010000018.1, forward strand.
CGCCCCCCGCGCCGATGGCAGCTTCCCTTGTCTCAATCTGCGTTTGACTGGTACGGCATATGGTATGCCGGGGCAGAGCCAGCCGGTGAAGAACCTGGCCCTCAATGAGTCCGGTAGCTGGCGTATGACGCTGGGTATGAGCCTGAGCAAGCCGCAGCGCTCCGCCCAATGCCAGGCCGATCCTGTCCGTTCGAATGGCGTTGGCCTTTTGGAGGCGCTGCGTGACAGCGTGAACACCTTTTTCATTCGCGCGGCCGAGTTACTGGATGGGAGTGATGCCCTGCGCTATGACCGCGCTTCACGCCGCCTTCAGGAAGGACAGTCGCTGGCTCCGCCTGTGTCGCGGCTGGTCGCCATGGCTGATCGGATTGGATTGCTGACCCCCTTCAGTCTTTCTGGCGCCGCGCAGAGTGCGCAGGCGGGCGGCATGCGCTCGCGTCTGGATGCGCAGGCTGCCAGCATGGACATAGCCACCATCGCCCGTCGTGAACCCGGCTTCAAGGGCCAGGGAGCGGTGGATGCCACCGCGCAATGCTATATTGGTCAGCGCTGCCATTACACGGCGCTGCACGGTGCGATGCTGGCTCAGGTGGCCGCACGTGGCCGACCTATGCGCCCTTACCTTGTGTCTGGCTCCGGTGACCGATCCCTGGACCCGCCGAAAGCGGGTGAGCCTCTGGGTTTCGATCTCGCGCCGCTTCAGGCCGGCATGAAGGCCGTCACGGAGACGGGAACGGCTGCCGGTCCGCAGGCTTTCGGTGGTTGGTCCGCACGCTTCACCGGTGCTGTCTGTCATGTGTTCGGCAAGACCGGCAGCGCCCAGGTCAGCCGCAGCGGCGTGGAGGGGACCACGGCCTGGTTTATCGGCTGGGCCGAACCGCAGGCCTTTGATGCACTGGCCTTGGGCGCCACACCGGCCCGTCGACGCGCCATCGCTTTTTCCTGCATGGCGACAGGAAACCATGGCGCCCACAGCACAGGTGGCAGCGTCTGTGCTCCCCTGGTGGCCCGCATGCTGGAAGGGGTGGCCTCTCCCCAGGCCGACTGGCGCCAGGCATCCTTGGGGTCGTTTCTGAACATCCCCTTCAGCGGCGAGGGCAGCAACCTGCCGTGAGTTTCGGCGGCGAAACTATTCCAGCAGCATGGATCGAGACCGATCCATGCTGCTTATTTTTTAAATCTCAAGTGCCGGGCCGCTGGCCCCCATTGGCTTCGCTTGCGCCGCATACGGTATCCGTCGCTGCCGCTGGCTACTCCCCGCTATTGCGTCGGGGCACGCCCCTTCCTAAGCGTCGCAGCACTGCGGCACCGTCGCCTGACAACATTCGATGAATATGCCGGTGGAGGACGGACATCGGATGCGGGCGACGCCCTGAATGCCGTCACCTTTAAGAGTCCCGCATGCCTGACCGCACCCCTTTCCAGCTCTGGCAGAAAGGGACGCTGGGTCCGTTCAATGACTATTTAAATCCCGCGGGGATCTACTGCCTGCCTTTGTGGAGATGCCATCCGCCGTCGCAACAAAAAGGGCCCGGCGTTTCCGCCGGGCCCTTTTCCGATCCGCCGCCCCCCGTCAGCGGATCGTGCGGTCCCCATCTGCACGGTATTGCAGGAGATAGGGACCGATCGCCAGATAGGTGCCCGGCTTCATGATCACCTCGCGGGTACCATTGGGAGCCAGGGTGGCCAGCAAGGTGGACCGGTCCTCGCTCAGCACATGAACGGGCGCGGTTGCAGCCAGCATCAGGGCTAGTTTCAACCCGTCGGCCGACGGCGTGGCCCGCAGGTGCCGGCGATGCATGCGGAACAGGTCGAGACCAACCGGCTCTCCGGCGGCGAAGGCGACGGTGGCCACCTCATGGCCCAGCAGGCTCAGGCCCCGGTCTGGGCATTCTTCCGGTGTTTCATCATAGCGACCCACGGTCTGGTCAGAGCCGTTGCTCAGATACAGCACGCGTTCCGCCTTTGTACCTTCCAACGGGATCCAGGCCAGACAGACATGGCTGATCGCCGTCGGCGCCGGCAGGAGAGGGGGCAACCCCTCGCCCAGAGGTCCCTCGCCCGGCTGTATAGGCAGAAAATCCTCCGCGGGGTTGTTCTGACGCTTGACTTGATCTTCACCGCAGCAGCCCGATAGGCACAATTTTGCCATGCAGTCCCTGCGGCCCAGCAGCTTTCCGGGATAGATGGAGAAACTTTCCGGCAATTGCTCACCGTTGCGCAGGCGGGGCAGCAGGGCACCGACAACAACAAGGCGGCTGTCCGTGTCGGCGGCAATTGGGGGGCCCGAGGAGATAGACTGGTTATTCATGGCCCGATCCACAGTATCAAGGATAGAGCCCAGTGACCGGGGCGGCTGCAAAGGGGACCGTCCGCCCCAGACCGGCTCCCGCGGGGTCATCACTTCCTTTGGCGTTGGTGCCGGTTCCGGCGTGACGCGCGGGCGCGGACGCGCCGGCTCCACCGGCAACAGCCGCACGATTACCGCTTCATCGGGGGGTACATGCCCGGGTGTAGCCACACGGTGGAAGCGCATCTCGGTTACACCATCGCTGTCGGGGACGGGCATCCTGTCGTCATCGGCCTGCAGGATGACCCCGTCGCCAAAGCAGCGCCGGCTTTTCACATTGAGGCAGGCCAGCCCGTCGCGCCACGGCCAGCCCGGCACGTTCACCACGCTTTCGCGGATGCTGCCGCCCAGGACCAGCAGGGTCTGCCCGTCATAGAGGCCGGCGGGCTTGTCCCGCACGCCGGCTGCTTCGGCTTCGGCATTGCTCAGCATGGACCAGACCGGCTTGATGGCCGGTTCGCGCACGCCCCGGCGCTCGAACACCACCTCCACCGTCTGACGGGGCTGCTGATGGGGGCTGGGGGCGAAGATGGCGGGACCCGCCATCACCAGCACTTCTCCTGACGACAACTCGTCGGTGGGCTCCATGATGATCTCGACCGGCCTGTTCCGTCCATAGGCGGCCCTTACCTTGGCGACCAGCACATCGTGGAACTGCTGAAGATGATCGAAGCCGATGATGCTGGCCTTTTCTTCCAGAGAGATGCTGACATGAACAAGAAGATGCACGGGCGTATCGCGGGGGCGGCCTTTCAACTGCTTGTCCATGACGCGGCGGAGCCAGCGGTCCAGCCGTTCTCCCCGGGCGGAGGGTGCCGGGTGCCGGTCGCTCGCGGTGGTCACCTTGTCCGGATGCTGAAGCAGGGGGAAGGGCCGGCGCCACATCTGGGCCGCCATCCGTACCGGGTTGTCTTCGGAAAGCTGGGTCAGGCGCAGCCAGGGGCGCGCCTCCTGGATGACGGCGCGGGTTGTGTCACGGGTCCGGCGCTGGCGGGAGGAAAGGCTGGGCTCTTCGACGGTCACGCTGCGCTGCCCGGTGAGGACCGCACCTTTGCTGAAGGGAATATGGGTATCCATGGCGATGCTCCTTGTCGGGGGGTGGAGCCGGGAAGCGGCTGATATCAATCTCGGGATGGTTGCCAGCCGGTGGGCTCGGCGAACAGGCGGCGATAGAGGCCGATCAGCCTGTCCAGCGGGCGCAGCCAGAAAGGTGCCTCCCGCGTGCCGGGGCGGGGCCGGGCCATCGCGCGTCGCGGCCGCCCGGGGGCCAGGTCTGCCTCCACCAGGCTGGCATTGTCGGCGCCAGGCCCGGCATCGGCCACGGCCAGACGCAAAGTCTCTTGAAGACCGCCGGGCGGCGGGTAGCCTGGGTCCAGGCTACCCCGGTCCCAGGCGGTCCAGACCCCGTCGCTGGCCAGCAGCAACCGTCCCACCAGGGCGCGCGGCCACAGGGCGACGCGCGGTTCCACTGGACGATCCAGCCCCAGACAATGGCGCAGGATGTTGCGACGGGGATGGGCCGTGGCCTCGACGCGGGACAGCAGCCCCATCCGTACCATCTCGCCCACCTCTGAATGATCCTGGCTCCGATAGAGCAGGTGGGGACCACGGAAGGCATAGATGCGGCTGTCGCCCACATGGGCCATGGCAATCCAGCGGTGCGTGATCAGCACGGCGGCGATGGTCGTGCCGGACCAGATCCCCGCCTCACGATTGAGGCACAGCAGCGTCTCCTGGGCGTCAGCGATAGCCTTTTGCAAGGTTGCGGCAGGGTGATGGGCGGCGTTCCGCTGTGCCAGAACACTCCGGGCCAGGGCTTCCAGGACGGTTTCCGCCGCCCAGCCGCCGCAGGGCAACCCGCCCATGCCGTCGGCGACGGCCAGCAGCAGGCCGGAACGGTCACGAAGCGACAGGGTCAGCGTGCGATCCTGCTGCTCGTTTCGATCGCCGCATAGGCTGCCGGCGGCACAAGGGATGAAGGGCAGGGGGCGGGTCATGACGGCACCGCCTGGGCGCGCTGGCGACCGCTACCCGGCAGGGCGACGCCGGCCAGCATGAAGCAGGCCGCTGTCAGCACACCGCCGGCTTCCGCCAGCCCGGCACCCGCCCAGGACAGGCCCGCAGCGGTCACGCCCGCCAGCGATACGCCCCAGACCGACCAGGGCGTGTCGCGCCAGCGGTTGGGTTGCAGGAACAGCAGCCACCAAAGCATCATCAGAAGGGCCGCGACAGCACCGGCCATCCCATCCGGCAGCAGCAGGGTCCAACTGCCGGTGTGGTTGGTCAGGGCTGCGGCGGCCAGTGCCGGCACTGCCAGCGGGTGACGCCGGAACAGCCCAGGCAGGGCCGGGGCCAGCAGCATAGGGGCAAGGGTCAGGGCCGGACCGCTCCAGTCCGGCGGCAGGAATTGTGCGCGCGCCAGCAGCACCAGGGTGCCAAAGGCCGACAGCGACGATGCTGTCACCCATTCAGCCGGACCTGGCCGTGCCACCACGGGTGTGGGTTTGCCGGCCGTGTCGCGGTTTGCCGGTTCCGGTCGTACGCCGGGCGTCGCCACGTCGGTAACGCCGCTGCAAATGGCCAGCAGGGCGCGGACGGTGGCCGGCCGCTGGGACGGTTCCAGCGACATCGCCATCGCCACGCCCCTGCGCAATGCCAGGGGCCAGGCTGTCAGCCGGTTCAGGCGCTTCGAGACCTCAGTCCCGAAGGCCGGGTCGTCGCGCGTCATCAGATGGTAAAGCGTCGCGCCAAGCGAATAGACGTCCAAGGCGACGTTCAGGTTGGGCAGGCTGGAGATCTCAGGCGCCGTATATCCGGCGGACTTTACATGGCGTGACACCCTCATGCTGACATGCCGGGCAGTGCCGAAATCAATCAGGACGGGTTTTTTGGTCTTGGCATTGATGATGACATTCTGGGGCTTCACATCGGCATGGATGATGCCGCGGGCGTGCAGGGCGTCGAGCGCCTCCACCAATTGGCGAAGCACGTCCAGCACGGTATCGGCATCCAACCGGGTTTCCTGCTTCTTCGCCCATACGTCCAGCGTGTCACCGTCGATGAACTCCATGACGATGTAATCGGTATTGTTCTGATCCTCGAGGATGTCATGGATGCGGGCGGTATTGGGGATGCCGTTATGTTCAAGGGCGGCCAGGCGTTTTGCTTCGTCGCGTGCCTTGGTCCGGGCCCGGACCAGCACGCTGGCATTGTCGGGCGACTGGGGCCGGACGCTGCCATCCGCCGCCCGGTAGACCTGATCGAGCGGAAAGATTTCCTTGATGGCAACATCCCGTTCCAGCTTCAGGTCCCACGCACGGTAGGTCTGGCCGAAACCGCCATGTCCAAGATACCCGGTGATCCGGTAGCGCCCGGCCAGAACGTGACCGACAGGCAGCCGCTGGGCTGCCGGCTGGCTGGTGCGGATGCTGGACAGGGGGAGACTGTCGACGATGGATTTGTTGCTCATGAACGGGCCTCCGCACGGGGGTTCAGGGTGATGACGCAGTCTGCCGCGGCGCCGGGAATGTCCTTGCTGGTCAGGGTCAGTGGCAGGGCACCGACGGTCCGCGCTACGCCGCCGGCAATGGCGACACGGGTTCCGACACCGACCGTGAGCGTCGCTGCCTTTGTCTGCATCACGGGCAACGGGCTTTCCGGATTACGCACCCCGCCCACCAGGCTGGGGTCCGCGATGGTGACGCTGTTGCCGCAGGGGCCAGGCGACGGGTCTTCTGCGGGCACGGTCTGAAGCGCCAGACGCAGATGGTCGGTGTCTACAGGCCCATCCAGGGACAGGTACCGGCCATGGCGGTCGGCATCGGTGATCCTTTCGCCACGGTCGGACAGCAGGTTGTGCATCGCCTGCGTCGCGGCGGCGGCGCGCAGCCGGGCGCGGTCGGGGTCACCGCCAGCCACCCAGACCAGCATCAGGCCGGGACGGTCGGACAGATGGTGAACCTGTTCCAGAACCCTTTCCAGCCCCTGCCAGACCTGTTGCTGGCGGGCCGTACCCAGCGACCGGGCGCCGGGATCAAGGTCCATGGCGTCCGCTTCGAACGGCAGCGCCACCTCGGCGGCCCGCCCGCCCGTCCGCAGGCCGAATTGTTCCAGCAGCGGCAGGATCAGCAGCGCCAGCAGCGTGGCGGCAAGGGCGGCCAGCCCGATCAGGCGGGACGCGTGGCGTGTGCCGGCCGGGTTTGGTTCTTCATCAAGCATGTGGCGCGCCCCCGTTTCGTTTTCATGGCCCTGTCGGACCCGAAAACCGGATCGGGATGGTTGCCGGCCGCCCCCTGCCGGCCAACCATCCCGACAGGAAAACAGGGGCGGCAAGGGGCCGCGAAACGGGGGCCGTTCGGGTGCAATTCAACCATCGCGCGCTGGAAGTGCTGGCGATGATACCGGCGGATCAGTATTCTCCCATTTGGGGAATTGAACACACCAATGGGTGGGTTCGCGGCCGGGCAACCATCCTGGGGGGAATGATGTTCCGACTGTTCACGCTGATCCTGTGCCTTGCGCTGGTGACCGTGGCGCCGGGGGCGGTTGCCCAGGTGCCGACGGAACCGCAATTGCGGATCGAGGCCGGGATGCATACGGCCATGATCAAGCGTATTGCCACGGATGCGGCGGGGCGCGTGGCCGTGACCGCATCGGATGACAAGAGCGTGCGGGTGTGGGACATGGCCAGCGGCGACCTGCTGCGTGTGCTGCGCCCGCCCATCGGGCCGGGGGATGAGGGCAAGCTCTTTGCCGTGGCGCTGTCGGCCGATGGCGCGCTGGTTGCGGCGGGGGGGTGGACAAAGCTGGGTTCCCAAACCGGGAATACAATCTACCTGTTCGACCGGGCCAGCGGGCGGTTGCGGCAGCGACTGACGGGGTTGCCCAATGTGGTCCAAGACCTCGCCTTCTCCCCCGACGGCCGCCATCTGGCGGTGGGCATTGGAGGGAGTAACGGCATCCGCGTCTGGCGGATGGGCGGCACCTGGGCACAGGTCCTGGCCGATACGGAATATGGCGGGAAGGCCCTTGGCCTGTCCTGGGCGGCGGATGGGCGGCTGGCGGCGACCAGTAATGATGGTGACATCCGGCTTTATGGTCCCGATCTTGTCCGGCGCTGGCGGGTGAAGGCTAAAGGAGGGGAACGGCCCGCTGGCATTGCCTTTTCGCCCGACGGCACGAAGTTGGCTGTGGGTTATGATGACAAACTGGTGGTGGAGGTCCTGTCGGCGGCCGATGGTGCCTTGTCCTTCCGCCCCGACCTGACCGGCATCAACAATGGCAATCTGGTCAGCGTGGCCTGGTGGGGCGGCGATCTGGTGGCGGGTGGCAGCTGGGATGTCGGGGGAGATAACCCCGTCCGCCGCTGGTCGGCCGGGGGGCGTGGGGCGTACCGCGACCTGCCCCTCTCATCGACCAGCATCATGGACCTGGCACTGCTGCCCGATGGCGGGTTGCTGGCGGCAGCAGGTGACCCCGCCTGGGGCCGGCTGGAACCCTCGGGCAAAAAACGGCCCTGGAAGACCTCGCCCAGCATCGACATGCGGGACAAGCTGGGAGATGCCTTCACGGTTGCCGCCGATGGCAGCCGGGTCCGCTTCGGGCAGGAGATTGGCGGTGGCAAGCCGCTGCTGCTGGATCTGTCGGCGCGGGCGCTGAGCCCGGCCGGCACCGGCACTGGCCTTACCCCGGCCCGAACGGAGGCGCCGGGGCTGACGGTGGCGGGATGGGTCAATGACGACAACCCGACGCTGAACGCCAAGCCCCTTGCGCTTCAGCAATATGAAACGGCCCGGTCCCTCGCCATGCTGCCGGACGCCAAGGGCTTTGTGTTGGGCGCCGACTGGAGCCTCCGCCTGTTCGACCAGACCGGCCAGCAACGGGCCGAAAGGTCCGCGCCGGGCACCGCCTGGGGCGTGAATGCCACGTCGGACGGGCGGCTGCTGGTGGCGGCCTATGGGGATGGCACCATCCGCTGGCACCGGGCCAGCGATCTGGTGGAGGTGCTGGCGGCCTTTGTGCATGTGGATGGTCGGCGCTGGGTGGCCTGGACGCCGTCAGGCTATTACATGGCGGGGCCGGGGGGGGAGGAGCTGATCGGCTGGCATGTCAATAATGGCATGGATCAGGCGGCGGATTTTTATCCGGCCGGGCGGTTCCGGGAGCGGTTCAACCGGCCCGATGTGGTGGAGGCCGTCCTGCGCACCCTGGACGAGGCGGAGGCGCTGCGCCAGGCCAATGCGGCGGCGGGCCGGCAGGCGGCGCCGGTTGCGGCGGCATCGGACCTGCGGGCCAGCCTGCCGCCCATTGCGGAATTTGTCAGCCCCGCCAGTGGCGGTTCCTTCGCGCAACCCATCGTCACCGTGCGCTACCGCGTACGCTCCCCGTCGGGCAAGCCGGTGACGGGGGTCAGGCTGCTGGTGGATGGCCGCCCGGTGGGGCCAACACGCGGGCTGGGCGCCGTGCAGGCGACCGACCAGGAATTCAGCCTGCCCGTCACCCTGCCCACCCGCGACGTCACCTTGTCTTTGGTGGCGGAGAGTGCGGACGGGGCGGGGCCGGTGGCCAGCGTGGCGCTGCGCTGGACGGGGCGGCCGGCGGTCGATCCCACCCTGCCCACGCTCTATGTCCTGGCCGTCGGCACCTCGGCCTATGACAAGCCTGAACTGAAGCTGGGCTATGCAGCCAAGGATGCAAGCGACATCGGCAAGGCGCTGAAGGCGCAGGAAGGCGGGCTTTATGCCAGGGTTGAGGTAAAGGTCCTGGCCGATGTCGACAAGGATGCCGTGCTGGACGGGCTGGACTGGCTGGTCAAAAACGTGACCAGCCGCGACGTGGCCATCATTTTCATGGCCGGGCACGGGATGACGGACCTGCGGGGTGACTATTGGTACCTGCCGCGCAACGCTGACCCCGACAGCCTGCGCCGGACCGCCCTGCCCAAGCGGGAGATCAGCGATGCGCTGGAACGGCTGTCGGGCAAGGTGTTGATGTTCATGGACACCTGCCACGCCGCCGCGGTCGGGACCGGGCGGCAGACACGGGGCACGGTCGACCTGTCAAAGCTGATCGCCGAACTGGCCGATGCCGATGGCGGCGTCGTCATGTTCTCCAGTTCCAGCGGCAAGGAACTCTCCGTTGAGGATAGCCGCTGGGCCAACGGTGCCTTTACCGAGGCGCTGCTGGAGGGTCTGTCCGGCAAGGCGGAGGTGGATGGCACGCCCGGCATCACCCTGTCCGAACTGGACCTGTGGTTGACGAAGCGGGTGAAGGAACTGACAGATGGGCAGCAGCATCCCGTCATGCAGCGCCCCGACGCCATCCCCAACATCCCCGTCGCCCTGCCCCGCTGATCCGGGTGCCGGCAACCATCCCGACAGAGTGACAGTCCCGCCCAACGCTGATCTGAGGTTCGACGATGACATTGCAGCGCCGCCTCCTGTTCCTCCTCTCCCTGGCTGCCATCCCCTGGGCCGTGCCGCCTTTGGCCCACGCCTGTCCCCCGATGCAGGAGGCAGAGGCCGCCCGCCGGGCCGGTGATGTGGAGGCGCTGAAGCGCGGTCACATGGCCGCCATGGCCACGGTCCGCTGCACGCCTGAGGATATTGTGGAGATCAGCCGCATGGTTGCCGTCTCCTCGCTGGAGGTTTCCCGCAGCCTTCCGCCCGCCCAGGCGGTGACGATGCTGGAGGAAGGCGCCCGCCGCAACCGGCAGGTCTGGCAGCTTTATGGACGGCTGGGCGAACTGTACAGCGACATGAACCGCAATGCCGAGGCGGCCCGCGCCTTTGAAACGGCGTTGACCATCATCGGGGACGAGGACAGCACGCCTGCCGCTCCTGCCGATAGCGTGATCAATGACCTGATCGAACGCGCCAAGGAGAGCCGGCAACTGGCCGAAGGCTATCTCACGCCGGTCAAGGATCGCGCCGGAGAACCCGGCGGCCTGTGGGCCGACAATGTGCGGGGTGTGGTCGTGGGGGATGTCGCGGTACCCATCCGTTTCGAATATGACTCCGCCCAGATGACCCCGGACGGTCTGCGCGCTGCCCAGGACATGGCCGAAATCCTGAAGGCCCAGGGAAAGACGGCCGTGGTGCTGAGCGGCCACACCGACAGCGATGGCGAGGATGCCTATAATTGCAAGCTGTCGCGTGACCGGCTTGAAGAGGCCCGCAAGCGTCTGAAGGAATATGGCTTCACGGGCGAGGTGCGCATCGTGGCCAAGGGCGAGCGCCAGCCGGCGGTGATCCGTAACAGCCAGCGCTACACACCAGACCAGATCAAGGCCCAGAACCGCCGCGTCGAATATCTGCGCAACACCGGCAACGAAGCGAAGGTGATGGCCAATGCGTGTTCATGATACCCTTCGCCGCGCACTGCCCATTGCGCTGCTGACGCTTGGCCTGGCACCGGCGGGTCCTGCCTGGGCGGCCGATATCCACGCGCTTGTCGTGGGTATCGACAAATATGCGCAGGGCCGCAACCTGGAAGGTGCGGTCAACGATGCAGACGCCATCGCCAACGCCATGCGGGGCCTTGGCGCCAAGGTGACCCTTCTGCGTAATGGTGAGGCCAGCCGCGACGCCATCCTTGGCGGCTGGAACCACATCATCGAAACGGCGCAGCCCGGCGACACGCTGGTTTTCACCTATGCCGGGCATGGACAACAGCAGCCTGAGCGTGTGAAAGGGTCGGAGAAAAAGGGCAAGGACCAGTTGCTGCAACTGGGTGGCTATATCGACAAGGAAGGCAATCCCGGCCAGCGCGAGCGTATCCTGGATGATGAGATCTACGATCTGATCCTGAAGGCCAGCACCCGCAAGCTGCGTGTTATCCTGGTCATCGATAGTTGCCATAGCGGCAACATGTACCGCAGCCTCAGCCCGGAGGCCGGGGTGAATTTCCGCTATGGCGGCGAGGGGCAGCCCAGTGCCAATGATCCCTGGAACGGCAAGACCCTGCCGCCGGAGGGGCCGCTGCCGGAGAATGTCTTTTTCTACTCGGCCAGCCAGCCGGATGAGAAGGTTCCCGAGATCCCGCATAATGGCAAGCAGCACGGCGCCTTGTCCGTTGCCTTTGTGGAGGCATTGACGGGCGGTGCCGCCAAGAAAGGCGACAGCCCCTTCATCACGCATGAGGAACTGACCCTTTACCTGCGCACCCGTGTTTCGAATTTCGGCGCGCAGATCCAGAATCCCGATGTCGAGCCCAGGTCGCAATATGACAGCCCCGTCCTGCCCGTCGTTACCCGGGCGGCGGGGACCGTGCCGCAGCCCGACCAGCGGCCCGAGGTCACGCTGCGTGTCACAGGTGTGGCGGCGGAGAAGCTTCGCCCCGTTCTGGCCGGCACGCCGGGGCTCCGCATCGCTGGCGAGGGCCGGGCCGACCTTATCTGGGATGCCGCGCGCCGGGAGGCCGTGGATGGACGAGGCCATGTCGCGGCCACCAATATCGGCGAAGCGGGACTGCCAGGACTGATTCAGAAACATCAGGCGCTGACCTGGCTGAACCAGCAACCGGTGACGCCACCCCTCGACTTTCAAATCACCCCTGCCAGGGGCGAATATCATCGGGGCGACGAGGTCCGTTTCAGCATCGGCGGCGTCGACGGCTTGTCGCTGGTCGTGTTCAACCTTGCGGGTGACGGAACGGTGCAGCCGGTCTGGCATGGCTCCGTGCCGGGTGGCACCGGCCCCCAGGGCCGGTTCGATCTGGGGCCGTCCCCCGTGACCCCGCCCTTTGGCGCGGACAATGTCATCATCGTGGCCGGGCGCGGCGATCCCGGCCCCCTGATGACGCGCTTGGCGGAATTGGATGGCAAGGCGGAGCCCTGGGCGGCGCTGAGGGCGGCGACGGCCTGGCTGAAAACGGTGAAGGACGGACGGATCGGTCAGCAGGTCATCGTGTCACGGGAAGGGAAGGCGCCATGAAAGCACTCCGCATTGTCCCACTCCTGGCTCTTGCGGCGCTTCCGATGGTGGTACCGCCGGCTGTCGCGGTCGAACCGTCCGCCACGGGGGGGCGGGCTCTGATCATCGGTATCGACGATTATGCCAATCCCCGGCTGAAGCTGCAGGGCTCGCGTCAGGATGCAGAGCATATGCAGCGCTTCGCCGTGGAGAAGCTGGGCATGAAGCCCGATCATGTCCGCGTGCTGTTGAATGATCAGGCCACGGCCAAGAGTATCCTGAACAGTATCGACCAGTTCCTGATCGCGCCGTCGCGACCGGGAGAGCGGCTGCTGCTCTATTTTTCCGGTCACGGACATCATGTCGCCGACCAGGATGGCGATGAGAAGTCGGGGCCCAATGGTGATCCCAATGACGCGCGTGACGAGATTCTGGTCACTTACGACACAGAGGTCAGTGGCAGAGAAGCTGTCGGCTCCTTCATCCGTGACGACGACCTGCGTCTGCGGATAATGGGGGCGTCCGACCGGCAGTTCATCGTCATCGTCGATAGTTGTCATTCCGGGACCATGACCCGTTCATTGGATGATGGAGACGGGGCTGCCGTGCGCTCCCCCTTCATCACGGCCGAGGCCAGTACCCGTTCGGCCATTCCCGATCCGGTCAGTCGCGATATCTATCAGGAGGTGCGCAAGGACCGTGAAGGCATGGGCGACGGCGCCACCAATGTCATTACCTGGACGGCGGTATCGGCGACGCAACTGGCCCATGTCGACCAGTCGACACAGCCCCCGTCGGGCGGTGTCTTTACCAACGCCTTCTTGCGGGGAATTGAGAAGCTGTCGGCGGACAAAAGCCGCAATGGCAAGGTCAGCCATGCCGAGCTTCTGGCCTATGTGCGCCAGCAGTCGGAGGAATATTGCCTTAAATATTCCTGCCGCAACGCTCTTACCCCCACGTTGGAGGGGCCGCCCGACATCATGGCCCGCGATGTCATCACCCTGGCGCGGGACAACAACCCGGTCCAGGCCACGCTGGACCAGATGGCCCCGTCCATCGCCGCGAAGGTGGAGGTGGGGATCGGTCTGGCCGACGGAGATAATTGCAAGGATGCGGCATTGCGGGTGGGGGACGAACTGCTCGTCTGTGCCAGAAGCCCGGTCAAGGGGCATCTCCTGCTGCTGGACCTGCGCGACGATGGCGACACTGTCATCCTGTTCCCCAACGTCCGCAGCCGTGATCAGAATATCGACGACCGCATCGACAAGGCCCAGGCCCTTGTCGTGCCCGACCTTTACGACAAGTTCATCCTGACTGCCGATCAGGCCGGGTCCGGTTCCATCCTGGCCCTGGTCACCAGCGACCGGGTGCCGCTGGACGAACTGGAAGCCCATATCCGGCGCACGAAGAGTGAGCAGGGGGTGGTGGCGGAGGTTGCCGACCGTGATGCCTTCCTGGGCGCCACCATCACCCGTCTGATGCAGCCCTGGACGGGAAACGAGACAGGAAACCGTGCCGTCCAATGGGCCGCCGGGCACAAGCGATACACCATCCAGCCCTGACCCGGAGAAGATCATGCGATCCCTGCTGACGATCTTTGGCCTCGCCGGCCTGCTGCTGCTTCCGCCCCCGGCGGGCGCGGCGGATAGCCCGACGGCCGGCCTTGTGCTGAATGCCAATCGCACGGGGTTGGCGCTTCTGGACCGGGAGATGGAGCGGGGAACCGGCAATGCCGCTGTTTCTCCCGCCAACCTGTCGCGGGCCCTGGCCATCCTTTCCATGGCTGGCAAGGGGCCGGGGCCGGATGCACTGCGTGCCCGACTTCTGGGCCCAGATGCGCGGCCCGCCGCGTTGCCGGTCGCCCTGGCGGCGCTGGACAAGGCGCTGGCCCGCCCGCCCGCAGCAGACGGCGCGGCCCCGCCGCTGCTTCAGACCGCCGCTCTCTGGCACGCGCCGGATGCCGTGCCCGTGGCCCGTCCGCCCAAGGACCTCGCGGCCCTGATCGATGGCGGGCCAAGACCGCTGAAAGGGGTGGAGGATATCAATGGCTGGGTGAGGCAGGCTACGGCCGGCCGTATCCCCACCCTGCTGGACCGGCTGGCGGAGGATACGCCCATGGTTCTGGCAACGGCGCTGTTGTTCAAGGATGACTGGTCGTTCCCCTTCGAGACGTCGCAGACCCGACCCGCCCCCTTCACCAACGCCACCGGACTGGCGGCAGAGGTGGAGATGATGCAGCGGGAGGACAGGATGCTGGCCGTCCGCGATGGCAGCGATGGTACAATCGGGGTCTCCCTTGGGTACCGCAACGGGTACAACCTGCTGCTGCTGCTGCCGCCAGCCGGTACGCCGGTAGCAGCCCTCCTGACGCCAGAGGGGACACTGGCCGACCCCGCCTTCATGGACGGGAGCACCTATGGCCGGATGTCGGCCCTGCTGGTATTGCCGCGGGTGCAACTGACGCAGCGGCTGGAACTGACCGGCCCTGACGCTGCCATGCCGGACCTGATCGCGGGGCCGCTGGATCTGTCGCGGCTGCTCAAGGGTGGTCCCTGGCCGCCGGGCCGCGCTGTGCATGCCGTCTCCCTTTCCTGGGATGAAAAAGGAACCGAACTGGCCGCCGCAACCGCCATCGCCGCCAGCCGCGGCATGTCGGAGGATGTGCGCGAAATCCGCTTCGACCGGCCTTTCCTGTTCCTCTTGCGCGACGGCGCCACGGGCCTGATCCTGGCGGCGGGGCGGGTGGACAGTCCGAAATCGTGAGGATCAAGACATAAAACCAGAAAACCGGTTGGATGGGGACGGGTGATGGGTCTGGTGGTGAGAATTCTATGCGTTCTGGCGCTGCTGCTGCCGGTGGGGACGGGCTGGGCACAGTCAGTGCCGCAGCGCCTGGCGCTCGTGGTCGGCAATAGCGACTATTCCGTCAGTCCTGATCTCGTCAACCCCCGCAACGACGCGCAGGACATGGCCAAAACCCTCTCCGACCTGGGTTTCACCCTAGTGGGAGGGGGCGCGTTGCGTGATGCGGGACGGGCGGAGATGCTGCGCGCGATCCGTGAGCTGGGCGGCATGGTGCGCAAGGGGGACACGGTGGTCTTCTATTTTGCGGGCCATGGGGTGCAGTTCGACGGCCAGAACTACATGCTGCCGGCCGATGATCAGGATATCCGTGAACGGGAAGATCTGCCTGAGAATGCGCCGTCCCTGGCGACGCTGCAGCGCAGCCTGGAGGGAAGGGGGGCCGGCCTGACCCTGTTGCTGCTGGATGCCTGCCGCGACAACCCGCTGCCCGCGCGCAGCCGTGCCGCCAGCCGCGGCCTGGCGCCGGTGGATCAGGGGCGGCTGGGCGAAGGAACCGTCGTCGCCTTTGCCACCGCCCCGGGATCAACCGCGTCGGATGGCAAGGGGCATAACGGCGTGTTCACCCAGGCCCTGCTGACGGCCCTGCGCAAGGATGCGGCCCGGCGTGTGGATGATATCCTGTACGAAGTGACAGACCTTGTGCAGAAGCAGGGGGTAGCGCAGAAGCCCTGGTTCAATGTCAATCTGGCGAGACCCGCCTTCCTGCTGCCGCCCCGCGCGGGAGAGGGAGGGCAGTCGGAGGCGGCCCTGTGGGAGAGCGTGAAGAACAGCCGCGATGCAGCCGCGCTCGAACGGTATCTCGGGCGCTTCCCCGATGGGCTATATGCGCGTGCAGTCCGCTACCGTATGGCCGCCTTGGGTTCAGCGGTCCCCGTGCCGCTGCCGACGGGAGTGCTTGTACTGGAGGCGCCGCCGAAGCAGCTTTCAAAACAAGAGATATCGACCGGTACCCTTGATGAGATCATCGTCACGGGGAGAAACCGTGTTGTCGACGGAGAGGATTGGTCGGAACCACAGGAGGTGCCGCACCTGTTCACCGAATGCTATGAATGCCCGGTGATGGTCCGGTTGTGGACGGGTGATTATCTGCGGGGCACGGATAGCGACGATCCGGCCCGGGCCATGGAGCGGCCACAACGCAAGGTCACAATCCAGAGACCCTTCGCCGTCAGTGCAACGGAGGTAACACGCCAGGAGTGGGATGATTGTGTCACTGACGGAGGTTGCAGAGGTTTTGTGCAGCGCGATCCCGAGGGGGAGGATGTTCCTACCGCTAATCTGCCGATTGTGCGGGTGTCCTGGAACGACGCCCAGGCCTATGTCCGCTGGCTCAACAGCAAGGTGACCAGCAGGATCAAGAATCCCTATCGCCTGCTGACGGAGGCGGAGTGGGAATATGCGGCACGGGCGGACTCGCAGACTGATTATAGTAGTGGCGACTTCTTGCAACCAAAACATGCAAATTTTAATTATCTGACGGTGGGATTGACGCTTCCGGCGGGGTACGCGCCGCAACCGGTGCCCGTGGGGGAGTTCAAGGCCAACGATTTCGATCTTTACGATATGCATGGCAATGTCGCGGAATGGGTGGCTGACTGCGCCACCAGCTATGCCAACGTGCCGGATGACGGCACGAAGGCCCCTGAGAAGGCGGGGTGCCCGCGTGTCATCCGGGGCGGCTCCTATCTCGACGTCCCCACTGAACTCCGCTCCTCCAGTCGCAGGAGTGCCGAAGCCAATTTACGCAACGACGATGTTGGCTTCCGCGTCGCCCGTACCCTGCCGGATAAGTGATCCATCCTTTCCTGGAGTCCGTGATGCCCATCCGCCATGTCGGTTTCCTGCTCTTGGTGCTGCTCTTTGGCGCTATCCCGGCGGCATTGGGCAATATAAGGCAGGAATCTGAGGCGGGGCGGAAAGTGGCGCTGGTCATCGGCAACGGTGCCTACAAGGGGGCGCCCGTGCTGCAAAATCCTCTGAATGATGCGGCGGCGATGCGCAGGGCGCTGGGCGGGATGGGTTTCAGCGTCATCGGTGGCGACGATCTGGACGTGGCCGCAATGGACGGGTTGCTGGACCGGTTTGCCGGCATGGCGGCGGGGGCGGAACAGGCGGTCATCTATTTCTCGGGCCACGGGTTGCAGGTGGATGGGGTTAATTACCTGTTGCCTGTTGATATCTCCTTGTCCACGAAGCGTGACCTGCACCGCCGGGCCATCCTGGCCGATGCGATGGTGGAGGCCATGGCCGGGGCGACCGGGTTACGGTTGCTTATCCTGGATGCCTGCCGCGACAATCCTTTTGCGCGGGCTCTTGAGGCAACGAGTGGGACGAAGTCGGTTGCGGTGGGCAAGGGCCTGGGTCAGATCGCGGGCCTGGACGGAGTTGGCAATACCCTGGTCGCCTATGCCACTCGCGCCGGTGACGTTGCCCTGGATGGAACAGGCAATCTCAGCCCCTACGTCAAGGCCCTGACCACGCATCTGGTGACACCGGGTCTGGAACTGAACCTGCTGTTCGGCCGCGTGCGCGATGATGTGGTGAGGGCGACCGGTGGCCGGCAGATTCCCTTCACCTATGGTTCCACCGGCGGGCAGGCCATCTATCTTGCCGGGCTGCCCCTGCCGGTGGAGGCGCCGGTGCTTGATCGCCCCACCGTGGCGGATGACAAGTGGACGGTGCAGCCCGGTGGTCAGCACAGGCTGAGCGTGCTGGACAATGACAAGGCGGCGGCCGGTGGGGCGCTGCGGATCGTCGCCGTCACCCAGCCGAAGGCCGGCGAGGTGCGGGTTGCCCCCGACGGGCGCAGTCTGCTGGCCGAGGTGCCGGCAAATATCGAGGGGGAGTTGCGCTTCACCTACCGCGTGGAGGATCAGGGCGGTGGCCGGGCGGAAGGGCAGGTGGTCCTTGCCTTGTCGAAGCCGCCTGTGCAGGTAGACGTCCTGTCGAAGCCGCCTGTGCAGATGGACGAGAATACCCTATCCGTACCGCTCGGCCTGATAGTGGCGGATCTGACGGAGCGGCGTCGTCGGGAGTTTAATATAAAGCCGAGTGTCAAGGGCGTGGTCGTTATAAGAAACCTTAAGAATCCTGGCTCAAGTGGGGTGTGGGGTCTGCGTCCTGGCAATGTAATTGAGCGTTTGGACGGTCGACCGGTCGATGGAAAGCATGAGTTTAATGAAATGCTATTGCAATCCATAATCGATAGAAAGAATGGTGTGTCTTTATCTGTGAATATAGATGGATATCTCATGTTTGATTATTTTTGGTTTAGGTAGAATAAATATATTGTATTTTGTAATTTTATCTAAATTTTGTTATTTATTTGGCCATGTTGAAGCATATTGGCAATACGACGGCAGTGGTTACCCGGTTGAGAGAATGGCTCGATCACCAGCATCATCCCCTTCCATCTACCCCTGCCGTTTCAGCACCAGCCGGCACCTCAGGTTGTCGGGCAGGCGGGTCAGGGGGAGGGCGTCCTGGCGGGTGTCGTCGCCGAAGGCCTTGACGGTGCTGGCCGGTGGGACGGCGCCGGGTGACCGTTCGGGCAGGGAGGCCACTTCCACCGGGATGGCGGGCAGGGACAGCAGGTGCAGCGTTACGGCCTCATTGCCGGCCGGTGCGGCATGCCAGTCAGCCGCCGGCAGGCGGGCGGTGGCGCCGCCGGCAGGCCCGTTGCCCAGCAGGACGACGCCCGTCAGTCCCTGGGGTGGCCGGGCCGACAGACGGTAGAGGCTGCTGGCACCCAGGCTGACGGTGCCATCCACCGACAGGGGCTGGTGGATCACGGTTTCCGTCCCGTCAATCGTGGCTGGCAGGGCGGTATCCTTGATGGTCAGCACCCAGGGGCAGGCGGGGGCTGTTGGTGCGTCGGCCGGTGCCGTGCGCAGTTCCAGCCGGTCGATACCGGCGGCGCTTCCCGCTACCCGTACCGGCCAGGGCGCCGGCCGGCCCAGCAGCAGGGCCAGGGTCGCCGCCCTTTTCTCCGCCAGCGCCAGATCGGTACCGGGGGGGACCAGCCAGCGGAAGCCCGCCCGGTCATCCTGGCCATAGCGGCGCACCAGTTCCAGAAGCCGTATCCAGCCGGCCTGGTTCGGCCCCAGTTCCAGTTCCGCCGATCCGGCGGCGAAACCCATGACCAGGGGCGGCGCGGCGGTGGCAGCAGGCGCCAGGGCCAGGGTCAGGAAGGCGGCAAGAACGGGAAGGGGACGCATCCTCTGGTCACTCCGGGCATTGGGGATCATCGCGATCCAGCAGGGTGATGAAATGGGTGACATGGCCGGGCGCCATGTCCGCCAGACGGTTGACCGCCAGGCGCAGCCGCTCCCCCTCTGTTCCTGCCTTCTTCATGGCTTCGGCCGCCGCTTCATACAGCCCATCAGGCGCCGGTGGCGGTCCGTTCCAGGCCAGAACCATGACGGCTCCGGGTTGCGCCGGCGGCAACAAGGGAACGTCATGGGTGATGCGGGTCCGGGGGCCGCCCGCGCCGGGCGTCACCTTGATCTCACCCGACCGGCTTAGCGTTACCAACATGTCATGGACAGATGCCGGCGCCCCGTCACGGCTGGCATCCAGCGACAGGCGCAGATACTCCCCCACACGATAGGCGGGCAGATTGTCCACAATGCATGCGGGCCGTTCCACGAAACCATCGCGTGCTGTATTCCGCCAAGCCATGCGCACTGGCACCTGATCGCGGGGATCGGCCGGTAACAGCGAAACGGGACGGGTCAGCCAATATTGTGCGTATCCGGCCAGGGCCAGCAGAAGAAGGACGGCGGCCCCCACCCGCCGGGCGCGGACCAGACGCGGCGGCTCCACAATATGGGTGATGCCCAGGATGCCGGCCGCCTCGCGCAGTGTATCCACGATATGGACCCGGGCGCCCAGGTCTGTCAGCCGGGCGATCAGGTCGGCATGGGTCGCCGCCACATCCCGCAAGGCCGGGGGCTGGCCCTCGGGGCCTTTCACCGGCTCCTGCCGGGGAAGGAACAGGTGCCAGGGCCTGTCTGGGGTGGGCGGCTGTGCCCGGACGGCCTCTTCCAGCAGCCGCAGCTTGCGGTTAATCAGGCCCACCGGGACAACCCGGGCATCATTTATCAGGGCCGGATCGACGGCCAGATTGCCCGTGGCCGCCACATTGGGCAGCTTTTGTCCCGCCATGAAGGCCAGGGCCGTCAGGGCGATGCCCAGCGTGGCACTTTCACTGTTCTGCTGCGACAGAAGTTGGACATTGGCGGCATTTTCCACCCAGAGCGCGAAATGCGCCATTTCGCGCTGGACCCAGCCTGGCCAGGGCAAGCGGGTGGTGAAGTGGCAGGCCGCAAGGACCTTCAGCGCATCCAGGCCCCGCTGGCTCAGCTTGGCATCCTTCAGCGCATAGACACGGAAATCCATATCGGCGGCCCTGGCCTCCGCGTACCGGATATTGCCGCTGTCCGCGACCAGCCGGGCGATAACGCCCAGCGGTTTCGGCTCCGCCGCCCCGGTGGCCGGCAACGGGATCAGCAGGCCGACAGGGTCACGTTTCATCGCCGGCATCCGCGCCGCTTGTCATATGGAATTCCAGGGCATCGACGCGCAGGTCGGCCAGACCGGTGCGCACGTCCGTCGTGTCGGCCAGAGTAATTACCGCCTGTCCCTCGTCATCGAAACTTGTCTGGGTATCGATGGCGGCATTGCCGCTGACGATACGCACCCAACGCCGGCTCAGCCGCTCCATGGCATAGGAACCGCGGGTCTGAAGGGTGACCGTCAGCCGGCCCTGTTTGGCCGCGACCAGCATGGCCAGATTGTCAGTGGGATCGATGATCAGTTCGCCAATGGGAACCGTCGGCTCGGCGACCGGGCTGGCCGCCAACTGCCGCAAGTCAAAGCTTTCCACGGTGTCCACCGTGCCCAGCGGGTCGAAAAAGCCTTCATCACGCAGGCGGGCATCCCAGTAATGGATCTCCAGCGTCCTGCTGAACCGTTCCCAGATGCCGGGCTCCGTGCCAGGCTTGCCGGTGCTGTTGTCTGTGGTCATGGGTCAATCCTCTCCGTCAGTGGACGGGGCCGCCGTATTGGCGGGCAATTGCCGGAACTTCACGATCAGGCGGTGCAGCCACTGGTCCAGGCCGATGGCGCCGTCCGCTTCGATGCGGGACGATAATCCCTTGATCTTGCTTGTGTAGTCCTTCTGGGGCGTGCCGTTCAGGATGAAGAGCAAAGCTTTGTGCTCGACCTTGTCGATCCGTCCCTCGTCGCGCGCCTTCTGCGCCTGTTCGATCATCTTTTCCAGGCTGAGCGTGCCGCCTCCGGCTTCGCCCCGTTGCCGTCCCGTCTCTTCGGTTTCCGGGTTGTGGCCATCTTCCCCCTCCTCATCGTCATCAGCATACCGATCGTTCGCGGGGCCGGACCTGTCCAGCCAGTCCGGCGCGTCGCCGGCTGCATCCGCCTGTTCCTCTGTCGGGATGGTCGCGGCCAGCACGTCATAGGATACGGTGCGATCCGGGCGCAGATGCCCGATGGACAGCTTGCCCAGTTCTCCATGCAGGAACGCTTCCAGGCTTTTGTAACCCGGTACCGGGTTGCCGTCCGTCTTTGGATCTTTCGCCAGATCGTCCCAGACCTGCTGCCAGATGGTCAGGGAATCCTTTGGCTCGCCATGTCGCGTTGCCTTATCGAAGGCGATCCGGCGCAGGTTGTTGGCAGCCCGCAACTGTGACAGGGAGGCAAGCCAGCCTTCGGGCGGCTCGATTTCCGGTGGATCGACGCGGCGGCTGCCGATCCGGTGGAAATAGGCGGCGGGATCGACGCCCAACCGCACCAATTCCCGAAATGTACGGTCCAAATTCTGCATCGCATCGCCGGCAACATCGATGAAGGCGGTCTTTCCGTTGGAAGACCAGGGCAGCAAGGCCGTCGGTCCGCAACTTATGACATCCCAGAGCCCAATCCAGTCGGTGATGGGCGCGCTCATTTTTCTCACGTTCAGGCCGAACGGTTCCGCCATGGGATGGGACGAACGTGGAAGTAGGCCGAACGCTTCCCCGATCCGCCGCAACTCCGGGTCCAAAGCCCGCGCGCCGCCATGATGGGGGGTCACCACCGCCTCGTCCCAGTGTGCCCTGTCTACCCGCTGGCAAAGCAGTTCCAGGGCCTTGTGCCCTGTGCTGGGGTGGCGCCCCCGCGTCAGCCGGATGGGCGTGTGCAGGACCATACGCAGATAGAGGTCGGCCCGGTCAGCGCGCGTGTCGAAATCAGCGCCATCGGGTAGCCGCAACAGGCGGCGGCCCTTGCCGCAAAGATAGTCCATCAGACTTTTCTGGATAC
Source organism: Niveispirillum sp. (assembly GCF_017996735.1). GTDB lineage: Bacteria > Pseudomonadota > Alphaproteobacteria > Azospirillales > Azospirillaceae > Niveispirillum. The sequence goes on from NZ_JAGOGJ010000018.1 coordinate 33,082, forward strand.
GCCAGGGATGCACCACGCCTGCCCCCCCACCTGAGGGGGAACTTAGCAGGTGGGCCAGGAGGTGGGCCAGACGTTGATGCGGACTGAGCTTCGGCGCGTTTGGTTCGCGGGTCATTCAATTCTCCCCCATGTCGCTGGTGCAACGCAGGATGTGGACAAGGCCTGCTCCCCGCAACCGGAAAATGACCTGACTGTGCTGCCTCCGACCATCCCGATATTTGAGAAGAAGCCAGATGAAGGGGGGATCATGCGTACATTCTCATCGACCGGGTCAGGGATGGCCTTTCTCATGGCGCTGGTCATTCTGGCCGTCACGACCTTGCTGGCGGGGGAGATGGCGGATCGTGCCACGCTTGGCTATCGGGTGACGGAGGTGCATCTGTCCTTGCCCCCTCCCGGCGAAGGGTTGGACCTGTCACCGGCACACCTTGGACTCTATCCGGATGACAGCCCGGTTCTGCGTCTGATCCGCGATAGACCCGATGCGGTACCGCGCGTGCTTCCCCTTCGTCCGGGGCTGGACTTGAAAGTCGACCGCGGAGAGGATTTCCAGTCGCTTTACCGCTACCGGCTTTTTCCAGGTGATGGCCTGACGGGTGCCGGTTTTTCGCTGGCTGTCGCGATGGAGGGGAAAAGCACCTTTCTGGTGGATCGGGTCGGCGGCGGTCGTATCGACCTGGACCCGGCCCGCATACCGGTGCCCGATGGCCCGCTGAAGGTGGATGATTGCAACCCGAAGGCCGGGGGCGCGGAAAGGCTATGGATCGGGCTGAAGGATATGTTTCGTAAGCTGTTTGGCCAGCATGGCTGGACATTGGCGATCGGTGGCAATGTCGCCTGTCCCGGACGCTGGCCCCTCTCGGACGTTGCTCTGGGCTCTCTGCGTCTCGACGTAACGGATGACGGGGAGGTGTGGATTGATGCTGGCCGCTTCCCGGGCTTGGTGCGTCACCAGCGCCCGCTTCCTGTGGAACTTCCGGCTGTGAAGAGGTTGATGGTGGGGCCGACCCTTTTCGAGATGGAGATGAACGGGGGAGATCTGATCCTGCACGCACGTACCGGCCGGCCGCTCCTGTCCGACCCTTTGGCGGGTGACGGGTTGCGGTTCGAAGGACCGGGAACCCTGCTGGAACGGCCGGGAACCTTGGCCGCGCTGATCGCACTGGCCAATGATCCGCTGCAACCGCTGCTCGCTGGTTTGCTGTTTCTGGTCATCACGGGGGGACTGTATCTGGCCTGGCGGGCCGAATTGCCGGTGCTGTGGCACCACGGGGCGGCGCTGTGGCTGTTGTGCCTGGGCGCGCAGGCGGTCTACGGCGTGGTGCGCTCGGGTACGGATGATCCGCTGTTCTGGATGGGGGTGGCGGGAATGGCAGCGGCCTTCGCCACTCTGTGTCTGGCGATCGGCGGCTGGCTGCGCGGGGCCGGGGGGCTCGTCTGGTGTCTGTTGCTGTTCATGGCTGCCGTCGGGCTGCTGGCGCAGGGGCAGATGGTGGCCGGCGGTCGGGCCGAGGGGGCGGTGGGCATCCTGGTCCGACATACGGCCTTGGGTGTGGCCGGCAGCGCCCTGGCCTTCTGCCTGCTGTCCCTGGTGCCGTTCGCCCCGCAGATGCGAGTTCTGGAGGGCTTCACCCTGGACATGGTCGCCTATGATTGGAAACGGGCGCCGTTGGTGTGGCTGATCTTCGTCGTGGGGGTAGCGGCATTGATCCTGGTCGCCCTCGGGTCGGAACGGGGCGTCGCCTCCATTCAGCCGGCGGAATTCGTGAAGATGGCCGTCGCTGTCATCACGGCCGCCCTGGCCGCCGCGCTTGGCCGCCTTCTGCGTGAGGGGGGGAGGGAGATGTCGCGCCTGCGGCTGGCATCGTGGTGCGTGACCTGGATACTTCTGTTCATTGGGCTGGCTTGTGCGTTCCTGGCAGTGAGCGACATGTCGCCGCTTCTGACCCTGGGCTTCATCCTGCTGGGTGGCTGGGCCGGGCTGCTGCTGCATGCGCTGGCTGCGCACCGTGAAAGCCGGAATTTCGGTCCGCTGGGCTGGGTGCTGCTGCTGCCGGGTGTGGTTCTGGCGGCAGCCCTCTCCTTCGGCCTGTTCAGTAATCCGCAGCCCCTGCTTGAAATGCTGGGTGAGGTCGGGGGTGGGCGGTTCGACACCTGGTTCGACCCTTACTATAACCAGATTGGGGGGGCCCAGCTTCTGGATGCCTGGAACGCCATACGTACCGCACCGTTGCTGCCGGACCCCGGGGAGTGGTTCGGACCCAACGGAGTGGAGCGCCGGATCGCCGCCGTGCATCATGATTTTGTCGGCGCCTTCGTCATCGCCCGTTTCGGCATCTTATTGGCGGCAGCGCTTGCGGCGGCGCAGGCGGCGATAGTGGTCGTCCTGATGCTGGCGGGATTGCAGCTTGTCTGGGCGCCGCCGGCCCACGGCACCGCGCCTGATGGGGGCCTGCTGTTGGGGCACCTCTGTTTGGGCATGGCCACCGCGCTTGGCATGCAATGGCTGGTCGGTTGGGCCAATCCGCTGGGGCTGCTGCCCGTCATGGGACAGCCCATGTCCTGGATCGCCTATGCCAATTTTCACACCCTGTGCTTCGGTGTTCCGGCCCTCTGGGTGGGGCTTATGGCGCAGCGTGCGGCAAGGGAAGCGTAGGAAGGAAGACCGCCAGTGTGAAGATTGGACCCGGCCTAGGTAACGATCCCGCGCAGGATCAGGTCGCGGTGCATCGTCACCAGTTGTTCGGCCGACTTCCGGCCCGATGGCTGGTACCAGGAACAGATGCCTGTCAGCATGGACAGGATGGCATAGGCGGCGATGGTCGGGTCCTCGGCGCGCAGGGAACCATTCTCCGCCCCCCGGCGCAGGATGTCGATCAGCACCCCTTCATACCGTTTGCGCAGGGCCACGATGGCGGCGTGATTACCCGCCTCCAGGCTGCGCAACTCCGAATTGGCGATGAACACCTGTTCCCGCCGGGTGATATGATAGCCCACATGGAAGGCGATGAAGGCTTCCAATTGCGCAAGCGGCGTGGCCCCTGCCGGCACCGCCTGTTGCACCTCCGCCAGCAGGGTGGTCATATGGTCATGGACCAGATCGAACAGGATGTCCTGCTTGTTGCGGACATGATTATAGAGCGACCCCGGCTGAATGCCGACCGCGTCGGCCAGTTGGCGCAGCGTGATGGCCTCGTACCCTTTACGATAGATCAGGGTCAGCGCCGCCTTGCGGATCGCCTCCATGGTTTTCGGCCCATGGCTGCCGGCGGTACGGGCCATCAACGGCCTCTCTTCATTGACAGAATCATCCTCGCCGCAAACTGCGGCGGGCGAGGGGGCGCCGTCAACAGGAATCCACGCATGCATCGCGGCGCAGGACCCGCAGGATTCCTTGTTGAAACGGCCAATAAAAAAACGTATGACCGTTTCTATAACGGGCCCGCATCCGGGCTGACAATCAACAGAGGACGCCCCGCTCATGCTGCGTAACAGCCTTCCCATGTTCGATTTCGGTCTTGGTGAGACGGTGGACGCCCTGCGTGATGCCGTCGCTGCCTTTTCGGCGGACGAGATCGCGCCCCGCGCGGCGGAGATCGACCGTACGGACCAGTTCCCCATGGACCTGTGGAAGAAGATGGGCGACCTGGGCGTGCTGGGCGTGACGGCGGAGGAGGAATATGGTGGCGCCGGCATGGGCTATATCGAGCATATGGTGGCGATGGAGGAAATCTCCCGCGCGTCGGCTTCCGTCGGTCTGTCCTACGGCGCCCATTCCAACCTCTGCGTCAACCAGATCCGCCTTAACGGCAATGCCGACCAGAAGGGCCGTTATCTGCCCAAGCTGATCAGCGGTGATTTTGTGGGAGCGCTGGCGATGAGCGAGCCGGGGGCCGGCTCCGACGTCGTCTCCATGCGCCTGCGCGCCGACAAGCGGGGCGACCGTTACGTCCTGAACGGCACCAAGATGTGGATCACCAACGGCCCCGACGCCGATGTTCTGGTCGTCTATGCCAAGACCGACCCCGATGCCGGCCCGCGCGGCATCACCGCTTTCCTGGTGGAAAAAGGCTTCAAGGGTTTCTCGGTGGCGCAGAAGCTGGACAAGCTGGGCATGCGCGGCAGCCACACGGGCGAGCTGGTGTTCGAGGATTGCGAAATCCCGGAAGAGAACGTGCTGGGCCAGTTGAATGGCGGGGTGCGCGTGCTGATGTCGGGCCTGGATTATGAACGCGCGGTTCTGGCCGCCGGCCCGCTGGGCATCATGCAGGCCTGCCTGGATGTGGTCGTGCCCTATATCCATGAACGCAAGCAGTTCGGCCAGTCGATCGGCGAGTTCCAGTTGATCCAGGGCAAGGTCGCCGACATGTATGTCGCGCTGAATTCCTGCCGCGCCTATGTCTATGCTGTAGGCCGCGCGGCCGACGCCAAGCGCATCACCCGCAAGGACGCCGCCGGCGCCATCCTGCTGGCCGCCGAGAAGGCTACGCAACTGGCGCTGGACGCCATCCAGATCCTGGGCGGCAACGGCTATATCAACGAATACCCGACGGGCCGCCTGCTGCGCGACGCCAAGCTGTACGAGATCGGCGCCGGCACCAGCGAAATCCGCCGCATGCTGATCGGGCGCGAACTGTTCAAGGAAACGGCGTAAGCGCCTTCCGCCCCTCTGATTGCCCTCACCCTCCCACCCGCTGACGCGGGCGGGCCCCTCCCTCTCCCGCTTGCGGGAGAGGGAGGGCCCCAAGCCGGAAGGCTTGGGAGGGTGAGGGAATACCATCCCCCCACAGGAAGGCCCCTGAAATGCCCGTCCTTCCCACCAGTATCGATCCGCGCAGCCCGGCCTTCGCCGAAAACGCCGCTTCTATGAAGGCGCAGGTTGATGACCTGCGAGCCACCATTGGCCGCATCGCCCAGGGTGGCGGTGAAAAATCCATGGCCAAGCATCTGGCCCGTGGCAAGCTCAGCCCCCGTGACCGGGTGCACACCCTGCTGGACCCCGGCACCCCCTTTCTGGAATTCAGTCAGTTGGCCGCCTATCAGGTCTATGCCGACGATGTGCCGGCCGCTGGCATCATCACCGGTATCGGCCGCGTCAATGGTCAGGAATGCGTGGTCGTCGCCAATGACGCGACCGTGAAGGGCGGCACCTACTATCCGCTGACGGTCAAGAAGCATCTGCGGGCGCAGGATATTGCGCGGGAAAACAACCTGCCCTGCGTCTATCTGGTCGATAGCGGCGGGGCCAACCTGCCCAATCAGGACGAGGTATTCCCCGACCGCGACCATTTCGGCCGCATCTTCTATAATCAGGCCACCCTGTCGGCCAATGGCGTGCCACAGATCGCCGTCGTCATGGGCTCCTGCACGGCGGGCGGCGCCTATGTGCCGGCCATGGCCGATGAAAGCATCATCGTCAAGAACCAGGGCACGATCTTCCTGGGCGGCCCGCCGCTGGTGAAGGCGGCAACGGGTGAGGTTGTGTCGGCGGAGGATCTGGGCGGTGGTGATGTGCATACCCGCATCTCCGGCGTGGCCGACCATCTGGCCACCGATGACGGCCATGCGCTGGGTATCGCGCGACGCATCGTCGGCAACCTGAACCGGGTGAAGAACCCGGAAGTGGATATCAAGCCGGTGCGTGAGCCGCTTTACAGCGCTGACGACATTTACGGCATCATCCCCACCGACACGCGCAAGCCCTATGACGTGCGCGAGATCATCGCCCGCATCGTGGACGGGTCGGAACTGGATGAATTCAAGGCCAATTACGGTACGACACTGGTCTGCGGCTTCGCCCGCCTGTGGGGCATGCCTGTCGGCATCATCGCCAATAACGGCATCCTGTTCAGCGAAAGCGCCGTCAAGGGCGCGCATTTCATCGAACTGTGCTGCCAGCGCAAGATCCCGCTACTGTTCTTGCAGAACATCACCGGCTTCATGGTGGGTCGCAAGTATGAGAATGCGGGCATCGCCAAGGACGGTGCCAAGCTGGTGACGGCGGTGGCCTGCGCCAATGTGCCGAAGATCACCCTGATTATCGGCGGCAGCTTCGGTGCCGGCAATTATGGCATGTGCGGCCGCGCCTATTCCCCGCGCTTCCTCTATATGTGGCCCAATGCCCGCATCTCTGTCATGGGCGGGGAACAGGCGGCCACCGTGCTGGCCACCGTCCGCCGTGACGGGATGGAAGCGGCCGGCAAGCAATGGAGCGCGGAGGATGAGGCCGCCTTCAAGGCGCCGATCCGCGAGCAGTATGAAAAGCAGGGCCATCCCTATTACGCGTCGGCCCGCCTCTGGGATGATGGCGTTATCGATCCGGCTGATACGCGGTCGGTCCTGGGCCTGTCGCTGTCGGCGGCGCTGAACGCGCCCATTCCGCCGGCGAAGTTCGGCGTGTTCCGGATGTGAGGGGGGATACCATGATCCTGACTGAAATCGATGATCGTGGGGTGGCAACCGTCACCCTGAACCGCCCCGAAATCCACAATGCCTTCAATGAAGAGGTCATTGCCGGCCTGACCGCCAAATTCAACGACCTGGGTGCCAACCCGTCCGTGCGCGTCGTGGTTCTGCGCGGGAACGGCAAAAGTTTTTCCGCCGGGGGCGACCTGAACTGGATGCGCCGCATGGCCGGCTACAGCCGGGAGGAAAACCTGACCGACGCCATCGGTCTGGCCACCATGCTGCGCACCCTGAACGAACTGCCGAAACCCACCATCGCCGTGATCCATGGCCATTGCTTTGCCGGTGCGGTGGGGCTGGTGGCGGCTTGCGATATCGCAATAGCGGCCGACCCGGTGCAGTTTGCCCTGACCGAGGTGCGGCTGGGCCTGATCCCCGCCACCATTGGCCCCTATGTGGTGGCCGCCATGGGCGCGCGCGCCTGCCGCCGTTATTTCCTGACGGCCGAGCGGTTCGGCGTGGCGGAGGCGCACCGCCTGGGTCTGGTGCATGAGGTGGTGGGCAGCGACGGGCTGGACGACGCCGTGGAACGGCAGATCGAACATCTGCTGGCCGCCGGCCCCCTGGCCCTGGCCGCCGCCAAGGATCTGATCCGCGCCGTTGACGGGCCGGTGACCGATGCCATGGTGGCCGACACTGCCGCCCGCATCGCCGATGCACGGTCGGGCGGGGAAGGCCGCGAGGGCCTGTCCGCCTTTTTTGACAAGCGCCAGCCGGGATGGGTGAAATGAGCCGGATTTCAAAAGTCCTCATCGCCAATCGTGGCGAGATTGCCGCCCGTGTCATGCGTACCGCCCGCCGTCTGGGCCTGGGCACCGTCGCGGTTTATTCGGATGCCGACGTAAATGCCCTGCATGTGGCCACCGCTGACCAAGCCGTGCATATCGGCCCGGCCCCGGCCCGCGAAAGCTATCTGCTGGGCGAGAAGATCATCGCGGCCGCCAAGGCCACGGGCGCAGACGCCATCCATCCCGGCTATGGCTTCCTGTCGGAAAATGCGGGTTTCGCCGATGCCGTGGCGGCCGCCGGTCTGGTCTTCATCGGCCCGCCGGCCAGCGCCATCCGCGCCATGGGCGGCAAGTCGGAGGCCAAGGCCCTGATGGCAACGGCCGGTGTGCCGCTGGTGCCGGGTTACCATGGTGAGGATCAGGACGACACGCTGCTGGCGACAGAAGCGGCCCGCATCGGCTTCCCCGTGCTGATCAAGGCATCGGCCGGCGGCGGCGGCAAGGGCATGAAGGTCGCCGGTTCGGCCGATGAGTTCCCCGCCGCTTTGGCCTCCGCCAAGCGCGAAGCCAAGGCCAGCTTCGGTGACGACCGTGTCCTGATCGAGAAATATCTGGCCCGCCCGCGCCATGTGGAAATCCAGGTCTTCGCCGACCGCCATGGCAACTGCGTCTACCTGTTCGAGCGTGACTGCTCCATCCAGCGCCGGCACCAGAAGGTGGTGGAGGAAGCGCCGGCCCCCGGCATGGACCCCGCCATCCGGGCCCGCATGGGCCAGGCCGCTGTCGCCGCCGCCAAGGCCATCGGCTATGTCGGCGCCGGCACGGTGGAATTCCTGCTGGATACGGATAGTTCCTTTTATTTCATGGAGATGAACACCCGTCTTCAAGTGGAACATCCGGTTACGGAGAAGATCACCGGGCAAGATCTGGTCGAATGGCAGCTTCGCGTCGCGGCAGGCGAACCCCTGCCGCTGACCCAGGAACAGCTTGCCATCAACGGCCACGCCATTGAGGTCCGGCTCTACGCCGAAGACCCGGCCAAGGGTTTCCTGCCGCAGACGGGCACGCTGGCGCATCTGCGCTTCCCCGACCAGGGGGACCATGTGCGCGTCGATACCGGCGTGCGGGCGGGGGATGCCATTTCCATCTTCTACGACCCGATGATCGCCAAGCTGATCGTCTGGGACAAGGATCGCGATAGCGCCGTGCGCCGCCTGGAAAAGGCCTTGGCGGAGACGGAGGTGGCGGGTCTGAATGCCAATGTGCCGTTCCTGTCCGCCGTGGCCGCCCATCCGGGCTTCCTGGCGGCCGACCTCGATACCCGCTTTATCGAGCGGTATGAGGCCGACCTGCTGCCCACCGCCACGGCGCCATCGGCCGAGGCGCTGGCCCTGTTCAGCCTGGGCCTAACCCTGTCGCGCCGGACGGGCGGCAATGACCCGTGGGACGCCGTCGGCGGCTTCCTGCTGAATCTGCCCGCCAGCGACCGGATCGAGTGGGCTGAAGCCGGGGAGGAGGGGGTAACGCACACCGTGGATGTCACCTGGGCGCGTCCCGGCTTCACCATTGCCGCCGCCGGCCGCACCCTATCCGTGTCGGGTAGCCTGTCCGCCGACGGCACCCTGTCGGCCACGCTGGACGGCGTGCGTGTCACGGCGCGCTGGGTACGCTGGGGCGACCATGTGACCCTGTTCCATGCGGGCAGCACACGCACCCTGTCGCTGGTCGATCCGCATGCGGGCGCCCACGCTGACCATGGCGGCCATGGCCGCCTGACGGCCCCCATGCCGGGCAAGGTGATCGCCCTGCTGGTGGAGGAGGGGGCGGCGGTGACCAAGGGGCAGCCGGTCATCGTGCTGGAAGCCATGAAGATGGAACACACGCTGAAGGCGCCGTCCGATGGCAAGGTCACCCATCTGCGCTATGCGGTGGGGGATCAGGTCAGCGAAGGCGTCGAACTGGTCGGGTTCGAGGCCGCGTGAGACATGCAGGCTTGCATGAAAATTTCATGTGAGCCCGCTTTCAACTTCATTTCCCTTGGTGCCAAATGGGGGTAGACTTGATTCCCAAGTCGGGCACGGTGAGGAACCACCATGTTCTCTCGAAGGACAATCCTGAGAGGACTGACCGTCGCCGGGACGCTCCCCCTGTGGCGTCCGGCGCTGGCGCGGCCTGCTACCTTCCGCATGGTCTATTTCGGCGATTTCGCTCCCTTCTCGCAACTGGACAGCAGCGGTCAGGTACACGGCATGTTCGTGGATGCGGCCGACAATCTGTTCCGGGACAAGCTGGGGCTCGGGGTGGAGCATCAGGGCTTCCCCTGGGCACGCGCACAGGCCATGGTCCGCAACGGGGAGGCCGATGGTTTCCTGACCGTGCCGACCCCGGAACGGCTTGGCTATGTGCTGGCCAGCGCCCGGCCGGTATTCACCTTCCCCATGTGTGTCATTGCGGCGCCGGACAATCCGCGGCTGGATGCGTTGCGTCAGGTGCGCCGGCTGGAAGATCTGAAGCCCTTCCGTATCGGCCATTATATCGGGTCGGGCTGGGCCGATGCCAATCTGCGCCCGCTGGGGCTGGATATCCAATGGGCGGCGGACCTGACGGGGGCCATGCGGCTGGTCGCCAATGGCCGGGTCGATGCGCTGGTGGACAATGCCGTTTCGATGCGGGTCCGCCTGACCAATACGGAATTCCAGTCACGGCTGGTCGAACTGCCCAATACGCTGACAACCCAGCCCTACCATCTCTGTATCGGCCGCTCCTCCCCCTTCGCGGATATGATGGCGCAGATCGACACCGTCCTTGCCAAGCGCCCCAGCGGCAGCGGCCCCACGGTGGCCAAGGCCACCTGATCCTGATAAATCCTCCTGATATCCCCAACCGGACGTGATCATGCACGACATCCGCCTTGTCGAGGTTGGCCCGCGCGACGGGCTGCAGAATGAAAAGACCCTGGTGCCGCTGGCTACCAAGGTGGAACTGGTGAACCGCCTGTCTGCCACGGGCCTGTCCCTGGTGGAGGCCGGGGCCTTTGTCAGCCCGAAATGGGTGCCACAGATGGCCGACAGCGCCGGTGTGATGCAGGCCATCACCCGCCGGCCCGGCGTCACCTATCCCGTGCTGGTCCCCAATGAAAAGGGGCTGGAGGCGGCGCTTTCCGTGGGCGTGACGGAGGTGGCGGTGTTCGGTGCAGCATCCGAAGCCTTCAGCCAGAAAAACATCAACTGTTCCATCGCCGAAAGCCTGGAACGGTTCCGCCCTGTTATCGACCGCGCCAGACTGACCGGCGTGAAGGTGCGCGGCTATGTCTCCTGCGTGCTGGGTTGTCCCTATGAGGGGGCGGTCGATCCCGCCAGGGTGGCGGACGTGGCGGCCCGGCTGATGGCCATGGGCTGTTACGAGGTCAGCCTTGGCGACACGATCGGCGTCGGCAACCCGCGCGCCGCGCGCGCCATGCTGAAACGTGTGGCCGAAGATGTGCCCACGGGTCGCATCGCCCTGCATTTCCACGACACCTATGGCCAGGCCCTGGCCAATATCCTGGCCTGCATCGAACTGGGTGCCCGTGTCTTCGACGGGGCCGTGGCCGGCCTGGGTGGCTGCCCCTATGCCAAGGGCGCGTCGGGCAATGTCGCGACGGAGGATGTGCTCTACATGCTGAACGGCATGGGCCTGTCCAGCGGCGTGGACCTGGACGCGCTGGCCGCCATCGGCGAATGGATCAGCGGCGAACTGGGCCGACCCAATGGCAGCAAGGTGGGAAGGGCACTGGCGGCGCGGGGATAGGGGGCCGACCCTCACCCTCCCATTGGCTTGACGCCAACGGGCCCCTCCCTCTCCCGCAAGCGGGCGAGGGGCTTAACAAGCTGTCGTGCGGAATTTCGCCCCTCGCCCACGCAGTGGGAGAGGGAGGGGCCCAAGCCCGCCAGGGCTTGGGAGGGTGAGGGAACACCCCCCACTCACCCCGCCTTCATCCGCTCTACCCGGTAATGCGACAGGTCGATACCCGTGGCCCCCGTGGCGATCAGTTCCGCCATGGTCTGGCCCACGCCCGGCCCGATCTGGAACCCGGAACCGGAGAAGCCGAAGGCATAGAACAGGCCGCTGGTCGTGGCGCTCGGCCCCATCACCGGCAGGCTGTCATCCATATAGCCTTCGATGCCGGTCCAGACGCGGATGATGTTCAGCCGCGCCAGGGCCGGCGCCAACCGCCGCAGTTGCTGCAACTGCGTCAGGGTGTTCTGCGGCTTCACGAAGGACCGGTAGGTCTCCGCCACCGCCGGCGCGCGGGTGGACCCGCCCAGCACAATATTGCCGCGCGCCACTTGCCGGAAATAGACGGTTTCCACCTCCAGCGGCGTCATCACCCCCACCGCCGGGGCAATCGCATAGGGGACGGGTTCGGTGACCGACATGGTGGGGCTGCGCGCCGTCAGCTTCACCGGCTCCCCGAACTGCGCCGACAACTCACCCGCCCAGGCACCCGCCGTGATCAGCAGCACGGGCGCCTTGAACACGCGCCCATCCTTGGCTGTCGCGATAAAATCGGTGCCGACCTTGGTGACATGGCCGATGCGGGTATTCTCGAACACCTGTGCGCCCAGCTTCTGTGCCGCCCGCGCAAAGGCCGGGGCCGCCAGACGTGGGTTGGCATGGCCGTCCATGGCGGAATATGAGCCGGCCACCACGTCGGTGCCGAAGAAGGGGAACCGGTCGCGCAGCGCATTGCCGGTCAGGATTTCGAGATCCAGGCCGTTCTGCCGCGCCTCGACGGCATATTCCTCCATCTTGCCGATGTTTTCCGGCCGCTCGCGATAGCAGACGCGGATATGCCCGGACTGGAGATATTCGACATCCGCTCCCAGCAACTCATTGGCCTTGCGCCAGATTTCCAGGGAGCGGTTGGCCAGGTGCAACTGATGGATGGGCCGTCCCTGGCGGCGGACATTGCCGAAATTGGTGCCGCTGGCCTGCCGCCCCACCAGATCGCTTTCGATCAGGGTGACGGATTTGCCATGGGTATGGCGCAGGAAGAAGGCGGCGGAGGAGCCCATAAGGCCGCCGCCGATGATCAGCACATCGCTATGCGTGACGGGATTGGACATCATTCCGCCTCCCCGATGGCGATGGGCAGGGGTTTCACCGGGGCCTGACCGCGCAGACGCCCGGCATCGGCAACCGGGAACTCACCATGCGCGGCGATCACTTCCGCCGCCGCATGCCCGCAGTAACGGCCCTGACAGCGGCCCATGCCGACCCGGCTGAAGGCCTTGGTCCGGTTCGTTTCCGCCGCCCCCGTCACATCCATGGTCCGGCGCACATCACCCACCGTCACGCATTCGCAGCGGCAGAGGATGGTATCGTCGGAAAGGGCGGCCGCCTGCTGGTGCGGCCAGGGGAAAGCCTTGGCCAGACCCCGCGCGAAGCGGCCATAGCGACCCACCTCCCGCCGCAGCATGATGATGGCACCCTGGTCCACGGGCTGACCCAGATCGGACAGCGCCGCCAGGGCCGCCAGCTTCCCCGACGCCTCCGCCGAGCGCGCACCCAGCACACGGGCACCGTCGCCCGCCAGATAAAGCGGCGTGGGCGCGTCGGCGCGGCCATCCGGGTCCCGCACGGGCAGATACTGGCGGGTCAACTCGTCGAACGCGAAGGTGCAGCGGGCCAGATCGGCCAATTGTGTTTCCGGACGCAGATGGTAACCCATGGCGACCGCGTCGGCGGCGAAATGCCGTTCGCTGCCATCACCCAGCCGTACCGTGACGCCCGTGACCCCCGTCCTGGCATCGCCGCTGATCGCCACCGGCGTGACACCGGTCAGCAGCGGCACGCCCGCCGCCTTGATGGCGCGGGTCAGGGCGATGCCATTCCACAGGACCGACGGCAGGGCCAGAAGGTCGGGCAGGGCGGTAATGCGGGCGGTGAAGCTGGACGTGTCCAGAACCGCCGCCACCTTGGCGCCGGCCTTGATATACTGAGAGGACACCAGATAAAGCAGCGGGCCTGTGCCCAGAAACACCACCTGCGACCCGATGGACACGGCCTGCGCCTTCAGCGCGACCTGTGACCCGCCCAGACTATAGGTGCCGGGCAGGTCCCAACCTGCCATGGGCATCAACCGGTCGGTGGCACCGGTACACAGGATCAGCGCGTCGTAGGGGATGGCCTCCTGCGCGGTACCGCTGGCGGTCCAGACATGGCCATCCGCGATGTTCCAGACCAGGGTTTCGGCCCGGTAGTCAATGCGGTCGCGCAAGGCGTCGAACCCGTCATGCACGGACTTGGCGCGGGGCGCCTCCGTCCCGTACAGGTCCGTGTAAGCGCGGCGGAAATTCTCCGGCTGGCGGCGATAGATCTGGCCGCCAGCGCGCCGCCCCTCATCAATGACGATGGGTGTCAGACCGGCGGCGACGATGGTTTCCGCCGCCCGCACGCCGGCGGGGCCGGCGCCGACGATAATCACCCGTGGTTGGCCCATGATGCCCCCGGCTGGCTGGTGGTGACGGACATGCCATCCTCGGCGATGGTGGAACAGGCGCGCAGCCGGTGGCCGCTGTCGGTCCAGACCCAGCAATCCTGGCAGGCCCCCATCAGGCAGAAGCCCGCCCGGTTGCCATCGGTGAATTCCGATTGGCGCAGGGTGCCGCCCGCCGTCAGCATGGCGACCATCAGCGTGTCGCCTTCCATGGCCTGCACGCGGGTGCCGTCGATGGTGATATGGATCGGCGACCGGTCCCTTTCGGCCAGCCGTACGAAGCGCCCTTGGCTCACGATGCTCCCTCCGATGCGCCCTCTGGCCGATGACACAGGATAATGTTGCCGCCCGGCGTCAGGTGCCGGGGCGGGGTGAATTCTTCACAGGTGCCGCAGACACGCCAGGAACAGCGCGGCAGGAACCGGCACAGGTCCGCCCCGTCCTTGGGCTGTCCGATGGCGGGCGGGGCGGGGCGTGCGCCCTGTTCCTCCAGCCAGCCCGGCCGCAATTCAGGCACAGAGCCGATCAGCAGGTCGGTATAGGGATGGCGGGCCACGCCCTCATAGCCCTGCCGCCGGCCCGTCTCCACCTGCGTGCCGGCATACAGCACCATGATGTCGTCGGCGATGGCGCGGACGGTGGCGATATCATGGCTGATGAACAGATAGGCCAGCCCCAGTTCCCGCTTCAGTTCGGCCAGCAGGTCCAGGATGGCGGCCCCCACCACCGTATCCAGCGCCGACGTCACCTCGTCGCACATGATCAGGTCGGGTTTGGCGGCCAGCGCGCGGGCCAGATTGATGCGCTGCTTCTGCCCGCCCGACAGGCCGCCGCAGGCACGGTCGGCCAGCGATGCCGGCAGCTTGATCAGGTCCAGCAGTTCCGCCACACGCCTGGTCGCCGCCGCGCCCTTCAGCCCATGATAGAAGGTCAGGGGCCGCCCGATGATGTCCCCCACCGAATGGGCCGGGTTCAACGCCGTATCGGCATTCTGGAACACCAGCTGGATGCGCCGGAATTGTTCCTTGTTGCGCATGGACAGGGCCGGTGGCAGGCGGGCGCCGTCGAAATTCACCGATCCGGAGGTGGGCGGCAGCAGGCCGGCAATCACGCGGGCCAGGGTCGACTTGCCTGACCCGCTTTCCCCGATCACGCCCAGCGTGGCGCCACGCACGATGGTCAGGTTGATGTCGCGCAGGATGGGCGTGGCGGCATAGCCGGCGTTCAGTCCCTTGATCTCCAGCAGCGGGGCGGCTGCCCCCTTCGGTGCCTCCACCGCTACCCGCTCAGGCCGCGCCGCCGCCATCAGGGTGCGGGTATACTCGTCCTCCGGCTGCTGCAGCACCTGGACCGCCGAACCGTTTTCCCGGATGCGGCCCTTGTTCAGCACCACGATGGCGTCGGCCATCTGCGCCACCACGGCCAGATCGTGGGAGACATAGACGGCCGTGGCGCCTTGTTCACGCACCGCCTGCTTGAAGGCGCGCAGCACCTCGATCTGGGTGGTGACGTCCAGGGCGGTGGTCGGCTCGTCCAGGATGACCAGTTCCGGCCCCGTGATCAGGGCCATGGCGGCCATCAGGCGCTGCAGCTGCCCGCCCGAAAGCTGATGCGGATAGCGCTCACCGATGCTTTCGGGGTCGGGCAGGGCCAGCGACCGGAACAGGGCAACCGCCTTGGTCTCCGCCGCCGCGCGGTCCATGCGCCCATGGTTCACGGCGGGTTCCACCACCTGATCCATGATGCGCCTGGAGGGGTTGAAGGACGCCGCCGCCGACTGCGCGATATAGGACACTCGGTCGCCGCGCAAGGCCGCCAGCCCGTCCTCGTCCAGTGACAGGACATCGGTATCGCCGACCCGCACCGATCCGCCCGCGATGCGGCAGCCCAGGCGGGCATAGCCCATCAGGGCCATGGCGATGGTGGTCTTGCCCGACCCGCTTTCCCCGATCAGGGCCAGCACCCCGCCGCGCGGGATGGAGAAGCCGACATCCGCCACGATGGTGGTGCCGCCTGCAACGACATTCAGGCCCCGGACCTCGACATGTGTTTGCATGGCTTATTCCTTCCCCGCGATGCGGCGGCCGCGGCCGGGCAGTGAGTCGATCAGCAGGTTGACGCCCACCGTCAGGGTGGCGATGGCGATGGCCGGCATCAGGATGGCGGGCGCCGCCTCGCCCAGGCCGGAAATGTTCTCGCGCACCAGCGACCCCAGATCGGCATCCGGCGGCTGCACGCCCAGACCCAGGAAGGACAGGCCCGACAGCAGCAGCACGATGAACACGAAACGCAACCCGAAATCGGCCAGCATGGGATGGATCATGTTGGGCAGGATTTCGCGCAGCGCGATATGAACGGCCCCTTCGCCCCGGCAGCGGGCCACCTGCACATAATCCATCTGCGCCAGATTGACGGCCAGCGAACGGGCGATGCGGAAGGCGCCGGGGAAATAGGTGATGGACGCCACCAGCAGCAGCAGCGGCAGGGAGGAGCCGACCACCGCCACCAGCACCAGCGACAGGATCTTGGACGGGATGGAAATCAGTGTATCGACAAAGCGGCTGATCCCCTCGTCCACCCAGCGCGGGCTGACCGCCGTGACCAGGGCCAGCGCCGTGCCCGTCGTGCTGGCCACCAAGGCTGCGGCCAGCGCCAGCCCGACAGAGTAGCGCGCCCCGGACAGAAGCCGGCTCAGCACATCGCGGCCCAGATAATCGCTGCCCAGCGGATGGGCGGCGGTGAAGCCGGCGAACACGTCATGGGCCACGAAGGCACCGGGGTCATAAGGCGCCAGGAACGGTCCGAAAACCGCCAGGAACAGCCAGAGCATCACCAGCGACAGGCCCACGCGGCCACTGCCGGACAAGGCTTTCACCCAGGATCGGATGGCGTTCTTCATCGGTTGCGCAGCCTCGGGTTGGCCAGGATGGCGGCGGTATCGGCCACCAGCGCCAGCAGCAGATATGCCGTGCAGAAGATCATGGCGCAGGCCTGGAGCAGCGGCATGTCGCGGCTGGTGACGGCATTCACCATCAGGCTGGCCAGACCCGGATAATTAAAGATCGTCTCGACGATGATGGCCCCGCCCAGCAGATAGGACAGCGACAGCACCATGGCATTGACGATGGGGCCGATGGCGTTGGGCAGCACATGGGTCAGCACCACGCGCGCCGGCTTGATACCCTTCAGCAGCGCCATCTCCACATAAGGCTGGTTAAGCTGCTGGATGATGGCGGCGCGGGTCATGCGGGCCATCTGGGCGATCACGATCACCGACAGGGACAGGATCGGCATGGCCAGCGAACGCAACACCAGCCAGGGGCTGGCATCGGCGGGGATCAGCGCGATCGACGGCAGCCAGCGCAACTGGACGGAAAAGATCAGCACCGCCACCGTGGCCACCAGGAATTCCGGCAGGGCCACCATGGACAGGGTCGCCACATTCAGGCCCCGGTCCAGCCTTGTGTCGCGGTGCATGGCCGACAGGATGCCGATGGTCAGCGCCACCGGCACCGACACCAGGGCCGACAAGGCCGCCAGCAGCAGCGAATTGGGCAGGCGCGCGGCGATGACATCGGCCACGGCCATGTTCGCCACCAGCGAATACCCTGGATCACCGGTCAGCATACCCACCAGCCAACGCACATAGCGTTCCGGTGCGGGCCGGTCCAGACCGAACTTTTCCCGCAGCGCCGCGACCGCATCGGCGGTGGCCGCCTGGCCCAGCATTTCCTGCGCGGCGTCGCCGGGCAGAAGCTGGGCGATGAAAAACACGACAAGCGAGACCAGAAGCAAGGTCAGCGCACCCGACGCGATGCGTTTGCCGATCAGGGGCAGGGCGGTGGCCAGCAGGCCACGGGTCGCGGGTCCGGCCATGGCGATCAGCCCTCCCACCAGACATGTTCAGGAAATTTGTAGCCCATGAACCCGCCCAGCGGGATGGGACGCAGGCCCTTGACCCGCTTGTCGAACCCGTCGATCAGGTTGATGAAGACGGGGATGGCGGTGCCGCATTCGGCCGCCACGATTTCCTGCATCTCGCCATAGATTTCCTTGCGCAGCGCAAAGTCACCCTGGGCGCGGGCTTCCAGCAGCAACCGGTCGAACCGTTCATTCTTCCAGCCGGTTTCGTTCCAGGCGGCATCCGACTTGAAGAACTGGCTGAACACCAGATCGGCCGTGGGCCGCGGGTTGGTGTTGCCGAAGCCCAGCGGATGCTTCATCCAATGGGTGGACCAGTAGCCATCCGCCGGCATGCGGTTCACTGCCAGCTTCACCCCCACCTTGGCACCATATTCCTGCAAAACCGACGCCATGTCGACCGACCCCTCGGCCGCCGGCGAGCAATAGAGCGGCAGCGGCGTTGAGGGCAGGTCGGCGTGGGCGAAATGGTACCGCGCCTTGTCCAGATCCAATGTCCGTTGCGGCAGATCGGCACGAAAGAACGGGTGAAACGGCGGGATCGGGTGATCGTTGCCGATGGTGGCGTAATCCCGGAACAGCGCCCGGTTCACCAACTCGCGGTCGAACAGATACTTCATGCCCAGCACAAAATCCGGGCTGCCCGTGGGCTTGCCGTCGCGGCGCATGATCAGGTTGGTGTAAAGGCCCGAGGGCGTGACCAGCAGATCATGCGTGCCGCTTTCCCGGATGCGGCGGGTGGAGCGTGGATTGACCGCGATGATCATCTGCACGTCGCCCGACAGCAGGGCATTGACCCGCGCCACCTCATCCGGGATGCCGATCAGTTCCAGACTGTCCAGAAAGGGGCGGCCCTCGCGGAAATAATCCTCGTTGCGCACGCCGACGGTGCGCACGCCGGGCTGGAACGTCTGGCATCGGAACGGGCCGGTACCGTTGGCTTTGCTGAAATCCGTGGTCCCGGCCTTGATGATGCTGAAATGCGACTGCGCCAGGATCGACGGCAGATCGACATTCGGGCTGGTCAGCACGATCTCCACATCGCGCGGCGACACGGCCCGGACAGAGGCCATCTGCGACGCGATGGGCTTGACCTTCGATCCCGATGCCGGGTCCTGCAGGCGCAGCAGGGAGAAGACCACGTCATCGGCGGTCAGGCTGCTGCCGTCATGGAACGTCACACCCGGACGCAGGACAACGTGCCAGGTCATCTGGTCTGCGCTGTCCAGGCTTTCGGCCAGGCAGAGATAGGGCTGGCCATTCTCGTCATAATCCGTCAGCCCGTTATAGAACATGGCGTGACGGCAATAATCGGTGGACAAGGCCCCCTTGGCGGGGTCCAGCGTATCGGCGGTGGAACTGGACATGCAGGCGGCCGTGACATGGCCGCCGCGCCGGGTCTGTGCGCCGGCCAGCCGGGGCATCAGCAGCGGCATCATGCCGGCGGCCAGGCCTGTGCCCAGCATCTGGCGTCGGGAAAGGCGCATGGGGCCCCTCAATGCAGGATGTCCTGGATACGATAGTAAAGGCCGACCAGCGGCAGGAACCAGGGCTTGCCCAGATGGCCCGGCACGGGCGGCCAGGACAGATCGGCCCAGGGATTGGCCGAACGGTCGCCGCCCATGACCCGGGCCATGCGCTCGCCCATATGCACCGCCATCTGCGTGCCATGGCCGCTATAGCCCATGGCGTAGAAGATGCCGTCATGCTCGCCGGCGCGCGGCAGGCGGTCGGCCGTCAGGTCGACCATGCCGCCCCAGCAATAATCCACCCGCACATCCTTCAGCGCCGGGAACATCTCCCGCAGCGTCGCATCCAGAATGCGCCCGCTCTTGGCGTCCGACAGCGGGTCCGACACGGCAAACCGGGCGCGGCCGCCGAAGATCAGGCGGTTGTCGGGCGACAGGCGGAAATAGTTACCGATATTCTTGCTGGTGACATAGTTGCGCTTGCCGGGGAACAGGCCGGCCGTCAGCGCCTCGGGCAGGGGCTCCGTCGCGATCACGAAGGACCCGACCGACACGATGCGCCGCCGGAACCAGCCGAAGGGACCGACGGGGCTGGCCCCGCCCGTGGCCACCAGCACCTGTTTGGCCTGGATATTTCCCTTCGGTGTCCGAAGTTCCCAGCCGCCGCTGGCGGCATTGGTCAGGCCAACGACCGGTGCGCCTTCATGGATGACGGCCCCTTTTCGCGCCGCCGCCTCGGCCAGACCCACGCCGAACCTGCCGACATGCAACTGGCCGCTGGTGGTCTGCAGCAGGCCGCCATGAAAGGCGTCGGACCTTATTTCCGACGCCAGATCGGCCCGCGACAGCAGGCGGACATGGGGATCGACGGTCGCCAGCGTCTCCGCCGCGCGGGCCAGCTTGTCATAATGTTCCGGCTTGGCTGCCAGCTTCAGCCGGCCGCAGCGGCGAAAGGAACAGTCGATCCCTTCCTCGCGGGCGATCCGTTCGACATCATCCACGGCATCGACATGCGCCTGATAGAACTTCCGCGCCGTCTCCACCCCGAAACGGCCGGCCAGGGCGGCGAAGTCGTGGGCGGTGCCGCTGTTGCACTGGCCGCCATTGCGGCCCGACGCCTCGCCCACCACCCGGCCTGCCTCCAGCACCATGACGCTGGCGCCTCGCTTTGCCAGGGCCAGGGCTGCCGACAGGCCGGTGAAGCCCCCCCCGATGACAGCCACATCCACGCGCCCCTCAACAGGCCCCGCGGCCCCGCCGGTAAAGCGGGGGGCCGTGTCCAGCCAGTAGGAAAGGGTTTGCGAAGCGGTCATGGACGATCACCGGGTTGCGATTGTGAAAGCTGCTTGATGGTATTGCTGCGACCTTCGCCGCTCCTCTCCTCATCCCCGCGGAAGCGGGGACCCGGCGCAGAGCGGCGTCTGCCGCGATACCGGTCATATCGGCGCTGACTGCGCCTTATGCCGGGCCCCCGCTCATCAAGGGGGTGACACAAAAGCGCGTTAACGGATAACTCACAGCCCCAGCAGCGCCGGCAGGATGCCGATATGCGGGATTTCGTAATCGCGATAATTGGGGTTGGTCGGCTCATGGCCGCGCGCCACGAAGACGCGGGCGCCAAAGCCCAGGTCGGTCGCGCTGTTCTGGTCATAGCGGAAGCTGGAGGAGACATGCATCATCTCCTCCGGACCGCAGCCCAACTGGTCGAACATATATTCGAACGCCTGGAAACGCGGCTTGTAGGCCTGGGCCTGCTGCGCGGTATAGACGCGATGGAACGGGGCACCCAGCAGGGCCACATTGTGGTGGATCTGCTCGTTCATGGCGTTGGACAGGATGACCAGCGGGATTTCCTTGGCCACCTTGGACAGGCCGGCCGGCACATCCGGATGCGGGCCCCAGGTGGGCACGGCGTCATAGATGCGGCGGGCTTCCTCGGGCCGGAATTCGACCTTCCACTTCTTGGCTGTGCGCTCCACGGCATTGTGGATGACCTGATCATAGGGCTTCCAGGCGCCCAGCACCTCGTCCAGGCGATAGGCGGAAAAGTCCTTGCAGAACTTTTCCATATGTTCCGGCGCGATACGGTCCGGGAACATCTCGCGCGCCATCTCCGACATACGGAAACGGGTCAGCGTGCCATAGCAGTCGAAGGAGATGTATTTGGGCCGGAAGGGGGCCATGGCGTCGTCTTTCCATTGCTGCGGTGAAGATCGGGAGGGGCCGTCCAGCCCCCTGCACAAGAGATATTAGGCCATGGCGGAACCGGAACATCTGTCTGAAAGCGGGGAGGGGACGGCAGGGAATGCGGATTTCCCCGGCACCGGTGCGGCATGTTCTGCCGCACCATCTTCCGCTCAATATCCCCGCGTCCGGTCCACCTGTCCCTGCATGGTCTGGCCGGCCTGATGGCGGCGGATATTGGCGATCAGAACCTCCGCCGACGAATCATCGCGGGTCTGGCTGGCCACATGCGGCGTCAACAGGATACGGGGATGCGACCAGAACGGATGGTCGGCCGCCGCCGGCTCGGTATTCAGCACATCGATGACGGCACCCGACAAATGGCCGCTATCCAATGCGGCCAGCAGATCCGCCTCCACCAGATGCCCGCCACGCCCGACATTGATGATGGCGGCACCGCGCGGCAGAAGATGGAAGCTTTTGCGGCACAAAATGCCGCGCGTGTCCCCGGTCAGCGGCAGCAGGCAGATCAGGATGTCGCAGCCCGACAGAAAGGCGGGCAGGGCGTCGGCACCCGCGAAGATTTCCACGCCCTCGACCGTGCCACCCGACCGGCTCCACCCGCGCAGCGGAAAACCGAAGGGACGCAGGGCCGCCAGCACTGCCTTGCCCAGATTGCCCAGCCCCATCACACCGACCCGCCGTCCGTCCGCCGGCAGCAGGGGACGTGGTGCCCAGCGGTGGTCAGCCTGCGCCTGCCGGTAATCCAGCATCTCGCGGTGCAGGGCCAGGGTGGCGAAGGTGGCGTATTGCACCATGCCGTCGGTCAGGCCCGGCTCCATCATGCGAACCACCTTCACCGGGGCCGGCACCTGCGACAGGTCCAGTTGATCCACCCCGGCCCCCACGGAGAACAGAACCTCCAGGTTCGGCAATCCGTGCAGCAAGTCGCGGGTCACGGTCCAGGCCGCCAGATACCGGATATCGGCGGCGTCGCCGATATCCGGCCAGGTCCGGAACGGCACATCGGGCGCCAGCCGTGCGAAGGCCTCACCCCAGACACGGCCCCGTTCGGCCGATGATTTGAACAGGAAAGCCATGGGATATGCTCCTGCCGGGACAAACAAAAACCCCCGCCCAGGGGGAACCAGCGGGCGGGGGTGTCGAGTTTACAAGGAGTGGTACAGGGATCAGAAGCTGTAGCTGACCCGACCGGTGACGGTGCGCGGCGTACCGGGCGCCACCCACAGTCGGGCGTAGGAAGAAGCGTAGTAGCGCTTGTCGAACAGGTTGTTCACATCGACCGACACCTTGACCTGCTCCGTCGGCTCGTAAGAGGCCTGCAGCTTCACCAGCGTGTAGCTGGGCAGATAGAAGCTGACACCCGTCTCACCCAGGCGCTTGGAGACATGGTTGATGCCGCCACCGACGCTGGCGGTACCCTCGCCAAGCTCGAAATCCTTGAACAGCATCAGGTTGGCCGTGTGCTTGGGCACATTGATCAGCGGGTCACCCTCGCGGATCGGCAGGGCGAAGTTGGGGTCCAGGAAATCCTCCGCCACCTCGGCATCGGTATAGGCATAGGTGACGAACAGGCGGGTATCAGCCGGCAGCTTGGCGTTCAGGTCGAATTCCACGCCCTTGCTGCGGGCGGACCCGACGGCCATGGAGAAGCCGGCATTGACGGGATCGGCCGTCAGCACGTTGGTCTTCTTCATGGTGTACAGCGACACCGTGCTGTTCAGCTTGCCGTCATCGCTCTCATACTTGGCGCCCACCTCGTACGACTTGGACTTTTCCGGCTCGAACAGAGTGCCATTGGCGGAACTGCCGCTGTTGGGGCGGAAACCCTTGCCATAGCTGGCATAGAGGCTGATCTCGTCCGTGGCGTTATAGACGATGCCGCCCTGCGGGCTGAATTCCTTGTAGGAGCGGACCTTGGGATTGGTGGCCGACAGGGCGACGGCATTGTCCCGCAGGTCGCGCTTGAAATCGTCATAACGGCCGCCGAAGCGGATCTTGAAATTCTCCGTGATGTCGATCTGGTCCTGCAGGTAGATACCCCAGGCGTCCTGAACCTCGTGCGTGTTGGTCAGCACGGCGTTGGGCGTGGGCAGGTTGCCATAGACGGGATTGAAGACGTCGATGGCATTGTTGGCCGTGGTGATCGGCCGGCCGGCGGTATAGGCCGGCGGACGGTAACGGCGCTGCAAAGTGTCGATGGTGAACTTGTCCCAGTCGGCACCCGTGATCAGGTGATGGGTGAATGCGCCGGTGGTAAAGGTGCCGGACAGTTCACCGCGCACCACGCCATGTTCAGTGTCATAGTCGCGCTGGCGGCGCTGACGCGACAGGTACTGGTTGGTGGAATTCAGCGTCTGGCGCCCACCCGCCAATTCGGCCTCGGTGGAGAAGCCTTCGAAGGAGGTCTCCTTATAGCTGCCGCCCAGCAGCAGTGACCAATCGTCAGCCAGGTCGTGCTGCAACTGCACCTGATGGCCCAGCACGTCGATCTGGATGGGGCCGTCGCCCGGTTCACCCAGGAAACGGGCGCGGGGCAGGGCGCCCAGATCGCCGTTCACGGCCACGATGCCACGGTCGAACGGCACCTTCTGGTCCACATATTCCATCTCATAGGACACGGTCGTGTCCTCGGTCAGGACCGCCAGGATGGAGGGGGAAGCGACCAGCTTCTTGCTGTCCAGTGTGTCGCGGAAACTGCCCGCATCCTCATACGCTGCGTTCAGGCGGATGGCGATGCTTTGCGTGACGGGGCCGGTGATGTCGCCTTCGACACGATAGGTGTCATAGCTGCCGGCCGAGGCGGCGACGCTGCCCTTGGTCTTGAATTCCGGCTTCTTGGTGATGATGTTCACCGTGCCGCCGGGTTCGCCACGGCCGAACAGGGCGGAGTTGGGGCCTTTCAGCACCTCGATCCGCTCCACGTTCGACGCGTCGCGCGGGCCGCCGTAACCACGGCCGCCATTGAAGCCGTTGACCAGGAAGCCGCTGGGGAAGTTCTCGTCGCCGGCGAAGCCGCGGACCGCAAAGCTGTCCCATAGGCCGCCGAAATTATTCTGCTTGGCGATGCCGGAAGCCAGTTCCAGGGCGCCTTCCAGCTTGGTGATGCCCAGATCCTGGAGCAACTCACCGTCAAGGACCTGGATGGCCTGCGGCGTCTCTTTCAGGGCGACATCGCCGCGATAGGCCTGACGCTGGCCTACGACAATGATTTCTTCCAAGGCGCCATCGGCGGGTTGGGCGGTCGCCACAGGGGCGAGAGCCACGCAGGCGGCGGTGGCGGCAAGCGCCAGGCGGAACCGGTTAGTCGCATACATCGTTGATCCCCTTTGTGAAGCTGCTCCGCTGTTCACTCTTCGCGGCGCTGGCCCTGCCGGGCCGTTATTTCGTGCCGCCTGTTATGTTATAACGTTCCTCTGGGGCAAGACCTTTTTTGAATGACCCGCGGTCTCTTTCCCCTCACCCGATCAGCTTAGGCCGTACGGCAGATAATTTTGCTCGAAGCGGCCGGTTGCGGCGGTGTGTTGTATTGTTGTAGGGCTCAAATGCGCGGATTATGCCGGGGCGAAAACCCGCGCTTTTTCGGCGCGCTTACAGGTATTTCAGCCACCAGATGTCGCGGCGGCGCTGCTTCAGGCCCGCGAACCAGCGGGTGGGCAGGTACAGCGGCACCAGCAGGATGGCGACCCAGACCCAGACGGTGGAGACATTGTCCACGCCGAAGAACTGACCCTTGTTCAGCCCGTACAGGGCGACCGCGACCAGATACAGCGCCTTCAGCACATAAAGGTGCAGAAGATAGAAGAACATGGGCGCACCGCCGAACATGGCCAGGTACGGCATGATCCGGCTGTCCTGATACTTCTCGAACAGCGCCAGCAGCAGCACGCCCGTGCCCACCGTCGGCAGCAGGAACAGCAGCGACGGCGGATATTTGGTCAGCGACAGGAAGGCCATGACACTGTGCAGCGTGTCGACGCCCGGCACCCAGGGCTTGTCGCCATAGATGTTCAGCGCACGGATCACCACAAACCCCGCCAGCATGATGCTGCCCGTCAGGATCAGACGGCGGCGGCGGACCAGCGCGTCGGCCCCCCTGGCGAACCAGGGACCGGTGGCATAGCCCAGCAGGATTACGCCGATCCAGGGCAGGATGGGGTAGGTGGTCTTGGCGATCAGACCGCCGCCCAGCTCGATCACCGACCGCTGGTGCAGCACGGCCCAGATCTCAAAAAAGGCATCGCCGGGCGCCAGCCGGATCGGGTCCAGCAGATTATGCCCCAGCACAATGACCAGACCCAGCACCACCTGCGCCGCGCGCGGCAGATGCAGCAGCCCGGCCAGCGCGATCATGGAAATGCCGATGGCCCAGATTACCTGCAGCCAGAAAGTCTGCGGCGGGAACTGCGCCGACCAGGCGAAGCCCACGAAGGTCAGTTCCAGGAAGATCAGGAACAGCCCGCGCTTCAGCAGGAACATGGAGGTCTCGGCCTTGCTGTGCGACTGGCCGTAAAGCCAGGCCGACAGGCCGGTCAGCGCCACAAAGGTCGGTGCGCAGAAGGTGGACAGAAGGCGCGTGAAGAACAGCGCCGGGTCCGTGGTCGTCGTATCGACCGGGTCCGTCACCTGCATGTGCAGGAACCAGGTTTCCCGCACATGGTCCACCAGCATAAAAACCATGACCAGACCACGCAACGCGTCGATCGCCACCAGACGCGCATGTGCCTTGGCGGCGGCCAGTGTCCTGCCGGCACCGGCTGCTTTTGTCTGTCCGTCCATACCCGTAATGCTGGTCATGCCGTGAACCCCCGTCCGCTGCGATGCGCCTTTTTCCGGCGTCTTGGATCAGATTATCCCTGCATGCGGTGCGTATATGCGGAAATACGGGGGGCGGCAGTCAATGCTGCCGAAATGGGCGCGGTGGACAGCAGGCGGATATTTCGATCAATGTCGAAATGACTCTTGACTGCGTCGTGATAATTCGATAATTCTCGAATTATGGAAAAGACACAAGCCATCGATGCCCTGTCCGCACTGGCCCAATCCACCCGGCTGGAGATTTTCCGGCTGCTGGTGCGGGCGGGTCCGGACGGGTTGAATGCGGGGGAAATCGCGGAACGCCTTGGCGTTGGCGCCTCCACCCTGTCGCATCACCTTGCCACGCTGGACCGGGCGGGACTGCTCCGGTCCTGGCGGGTGCAGCGGCAGATTTTCTACGCCACCGACTATGCGGGGACACGCCGTCTCCTGGCCTTCCTGATGGAAGATTGCTGCCAGGGCCGGCCCGAACTCTGCGGGGAAGGGGCGGGCAGCGTGGCCTGTGTCGTTGAACAGAAGGAACACACCGATGAAACGCCTGCACCTGCATGTGGCTGTTGACGATCTGGCCCAGTCCGTCCGTTTTTACTCCACCCTGTTCGCGGCCCAGCCCACGGTTCTGAAGGATGATTACGCCAAGTGGATGCTGGACGATCCGCGCGTGAATTTTGCCATCTCCATGCGCGACAGCACGCCCGGCGTTGAACATCTGGGCATCCAGGTGGACAGCGCCGATGAACTGGCCGAAGTCTATGGCCGCCTGCGCCAGGCTGACGCGCCGGTGCTGGAAGAAGGGCACACGACCTGCTGCTATGCCAAGTCGGAGAAGTCCTGGGTCACCGACCCGGCCGGCCTGTCCTGGGAAGTCTTCCATACCTATGACGGCAGTGCGACCTATGGCGGCGGCGCCACGGCCATTGACCCGCGCCTTGCCTCCACCGCCGCACCCACGACGGTGCCGGTGGTGAAGGCGAAATCCGCCTGCTGCGGCCCCGCCGCCTGAGCCTTTCCTGCTCGTTATTCTGATCCGGAGATCCGCCATGCTGGACACTGGCGTCTACAGCGTGCTGTTCCTGTGCACCCATAACAGCGCTCGTTCCGTCATGGCGGAATCCATCCTGAACCGGATGGGGCAGGGGCGGTTCAAGGCCTATAGCGCCGGCAGCCATCCGTCGGGCCGCATCAATCCGTATGTCCACGATCTGCTGACCCGGCTGGGCTATGACCTGTCGGGTGCCCGGTCCAAGGACTGGTCGGAATTCGCCCAGCCTGGCGCCCCGGTCCTGGATTTTATCATCACCGTCTGTGATCAGGCGGCGGGAGAGGTTTGCCCCATCTGGCCCGGCCGGCCGATGACGGCGCATTGGGGCTTTCCCGATCCGTCCTCGGCCACCGGCACCGATGCCGAAAAGGCGGCCTTCACCGCCGATGTCTATCGTATGATCGAGCGCCGGCTGGCCATCTTCACCAGCCTGCCGCTGGCCACGCTGGACCGGATGGCATTGAAGCGCCGGATGGATGCGATGGGCCGGGACAACGAAGCATGATCCGTCCGCCCCTGTTGCAGGCCCTGGTCGCAGAGGGGCTTGGCACCGCGCTGCTGCTAGCCGTGATCGTCGGATCCGGCATCATGGGCTGGCGGTTGGCCGGCGGCAATGGCGCCATCGCCCTGCTGGCCAACGCCATTGCCACCGGTGGCGCGCTGGTGGCCCTGATCCACATGTTCGGACCGCTGTCGGGTGCGCATTTCAACCCAGCCGTAACGCTGGCGCTGTCGTCCACGGGTCATTTCCCGTGGACACGGGTGCCGGCCTATCTTGCGGTACAAGGGATCGGCGCCGTGTCGGGCGTACTGCTGGCCCACGCGATGTTCGACCTTACCCTGCTGCAAATGTCCGCGACCGTCCGCACAGGTCCCGGTCAATGGCTGTCGGAAATGGTTGCCACCCTGGTTCTGCTGACCATCATCCTGCGCGCCCTGCGCAGCGGCACGATGGCGGTTTTGCCCTATGCCGTGCCATTGGCCGTCATGGCCGGTTACTGGTACACGGCCAGCACGGGTTTCGCCAATCCCGCCGTCACCCTGGCCCGCAGCCTGACCGATAGTTTTGCGGGCATCCGCCCGCTGGACGTGCCGGGCTTTATCCTGGCCCAACTGGCGGGCCTACTGGCCGCCCTGGTCCTGGATCGCGCCCTGCGCCCAACTGCAATAAGATAAGTTCTATAAAACCAATCCGCCTTGACCATGAATGATCAAGGCGGATTTTCTGTTGAGCGTGTTTCGGTGGCTTTGGGGTCGGTTTGAACGTGCCGGTGGCTGAAGCACGTTGCGATCTTGTGCGTTTGGGTGGGGAACTGTCCCGGACCTATTCCTCGACGTCGTCAAATAAATAAGGCGTTCCAGGCGGCCCCGGCCCCGTCATTCCTTCCGGCGTTTGGCCTTGTCCAGTTCGGCACGGCTGGCCCAGTGGGAATGGGTGCCGCTGCTGATCTTGTGCGGCAGGGCGATACGGCAGACGGGGCCGTCGGCGAACCGCTTGCAATCCACCAGGATACATTCCGACGTGCCCTGGTTCTCATCAATGATGAAGCTGACCAGATAGCCGTCATCCTCATCCTTTGCGTTCACGCGTGGGGCGAAGGGGCTTTCGCTGGCATAACGGCCCTCGGGCAGGGTCAGGGTCCAGCTCTCGCCTGTCACCAGATCATGCTTCACATAGCCGTTGAACAGGAACCAGCCTGGCTTGGTGGTGGTGGAATAGGCGTAGCGGTAGGGACGGCCGGCATAGGTCTGGTTGAACATGCCGAATTCCAGGTTGCGGTCGTCCAGCCTTTGTTCCGTCGTCTGCCCGGTCGCCAGATTAAAGCGCCAGCGGTGCAGCTTGGGGCGGAAACTATGTTCATCGATGAAGGCCATGAAATGGCCGTGCTCATCCTCGCGCGGCAGGGGGCCGGGCTGCGGGTTTTCCTGGAAATACCCGTCCAGCACGACCTCGTCCCCCTCCTCATAGCAGTTCAACCAGTGCAGGACATAGGTGGGTTCCGCCTCGAACCAGCGGATATCCTCGGTCTTGCCATGGCGCGGGATCAGGGCGAAGCGGGACTTCATCTCCGGATGGAAGCGGCTGACATGCAGGCCCTTGGCCAGCAGCGACGGTTCCCAGAACATCGGGAAGTCGTTCAGGATCGACCAGTTCCGGCTGAACGCCATGTCGTGCGGCAGGCGCGGCCCCGGCAGCGGGATGGGGACATAGTTGGTCACCTGTCCGTCGGCGTCCAGCACGCCGTAATGCATATAGGGGGCGTGGGTCGAATAGTTGAAGAACAGCAGTTCGCCCGTCGCCTCGTCCACCTTGGGATGGGCGGAGATGCCGTCCAGCGGCACCCAGGGCGCCACGCCCGACTGTTCCAGCGTTTCCGGGTCCAGCACATAGGCTTCCCCGCACTGGTAGAAGGTGGAAAGCGCCTTGCCGGCATGCACGATGATATCGGTGCTGGAACTGTCCTTCACGCCGCCATGGGCGCCGAAGCCGGGGCGCGTGGACACGCCCGGCCGGTCCATGATGCCGCCCCACAGCGACCTTCCGGCCTGCTGCTCGGCCTGGAAACAGCGGGTGCGCACGAAGCGGTTGCGGTAGGACGCCTTGCCGCCCCGGAAATCGATCTGGTGGATCATGCCGTCGGCGTCGAACGGATGGTGCCGGCCCAGCGGCTCATGCACCTGGTTTTCCGTATTGCGCAGATAGACTCCGTCAATGTCGTCGGGAATGCACCCTTCGATCACGGTCAGGTCCCAGGCATTCACCTCCTCCATCAACGGGGTCCAGGCACCGTTCAGATAGGGATGGTTGCTGGGACGCAGGCTCGACACGATCGGCGCCAGACGCACGACATTCATTTCCAACCTCTTGTTCTTGATGGACAGCCACGGACATGACGACAGGGTATCCACCTTCCGATTAACACTATTAGTATGTTTATGCAAGTTAGAAAATTTTGCTCAGTGCCGTTGATTAAAGCAGTTTTCTGACGCATAGATGTGCCTTGCATACTGATACCACGAAACAGGTGAGGGCGAAGATGCGAACCCTGATTGCGGGTATGGCGCTGGTCATGCTGGCGCTGACCGCAGCCTCAGTTCCGGCCTATGCCACACAGAAGACGGAGAAGAAGATGGGTGCCGAAGACCCCAAGATCGCGGTCGTCGAACGGATGATCGAGGCCTGGAACAGTCAGAACTGGCCCCTGGTGGGGGAGCTGTTCACCAAGGACGGCGTTCTGCATTCGATGATGATCCCCCCGGTCGTGGGGCGCGAGGCGATATCCGAGCGCATCATCGCCCTGGGCGCCGGTGTGTCGGCCATCAAGCTGGACATCCGCAACATGGGCCGCGTCGGCGACGTCATCTTTGTGGAGCGGGTGGACCGTTTCACCTACAAGGGTCATGAGGGCGCGGTGCCGGTCGTGGGCGTGATCGACGTCGAAGGTGACAAGATCAAGGAATGGCGCGAATACTATGATCGGGCGCAGCTTCTGTCGGAAATGGGCGTGAAGCAGGATTTCCACGGCGCCCATTGATCGGGGCACGGCCCTGGCCATGGGGTTGGCCGGGGTCGGCACTTTATGGGGTTGGGCCGTTCAGGTGAGCATGACCAGTCAGACCAGTCAGACATTGATCCGTACCTGCTCCATCTGGCGGGCGTTGGAGATCGTTGGCGACACGCCGACCCTGCTGACGCTGGAAGCGGCGTGGTTGGGCGTGCGCCGGTTCGACGAGTTCCATCAGCGTACCGGCCTGCTGAAGGCCCTGCTCAGCAACCGGCTGAAAAAGCTGGTCGAATCCCATATCTTCGAACGCCGGCTCTATACCAGCAGCCCGCCGCGTTATGAATATGTGCTGGGGCCCAAGGGGCGGGACCTGTACTGGGTCACGCTGATGCTGCTGCGCTGGGAACAGCGTTGGGCCGACCAAGACGGGGAAATCCGCGTGAAACTGACCCACAAGGTCTGTGGGCACCAGTTCACGCCGGAACCCGCCTGCGGCCATTGTGGGGAAAATTTCAACGCGACGGAGGTCACCTGGCGGGAAGGGCCGGGCGTGGGCTGGATGGCCCCGCTCTACAGCCAGCGCCGCCAGCAGCGGGACAGTATCGTCGGCACATCCCTGTTTAAGACGGGCGCGCAGCTCATGGGCGACCGCTGGGCCAGCCTGATCATGCGGTCCATCTTCACCGGCATCAACCGGTTCGACGATATCCGCCGCGATACGGCCATCGCCACCAATGTCCTGTCGGAACGGCTGGCCTGGCTGGTGTCGATCGGGGTGATCCGGCAGCACCAGTACGCGACCAGCCCGCCGCGTTACGAATACCGCGTCCGCCGCAAGGGCCTGGATTATTTCCCGGCCCTGCTGATGCTGATGCAATGGGGGGACAAGTTCTATGTCTCCCCCGAAGGACCGCCCCTGCTGCTGACCCATAAGGGATGCAACCACGGGCTGGATGCCAAGGTCGTCTGTTCGCATTGCCGCGGCATCATCGCGCCGCAGGATGTGACGTTCGACATCGTGGAGCCGGGGACGATCGTCCCCGCCTGACGGCATCCGTCACCCTTATCGGCCTTTGCCTCTCCGCCCGCCCCGTCGCGGCGCGGAAGGGCGGAGTGCGCCCATCAAACCGGGAGGAAACAAGCCATGGCAGCCCCCACCACGCTGTCCGACCTGCTGGACCGGCAGATCATCAGCGACATCCTGATCGCCTATGCGCGCGGCGCCGACCGTGGCGATGCCGATCTGATCGAAGCCGCCTATCATGACGATGCCATCGAGGATCATGGCGGCACCTTCAAGGGCCCTGCGCGCGAGTATGTCGCCCTGATGCGCAAGATGTTGCCGCGCGCCCCGCGCATGAGCCATTCGGTCACCAATATCCTGATCGAACTGGAGGGAGACACGGCCTGGACCGAATGCCACTACCTGACCTTCGCCCGCCTGCCGGTGAAGGGTGGGAAGGAGGGGGAGACGGTGGACAGCCTGACCATGGCGCGGGCCATCGACCGGTTCGAACGGCGAAACGGCCGCTGGGCCATCGCCCATCGCCGCCTGGCCTGGGACTGGAGCCAGGAGATGCCGACCAATGAAAGCTGGGGGCGCGGCATGATCGCGCCCGATCCGTCCATCCTGGTGCGCGGCACCCGCAAGCCGGATGACGTGCTGTACCAGGCGCGGGCGGAGGACATGGTCAAGGAGGCGGGGCAATGAAGATCGAGGGATGCACCGCCCTGGTCACGGGCGCCAATCGCGGCATCGGCCTGGGCTTTGTCGAGGAACTGCTGGCCGAAGGGGCGGCGCATATTTATGCCGCCGCCCGCAGCGCCGAGGATGCGGCCACGCTGAGCGCCATGGGGGATGGAAGGGTGACCGGCATCGTGCTGGACGTGACGCGCCCCGAACAGGTCGCGGCGGCGGCGGCGGCCTGCACGGGCGTATCGCTGCTGGTCAACAATGCCGGTGCCTTCAACCGCCACACCCTGATGCGGGCCCCCGACATGGGGTCGATGCGCCACGAGATGGAGGTCAATTTCTTCGGGCTGGTGGCGATGTGCCGGGCCTTCGCCCCCATCCTGGGGGCGAATGGCGGCGGGGCCATCGTCAATGTCCTGTCGGCCGGTGCCATCGTGCCGGTGCCGGAAATGGGCGGCTACAGCCCATCGAAATTCGCGGCCCGCGCCGCCGGTGACTGTATCCGGGCCGAACTGGCGGGGCAGGGCACGGCCGTCACGTCGCTGATCGTCGGGTCGGTCGATACCCGCATGGCCGAACATGTGAAGGGCGTTGACAAGGCCAGCCCCCGCGACATCGCCAGGGCGGGCCTGCTGGCCGTGCGCCACGGGCTGGAGGAACATGACACGGACCGCCACGCGGTGGAGGTGCGCGCCTTTCTGGCCCGCGATCCCCATCGCCTGCGCCTGTCGATGGTGCAGCGCATGGCCAAATTGCAGGCGCGCTGGCAGGCGGAAGGAACGGGGAAATGAAGAAATATCGCGTCATCCAATGGGCCACGGGCGCCATGGGCAAGACCTGCCTGCGCGCCCTGCTGGATTGCCCGTCGGTGGAACTGGTCGGGCTTTATGTCTATGGGGAGGCCAAGGCGGGCCAGGATGCCGGCGATATCGCCAGACGTCCGCCGACCGGCGTGAAGGCCACCCGCGATGTGGAGGAAATCCTGGCGCTGGATGCCGATGTGGTCATCCATTGCGCCCGGCTGGCCCCGCCCTACGGCTCGCATGATGCCGAGTTGATCCGGCTGCTGGCCTCGGGCAAAAATGTCATTTCCATCAATGGCTATTCCCAGCCGCATTCCCTGTCACCCGAACGCCGGGCGGCCCTGGAGGCGGCGTGCCGGCAGGGGGGATCGACGCTGATGGGCGCCGGCCTCAATCCCGGTTTCGCGGCCGAACAGCTGGCCGTGGTCGCGACCAGCATCTGTTCGCGCCTGGACCATGTGGAGATCGTGGAAAGCGTGCCCTGTCAGGCGGTGCGCAGCCCCGACTATGTGTTCGGCGTGCTGGGTTTCGGCAGCGATCCGGCGACGGTCGATGCCAATGACGGCGCCTGGGGGCCGGCATCGGCCCTGAACGGCATGTATGCCGATGCCCTGGCGGCAACCGCCAGCCATCTGGGCCTGACCCTGGACCGGGTGGAGACGGATCACAGGGTTTTCGGGGCCACCCGCGACCTGGAAATCGGTGCCGGCCTGTTGAAGCAGGGGGGCATCTCGCATGTGAACTGGCGCTGGAACGGGTTTGCCGGCGGCAGGAAGCTGCTGACCATTTCCATCCACTGGTACATGGAAACGGCGCATCTGGACAATCCGGAGCCGCCGCTCTGGCAGATCAGGGTGGAGGGGGAACCGGGCGTGCGCATCGCCGTGGACCTGTCCAAGCACCCGTCCGACACCACCCGCGTGTCGGCCGAACAGATCGCGGTGGCGGGATCGGTGATCAACGCCATTCCCATCGTCTGCGCCGCCGCACCGGGCCTGCTGACCAGGCCGCTGGCGACGCCGCATCAGGTATCGCGGTGAATGAAGGCGGGGGACGGTAACGCCGCCCCCCCCGCCAGCCGCTTACGCCGCGTCCAGTGCCGCCATCACCTGTTTGCGCAACAGGTCGCGCTGCACCTTGTTCATGGCGTTGCGGGGCAGGGCGGGCAGCAGGACCAGCCGTTCCGGCCGCTTGAACACCGCGACATCGGCGCGTTTCAGCCAGTCCACGACATCCTGCAGCGTCGGTTCCGCCCCGTCGCGCGGCACCAGGGCCACCGCGATCCGTTCACCCAGGTCGGGGTCGGGAATGCCCACGGTCGCCGCCTCCCGCGCCTGGGGCAGGCCGGTCAGCAGATCATCCAGCTCGGCTGGCGAGATATTGACCCCGCCGCGCACGATGATTTCCTTGCACCTTCCCACGAACCGGTAGAAGCGCGACAGGGCGCCCTCGCCCGCGATTTCGAACAGGTCGCCGGTGCGGAACCAGCCCTGGTCATCGAACGCCGCCGCCGTCAGTTCCGGTGACCGCCAATAGCCGCTGAAGGTCGCGGCCCCCGTGATGCGCAATTCCCCCGGACGGCCCGGCATGGTGATTTCCTGCCCACTGTCGGGATCGACCAGACGGGTGCGTACGACGCGGTGGATGATGCCGGTGAAATCCTGTCCCGCCGCGCCGAAGCGGGGGAAGTAGCGGGCGCGTTCCGTCGGGTCGGGCACATCGCCGGGGCCGGAGAACAGGGACGCCCCCTCGTTCGAACCGAAGATGTTGCAGATCTGGATATTGTGCTGGTCCAGCCAGCCCTGGATCAGCCAGGGCGACAGGGGTGCCGACCCCGACCCGATGGCCCGCAGCCGCGACAGGTCGGTATGGCGCAGCAGTTCGGGCTGCTTCAGCAGGGCCGTCAGGATGGCCGGCGGGGCGATGGTGTAGGTCACGCCCTCATCCGCGATCTGGGTCAGGAACAGCGGCAGGTCGAACGGGTGATGCAGCACCATGCGCCCGCGCAGCAGCAGCCAGGGCATCACCTGTCCGCCGATGGACCCGATATTGACCAGGGGAAAGGGGTTCAGCAGCACGTCGCCGTCGCGCATGCCCCCGGCCTCCGCCACGATGCGTGCATTCAGGACCCAGTGATTATGGTCGCGCGGCACGCCCTTGGGCCGGCTTTCCGTGCCCGAGGTCCAGCAGATGGTCAGCACCTCTCCCGCCGCCGTCGGGTGGGCCGCGATATAGGGCGCGACCTGGGCCGGGTCGGTCGCTTCCATCGCGGCCCGCAGATCCACCCCCTGCGATGCCGGCCCCAGGGTCAGCAGCCGTGTGCCCGGACGGCTGGCCAGTAGGCCCGCCCCCATGGCGGCATGGTCATGTCGATGGAACATGGGTATCGTAATGAAAGCAACGGCGCCCGTCCGGTCCAGGATGTGCGACAGCTCATGCTCGCGATATTGCATCACCACCGGGCTGACGATCAGGCCCAGGCGGGAGGCGGCCAGGAACAGGATCACGGCATCGGCCGTATTGGGCAACTGGACACAGACAATGTCGTCCTTGCGCAGCCCCTGATCCAGCAGGGCCGCCGCCATCCGTTCCACCCGATCGCGGATTTCCGCCCAGCTCAGCCGTTCCGGCGCCTGTCCGTCCAGCTGTTGCCGGTTGACGGGATCGACCAGGGCCAGGGCATCCCCGCACTGCGCCGCCGTCTCCTGGAACAGGGCGTCGACGGTGATCCCCATCCACCATCCCCGTCCCTCATAATCGGCGATACGCGCCGCATCGGTGCAGAACATCCTTGCCTCCCCTTGGATAGGCCCTTGTCATCGGCCGCATTATGTGACTTTCATAACAATACCAACGGCGGCGATCAAGAGAGTTGCCGGACGAAATATTCAGGAGAGTGGGGTATTTGCCATGGGCCATGTCATACCAATCCGCCCTGACGCTGACTACAGGTCAGCATCAAGGCGGCCCTCAATCGCCGGGCGGGTGCATCCGCACCCTTGGCTCGCGCCGCATGAGCGGCGGGCCGCCGGTCGGCGGCCTTCAACCAGCCAAAGGCCAAACCTTCGGCTGGTTGATAACCATCGCGGAGCGCGCGAATGAAGGCTTTCATCCATGACGCGGTGCGCACGCCGCGCGGGCGCGCGCATGCGACGGAGGGCGGGCTGGCCGCACAGAATCCCGGTTCGCTGCTGACCCATCTGTCCGGTGCGCTGGCCGGGCGCGGGCGGTGGAATGCCGACCGGACGGCCGACATGATGATCGTGGGCTGTGTGGGACAGGTGGGACCCCAGGGCGGGCATATCGCCATGGTGGCCAAGATGCGGGGGGCGGTGGCCGATGGCGTGCCCGTCCATACGATCAACAATTTCTGCGCATCGGGCCTGTCGGCCATCGGTCAGGCCGCATCGATGGTCACTGCCGGGCAGGCGCGGTCGGTGCTGGCCGGCGGGGTGGAGATGCTGTCGCGGGTCGCCTTCATGGCCGACAATGCCGATTATTACATGGCCAGCGACTTGCCGGTCCCCCGCCGCTATATCCCCGTGTCGCTGGCCGCCGACCTGCTGGCCATGAAATGGGGGGTGGGGCGTGCGGAACTGGATGCGGTCGCCCTGACGTCACAGCAGCGGGCGGCGGCGGCGGAAACCCGCCCGGGCCTTCATGCCTCGCGCATCGCGGTTGATGGCCTGTCGACCGAACAGTTGCCGCGTCCCACCAGTGCCGAGAGCCTGGCCGCCTTGCGCCCCGCCTTTCCAAGGCTGGCCGCGCAATATCGTGAGGCGCTGGGGGATGTGGAGATCGACCATCGCCACACGGTGGCCCATGCCCCGCCCATGGCCGACGGTGCCGCCCTGGCCCTGGTCGGCGGGCCGGAAGCCGGCGGTGGCCGGTTGCCGCGCGCCCGTATCCTGGCCTGGGCCGAAGCCGGCGGCGATCCGCGTGACAGCCTGACGGCCGGCTTCACCGCCATGGATCAGGCGCTGGCCCGAAGCGGCCTGTGCTTACGCGACATGGACAGGGTGGAGTTCATGGAGGCGTTCGCGGTCACCATCGCCGCCTTCCTGCGCGACCGCGATGTCGATCCGGCGCGGGTGAATGTCAGCGGCGGCCATCTGGCCAAGGGCCATCCGATGGGCGCCACGGGTGCCATCCTGCTGTCCACCCTGCTGGACGCGCTGGACGAGGCGGAGGGCACGCTGGGGCTGGTCGTGGCCACGGGCGCGCAGGGTGTGGGCGTGGCCATGGTGGTGGAGCGGCTGTCGTGACCGGCCATCGCCTGCCGGGCCTGACCCTGCCCGTGATGGTGGCGCCCATGTTCCTGGTGTCGGGCGTCGATCTGGTGGTCGCCGCCTGTCGTGCCGGCATGGTGGGCGCCCTTCCGGCCCATAATTGCCGCACGGCCGACGAACTGGACCGCTGGCTGGGCGCCATCGCGGCGGCGCTGCGGCCCGGCATCGACGCGCCCTGGGCCGTCAATCTGGTCACCCATGCCAGCAACAGCCGTCTGCCCGCCGATCTTGCCGTCCTGCACCGCCACCGGCCGCCCATCGTGATCACGGCCCTGGGCAGTCCCAAGCCGGTGATCGAGGCGGTGCATGCCTATGGCGGCATCGTCCTGGCCGATGTCGTCAACATGACTCTGGCGGCAAAGGCGGTGGCGGCGGGGGTGGACGGGCTGGTCTGCGTGTCGGCCGGGGCCGGCGGGCATACGGGTTTCCTGTCGCCCTTCGCCTTCATCGCGGCGGCCCGGTCGCTGACCGACGGTATCCTGTGCGTGGGCGGCGGCATCGGCGACGGGGCCGGGGTGGCGGGCGCCATCGCCGCCGGCGCCGATCTGGCCCTGCTGGGCACCCGCTTCATCGCGGCGGCGGAAAGCCTGGCCGTGCCCGCCTACAAGGACATGGTGGTCACGTCCGGCATCGACGATCTGGTGGTCAGCGCCGCCATCACCGGCACCCCGGCGTCGTGGCTGAAACCGTCGCTGCTGGCCAATGGCTATGACCCCGCCGACCTGAACCGGCCCGTCACCCGCGATTATGGCGGCGACCCGGCCAAACGCTGGAAAGACCTGTGGGCCGCCGGCCAGGGCGTGGGCGGTATCCACGCGGTGGAACCGGTGGCCGAGATCGCGGTCGGCCTGCGGCGGGGCTATGACGCCGCCGCAGGCCGTCTTTAGCCGCGAACCCTCACGCCTGCTTGGGCGGCCAGGGCACGAAGCCGGAGGTACGGCGGATATATTCCTCGTATCCCGGTTTGGTGCGCGCCATGCGCCGTTCCACGGTGGGCGCGCCCGACCATTTCATCAGGGTCCAGGTCAGCAGCAGCGGCCCCGGCACGGCCCACAGGCCCAAACCCGTCTCCGCCGCGATCAGATACAGGCCCCACCAGGCGCAGGCATCGCCGAAATAGTTGGGATGGCGGGTATAGCGCCAGAGGCCGCGCATCATCACCTGGCCCTTGTTGGCGGGATCGGCCTTGAACCGCACCAGTTGCCAGTCGCCCAGGCTTTCGAACAGGATGCCGAACAGGCTCAGCCCCGCCCCGGCCCAGGCCAGCGGCCCCAGCGGCGTGGCGACATCCACCTGACCCAGTTGCACGGGCAGGCAGACGATCAGCAGCAGCGGCGCCTGTGTGGCGAACACCATCAGCAGGGAGGCGCGCGCCAGGCTCCACCCCTTGGCCGCCTGCACCTTGCCCAGCATGGCCGTATAGCGCCGGTCGGTACCATGGTGGCGCCAGCGCCAGAGCATGTAGGAGCCCAGCCGCACGCCCCAGAGTGTCACCAGACCCAGCAGCAGCAACTGCCGGGGGGCCGCGTCACCCACCTGCGCATAGGTACTGGCCGCGACCAGCACCATGCCCAGGCCCCAGACGGCATCCACCGGCGTCATGTCGCCAATGGCCAGACACACGCGCCAGAGGATCAGGAAGGCGACAATGATCACCGCCGCGTTGGTGGCGAGAAGAAGGACGATATCCATGATCATTCTCCTTTCGCTCAAACCACCAGCACGCCCGGACCGGGCGGCTCGGCGTACAGGGCGTCCACGGTGTCGCTGCGGTGGTCGATGACGGCGCGGCGGTTGATGGTTCCCTTGTCCGACAGTTCGTGCCAGTCGGGATTGGGCGGGATGGTCAGCATCACGGCGCGCCGGATGATGGACGCGGCCCCCGTCTGGGCGGCGTTGAAGGCGCGCAGACGGTCGGCCACCTGCGCCTGCACATCCGCCGGCGCCCCCGGACGCGGCCAGTAGAGCAGGCCGAGCCAGGGCCGGTTATCGTCGGTCAGCACGATATCCAGCACCAGCGGCGCCAGCGCCACGATCAGTCTTTCGCGCAGATGCCCGCCCTGGACCCAGGTGCCATTGTCCAGCTTGAACTCCTCCGCCAGCCGGCCGGAGAAAGCCAGCCCCCGTTCCGGCCGCTCCTCCTCATGGAAATTGGCCAGATCACCGGTGCGGTAATAGCCTTCCTCATCAAAGGCGGCGGCGGTGCGCTCGGCATCGTCCAGATATCCCGCCATGACATTGGGCCCGCGCAACCGCACCTCGTACCGCCCGTCATAGGGCACCAGCTTCACCTCCACCCCCGGTGCCGGCAGGCCGATGCCGACCTTGTCGGTGGGAAAATGCGTGACCAGACAGCCCGTGGTGGATTCGGTCATGCCATAGCCGGACGTGATATGGACACGGTGGCCCGTTTCCTCGATCGCCATGCGCTGCAGCCGGTCATAGACGGGCTGGGCCAGCCCGGCACCGCCATAAAGCATCATGCGCATGCGGCTGTAGAAGGTGCGGCGCAGCACCGGGTCCTGTTCCAGCGCGTCGGCCAGCAGGGCATAGCCGGCGGGAACATTGTTGTAATAGCCGACGGACACGTCGCGCAGATTGCGCACCGTCTCCGCGAACAGGCCCGGCATGGGTTTGCCATTGTCGATATAGAGGCTGTACCCCTCCAGCAGGGCGATGCGCAGGACCGAGGCGCCGGCGGCATGGTGCCAGGGCAGCCAGTCCACGATCTCCCCCTCCGGCCCCAGGGCGCCGCCGGCCGTGGCCATGCCCTGCGCCGTGCTGGCCGCCAGATTGGTCAGGCTGAGCGGCACCACCTTGGGCAGGCCCGTCGACCCCGATGTCAGCATCAGGCAGGCCGGCGCCGTCACGTCCAGGGCCGCGATCCTGGCATCCAGATCCGGGGCGACCGGGTGGGACAGCAGCGCGTCGAACCCGATGCAGGGCCGGGGCAGGGTCAGCGGCGCCGTGCTGATCACCGGCACGCCGGCCGGCGCCACGGCATCCATGGCGGCCACCAGGGCCGGGTGCGGATCGACATAGGCCAGACAGGGGCCGGTCTTGGCAAACACATGGCGCAGCCGGGCCAGGTTGCCGCCGGCCAGCCCATAGCCGGCCCCGACGGTACAGAGCCGCACACCCGCCGTGAAGGCGGCATATGTGATCACGGCCATGGCATGGGTATTCACGCCCATGGTCAGCAGGGTGCCGCCGGCCGGCACATGCGCCGACAGCCAGCTTGCCGCCGCCGCGATCTCATGGATCAGGGTGGAGAAGTCCCGCCGGACCCATCCGTCCTCCGCCCCGCGCCAGGCCAGCGCCAGCCGTTCCGGATGGCGGGCGGCACGGGCGCGGATGGCGCGGGGGATGTTGGCGTCGGGAATATGCAGCGACAGGCGGGAGCGCAGGCGGATGCTGCCATCCAGCTCGCGCTCCACCGACAGGTCGACCGGCATGAATTCCGCCGCGCGGAAGGGATAGGTGCGCACATCCATCACAGGGCCTCCCGGTTGATCAGTTCCTCCACCTGCGGCGGATAGGTGCCGCCGCGCCGCATGGCGTCGATGACCGACCGGTCGACATAGTCGCGCCAGCCGATGATCAGATCACCCTGGAATTCGATGATGCCGGCATAGGGGGCGGCGACGCGGTTGCCGCTGCTGGTCACGAACTCGTCCACGCCCTCCACGAACAACCGGTCGCCCACTTCGGCCGCATGGAACAGGCGCCAATGCACCTCCGCCACTTCCTGGGAAAATTTCTCCAGAAAGGCGCGGGCGGCCTTCTTGCCACGCAGTGGCGGAACCGCGGCGGCGACGACGTGCCAGACGATATCGTCATGCAGCCGGGCCAGGATGGCGTCGATATCCTTTCGCCGCCAATCCTCGATCACGGCCTTGAACTGCCGAAGGCGGCGGTCGGGGGCGGATGCCGGCGTCGCGGCGGCGGCGGGCAGGGGGCTCAGCATGGCGGTGGCTCCGGCCAGGATGTCGCGGCGGGCGATCATGCGGCCCGCCTTTCGACGATGAAGCTGACGGTGGTGGTCGTCGATCCGCCGATATTCAGCGTCTGCACGGCGCGCGCGCCCTCGACCTGATAATCGCCGGCGGTACCGGCCACCTGTCTGGCGGCGTCCAGTGCCATGCGCACGCCGGTGGCGCCCACCGGATGGCCCAGGCCGATCAGTCCGCCCGACGGGTTGACCGGCAGCCGACCGCCCATCTCGATGCTGCCATCCACCACGGCCTTCCACGCCTCCCCCGGTGCCGTCAGGCCCAGATGGTCGATGGCCATATATTCGGTCATGGCGAAGCAATCATGGGTTTCGACCGCATGAATCTGTGACAGGTCGGTGATACCGGCCCGCGCGCGGGCATCCAGGATGGCGCGGCGCACCTGCGGGAATACATAGTCCGCCCCGGCACTGTCCGCGATCTTGCGGGCATAGGAAATGGGGGCCGACCGGTGGCCCCAGCCCGTGATGCGGGGCAGGCTGTCCAGCGCGAGGCCGTGACGCTTGGCATAGTCGGCGGCCCGGCGTTCGGATGCCAGGAACAGCACCGCCGCCCCGTCCGTCACCTGTCCGCAATCCATCTTGCGCGTGCGCCCCTCCACCACCGGGTTGGCTTCCGGATCGTCGGTGAAGCTGCGGTCGCTGAAGGTCCAGTCGCGTGTCTGGGCATTCGGATTTCGCTTGGCATTGCCGAAATTCACCTGGGCGATGCGCCAGAGATGGGCGGGGTCCAGGCCGTAGCGGCGTTCATATTCATCGGCCAGATCGGAAAAGGCGCGGGGCCAGACATAGGAACAGTCGGTGAATTCCTGCCCGCGCCAGCAGGCAGCACCCAGATGGTCGGCCGCCACGGCGCCGGGTACATTGCGCATCAGTTCCAGGCCGATGACACAGGAGAGGTCATAGCGCCCGGCCTCGATATCGGCCATGGCCGCCAGCAGGGCCAGCGATCCCGACGCGCAGGCCGCCTCGTGCCGGGCCGTGGGCATGCCGTTGAAGGCAGGGTCGACATGGCCGAAAAAGCCCCCCAGCAGTCCCTGGCCCGCGAACAGGTCCGCCACGAAATTCCCGACATGGCCACATTCCACCTCGGCCGCGTCCAGGCGGGCGGCGTTCAGCCCCTCGCGCACGGCCTCGCTGAACCCTGCCATCAGATCCATGCCCTGGCGGGTCCAGTTCCTGGCAAAGTCGCTTTGCCAGCCTCCCAGTATGTAAACCATGGGAACCGTTGCCTCCTGTCATTATTGGTATGGTTATGCAAGCTTATATCCTCTATGGTACGATTACGCAAGCCGAGAACGGCACCGCACAGCGACCCAGAGCGTGTGCATCTGCACAATGTTTCCGCAATAAATTATTCGCAATACGGCTTGACAGTCGTCTCCGGTTGGTGAGATTTCTCACTTGCGTAAACATACCAATGAAAAATGCGTGATCAGGGAGGATGAATAAGATGATGGGATGCCGTGCCATGGGTCATCGCCGCTGGAAAAAGGCGGGTTTGCTGACCGCGTTGCTGGGTGCCGTTTCCGGTCCCGCCCTGGCCCAGGCCACCGCCAACGCCCCGGGCGATGCCAAGGTCGATGATGGTCTGGTCCTGGCCGAAATCGTGGTGACGGCGCGCAAGAAGGCCGAAAGCCTGCAGAGCGTGCCCATCGCGGTGACCGCCATCGACGGGGAGGCGCTGCGCGCTTCCGCCATGACCGACATTTCCGAACTGGCCAGCCGCACACCCAGCTTCACCTTCCAGCAGCAGAATGCCCTGGAACAGGAACTGTTCATCCGTGGTATCGGCACCGTACGCCTGAACAGCGCCACCGCCGACCCATCGGTCGGCGTCTTCCTGGACGAGGCCTATATCGGCCGCCGTGGTACCGCCACGCCGCCGATCTTTGATCTGGAACGGGTGGAAGTGCTGCGCGGTCCGCAGGGCACCTTGTTCGGCAAGAATGTGGTCGGCGGCGCCATCAGCTTCGTCACCGCCCGGCCCAAGGACACGACGGAACATTTCGCGTCGGTCAGTGTGGGCAATTACGGCGCCATCGCCAGCCAGGCTTATGTCACCGGCGCCCTGACCGACACGGTCAAGGCCCGCCTGTCACTGTACCAGAACCGCCATGACGGTTACGCCAGCAATGTCGTGACGGGGCAGGAGCTGGAGGATCTGGACAGCTATGCCGGCCGCCTGTCGGTGCAGATCGACCCGACCGACGCCCTGTCGGTGCTAGTCGTGGCCGATTACAGCCATGATGATGGCGGCGGTTCTGCCCGCCATGCCGTGGATGACCCGACCAAGGCCACGCCCGGCTTCATTGCCGGCGCCCTGAAATCCAAGAACCCGCGGACCACCGAAACGCCCTATGACCAGTATATGCGGCGCAACGGGTCGGGCCTGACGGTCCGTGCCGACTATGATTTCGATGGCCCCGTCCTGACCTATCTGGGCGCCGTGCGCCGGGGTGACGCCGCCAACCGCTGGAGCCAGCCGGGTGCCGCGTCGCCGCCGTCGATCACCGACAGCGTCCTGACCCAGAAGGAGGATTATGTCGGCTTGACCCAGGAACTGCGCCTGGCGTCGGATCAGTCGGGGTCGCTGCGCTGGCTGGGCGGTCTCTATTTCCTGCATGAACGCACCAAGCGGTCGTCGCGCAACACCGCAACCTCCTTCCTGCCCGGCGGTGCCGGCAGCACGCGTGACAGCCTGGACGGCGACAACATCTTCATCGCCACCGGCAAGGCGCCCAACTATGCCGCCTTCGGGGAAATGGAATATGACCTGACCCCGGACCTGACCCTGTCCGCCGGCCTGCGCTACACGATCGACCATAAGAGCTTCGACAGCGAGGGCCGCATCCTCAGCCTGGGCCCGGCGGGCCAGAGCAACACCCTGTCCCCGGCGCCGTTGCAGTCGCCCTACCATATCAATGTCGAGCAGACCTGGCGCCGGCTGACCCCGCGTGTTCTGCTGGAATGGTCGCCGGAGAAGGGGACCATGGTCTATGGCTCCGTCACCCGCGGGTTCAAGGGCGGCGGCTGGCAGGGCGCGGCGGCGAATGCCCAGAATGCCTCTGTCTCCTACAATCCTGAAACGGCCATGAATTACGAGGCCGGTATCAAGACCGAACTGTTCAACGACCGCGCCCGCTTCAATCTTGCGGCCTTCTATACCGATTTCAAGGATTTGCAGGTCGAACAGCTGGACGACGTCGCCCTGACCCTGGTGGTGGCCAATGCCGCATCCGCCAAGATCAAGGGCGTGGAGGCGGAATTCCAGCTTCAGGCCACGCGCGAACTGTCGTTTGCGGCGTCCGGCTCCCTGCTGCATGCCCGCTACGGGAGCTATATTGATGTGATCCGCAAGCTGGATTTCACCGATAACAAGATGCAGCGCACACCGGACTATCAGTACAATCTC
The DNA here is from genome assembly GCF_017996735.1 of Niveispirillum sp. Lineage (GTDB taxonomy): Bacteria > Pseudomonadota > Alphaproteobacteria > Azospirillales > Azospirillaceae > Niveispirillum. Next base: position 77,929 of record NZ_JAGOGJ010000018.1, read on the forward strand.
AGCGCCAATTACAGTGTCGAGGTGGGCAACGAGATGAAGCTGGGCGCCAACCTGTCCTATGTCTATCAGGACAGCATCTATTGGGGTCCGGACAATACCAACCGTGAACCGGGATATGGTC
>NZ_JAGOGJ010000248.1 GCF_017996735.1 Niveispirillum sp.
ACCTTCTTCCGCTCCGCGCGGTCCAGTTTGGTGCCCGCCCCGGTTTCCTTGTAGACACCCACGACCTCATACCCCGCCCGCATGGCCAGGGTCAGCAGATCCCGCTCCTGCCGCTCGCAGGATTGATCGACCGTGGACACGCGGCAGTAGAGGACCGCACGCTGTCCCAATTGAACCCTCCCGGCGGCATCGCCCTGTCGATGGCGGAACGTCTGGGCTTTGGTGCGTATCTGACAGACATTACTCCAACTGGGACAGAACCGCCATGCCGCGCCGCAGCGTACTGACCGATGCCCAGGCCGAAGCGCTGTTCGCGCTGCCCACGGCGGAGACCGACCTGATCCGCCATTACACGCTGAGCCCTGCCGACATCGCCGTCGTGGCGCGCCGGAGGCGACCGCACAACCAACTGGGCTTTGCCGTCCAGCTCTGTGCGCTCCGCTACCCTGGCCGGCTGCTGCGACCGGGGGAACTGGTTCCGCCCCAGGTGTTGTCCTTCATCGCCGATCAGTTGGACCTGCCACCCGACGCGCTGGCGGAATATGCCACCCGGTCGCAGACACGTTATGACCAGCTCGAAGCCCTCTACGCCATCTATGGCTACACCACCTTCTCGCAACCGATCCGGCGTGAGATCGCCAAATGGCTGCTCCCGGTCGCGCTGGTCACCACCAGCGGCATGGGTCTGGCGGGCCTGCTGATGGAGGAACTGCGGCGGCGGATGGTCGCGGCTCCCGCTGCCTCCACAATCGAACGTCTGGTGGCCATCGCCCTGTTGCAGGCCGAGCGCCATGTCGAAAGACAGATTGATGCTGCCCTGACCGTGGAACAGCGCGAGGGCATAGACGGGTTGCTGGCGGAACGCGCCGATACAGGCATGAGCCTGTTGGCCTGGGCACGTCAGCCACCCGGCGCCACGGGGCACCGCGCCATGTCCAGGCTGATTGAACAATTGATTGCGTTACGGACCCTCGCCATTGATCCGGCGATCCTGGAGAGCATCCATGCGGATCGTGTCCACCTCCTGGTCCGGGAAGGCGGCCGGCTGTCATCCCAGCATCTGTCAGCCCTGGCACCGCTGCGCCGGCAGTCCATCCTGACGATGACTGTGCTGGAAACCATTACCCGGCTCACCGACGATGTCATCGGCATGTTCGACCGTCTGATCGGTGGCCTGTTTCGACGAGCCGAACGCCGCGCGGCCGAGACGATCCAGGCCAACAGCCGCGCCATGAATGAGAAGGTGCGGTTGCTGGCCAGGGTGGGTGAGGCGTTGATCGACGCACGTGGCAAAGGGACAGACGCCTTCGCGGCCATCGAGGCGGTCATTCCGTGGGAGGAGTTCAAGGCCGCCGTGGCTGAGGCCGGCGAACTCACCCGCGACGACGACACCGACTATGCGGCGCTGGCCACCACCAACCACGCTCTGCTGCGCCGGGTGGGGCCAATGTTCCTGGACAGTTTCAGCTTTCACGGTATCGCCAGCGTCGGGGCTCTGCTGAACGCATTGGCTTTGATGCGGACCTTCTATGCCGGATCCCGGCGGAATCTGCCCAAGGGTCTGCCGACTGGCTTCATCCGACGCACCTGGCGGGCGGCGGTGCTGCGTGACGACGGGATCAATATGCCCGCCTATGAACTCTGCCTGTTCGTGGAACTGCGTGACCGGCTGCGCGCCGGGGACATCTGGGTGGCCGGTAGCCGGCAATACCGGGCCGTGGAAGACCAGCTCGTACCGAAGACCCTGTTCTCGACCATGAAGCTGGCCGGGCCGCTGCCTGTCGCGGTGCAGGAAGAGGCCATCGGATATCTGCGCGAGCGGAGGGAGCTACTGGAGGAGCGGCTGCGCCAAGTGGACGGGCAGGCGGCAAAGCAACTGCTCCCGGATGTCAGGATCAACGGGACGGCATTGAAGATCTCACCATTGCAAGCCGTTACCCCGGAGGAAGCGGAGCAACTGGCCGACCGTGTCCAGGCCGTGATGCCACGGGTGCGTATCACCGAATTGCTGGCAGAGGTCAACCGCTGGACCGGCATGATCGAGTGCTTCACCCATCAGCGCTCGCAACTTCCCGGAGACGATCCGCGTATCACCCTGACAGCCGTGCTGGCAGACGCCACCAACCTGGGGTTGACGCGTATGGCCGAGGCCTGCAATCTCGCCACCTACCGGCAACTGGCCTGGGCCGCCGGCTGGCATCTCAGCGAGGAGAATTATGGCCGGGCCCTGGCTCGCGTCACTGCCGCCCAACATGCGCAGCCTCTGTCCGCCTGGTTCGGCGATGCCTCGGTGTCCAGTTCTGACGGCCAGCATTTCCCGCTGGGCGGTCAGGGCGAGGTCGCGGGCGCCGTCAATCCGCACAAGGGGTCGGGACCGGCCATATCCTTCTACACCTGGATTTCCGGCCGCTATGCGCCCTTCCACACCAAGGTGATTTCCGTGTCTGAAGGGGAAGCCGCCCATGTCATCGATGGGCTGCTCTATCATGGCGGCGACATTGATATCGCTGTCCACCACACCGATGGCGGCGGTATTTCGGACCATGTATTCGGGCTCTGTCACCTGCTGGGTTTCCGCTTTGCGCCGCGCATCCCCAACATCGCGAACCGCCGGCTCCACACATTCGGCCCGGCATCGACCTGGCCGGCGCTGGAACCCTTCATCGCGGCCCGCATCGACGAGGCCATGATCTCGACCCATTGGGACGATCTGCTCCGGCTGGCAACCTCGGTGCGGATGGGCACCGTGCCTGCGTCACTGATGCTGCGCCGCCTCGGTTCCTATCCGCGCCAGAACGGGTTGGCCCTGGCGCTGCGCGAGGTGGGCCGGATAGAGCGCACTCTCTTCACCCTCGATTGGCTGGACGATCCGATGCTGCGCCGGCAGGCGACGGCCGAACTGAACAAGGGCGAATCCCGCAACGCGTTGGCCCGCGCCGTCTGCTTCCACCGGCTCGGCCGCCTGCGGGACCGAACCCTGGAAAGCCGGCAGCACCGGGCCAGCGGCCTGAACCTGGTCGTGGCCTCCATCATCCTGTGGAATACGGTCTACATGGACCGCGTCATCAGGTTCCTGCGTGGACAGGGGGAGGATATCCCAGACAATCTACTGCCCTATCTGGCCCCCTTGGGCTGGCAGCATATCAATCTCACCGGCGACTACCTCTGGGCCGAACCCGCAAAGCTCGACAAGGATGGCTACAGAATGCTGAGAACGCCAACCGAACGCCTCACAACCTGATGTTCTCTATTTGTCCGCTTAACGTGGTTCGCCATTATCAACCAAAGACAGCCACGGTTGATCTGACGTCGATGCCGCCGGCTTTTGTCCGTCGGATCTGACGACCGACGGCCATAATGAAAACGGCTGGCAACTGGCGTGCGGGCGGCACCCTGTCCCAGAGGGTTTGCAGGATTGTCCTTCCTTTCCGGGCTTTGCGGATTTTCTGACCAGCGGCGATGCGTTGGGACCAGCGGAAGCCGATCTCATGGAAATAGAGGTCGGCATGCTGGGAGCTGATGTGATGGAAGACGCCGGCGATGGTCTGGCGGACCCGGTTGTTGAAGCCTTCAGCGGCATTGGCATGGACGGTGCCACGGGCATATTCCTTGCGGGCATGGCACACGGTGTCGTGACGGGCGAAGCCGGTGCCGGCCGCCACGAAGGCCTTCCATTCGTCGCTCATCAGATGGGCCTGCGGTGTCACGCTCGCTTCCAGCACCCGTTCGGTCTCGTTCAACGACAGGTCGGCAACAACGCAGGCCCTGGCTTCGCCGGCCGGTGTTCCCGGTTCCGATCCGGCGGGACGCTGAACAACGACCATGGCCGGCGTCTTGGTCGTGCGCGGCTGTCCTTTGCGGCCCCGACCGGCACGGGGCTTGTCGGGATCGGACCGGGGAGCACCACCGAAATACATTTCGTCGATTTCGATGACGCCACCCAGCGTGTGGTCACGGGCCACCAGCAGACGCAGCACATGCCCCATCCGCCATGCCGTCGGCTGGCTCACCCCGATGATTTCGGCCAGCCGGATCGAGGAGACGCCCTTGTCGGATTGCAGGATGAACCACAGGGCCAGCAGCCAGGTGCGCAACGGCAGCTTGGTTGCATGCAGCGGGGTCCGCGTCGTCACCGTGAATTGCTGCCGGCAATCCTGGTCAGAGCATTGATAAAGCCCTGGCCGTGCCCGACGCCCCGTATCCCGACCGGCCAGGCTGATCGACCGATGGCAGCCACACGCCGGGCAAAGCCGACCCCGTGGCCAGACCATCGCCTCCAGCAGCCGACGACAGCGATCATCATCCGAAAACGCGGCCACCGCATCGGCAAGCGTCCGGATGCGAGAATGAAGCTCAAGTTCAGCGGACATGGAAATCCCCCTGGGTCACCCCAAGAGAATCACACTGAAATCATTACAAAACAACACTCAAGCTGTCTTTGGTTGATAATGGCGGCGTGGTTTTTTGCCCCTTC
>NZ_JAGOGJ010000127.1 GCF_017996735.1 Niveispirillum sp.
CTCCCACCTTGGCCTGCATCGGTGTCACCAGCAAGGTGGTGTCGAACCCGTTGGCAAAGCCGGCATCGGCCAGAAGTTGACGGGCGCGGGCGGGGTCGTACTCGTCGTCCGGGATTTCCGGCACATGGGCGTCCATACCCGCCATCGCCATCTGAGACGTCACCGTGCCAAAGCCCGGCACGATCCGTTCGGCCAGCATGCGGGACGGCAGCGCCAGCAGCAGCGCCTGACGCACCCGCAGGTCGCGGAACCGGTTGGGACCGCCGGGTCCCGCCGCCGCGCGCTGGTTGGCTTGCAGATAGGTCACGCCAGTCGACCGCCCCTCGACAAGGGTGATGCCCGGTCGTTTGGCGAAGAAGGGCAGGGATTCCAGGGAAGGGTTGTCCAGGATGTCGATCCGCCCTTCCAGCAGGTAGGGCACCCGGTCGTTTTCGGTCAGGCGGATCAGGTGCAGATGCTCCCAGTCCGCAGGCCGGCCCCAATAATCCGGGTTGCGGTCCAACATGATGGAGCCGGTGCCATAGCGGGCCAGACGAAACGGGCCGGTGCCGGCGCCCGTGGCGGGGTTGGCATAGCGGTCGCTGCTTCCCCAATCCTGGTCGGCACAGCCACTGCTTGAATAGGTGATCTGAAGGTTGGCGGGCGCCGCCACGATGGGCACGCTGGCCGCATCGCTGGGGAAAACCGCCATGGGCGTTTGGTAGCGGATCAGCACGGTGAAGGGGTCCGGCGTTTCCACGGCGGCCACGCCATCCAGACGTGCCGCCATGGCACGCGGTTCCGGTCCCACCTTCGCCACGCGGCAGAAGCTGTACAGCACATCACGCGCCGTGAAGGGCTGACCATTCTGGAACCGCACATCCCGGCGCAGATGGAACAGCCAGACCCCGCTCCCCGTCTGTTCCCAGCGATCGGCCAGCAGCGGCACGGGACGATAGGCGGCATCGACCCCGACCAGCCCCTCATAAATCTGATTATGCATCATGTAATCGGCGCGATTGGACGCCAGATGCGGATCAGCCGCAGGTGCCAGATTCATCAGGCCGATGCGCAGGTCGGTTGCCGCCGCCATGGAAGGCAACAACAGGACAAAGCCCGCCAGCAGCAACCAGAGCAAAGATCGAACAGCAGGCGCTACCAACCCGAAACCTCACCGCCAACCTGCCCTGGCACCGGGGCAGCGCACTATGCGGTGTGCGCCCCCACCAAAGCAATAGGACGAAGCGGATAGCACACTTGCGTCATTCCCTGCCGAAGGGAGAGGTTTCCGGTCTGATCATGGGCCGCCGCGGCCGACGGCCCTCAGCTATTCGCAGCGCGACGGCGCATGAAATCGTCCAGCGCGCCGTTCATTTCCTTCAACAGATTGGCCACCATCGGATCGTTCTGGGCATGGCGCCAGACGGCACCCATGCGCGGATGGTCGGCGAACATGTCGATGCCGCCGAAGGCCGGCAGGAACTTCTCCAGGAAGAAACAGGCGGGCACCATGGCGCAGTCCGCCAGGGTGAACTGATCCCCCATGCACCAGGGGCCACTGATGAAGGTTTCCAGCCCGTCGCGCCCACGCTTCAGCTCGGCCAGCTTTTCCGCCACCAGGCGGGCGTCGCGGGTCGCCGGGTTCATCTGGCCCAGCAGGCCCAGAAGTGACGGCAGGATGTAGAGATCGGCGGCCCGGCTGATGATGCGGGCGCGTGCCCGTTCCAGATCGCTGCCCGGCAGGATGCGTTTTTCGGGGAAACGCTCATCCAGGAATTCGCAGATCACCTCGGATTCGATGATGGCGATGCCATCGGCTTCCAGGGCCGGCATTTTGCCATAGGGGTTGATGGCCAGATATTCCGGCGATTTCAACCCGCCGCCCGGCGGCGGCGCCAGCGGTATGTCCAGCCCCTTGTGCCGGATGGCCAGCAGCACCCGGGTGACGTAGGGGCTCAGCAGGACACCATAAAGCTTCATCACACATTTCTCCGGTCGGTCACCCCTGCGGCCATCGCCCCTACATAGCGCGATAGAGGGGCGGGGGGTAGGGGGCATTGTCCCCTATAGGACCGCTTCCCATTCCCTATATCGGGTTCCAGCCACCGATATGGTCATAGATGGGCTCGCGCAGTTCCTTGACCTGTCGGTTCAGCAGGGCCAGCGCCGCCACGGGCTGGCCCGATGTGGCCAGCAGAATGGCGCCCAGGCAGCCCGCCTTACGAGCCCAAGGAGTTGGCCGATATTATTTGACAGCGCCGCCCGGTCCGTGAATCGCTGATCGGTGTGTCGGGGCGGGGTCCTGTTGGGTCCCGCCCGTCGTCATGCGCTTGACCCGGCCCATGCCTTGCGGCCATCAAGGACGGGTTTGACGCCACCGGGATCCCCCATGCGCCTGCCGATCGCCCTGTGTCTGACCCTTGCCCTGGTGCTGCTGCCCGCCACGGCCCTGGCTGCCTCCGTGCCGCCTGGCTTCTCCTCGGGGCTGGCCGGGCCCGTGCTGACCTATGTGCATCTGTTCGGCCTGCTGGGGCTGGGTCTCTGGCTGGACATGCAGGGTCGTGGGGCGCCGGGGACGGGGGCAGGGCTGGCCCTGGCGGCCGGCATCATCGCCGGGTTGTTGACGCGCAGCGGGCTGCACCTGCCCTATACCGGTCTGGCGCTGGAGGCGTCGCTGGTCGTGCTTGGCGGGTTGCTGGCCGCGACCCTGACCCTGCCTGCCATTGTCGGACTGGTCATGGCTGCCGCCGTGGGGGCGCTGCACGGCATCAACCTGTCGCAATGGGGCGGGCCGGTCACCACCAACGTCCTGTTCTGGCCCGGCATGCTGACGGGTTGTGTGCTGGTCATGTCGTCGGGCGTCGGGCTGTCGGCCACGCTTTATCAGTTGGGCGGCGGCAAGGCGTCGCGGCTGTCGGGGGCGTTGATCGCGCTGCTGGGCCTGTTGATGCTTTTGAACGTCTTGTGACAAAAAACGTTGGATATCGGCCACAGGCCCCGACTTTTGTCGCCATCCATACCATTTCGTGTCCGTACCGGTTGCACTGTCCGGATGGGCGGCGCACCATGGTATGATCATCAGCAATCAAGGAAAGGGCGCTCGCCATGCCCAATCCAACGGAACCTCCGACTACCCCGCCCGAAGCCGACAAGATGTCCGCAGTCCTGCGACGTCGCACCTTTCTGGGCATGGGTCTCGGCCTGCTGGCCATTCCAGCCGCCCTGGCGGCACCTGCCAGTGATCAGGTGCGGTTCTTTCAGATCGGGACCGGCACTACAGGCGGCACCTATTTCCTGATCGGCGGCCTTCTGGCCAATGCCGTGTCCAATCCGCCGGGGTCGCGCCCCTGTGACCGGGGTGGGGCCTGCGGTGTTCCGGGTCTGATCGTCGTGGCGCAGGCCACCTCCGGCGCTGTTGATAATATCGGCCTGATGCGGTCGCGCCGGCTCGAATCGGCCCTGGTCCAGGCCGATATCGCGCATGTGGCCTTGACCGGCCAGGACCCGTTCCAGAAGACGGGCTATGCCGACCTGCGCGCCATCGCCAACCTTTATACGGAGACGATCCATCTCGTCACCCGCGCCGGCAGCGGCATCAAAAGCCCGGCCGACCTGAAGGGCAAGCGGGTTGCGCTCGGTGAACAAGGGTCGGGCACCCTGGTCACGGCCCGCGCGCTTCTGGCCACCTATGGCCTGTCGGAAAAAACCGTGAAGCCCTTCTATCTCAGCCCCGCCGCCGGCGGCGACCGGCTGGAAGCGGGTGAACTGGACGCTTTCCTTATCGTTGGTGGCTATCCGTTGCCGGCGGTTGCCGATCTGGCGCGGCGTATCCCCATTTCCCTGGTGCCGTTCGATGATGCCCGCGCTGCCCAGTTGATGAAACGGCTGCCGCATTTCACCGAAGCCCGGATCGACGCGGACACCTATGAAGGTGTGCCAGCCACCCGCAGCCTGGGGGTTGGGGCCATTTGGGCGGTGCGCGGCGATCTGAAGCCGGAGCTGGTCCATGACATCACGGCCGCGCTGTGGAACGAACAGACCCGGTCCATGCTGGATAACGGTCATCCGCGCGGCCGGTCCATCCAGTTGGCAACGGCACTGACCGGACTGTCCGTCCCCTTGCATCCGGGGGCGGAGCGTTTTTATCGTGGGAAGGGCATGCTGAAGGGTGATCCGCCCCCCGCTATGCCCGCCACACATTGAACGAGAATGCGGTGTGAATTGTTTCTCGCTCGACCTGTTCGCTTTCATGGCTTGACCGCAGCAAACACACAAAGATAACCTTTTCAGGATAGCAGCAGCGGAAAGGGTGCGGCCGTGGATGCGAGCAAGGCGGGATGGCTGTTGCCGGCGCCGCTGGCCCGTTTGTCCGGCACCCTTCTGGGGGGCTTTGTCGTGCGGCTTGCCGGCTGGTCCATGGTGATCGTCCTGGCGCTCACGGCCATCGGTTATTCAACCATCTATGATCGTGAAGAACGCGAGGCGCTGGAGCAGCTCAAGGCGCATCTGCTGGAACGCGGCCGCACGGAAAGTGCCATCTTTCAATTGGCTGCCGCCAATATGGATGCGTTCCGCGACCGGTTCCTGGACCTTTATGCCAATCCGGACATCCTGCCGAACCCGGATTTCGACGCGTTTTTCCAGCGCGGGGAGGATGGCGCCACCCGCCTTCGCCGTGAATATTTCGATGGTGTCATCAATCGGGAAGGTATCGGACATAAGGGAATGTCCGGTTTCATTGGCGCCAATCAGCAGAATATTCCAGCGGAACTGAAACGACGGCTGGTATTGTCTTATCATCTTTTGGCTGAATACGGTCCGGCATGGAACAGCCGTTTCATCAATACCACCATCAGCATGCCGGAAAACGCCATGGTGATGTATTGGCCGGCCTTCGCCTGGGGGTTGGAGGTGGAGGCCAATCTGGACATGACGGCCTTTTCGGTCGTGCGCTCCACGATGTTTCCCGAGAATCCACAGCGTCGCGCCGTGTGGACGCCGCTCTATCATGACCATACGGCCAAGGCCTGGATGGTTACCTATCAATTGCCGGTCGATTACCAGGGGCGGCACCTGATCAATGCCGGTCACGATGTTCTGGTGAATGATCTGATGGACCGGCTGATCACCGACCATTTGCCCGGCACCTATAATTTCGTGTTGGCGGCAGACGGGCATCTGGTGGCCCATCCGCTATGGATGGACCGGCTGCGCAAGGAACTGGCCACCATCAACCTGAAGAAGCTGGGCGATCCGGGTTTGTTGCGTATCCATGCCCTGATCGGCGAAAGCGTAGAACGGCGCAAGGTCGCCCCGGTCGCCGCCGATGACGTCTGGGTCGTCGATGATGCGGAGGACGGGGCCTATCTGGCGGTGACGCGGCTGCAGGGGCCGGACTGGTGGTTCATTGCGCGCTATCCGAAATCCCTGGTGGCGGCCAAGGCGCATCAGGCAGCCAGCGCCATCATGGCCATGGGCATGGCCTATTTCCTGGCCATGCTGGCGCTGGTCTTCATCCTGCTGCGCCGGCAGGTGGCGGACCCGATCCTGCAATTGAAGGAGGCGTCGGAAAAGGTGGCGGCCGGAGAATATGCGGCCGTGGCCGACGGCCAGTCGCGGCTGCCGACGGCGGCGCAGGACGAGATCGGGCTGCTGGCCCGGTCGTTCCAGGACATGGCGGCGCGTGTGCGTGACGCGTCTGACAGCCTGGCTGAACAGGTCGTGCTGCGCACCGAAGCGCTGGAGGCCGCCAACAAGCAGTTGGAGGAATGGAGCCTTCACGATCCGCTGACCGGCACCCATAACCGCCGCGCCTTCGATGCCGATCTGCGCAGTGTGCATGATCTGGCCTGCCGCCAGGGGAAAGCCGCTTTTGCACTGGTCCTGGCGGAAATCGATCATTTCCAGGCCTATAACGACGCCTATGGTGCCGCCGCCGGGGATCAGGTTTTGCGTACCCTGTTCCGTGCCGTGGCACGGCAGGTGGGGCAGGGGGACCGTGTTTATCGCCATGGCGGGGCACGGCTGGGCATCATCCTGACCGCCGTGGAGCCGGCGGCGCTGGAGGGGCAGGTGCGTCAGATCCTGGACATGGTCGCGGGCCTTGCTCTGCCGCATCAGCGCAGCCCCCATGCCATGGTCACGCTGTCGGCCGGCCTTGCCCGGTTCGAACCGGGCATGACCACGCCGGCCGACATGGTGCGCCTTGCCGAACAGCGGATGGAGGCCGCGCGGAGGGGCGGAAGCAACAGGCTGGTCGCGTGATCCCTGTGATACCGTCCCCCTTTCCCGCCAGTGCCAAAGCGCACTAATCTGCGGTCAGTCGCAACCGCATGATCGTATGGCCCGATGACACAGCCCCTTTCCCTGATCCTGGATGGTGATCCCGGTACCGATGATCTTCTGGCCTGGATGTGGGTGCTGGCGCTGCCGCAGCGGGCGCGGATTCTGGGCATCTGCACGGTCAATGGCAATGTCACGCTGGACCGCACCACGGCCAACGCGCTGTCCTTCCTGGACCATGTCGGCATGCCGGATATTCCCGTGCATGCCGGGGCCAAGGCGCCGTTGGGCAAGGATGAACCGCCGCCCGGTGATGGCGCCTTTGCGGAATCGGGGCTGGGTGAGTTGGTGCTGGCGCCCTCGCTGCGGTCGGCCGCTTCACCGGACGCGGTCGGCTGGATGGCCCAGACGCTGCGGTCATGCCCGGTGCGCACCGTCACCATCCTGGCGACCGGTCCCCTGACCAACCTGGCCCTGTTGCGGCGGCAGGCGCCCGACGCCTATGCTCGCATCGGCCGCATTGTGGCCATGGGCGGGTCGTTCGCGCCGCTGCCGCCCAATTTTGTACGCCGGGGCAATGTCACGCCGTTTGCGGAATTCAATTTCTGGATGGATGCGGCGGCAGCGCAATCGGTGTTGAATGGCGGTGTGCCTGTTCTGCTGGCCCCTGCCGACGTGACGCACCAGTTGATCTCCAACCCCGCCCGCATGGCCGCTGCCCGCGCCCTGCCGCGTTTCGGGCGGGAGGTGGCGTTGATGCTGAATGCGCCCTATCACCTGGACAAGCCGAAATTCCACACCGACGGTGCCTTCCTGCATGACCCGACCGCCGTCGCGGGCCTGTTCTATCCGGAGTTTTTCGAAACCGTGCGGGCCCAGGCGCATATCGCACAGGAAGGGACCGGCATCGGTGCCGGCCTGCTGCTGCCGGACGGGGCCGGCAGCGTGGAGGTGATGATCCGCGTCAAGGACACGGACGCCTTCTATGATCGTCTGTTCGGCGACCTGGCCGGCCATTACGCCTGAGCCAGACGGCTCCCCTGGCGCAGGCTGAGCATCTGCGCTAGGGCCAGGCCACCCACGGCGAAAGCCTGTACCAGAACGAACCCGGTGCCCAGCGCCGTGGTCCAGCCTGCGGTCAGCAGGGCCAGGCTGCCCACAGCCCAGGCCAGGTTCAACGCCACCATGGCCCGTGCCGGCCCGGTGCCCACCCCCACCCGCCGCCCGGCAAAACCGGCCAGCAGGGCCGCCGGGAACAGCACGATCCCCGCCTCCATCAACAACCAGCCCGGCAGGCCCAGCAACGGTTCCAGCAGACCGGCACCCAGCGTGAACAGAAGTCCCGATGCCGCACAGGTCGCGGCGTCAATCAGCAGAAGCTGGCGGGTGAAAACGCTGATACCCATGATGCTCTCCATCGTTCTGATTTCCGATGGGCCGATCATGGCGCGGCCGGCAGGGGCTTGCGATTACCTTGCAGGTAATAAGCCCGCCGCCTTCGGGCCGTGCGCCCCGTCCTCATCAACCGATCTCACAACCCGATCGAAAGCCTTTGCCTTTGGGTGGGACAGTCAGCGCCACCCACACTTCTGTCAGGCGTCCGGGTGGCCAGATTTATCGGGGCTGTTTTCCCGATGCCGGTAGGGAAACGGTCCTGAAACGGACGAGAAGGGGCGTGCAACGGTAGAGTGTATGCGCGGCGAAACTTCTTATCATGTTGATTTATTTATAAAATATTCAGAACCGGACTCGTCTGGTGCTTCTGATCGGCGATACGCTAAGGGTGGCATGGCTAATTTTGCCCGCCATAATAATATGACCATATCAATAAATAAGCGCGGAATTTTTGTAGAATATTCTATTTAAGGTGCTGTTTCGCAGTATTTGAATCTCCCCATGGAAAATCTGAACCTCTGAGGAGTTGAAGGGCATGGACGGTCTCGCCTCGCTTATTTTTCCTGTTTTGCGATCAATGCCGGATGTTTCCGTCAGAACACCGCTTCTGGAAGCATTCTCAACGGTTAATGAAGATTTTGTGGTCATCGAGAACGGGTTTCGTACCCTGACATCGCGCGAACAGCGCCCCGATGACCTTCGGCGCTTCTTTGCCAGTTGGAGCCAAACCAACAACAGCGCCATGACGGTTTCCGGGATCAGCAATCGGCTGACTTTGGTGCTGCATCGCGAAGGGCATGTGCAGGACAAGCTCGAACTGTTGCAGACGCTTGTCTGCCTGCACCGGATCACCGATGAGGATCTGGCGGTGACGCACCGCATTCTGCATTCGCAGATGTTTCACGAGATGGCAACGGGCATCATCGGCGACGATGGCTGGCTGATGACCCAATATATCGACAAAACGGCCATCGAGTTCAAGAAATGGAAGGACCACATGTCGTTGCGCGAGGCGGATCTTGCGCTCGCCTTGCTGACGACATTGGTTCACGAAATTTATACGCATGGGGAGGTGGAGTTTATTCTGCCGCTCTTTAGCAAATGGCTGACCGATACATATTCGTTCGGCGAGCGTGAGCGGGAGCGTACCCTTCGCTGGATCAAGGTGCATTGTGGCGGCACGGAAAGCAGGCATTTCTTCCATGCCGTGGATGCCATGGCCCGCTATGAAAGGGCGTTCGGCATTGATTGGACCCAGTACGATCTCGCGTCCATCGTCCATTCCTATATGGCAAAGAAAGCGGCCGTCCTGAAGGCGGCGGTTCCCGCCGGCAATGCATAACAGCCTGCACCCGACGCTGATCGAGATGGGCAATGCCGGATGGGTGCCGGCTTCACAGCCCATTGCCGGCCTGTCACCGGCCGACAATCTGTGTTCGCGACGTGCTTTGCTGCTGCCCGATGGCTATCGCGATCAGATGCGCCGGCTGGGTCCCCTGATTGATCTGGCAGTCCGGGCGGTGGTCGAGCGGTATTTCGTCGATCCACGGATTGCGGCGATCTATGCGCTGCCCCCCGCGCTGGAACAGATCCTGCGCCAGGCGGCGTCGAAGCCCTATCAGGTCGGCTGGTACAGACCGGATCTGATCTTCGACCGCGACGGTACGGCGCGGATTTGTGAGATCGGTGCACGCTACCCCTTCAATGGCTGGATGGTCAGCCATGCCTGGTCGCGTGGTCATGCCGATTTCTGGGATGATCTCTGTGCCCTGTTTCCGCGGGGGAGCACAGCAGCCCTGGTGCATGGGCGGGAACCGGGCGGGGAGGTTGATTATCTGTCGACCCATCTCCGGCGCGCCGGGGTTGGCTTCGTCGCCGTTTCGCCACAGGAACTGGTGATGCACGACGGATATGTGCAGGCCAAGGGCTGCCGTCCGGATCAATTCATCCTGCAACTGGACCGCACTGAATTGCTGACACTGTCGCCGGAGGTTTTGGCCCATCTTGTGGAGCGCGGGAACTATTTCAACGATGTCCGCACGTTGATCCTGGTGCATGACAAGCGTGTCCTGGCGGTGCTGTCGGATGCGGCGATCATGCGGGATGCCATGCCGGCCGATCTTTATGCCCAGTTGCAGCCGCATCTGATTTTTTCCACCTGTGCCCGGTCCGCTGCCGATGCGGAGGAACTGCTGCGGCAAGAGGGCGATTGGATCGCCAAGCCGAGCAGCGGCGGGCGGGGCATCGGAACGCTGGTGCGGTCGCGATGCAGCGCGGATCACTGGGCCGAAATGATCCGGCGGGACTGGCGGCACCTGATGTTCCAACCTTATTTGCAGCAGCTTGCGTTTGTGGATCCGGATTATGCACAGCCGATCCATATGGTGGGCATGCTGCTGTGCCGCGACAGCGTCTGTTATGGCAGCGGGTTGTTCCGCGGCTCCGATGAGGCCGTGATCAACCTGCACCAGGACCGTGGGAAACTCTATCCCTGCATGGTGGCATCATGAGCCTTTCCGTTGTCATCCCCTTGTATAACAAGGCCGAATATATTGAGGAAACCCTGGCCTCCCTGGGCCGGCAAACACGGTTGCCGGACGAGGTGATCGTGGTGGACGACGCCTCTACCGACGGGAGTGCCGAGCGTGCCGGCGTGGCCCTGTCACGGTTGCGGGCGATCGGCGTTCGCCGTGTGGAATTGCTGCGCCAATCCGATAATGCCGGTCCCAGTACGGCCCGCAATCGCGGCCTGGAGCGGGCAACGGGCCGGGTGCTGGCCTTTCTGGATGCTGATGATTGCTGGCGCGCCGATTGCGGTGCCCGGATCCTGGATAGTATGCGCGACCACGCGTTGGATTTGCTGGTTCTGGGGTACGATTCCCTGCCGTCCGGCGAACGTTTTCCCAGCGCCGACCTCTTGCGCCGGGAGACCATCGCCGCAGGTGGGGATCTGCACCTTCTGCCGCGCCTGACCACCACCGCCGGCGATCCCAGCTTTTTCATGGGCCGCGCCAGCAATGTAGCGGTGCGGCGCGGCGTGATCGGTCATGAACGGTTCGTGGATGGCCGCCATGTGAACGAGAATATCGATTTCTGGTACCGTATCGCCAAACGTATCGGCCGCCGCAATGCCGGGGTGGACAGGCCGGTGGCCGGCCTGCTGGCGGTCCCGATGATCCAATACCGGATTTTGCCCGACAGCCTGTCGCATCGCCGATTCAGCGATTGGCGGCACCTGCAAATTCCCCCCAGCCTGGAACGGTTCCGGTACAGCGACGATGCCGATGACCGCCGGCTGTGCCACTTGCTGGGGCGGCGCTGGCTGGATTTCGCGATGACAAGCCTGTCCGACCCGTCCGCGTGCGCCGCCTTCTGTGCCGCCCACGGAGCCTTGCTGACGCATTACGGCATCGGCCTGCCGAAGATGCGGGAGGTCGCATGACCCGGTCATCAGGCAAAATTGGCGCGGATTTTGACCACGCCATGGCCCAGTCGTTCGAGATCGCCCGCCATCATCCGTTCTGGCGGTCATTCTATGAGGGATGCCAGGATTGGCGGACAGCGCCATCCTGCCAGAAAAGCGACCTGCTGACCGTCCTGCACGGTTTCTCCCCCGCCGCGGAAAGGCGCGGCGTCTATCTGGTGCGATCGGGCGGCAGGACGGCAGCCCCGCTGATTTTCCCCGTGGATATTGCGGAAAACCATGCCCAGCGGCAGGCTTTGGCGGCAGGACTGACGGCACGCGGGGTGTTTTCCCCGCAATCGGTGGTGCTCAATCTTTTCGCCTATACCGGCCTGTACCGCACGGCGTCGATCATCGATGATCTGCTGGAACGATGCTATGCCACCACCCTGCCGATGAGCGCGCAGGCGCCCTACCGCGACATGCACGCGGCGGCCGAATTGTTCCAGCCCACCCATCTGGCAGGCACGCCGTCGGTGCTGACCCTGCTCGCCAACTGGTGCCATGAAAATGGTGCGGCGCCGCCGCAGATCCCGCAGTTGCTCTATGCAGGAGAGCTGTTGCGCGACAGCGTGCGCGCCCATCTGTGTCGCACCTTCGGCGTCCGTCAGGTCTGGTCCCTCTATGGCGGCGCCGAAACCGGTATCTGGGCGGTTTGCAACGCCAGCAAGGAGCCGGGATTGTTCAGCACCCTGCCGCAAGTGCTGGTGGAGATCGAGGCGCCGGACGCCGATGGTTTTGGCGAGATCGTGGTCACCAACACCTGGCGCAAGCGCTTTCCGCTGTTCCGCTATAGCCAGGGTGATGTCGGCCGGCTGGTGGAAAGGGCGGGGGAGCGCATGCTGGAGGTTCGCGGCCGGCGACCGCTGACATTCCGGTTCTACGAGATCACCTATGACGATAGCGGCTTTTCAACGGTGGCCGGCGCCTGTCCGCATTGGCAGGTGGTACTGGATTTCGGCAGCGATGGCTGCGACCGGCTGGGCCTGCATGTGGTCTGTGACGATCCGGCCGCCCTTGCCGCCATCGATGATCGTTTGCGCCGGCATATGAAGGAAGACAGGGACAGCAAGGCGGTGCATGTGCGGTCGGTGAAGCTGGCCGATCTGCATATCGACCCCACCACCAGCAAGACCGCGACCGTGGTCGACCGTCGTCGTTGAGTTTTCAGGCAGGGAACCATGGAAAAGCTGGCCAATATCCTGGCGTATGAAATGAATGCCTGGCGCGGATACCTGATCAGCCATCTGGTGGAATCCCATCAGGAGGCGGGATGGGAGGATGATTGGGCTGTTCTGGATCGTGCCTGTGGCCCCGGCATCGACACTGTGCTGTTCCATAATTGCCTGTCGCATGCGGCCCTG
Source organism: Niveispirillum sp. (assembly GCF_017996735.1). Lineage (GTDB taxonomy): Bacteria > Pseudomonadota > Alphaproteobacteria > Azospirillales > Azospirillaceae > Niveispirillum. The sequence goes on from NZ_JAGOGJ010000127.1 coordinate 12,484, forward strand.
TTTCCGCGTCGGCGGGCGGAACTGGAACGGCGGATCGCGGAGCGGGGGATCAGGCTGCTGAATGCCGGTCTGGCCGACATGCGCAAGCGGACCCTGCATATGATGCTGGAACGTGCCGGCGTGCGCTGTGCGCGGGCGGCGCGGCAGGGGCCGGGTGATCAGCTATTGTTCGTCAAGACCAACCTGAATTTCGGCGGCAAGGCGGAACTGGCGCTGCCCCCCGACCTTCAGCCCCTCTTCTCCGTTTCCCCGGATTGCCCGATCCGGGCCTGGAATGATTACCGCCTGCTGCGACGTGACGAGATCGACCCGCTCTGGTGGGATAACCCGGATCTGGTGATCGAGAATTACATCGCCCATGACGACACGCTGTATCGCGTCTATGGCTGTGGCGACATGATGATCTGTATCCTGGCCCATAGCGATGATCTGATCAAAAAGGAAGACGAACACCCGGAGGATCGCTGGTTTCATCTCGATCGCCGGGATATGTGGGCGGGCGGCGGTGATCTGCCCGATGACCTGCGCAGGCAATTGGCAGGTTTCACCGCCCTGTATCCATTCGATTATTTCTGTCTGGATGTGGTCCATGACGGGGCGAACCATACGATCATCGACCTGAACCTGACCCCCTTCTGCGGTGTGCAACAGCCCAAGGGGCAATGGCTGGGCCTGTTGCGGCGCGGTCTGCACGACCTGACGCGGAGGTGACCCATGCACACAATATCGGTGCTGATCGCGGCTTTTGATGCCCGCCGCTGGCTTGGCGACAGCCTCGATGCCGTGTTCGCCCAAACGCTTCCCCCCGGCTGGCGTTTGCAGGTGCTGCTTGGCATTGATGGCTGCGCCGATACGCTGGACTATATCGCGACCGCATCTTACCCCGATCTGCTGATTGTCCATCTGCGACGCAACCGCGGCACCTATGTGACCTTCAATACATTGATGCAATACGCGCAGGGCGACCTGATCGCCCGGTTCGATGCCGATGATGTGATGCGCGATGGCTATCTGGCCGCGCATATCGACGCCTTGCAGACGGGCGCCGACCTCAGCATGTCATGGAGCATTTATACAGACGAGCAGTTGCGCCCGACATCGGTTGTCCCGGCCCTGCCGGACTACCGGCCCGAGAATGGTGAACGGCGCATGGGCACGGACGGGCAGTTTGTTGCCAAACGGGCCGTCTGGCAGCGGTTGGGCGGTTTTCGTCCCTGGCCCTGCACGGCCGACAGTGAATTCGTGATCCGCGCCCAGGCCGCCGGGTTCCGCACCCTTGTGCTGGAGGAATTCCTTTATCTGCGGCGAACCCATGCCCGGTCGCTGACCACCGATCCGGCAACCAACTATCAGTCGGACACGCGTTCACGGATGCGGGACCTGACCCTTGCCTATCGCGACGAATACCTGTCGGGGCGAAGGCCGGTGGAGGTGGAGGCGGAGATCGAACCGGAACATGTGCTTGTAGGCCCAGGCCCCGGTCACGGTCTTTACGCCATGGCCGCCGGTTAAACCGGGATCGCGCCCATCATCCCACGAAGTCCAGCAGCGGCTGCCAATCGGCGCGCAGGTCGGCCGCTCGCTTGGCCTTCTGATCGAACAGGGTCAGGCCCTCAGCGGCCAGATCGGTATACATCTGGCTGTCGCGCAGGCGGGCCACCACCTGATGTCCTGCGCCGGCCAGAAAGGTGTCCAGCCGGTCCGCCGCCTTGGTCCGGGCGCGCAGGCGGTTGCCGACGATGGCGACGGGGACCTTTTCCTTGGCGATGGCCTTCACCTCTTCCAGCTTGTCCAGGAAACGGGCCGTTGCCGCCTCGTCAAAGGCGCCGGGCAGGACGGGCAGGACCACGATGTCGGACAGGCGGATCAGTTCCTCCACATCCTTGGGCCGCATGGCGGCCGGCGCGTCGATGACCAGACGGCCGGTGCCCGCGGGCGCCTTTCCAATCTCCTTCACCCAGTCCAGCCCCTGGATGGGGGAAGCCGTTTCCGGCCGGGTCTTCAGCCAGCCCAGGGAGGATTTCTGCCGGTCCAGATCGGCCAGCGCCGTCTTGTGCCCATGGCCCGCAAAATAGGCGGACAGATGCGTGGCGATGGTGGTCTTGCCGACGCCGCCCTTGATGTTGGAGACCAGGATGGTGCGCATGGGGTTTCCTTTGCGTTGGGCGGAGGATCAGCGTTCCTCCGCCTCCTCTTCCGCTTCCTGCCAGAAGGGCTTGACGTCGGTGAAACGGTGCCAGTCGGCGACGATATGGTCTTCCAGATCATGCAGGCCGCGTGCATGCCATCCGGCCACCAGCCCGGCACCCAGGCGCCATTCCGGCGGCAGGCCCGTGCCGGCGGTGCGTTCCAGATCAGCCACCAGCTTGTCCACCGTGGCCACATCCTGCAAATGACCCAGATGGTCCTGCAAGGTGGCCAGTTCCTCCAGGAACCGGCGCAGGGCCTTGCCCTCATAGAGCGACCGGAAAAAATCGGCGGCGTAGCGCAGCTTCTTCAGGGAGATACGCAATTCGTGCCGGGGTGCCGCCGCCAGCTTGGCAAAGCCCCGGCCGCGCTTGCGCGCCTGACGGTGCCGCTTGCCCAGCAGGGCGCCCGCCATGTCGGTGACCGGGGACAGCAACAGGGTCGATTGCTCGCTGACCGGCTGGTTGCGCCATTCCCGGCCATCGACCCAGGCGGCCAGATCCAGCAGCAGGGCCGTATGGGTGGGATCGGCCAGGGTGGAACGGACCAGGGCATAGCCCCGGTCGCGGGCCGCACGGGCCGCCGCTTCCAACGCCGCAATACCGTCATGGCCGGGCAGGGCCTGCGCCACGGGCGGCAGCAGCTCGCCCAGGAACACGTCCCATTCCCGTGCCGGACCCAGCGCATCGGCCAGCGCCTTCACGCGCGGGCCCAGGCTGTCCATCTGCTCGGCCGGGATGAAGGGGCGAAAGATCTGCAGGGCGGAGCGCAGGCGGCGCAGTGCCACGCGCATCTGATGCACGCCCTCCGGGTCCTGGCCCTGCCGCGTCACCGGCTCGTTCGCCATCATATGGCCCAGGCAGTGGCGGACGATGGTGGAAAGCGATTCCTCCACCGTGGCAGCGGGGTCCAGCGTCAGCTTGGTCGCCTTCACGCTGACGGGCGTGGCGCCGGATGACAGGGCATAGCCGCGCGCCGACTTGGTCAGCATTTCCAGCCGCACCGGTACCTCGGCATGGATGGCGCGGGCCAGATCGTAAAGGACGGCGGTGTCGCTGCCTTCGATCAGTTCCAGTTCCGCCTCATGCACCGGCAGGGACAGGCCGCCGGGGGCCACGATCTCCCCCTGGTCCAGCGCCAGCTCGATGGTGATGCCGGGTCGCGGCGACAGATGGCGGATCTGCCGGCGGATTCGGGTTTCAAACACCGGCGCCAGATCGTCGTTGGTGATCCCGCCCAGTTCTTCCAGAATCGTCGCATCGGGGAACAGGGACAGGTCGGGCCGGGGATGGCCCACCTCCACCTCCCATTCCCCGCGCACCAGAGCGCCGGCACCCGGCTGTGGCGCCGATTTCAGCGTCTGGACCAGCTTGCGCCCCACACGCCGCACGCGCAAGGACAGGCCGTTGGCCAGAAACCGCCGGTCATCGGTATCAAAATAGATGCTGTCGAGCGACTTGACCTTTGGCTTCGCGATGGTGTCGGACAGGCAGGAAAGCCCACGCAGCCGGTCCATATCGGACGGCGCCACCGCCAGTTTCAGTTCAATCTCCAACCCGGACATCATACACCGTACACATGCCAAAACACGGTCGGCGGGCTGATTCGCCCCGGAATCCGGCCGTTTCAGATTAACGATGACAATTCCGTGAACGCCTGTCTATCGCGCGCGGCGATTTTTTTGCACATGTCCCCGACGGGGGTGGCGGTTGAAAGGCCGGGCGCAATGGTGTTTGCTCGCCTCCGGCTTCCCATGCCCAACCATTCTGACGGGGACTTCTTCCATGCGCTTCCAGACCCTCGACACCATCGACGTCGCCGGTAAGACGGTACTTGTCCGCGCCGACCTGAACGTGCCCGTCGCCGATGGGCAGGTGACCGATACGACCCGCATCGACCGTCTGGTCCCCACCTTGAAGGAGATCGCGGCCAAGGGCGCCAAGGTCGTCGTCATGTCGCATTTCGGCCGCCCCAAGAACGGCCCCGACACGAAGAACAGCCTGCGTCAGGTCGTGCCCGCCGTGGAAAAGGCGCTGGGCGTCCCCGTCGCCTTTGCAGAGGATTGTGTGGGTGAGAAGGCGGCATCTGCCATCGCCGCCTTGGCCCCCGGCGGCGTGCTGATCCTGGAGAATACCCGCTTCCACGCGGGCGAGGAAAAGAACGATCCGGAACTGGCCAAGGGCCTGGCGGCACTGGGCGATGTCTATGTCAACGACGCCTTCTCGTCGGCCCACCGCGCGCATGCCTCCACCGAAGGCATCGCCCATCTGCTGCCGTCCGCCGCGGGCCGCCTGATGCAGGCCGAACTGGAAGCGCTGGGCAAGGCGCTGGCCGCCCCGGAACGGCCGGTGGCCGCCGTGGTCGGTGGGGCCAAGATTTCCACCAAGCTGGACCTGTTGCTGAACATGGTGTCGAAGGTCGATATCCTGATCCTGGGTGGCGGCATGGCCAACACCTTCCTGTTCGCCAAGGGGGTGTCGGTCGGCAAGTCGCTCTGCGAGGCCGACATGGCCGATCAGGCCCGCGCCATCATGGAAAAGGCGGCAGGCGGTGGGTGCGAGATCGTGCTGCCGGTTGACGGCCTGCTGGCCCGTGAATTCAAGGCCAATGCCGATCACCGCATCGCCGCCGTCACCGATATCCAGGAAGGCGAGATGATGCTGGATGCCGGTCCCGCCACCGTGGAACTGGTAGGCAAGAAGCTGGAAGGCGCCAAGACCCTGGTGTGGAACGGTCCGTTCGGCGCCTTTGAACTGGTGCCGTTCGACAGCGCCACCAACGCCGTGGCCGCCATCGCCGCCAACCTGACGGCGCAAGGCAAGCTGCTGTCGGTGGCCGGTGGTGGCGATACGGTCGCCGCCCTGGAACATGCCGGTGTGGCGCAGGGCTTCTCCTACGTCTCCACGGCGGGCGGTGCCTTCCTGGAATGGCTGGAAGGCAAGGAACTGCCGGGCGTGGCCGCGCTGGAAAAACACGCCTGAGGTTTTCAGGCTTATAGCCCTCACCCTCCCAAGCCCTTACGGGCTTGGGCCCCTCCCTCTCCCGCAGACGGGCGAGGGGCGGAACTTTGTGCTGGGCCTAGGGTCTGTGGGGATTCACAAAAGGGTCGTTATGTGATTCAAGCTCTGGATGGATAGGAATCTTCTGACGGACGCCCAATGGGCGAAGATAGAGCCGCACTGCCTTGGCAAGCGCACCGACCCT
>NZ_JAGOGJ010000128.1 GCF_017996735.1 Niveispirillum sp.
TCACCATATTGACCAGCAGTCTTGAACAGGCATGCGCTGCCGCGACAAATCCCTCATCCAGGATCATCGCGGCGACATCGTCGCCCGGCTGTTTCATCAGACTGGCGGCAATGATCTGCCGTGCCTGCGCCGCCGAAAGGCGCACCACACCCCCCTTGAACACAGCCAGGGACAGGTCAGGGATGGTCATACCCATGGCTTCTTCCACGGCGACCATAGCCCCGAAAGATGGCCGCAGCACGCGGCTGCGGCCATCCAGGATAAGGGAGACTTCACCGCGATGCGGGTTGGCAACCGTCTCCATTACGGCACCACGGGGATCTTGGTCAGCGCACCGGACGGGGTCAGGGTCAGGCTGTACTTGACCACATCCTCCGTCGGGGCGGACACGTTGAACTGCGTGACATAGAATTCGCCCTTATAGCCATTGCCCGCAGCATCGAAAACGATCTGACACCCATAGGAGGTGCGGGTGTTCCAAGCGGTTTCCAGCTTGTCCAGCAAGGCCCGCGATCCACGCAGGTTTCCCGAACAATTGACGGTGCCGGAGATGGTGGTGGTTTTCCCCGTTTGCCACCCACCGGTATCCTTGGCCGTGGTCGTTGCCACGTTGGTGGACCCATCAAAACTGGTGTCCGTCTGGCCTTCCAGCGTCGTATAGGATGCCGGGCTGCTGGCGATATTGCCGATTTGCAGCAGGCATTCGGTGCCCGCGACTTCACCCGCCATGGCGGTTCTCCTTCAAGGTCAGGCCCCGTAATCCGGGGCGTTGGGGAAAAGCGGACAGCCGGGCGGCAGGGTCACGGCGATGCCCTGCCCCTTTGCCACACCCAGCAGAAAATGAACGGAAGGGCGCTGCCGCTGATATTCGGTGCTGGCGGTCAACTCAATGCCCCACAGCCCGATTTCCAACGGCTTCGCCAGAATGGCCGCCGCAAGCATGTAGGCGACGGAACTGGTCAACACGCCCTCCCCGACCAGCGCCTTGACCGCCGCCAGCGGATATTCATCCGCATGCGGCAGCGGGTCATGCAACATGGTCAGCGGGGTGACGGTGTCCAGATGCAGCTTATAGCCCGACCCGCCATATCCCGCCCGTAACCGGCGGGAATGGATATCGAACAGCCGGTCCCAGCGTGGCGGGGGCGCCCATGCCATGCCCCACACCGTCCATTCCGGGTCCGCGACCGGCGCCTGCCGGGCCGACGGAGCCCGCCCGATGACGGCAATCTTCACGGCGCCACCTGGGTGGGGTCGCCCTCCATCACGATGACCGACAGGGCATATTCATGCCGGCGCACCATATAGGCATCCCCCAGCGACGCATCCGGGGGCGGAGGGGCAACCCGTAGCAGGCGCATTTTCTCCGACAACAGCCCACCCAACTTGGGATCACCCCCCAAGGCGGCTTGCACCTCCGTCTCCATGGCGATCAGCTGGTCATCCAGCAGCAGATCATCCTGGCTACGACCCGCCATATCGACGGTCAGCACCATGTCCCGGCGCTGTCGGCCTTCCTTGTCGATGGGAAACACCGTCTCCGCATCCAGATAAAAGGCGATGCCTGGCATTTGGCCGGCCGCATTATCCCACGGCAGGCGTTTGGCGGGGAACAGCCGCGCCCCGCTTGTCGGCAGCCCGGTCAGCAGAACCTGGACCGCATCCCGCGCCTGTTGCTTCACATGCGGCATAATCATTCCTCCAAGATCAGGGCGGTCATGCCGCCTTCATCGGGACGCGGCGACAGAATCCGGCGCCGTACTCCGGACGCGTCAGTCACCCCATCACCCTGTCGGGCCGGCCGTCCAGGAAGGTCGGCGGTGGGGTAAGAGAACACCGTTTCGAAGCTGTTAAGGCTGGTGGACGCCCCGGCCGTATCCAGCACCGGTTGCCGGACCAGCACGCCGCGCGGCAGCGGATGATCATCCTCCCCTTGCCGATGCAGCAACGGCACCTCCCGGCGATTGCCGAAAACGCCCCCGCAGATCCTGGCGGTGACCGCAAAATCGATCGGCATGACGAACTCCACAAAGCCGAAGGGCCACCATCGCTGGCGGCCCTTTCGGCATGGTCACGGGATGTGGGCTGGCCGGTCAGGTGCTGGAAGCGCCCATCTTCAGCTTGCGCAGCGCCTTGGGCCGCGTGCAGACCGTAATGACGTTCGACTGCGCTTCCTGCACCAGCTGACGTTCCGTCTGCCGCGACGGTGGCAGGAAATCGAAGATCGGCATGCCGGGCATATTGGTCATGCCGATGATATCCGGCGGCCCGAAAAGCTGCTGAAACAGACCGGGCACATCGATAGGGAACAGCCGCGCCGTCCCCTGTTCAATGCTGACCACGCCATCATCCGTGCCGCGATAATCGACCCAGGTGAAGCCACCATAGCGGAAGTTCTTGAACGCCGCACCCCCGACAAACACATCACCTTCCTTGCCCTGATCCCGGTTCTTGCGGGCGGCGACGACTTCCTTGTTGTTGCGGGCGGCGTCATAGAGGGTGCTGCTGCACAACACCATGATGCTCATGTTGGTGAAGGGCAGACCGCTCAGCTCCACCGACACCGCGCGGTGCAGCTCGGTGCAAAGCTGGTCGAAATCGGTTTTGTCCGCCGTGAAGGCGCCGAAATCGATGGTCACATCGGCCGGCGGGGCGATGCTGAAATAGTCATACCAGTTGTAAAGTTCACTGCCATCGGCATCCAGCACCAGGCCCTGGATACCGCCCAGCCGATGATATTCATGCGTCAGGTTGAATTCCTGCCGCAGGCCGAACGGACCCTCCATCTGCTGGAACAGCAGGTTTTCGATGGTGGCCTTCAGCGGCTCGCCCGTCATCTCGGCATAGGTGATGGCGGACTGGATTTCATCGGCATTCGCCGTCCGTTCCTTCTTGATATGGGCCACCGGCACGGATTTCAGCATGCCCGCCTTCGGGTTCGTCCCCTGCTGGGCCGGCGAACCGCGCGACGACGTCTTCAGGATCTTGATGCGGCCCTCAATCGCCTCCATTGCGATGGAAGTGTTCGTGATCCCACTCGAACCGAACAGCCGGCTGCCCAGGGAACCCAGGAAGCCGGGCACGAACGAAACCTTATTGATGCGGTCGGTCAGCGTGATGGTGGTGTACGGATTGCCCCGCACGAAATCGGGGATGCTTACATTGCGCATGGTTGTTCCTTCCGGATGGTGCGCGGCACGCCGTCTGTCGGGACGGGGCGTCAGTTGCGGACGATGATGCCCAGGGCGGTCAGCTGCGTGACCGCCGCCGCCTTCTGGTTATTGGTGATGCCGGTGGGCCATGACAGAACCAGGCCATTGACCTCAGCATCGCGCAGATGCGCGGTGGCCTTCACATCCTCCGTCTCGGCATAGGCATCGCCATACAGCACGGCGGCGGCAGTCTGGGTGCCGTCATTGGCGGCGGGGGCAAGACGCTTGTACTTGCCCGACGCCGTCACCTTGCCCAGCACAGTGGCCGGCCCCAGATCGGCCGCCGCCGCGACGGTGATTTCCTCCCGCGACCGGCTGCCATTGGCTTCCGAAATTACATGTTCGCCCGGCCGGATGGGCTCCTTCACCACATAATCCATGTTCAGCACTCCCTATGGGGCTGTGAGTTTTGGGATCAGCCCTTGTAGGGCGCATTCAGGCTGGCGAAGGCGCCGGCATAATCCAGCGCCGGGGCCTTCGCCGGCCCCCTGGTTTCAAGCACGGTGCCGTCCACGGGCTGGGCCCCTTCGCGGCCGACCTTGGCCATATTTGCCAGCGACCGGGCCGTTTCCACCGACACACCGCTTTCCACCAGGGCGGACGTCATTTCCGGCACGCCGAACTGCCGGCACAGATCCTTGATCTGACCGGCCGACGCGACGCGCGCATCCAGGGCCGCCTGGGTGACGACACCGGCCGACAGCATGCCGGCGATCAAGTTGGGATAGCCGGCGGCGGTCAGTGTCGTCGCCACGATGGTCGGGGACAGCGCCGCGGCCTGCTGCTGTGCCTGCTGGGTGCCGCTGCCCGAAACGGCGGGGTCAAGCCGGGCGTTTTCGCTCACGCTCATGATCATGTCCTTAAGGCTGGGAAGGGTTTCGTCGGCCAGCCGCATCTGGATGGCATCGACGGTTCGAAAGACGCGGGCCTCGGTCGCGCGGACCTCCTCCACGCTCAGGCTCCGGCACGCCGCCACGAAGGCGACGAACCGGTCATAGGTGTCGTCCATGGACGCATTGAATTCGGCGGTCGCCCCCTCCGTCAGCGGCATGGTGGGGGCGCCATCCAGCTTGTGGGCACCCCGCCAGAAATGCGTGACGGTGATCTTCTCACCCTCGATCTGCCGGCTGAAATCCGCGTGGTAACAGGCCACGCCGATCGACCCGACCTCGGCATCCGTCATCATCACGATGCGGCGGCAGGCGGCGGCGATGACATAGCCGGCGGACAGGGCACGGGGTGACACCCACGCATCGATGATGGCGCCGCCCGCCACCAGCTCGCGGATGCGGTCCCCAAGTGCAAAGCAGGCATCCGCCGTCCCGCCCGGTGTGTCCAGGTCCAGAACCACGCGGTGACCGTTTCGCAAGGCGTGGCAAATCTGGTCTTCCACGCCCTGATAGCTACAGACCCCCGACAGCGCCTGCATGAAACCGCCGCGATGCACCAGCTTGCCAAGGACGGGCACCACAGCCACCCCGGCATGCACGTAATACTCGCCGTCGCGGCGCGGCTCACCCGATAGAGGGCCGTTATAGCCCTCCAACTGCGCACCGGGGCACAGGGCCGCCAGCACCGCCGCTCCATCGGCGGGGTGGATCAGTTGTGGCCGGTTCAACAGGCTGTAGAGGTAGAGGTTAGAGCGGTTCATGGCGCCGGCTCCGTCTGGGGTTCGACTTCGTTGGGCGGGGGCGCTGGCCTGGCGCCTGCACCAGCCCGGCCGGGCGGCAATGTCGCCTCCCGCTGCCGGTCCCGCCTGATTTCCGCATCCACCGCTTCCGGATCATCACCGCGCGACGCGATGACGGCGCTGCGCGATGTCAGCATGTTTTCGATTTCCAGCACCTGCGCCTCGATGTCCTGCTTGGGGTGCAGATGCTCCCAACGCTCCGGCACAAAGGTCACCCGTTGCAGGTCGGTCAGGCTGGTAGACCGGGGAAGCTTGATAATACCCGATGCCACCGCCAGTTCATTGAAGCGGCGGATAATAGGGGCCGTATGCTGGTGGATCAGCAGGTTCCATTGCCACTGCCGTGCCCGGCGCTTGAAGGTGGCGAACTGCGCCCGGAAGGTGCGGTCGTTCGCCCCGGACCAATTACCTGTCAACTCCTCAAACAGCACGTCGGCTGCGGCAGCCACCTGCCGGTAATTGGCATTCAGGAACGCTTCGAAATTGCCCCCCACATCCGCCGGTTGGTGGAATTCCAGTTCCTCATTGACGTCCAGCACGTTCAAGGTGCCGGCTTCGACGCCGACCGCGGGCAAGCCGCCATTCTTGTCCAGCATTTGGCCCCAGATTCCCGCCAGCGCCTCGGCATCCATGCCTGACGGCGCCGGGCGCTTCAGCACGCCGATGGCTTTGGCCACCGCGCCCTTGCGGATTTGCTCGGAATCCAGGTAGTCCCCGATATTGTAAAGCGTCGTCATCGCCGCCGCTGCCCATGGCAGGCCGCGCTGCTGGCCGATACGTTCCTGGTTGAACAGGTGGCACATGTCGCCGGCATCGACCCGCGTCATCAGCCAGGTGTCCGGCGCGCTGGTCAGGGGCATGTCCCCCGGATGCTGGCGATGCATCCAATAGGCGATGCGACGGCCGATGCTGTTGCGTTCGATACCTTGGCGAACACGGTTCGCCCCGTTCATGGTGCTGTAATGCAGCGGCAGTTGCTCCGCCGGAAGCTGCTGGACCTGCAATGGCACCGGCAACCCATCACTCAGCAGACGCGTGCGCATCCGGGCCAGGGCCTCGCCACCGATGCAGGTTTCCGCCATGGCCAGGGCCTGCTGACCATAGAAACCAAGGATGCCATCGGCATCAGATACATCGACCCAAAGCGCGTACAGATCCTGCATGTCCTTGCGCAGTCCGGTATCCTCCACCGTCCAGCGCGGCACGATGCCGGACCCGACAACATGCACCGTGGTCAGGCTGGCCAGGCGGCGGGCCATGCCACTGTTTCGCGTCAGATCGCGGTTGCGCACCCGCAGCAGTTCGCCATCCTGCTCCACGATGCTGTTCGGGCCGGACGCCGTGCCCTGCCACCCGGCCAGGCGGACACCACGGCTGGCGGCCCAATGGGCTGACTTCGCACCACCGGGCGCTGCTGGTGCCGACAGGGCCGGGGCCATCTGATCTATATACAGCCCGGTTCCTTTGATGCGCGCCCGTGTCTGGAAAGCCATCAGTAATTCCCCCTACTGACCATCACGACGCCGCGATGGGCCGGACGGGTGGTGGTCTGACCAGTCCGCCCCGCCAGCTCCGCATTCATGCTGCGGATCATGCTCTCGACATTGGTGATGGACCGCAGGGTCACGTCGCGATCCTGGAAACGGATGCGCTCCGCCCCTTGCGCATGGGCTTGCAGCAGATCGTCGCGCAAACGCGTCAGATCGACGTCCGACAGGGACGCGAAAATCTTGGCATCCATGATGTTCTCCTTAGCCAGCCCTTGCCTGCGCCTGCCGACGGCGGTCCAGCATGGCGGCCACTGACGGTACGATGGCGGCGGGCGGCGGGGGCTCCGGTGCCGGCCCGCCTTCCGCAACCGGTGCCGGCGGGGGCGGCAGTGGGGCCTGTTGAACCTTCAGCCGGTACGGCAGGGACGGCACCCCTTCCAGCAGGTCGCCCTGCCGGGGCTTGGGACGCCGCGACAGGATCAACAACTCCCAATCCGCATCCGTCATCGCGGTTTCCCCGATGACGTGGGCGGCCAGCGCCCGTGACCCGACGAAGGCGTCCAGCCGGTCATTGGTGCCTTTCTTGCGCCATTCCCGATGGACCTTTCCGCGCTGCTCGCTGATATGCATGTACTCGTTGGTCAACTCCTCGAAGAATGCCCGGTCGCATTCCCTGTTGAAATGACCCAGGCCGGACCAGGGCTTGCCGTCCGGCGCCATCGGCTCATGGCGCGAGCGCACCATGCGGGCCAGGGCACCGAACAGCTCTTCCTTCTGCCCCCATGTCCCGACCGGCCACAGCAGGGTCGTGCCCAGCTTCTGGCCCTGCCAGTTGATGGAAACCTTGGTCGGTGTGCCGATGGCGGGCAGCTTCGGGCCGCCGCGACCATCGCAGGCGAACACCCGCTCATAACCCGCCCGCTTCAGGTCCCTCACGAACTTGTAGACGCGGTGGGTGGTGAAACCCGTATCCACGCCGAACGCATCGAAACCCCAGCCCTGGCCATGCTGATCGACATACCGGCGCTTGATCACACCGGAAAGCTGCACCCAGACATCATCGCGGGTGGGATCGCCCTCAATGATCCCGCCATCGATCCGCCAGAACTCCATCCCCCGGCCCCAGGCATAGGCGCACCATTTCAGCGCATAGCCCTGGACGTCACAGAAGCCGGTCACGAACAAGGCCCCATCCGGCAAGGTCCGGAACGGGAAGGTTTCAACACAGGCCAGCAGCTTATCCACTTCCGGCGCGTCGCCCTTGGGTTCGTACGGCTCGCCCAATGTCTGCTGACAGAACGTCTTGGCCTTTTCCGCATCGTTGCCGATGTCCAGAAACTCTCCGACGATCAGGTCCCAGCTACTGGTCAGTGCATAGGCCTGCCAGATGTGGAATGATGGCTCTCGTCCCCCGCTGCCCCTGGCCCGGTAGGCAGCTACCGCTTCTGCCGGGATCCACTCACCGGGCGGACCGATATCGCCGTCAACCACCCCATCTTCGTCATGTTCCTGACGGGGATAGGTCTTCAGCCAGACGGCCCGGTCATTGGCGACCATGCGGTCACGGTGTTTGAAATCGATGCGGCACCCCTTGGCCGCACAGACGAAATGGGCGCCGAACGGCTTCTTGTCACGGTCGCGATGCAGGTTTTTGAACAGCAGCTGCTGATAGGCACCGCACTCGGGGCAAGGGACATAGCGCATCCGCATGTCTCCCGCCTCGAAAAGTGCCGTGATGCGGCAGGTACCTTTCAGGCCGGGTGTGCTGGGGACATAGACCTTGGCCCCAAAATACTCGCGATATGTCTTGGTGCGGGCAATGGCCTGATCCAGCGGATCGCCGCGCCCACCGACATCCTTGGGGTACCCTGTGACCTCCTCCGCAATCACGATGCGGTAGGAAACCATTTGCAGGGGCTTTGGCGTGCTGGCCGGGGCGATGATGGCGTAACCACCCCGGAACTTCTTCATCGATGTGGTCGATCCGTCTTCATCCCGGCCTTTTTGCTCGCGTACCTTTGCCGTCAAGGCCGGCGTGACATCAATGGTCGGCCCCAGCTTGATCTTCGCGAACTTGCGGGACTCATCAATGGATGGCAGCAGCACCAGAATGGGCGAAGGATCCTCATGGATCACCTGGCCGATCAGGTTGATGCCCGCCTCCGTCTTGGTTGACTGCGCCGACGCGCGCATGGCCACCAGGAAACACGGATCATCCAGCGACAGGCACTGCTGCGGCTCGACCATATGGGGCGAGTTATCGTTGTTCCAGCGGACCTTGCCGTCCAGCGCATAGGGTGAACCGCTTTCCGGCGACACGTAGCGCTCTTGCTGTGCCCAGACATCGACCGACCGGCGCACGCGCGGTCGGATGCCACTGGCAAAACCCTCCAACAGTCCGCGCAGCCCATCCGCCAGATGCGGAAAGCGGCTACGGAGGGTTGAACTCGGTGTCTTCGATTTCCTTTCCATCCAGCAGGTTCTCCACGGCCTGGGCCAGACGCGCCTCACATGCCTTGTCGGCATCGCGAATGGCCTGGGTTATGGCGGCGATATCACCGTTGGCCTCGGTGATCCCCTTGGCCAAGGGGCGAAGGCGGGCCGCCAGCGTGCGCCGCAGCAGCTGCGCCAGGTCAAAGCCCGCATCTGCGAATTCCGCCACCGGTGCCAGCTCGCGCTGACGTTCCAGATTGTCCATTTCGACGCGGTCGGCCTGGTTGCGCACCATACGCACCCGCTCGCGCCCCAACTCACCATCGGTGGAGGTGACCCGCCCCGCGCCCCCCGACGCAGGGGCGTCGTCGTCGCCGTTGTCTGCGCCGTCACCCGGCTCCGGCAGGGGCAGTTCCATGCCCCTTGCGGTATAGGCTGCGGCCTGTCTCTCCGGTTCCAGGTGGTTGGCCCTCGCAAACCGCACCTCTTCCAGATCCACCAGGGGCTGGGCCTTGGTCCCATGGTTCTTGAAGTGCTTTCCCACACCCCGCGAAATGGTCGATGGCGCGACGTTCAGTTCCCGCGCCGCCTCCCGCACCCCCATCAACCGCCGCTCTGCCATGCTGTTGCACCCCGGTGTTGCGCGCTGTTGCGCTGTTGCGCCCTGTTGCACCAAACCCGCAACACCCCCACTAGCGAACCAACAGGGTTCGAATTACCCATGGGGGGTTCAGGACCCCAGGGTCCCCGCCCATCGGCGCTTGGGTCGATTGAGGGGTCAGGCCGCCCGCCCGGTGGCGACCGGGACGGGGTAGGCCCGCCGTTCGGACAGCAGCGCGTCGCGGATGGCCGCCGCCGTGACCGTCGCTCCGACCCTAGCAATGGTGGCCTCGGCGATCATGTGGAAGGGGTAGCGCACCCGGTACTGCGGCGCCTTCGTGGTCAGCTGGAAGCGCTTAACGATCAGCCCCGACGCGACCATCTCATAGATGGCCCAGGGCTTGCCCCCCCGCTTCGTTCTGCCGATGAAGAAGTTAGACGTGGTGACGTGGCGCGGCCCGCCACTGCCATTCTTGCCCGCCACCCCTCGCCCCACTAGCAGCTTGCGCTTACCCAGCCGCCGCAGGGTCTTGGCCGACATGTTCATGTAGGCCCGGTCACCCTGGAACGCGCGCAAGGCAGATAGCATCTTGACGATCTGGCCACGGTTCACGTTGCCATACGCGTCTTTCGGGGCCAAGTCGGGCACCATGTAGACCTGCTGCCCGGCAAGCCCAGAAACCAGAACCTCCGACCGCTTCTGTCGGCGCGTGCCGCCATAGACGTTAGGGGCCAGATACTTGCCCGCCGCCACGCCCTTGCCCGCAAACTCACGGGTATAGACTTCCGCCACGGGGTTGGACTTAGTCGCCGCCCGCACCCAGAAGGCGTTCTTGGTGTATGGGGTGGGCCGGTCAAAGGCCGTATCCATCTTGGCCACAGCCTCCGTCTTCACGGCCTGGGCAATCCGGGTCTGGGCAAGCCTGGTCACATAGGGCGCCTGCCGCCCAAGCCCCTGAAGGTAGGTCTTCAGGGGCTTGCCATCGACCGTCACCATCATCCTTGACATGGGCGGCCCCCCCAAATGAAACGCCCCGGAAAGCCTTGCGGCCCCGGGGTGTCTTACATTCCATTTCGCGGCATGACGTAGACGCGATAATTTCCGCAGTCACCATGTCAAGTTTTTTTCGTACCGTCAAGCCGCATTCTCTTGGACCCATGGCCGAAGCCATACACCGGCCCCCGTAACACGGTGGGACATCAACCCAGCGACCGAACCGGCAAGGGCCAGCACGCCGCCCGCCCAAAGTTCCCAAACATCCCGCGCCAGCCGCAAACCGTCTTCACACATCCCGATATCTTCGCCCGCCACCATCACCACGCGTTCGCGCCGATAGCCCCGGAAGTTGCGATTCCCGTCATACACGCGGATTGGCTGCCCATTCTCATCCCGGGCATAGCGCTCCACCACCGTCGCCCCCTGCACCCAATCGGGGCACCCTCCGATGACCGCATATTGCTGGATCACCCCCCTTGTCAGGAATGGCAACCGAAGCACAGCCGCATGCACGGCCTCCGCGTCGGCATGAACGGCCGCCAAGCCGCCGACACCCTCATCCACGCGCGGCCCTGAAGCCAAAGGCGATCTGGCCCCGATCAGGCCTCGCTCCCAACGCTCCTGCACACACAAGCCCAGCCTGTCGGCCTCCCCGATCCGCTGCACCCGATAGGCCCATTCCAGCAGCCAGACCATCGTCACGTCCCGCATCGCCTTCCCTCCATCCGTACCGACCACGCCGCACCAGCCTGCCGAGCAAAACCCGGCCCACGCCGCGCCGCCTATGCCGCCCTGGGCACTTTCACCCCGTACCGCTGGGCTACCTCCGGCGACAGCAGGCCATGCCTGACCATCTCCCGGATCACCGCATCGCCCAGCCCCCGCGCCGTCGTCTCCGACCCCGGCCCACCCCGGACCAGCGCCGCCGCCTTCACCCGCAGTTCGGCCAGCGTCATGCCGGCGATGACGGCGGGTGGTCCATCCCCTTTCCCCTCCCCGATTTCAGGTGCCCCTGATGCAGGGGGATTTAGGGGGTTATTGAAGATTGAAGAATGAAGACGCGTACCACTTGCCGACGCTTTGCCGGGTTCCTTGCCGTCGTTTTGCTGCGGCAAACCGGATTTTTCCCTTATCTGCCCGTTGGTTACGGCGGCCCCTTTCTGGCCCGCTTTCGCCCGTGTTTTTGAGAGGTTCGCGGCCCTCACCATCCGTCTGCAGTACAGAATGCCCTGCCGTGTGACGCCGGGGACACCAGCGCGGACAAGCTCGTCCAACAGGTCCATCACCTTCTCTTTGCCCTCCCCTACCAGCCGCGCCAAAGGCCCGGCGAGGTTCTCGACAGTGCAAGGCTCCGATCCCATTTCGACAAACCCTCGACGCTCCGCCCGAGCAGCAACGCACAACATTCTCATCCAGAGGCCCTGTGCGCACAGCGACACAGAGCGGAGAGCCGCGTCGTTCTCGTAATCGTCCCAGAACCAGATATCGCTGGGGTTCTTCTTGCCGGTTCTGGCCATGCTTTCTCACTCCCCATACCCATCGCGCTCCGGCAGCCGCCGCCAACGGCAGGCCAGCGACCGGCGCACGAATTCCCAATCCGTGCCGCCATGGAGCGGCAACGGCATCCTGAAACTGACCAACACATCCGCCGGCGACAGCCGGACCGTGGCCGCCCAGATCACATGTTCGGTGGCGATCCCGTCTGCCGGGTCGCCGCGCGGCATCCCGGCCATCAGAACAACCTCCCCTGCCCGCGTGAAGGCGGAACCAGTTCCGCCCCCTCCACCATTGGCTCCACCATGGCGGGCGCGGTGCGGTCGGCACCGATCCCCTTATGCTGCCCGCAATACCAGAGCATGGGCCTGTCCTTGCCCACGGCAAAGCCATGCCCGCCCCATTGGTCGCATCCCGGCGCCATGCAGGGATGGTTGCGCTGATCGCTCATCCCGCCCCCTCCCGCCGGCCCAGCCGCGCCATCCAGTACAGGGCCCAGGCCCATTTCGGCGCCTCGGCCCGCAGGCCGATCATCACCCGCCCGCGCAGGGTCTGGACCCGAAACGCCCGGCCATCATCGGTCAACCGCCAGCCGCCACGTCCGTTATCGACATGGCATTCCACGGCGCCGGCCTCCTCATCGGCCGCAACCACACCCGACAGGGACATGCCATCCATCGTGATGATGGCATGCCGTTCCCAGGTCACGCTGGCGCCGGCGCGGATGGCAAGGGGATGCAAGCTCATGCAATCCCCTCCCGAAGCTGATATTCGCCGATGATGACCCGGTCCAGGGCCGATGACAGGGCCGTACCGACATCGCGGCGCAGGCGGGCAATCTCTGCATCCGCTCGCTGCTGCACGGCCCGGCGAAAGGCCAGGGCCGCCATGATCTCCGGTTCGGTCAGGGCCACGGCGTGGCCTGTGCTGTCCGTGACGGTGGGCGGCGGCCGGGTGGCCCCGCGCTCCACCACCCGGCCCCACAGCGCGGCATAGCGGCCGGACGGCACGTCAGGGATGATGACGGTGCATCCGGCGCCGGCCACTGGGCCGGGCACGTCAAACCGCACCGCCTCCACGATCTCGGGCATTGTCCGCCCATGCGGGGTGACCAACCATGGTCCTTCCCCGCCCTGCGCCGGGCCGGCAAGGTCGATGGTCACTGTCCGGTCGCCCAGGCGGACCAGGGCCATCCCGGCCTGGGGCAAGGTGACGCCGTGACGTCCGGACGTGAACCGGTCGAACACCTCGACCATCTCCACGGTCACCATGGCGGCACGCGGCGTATCGGCCTTGGCCGTCAGGAACAGCGCCTGACGCTTGGTCAGGTAGTAGCTGCTGGAAGGACGGCCCGCCCCTAATTTCGCATCTTGATGCGAAATTATCTCCCCGAAGCCCTCAAGCACCCCGCGGTGACGCTGGATCAGGCGGCGGATGGAATGCGGATTCACCATGCCCAGAACTTCAGCCAGCCGCAGGTCGCGGATGCGAGGCTCATGGTTCACTTTGGTGTCGATATCGGAAACGGATAGCGAAGACGGATTCGTCGCGGGGGTGGCATCGCTGGCCATAGTCAAGCCCTCCAAGTGGCGTTGCAAACGCCGCTGGTTGGGCTTTCTACGACCCGTCCTGGCGGCGGGAGGGTAGAACCTGCTTGGACAGGCACGGTTATTCGGCCGAAGCCTTATTACCCGTCCTCCCGCCATAGGAGGTGCGCTCCGGACAGAGTCCGGGAACAAAAAGGGCCGCATCACCCGAGGGTGCGGGCGGCCTGCCGCCAAGGAAGTTTCTACGCTTCCAAGACGGACGCTACGACTACCGCCGGTGCGGGTCAAGATGTTCACATTTGCATACATCCGCATGGTGTCAAACGCGACACACCTACCAATCTTAAGGTTGCCCTCCGCCTCACCCGCTTCGCTTTGCACCTGCCGATGGCTACGCTCGACGCAGCGATGCCGTAACCAATTGGTGTTATGTGGAGTTGGATCATGTCTGAAGTTAGCTGGCCCGTCGGTAGCTTCCCCACAAACATTAAGTTTGCCTTCGATTACTCGAGAAACTTTAGCTCCCCAAATGAGCTCTCTGATTTCCTTACCACCAATTTCGCTCAACAGCAGAGATTGCTGGAAACATTGCGCATCGCGCCCCGCAATGCCATTAATGACAATTTGGAAATATGCCAATACGTGCTGCAGAACATCGCCCATATTTCTAAAGAAAACACAAACGGCAGCAACGAAATAATACACTTCATTAAGAATAAACTTCTGAGATTTGTAACAACAGATAGTAATGCATTTGCGCTTCTTCAAAGCCGAGCACATATAGATATCATCCATGGCGGAAGCATACTTTCCGAACATTGCGACGCACACTGGTTTGAACCCAAATATGGGTGGGACTTTACGCGTAGTCCTTTCAATGTAAGCGACTGGCACCACGCGGCGCGTACGCTGGATCTGGAAGACATACTTGATCACTCCAGAAGTGTTATCAGGCAACTGGAAGCAGAGATCGAACAAGCAAAAGTCACCAAGGAGACGATCAACCAGCACAGTAATTTCTTGCACGACGCAGTTGTAAGCATGGAAAAGCAGGCAAAGCAGCGCATCGACGATTTTGCCACCGCCGTTATGGACCGGAAGGCGCTCGAAAGTCCGGGACAGAATTGGCAAGAGAAGGAGAGAACCCATAACAGGAATGCTCTCCTCTGGTTCATAGCGTCTATTGTCTGGCTCGGACTGGTGATCACAGGCGGCCTTCTTGGCACCAACTGGATTGCCGAACGATCCGTCACCACCACCAGCACAGTGGCAGCAGTCTCCAACCCGACGCCCCCAACGGACAAGCCGGCAGCACCAGACGCTCAGGGGGTAAAGGCAGCCGACAAACCCGTGGTTGCCCCCGCAACGCGCGAACGGCTCGACACGCCCTTGGCCATTGTCTTCATCACCACCTACGTCCTGCTGGCCATCAGCATCTTCCGCTTCATGACCCGGCAATTTCAGTTGGAACAGAGCCTGGCCGACGACGCCCGACAGCGCCGGACCATGATGAACAGCTACCTCGCTCTGCTGGAACACAAATCCACCCCGATCAAAGAGGCAGAACGAATTCTGGTTCTTCAGGTCCTGTTCCGCGGCACATCCATGACCGACAACAAGGACGACATCTCGCCGGTCAACTTCCTCGACGCCCTGATGAACGCCCTGAAGAAAGATGCGAGATAGCCACGCCGCATCAAGCCTATAGCATGACACAATCAGATCTACCCGATTCAGGAGGGCCCCCAAACGCCACCGGAAGATCCGACTAGCAGCCGCACGGTGGACGCCACGCCGCACGGAAACACGCTGGGGACGCTGATCACCACGCTGAAGATGGGTGGCGGCAAGACCTGGGCAGGAGGATAAGGGTGTCATGCCGCCACCCCGCCGCCCGCCCAACTCCCTGCAAACAGCGGGCTGGGTTCAAAATTGCAGAACATCACCTCGCGCTTGGTCTGGTTACCCCCACCCAGCACGTCGATGCCCAGCCGGTGCCAATCTGCCAGCGCTGCGTCATAGAGCGGGTCAGGGTTCATCGACACGATCACCTTGGATCGCGATGCCCGCAGGGCCTCCGCAAGATCCACATGGTCCTGATCCGACATGCGGACGGCATATCGCCGCCCGACCGGACCGGGATAGGGCGGATCGACATAGAGAAGGCAAGACGGACCATCATAGTCGGCCACGATCTTGCGGAAATCATCATGGCGAATGCAGATACCGCGCAGGCGGTCGGCAACCGACCCCAGCCTCTTGGGCAGGTTCGCCCAGGTCCTCTCCGGCGATGTCGTCATGTTCTTCGACCAGCGAAACCCGGTCTTGTGCGCATCGCCGCCCCTGGCCAACCAACTCGTAACCAGAAACCGCCAGGCGCGCTCAACCGGACATTCCGTCGGTGGCGCCTCGTAAACCTTGTACAGGACCTCCTCAGAATAAGGGGTCAGTTCCACGCGCGCATACAGGTCGGCAGCCAAGGCCGGCGTCCGCAGCACCTCGAACAGGTTCACCACATCGCTGTTCAGATCGTTGATCACCTCGCGAGAATGGCGCGGCTTCGACAAGGTGACGATCGCACTCCCGCAGAAGACATCAACCCAGGTGTCTATGCCCGGCGGGATCAGCGCATGGATGTTGCCGACGGCCTTTTCCTTGCTGCCATAGTAATTGAGGGGACGTTTCACCTTGTCCATCACGCCGCTACCTCCCCCGCCACCGGCAGGTACAGCCCCACCCGCCATCCGGCATTGGCCGCCAATCCCGCCCGCAGGCGCCGTTCATCGCGGTTCATGCCGCACCTTCCCGCTTCAATGCCGTAAGGTGCCGGCGGGACGCGGCCTTGAAGCGCCCGCAACGCTCTTGCGGAAACTTCCAACGCCCGCACGTCTCACACAGCTTCTGACGCACCCCCTTGCGGTTCAGTCTTTCGGCCATGGCATGCCATTGCAGGTACGGCACGGCGCCGCCCTGGCAGGGTTGATCGGCCGCCGGGGCGGTATCGGCGCTCATGCCCGGCCCCCACCCGCCAGCGCGGCATCCTTCAGGAACCGTTCTTTCAGCTTCACCTCGACCCGCCCGAACCGCTCATCCCATTCCAGGCGCTGAAGCTGATCTTCCTTCTCGATGATCTCGCGGCGCTTTTCCTCCAGCGCCTGATATTCCCCGGCTTCGACCATCAGGTCATAGACCAGCATGCCGGCCCGGGTGGGGCGCCAGCGGCTATGGCCGCGATCCGTCGGCACCGCCTCCACCAGCCCGCGCCGATGCAGGGCCGACCGCGCCCGACCGGGGCAGATGGCGGCGATCTCATCGCCCTTGCAAAGCCGCGCCAGATCCTCGACCTGATCATTCGACAGGTTGAGATTGAAGCTGCGGCCAAACACATAGTCGCGAAAGGCATTGTTCATCGGTCCCACCATTGTTCGCCGGGCGGCGCCAGGCGCACGCCCTTCAGATCCCGTGCGGCTGCCAGAAGCGCCCGCCGTGCCTCCCCATCGGCCGGATCGGCCAGGGCCAGCCCGGCCCGCTCGATCACCGTATCCAGCTTGGGGCTTTGCCCGATACTGACCCGACCCAGCGCCCGGCGCAGATCATCGGCCCGCACTTGATTGCGCGGCAAAGCCACGAACTGGCACGCGGCCAGCATGATATCCTCCACCGGCCCGACACTATGGCCCAGGGGCCGATACCCGCCCCGCATCCCGGCCCGTGCCGCCCGCGCCATGGCCGCCGCCCTCACAACAGGCCGCCGCGCGGGCGCACAGGCCCGCCCGGCACACGCGGCAGATCGACCCCGCCGGCCTGGGCCACGATGGCCAGCGCCCGATTGAAATCGACCCGGTCATAGATCTGGACAAAATCCAGGATATCGCCCTTATCCTGACAGCAGGCGCATTCCCATTCCCGCCGTTTCAGGTCCAGGCGGAATCCGCCCTGCATATCCATGCGCAACGGGCACCGCCCGCGCCGCACATCACCCTCACCGGTCAATGTCACATGCCGGCTGATGATCACCAGCAGCGGCGCCGCCTTCTTCACGCGCCGGATCAGGTCGGGGTCATGGCGTTGCATCACGCCCTCCCCACCGCCCGCCCGGCCCAATCGGGCACGGGCGTCAGGCTCACGGTCTGGCCGGCGCGGATGGCCTGTTCGGCGGTGGCGATCATCACCCCGCCATCGGCCATACCTTCCATCACCACGCCCCGCGCCTCATGGCTGGACAGGGTCCCGG
>NZ_JAGOGJ010000129.1 GCF_017996735.1 Niveispirillum sp.
GCACCTGCCGGCGCAGCGACTTCCAATGGAAGGTCAGGGCCGCAAAATGCGTGGCGGCCAGTTGGTCACCCTTGCGGCTTTCGGTGTTGGTGTAGAAGGTGTAACCCCTCTCATCCAGACCCTTCAGCAGCAGGATGCGCACCGACGGGCGGCCATCGGCGCCCACGGTCGCCACCGACATGGCGTTGGGATCGTTGATTTCGGCCGTCTCGGCCTCGGCGAACCAGTCGCGGAACTGGGCAAACGGGTCGGTGGCATTTTCCAGCGTCATGGCTTGATCTTCGTCATAGTTGCGCCCGAATCTTTGTTGAACATAAGGAGCATGGGTTGTTTGTCCATGCCGTCCCCCGCATGGCACCCGTCCGCAGGCGGAAACGCCCGACGGTGAATGGTTCGGGGGCAAAGCATGATCCGAGAAAGGTTCTGAAAAATGATTCGCAAGATCGTCGTCGCCACCGCCCTGGTGGCCTTGCTGGCCGGGTGTCAGACCAATGCTGGCAACAAGCAGACCGGTGGCGCCGTGATCGGCGGCCTGATGGGCGGTTTGGCCGGCAGCCAGATCGGTGGCGGTTCGGGCAAGCTGTGGGCGACGGGTGCCGGCGCCGTGCTGGGTGCCCTGATCGGTTCCGAAGTGGGTGCCTCGCTGGACAAGGCTGACCGCGCCGCCCTGGAACGCAACACCTATGCGTCCTTCAACGCGCCGCTGAACCAGCCCATCGTCTGGGATAACCCGAACAACAGCAACCGCGTCATCGTGACCCCGACGCAGGAAGGCCGTCAGGCCGGCACGGGCGCCTATTGCCGCGAATACCAGCAGACGATCATCGTCGGCGGCCGCAGCGAACAGGCCTTTGGCCGCGCCTGCCAGCAGCCGGACGGTAGCTGGAAGATCGTCAGCTAATCGCTTCTGATCCGGCGGCAACCCGTCCACCCCGCGCCAGGTCATCCCTTGGCGCGGGGTTTTTTATACGCATGAGTTGCCGGCTTCCTGTCGGCCATGCTTGACCGGGGGCCGCCGGGGCGTAGGATGCGGCAGGTTTTCCCTTTTCTTTCTGGCTGCTGGTGACCATGCGCGATCCCTACCTTGTCCTCGGACTGACGCGAAGCGCCTCGGCCGACGACATCAAGCAGGCCTTTCGCCGCCTGGCCAAACAATACCACCCCGACCTGAACCCCGGCCGACCCGACATCGAGCAGAAGTTCAAGGAGGTCAACGGCGCCTACAGCCTTCTGTCCGATCCGGACAAACGGGCGCGCTTTGACAAGGGGGAGATCGACGCCTCGGGGGCTGAGCGGCCGGACCGCAGTTTCCGCCGCGCCTGGCAGGGTGCCGGCCGGGGACCGGGGGCGGCGGGCGGTGCGCGGGGGCCCGGTGCCGGCACGCGCGGCAATGCCGGCGGGGCCGAGGGCGATGATCCGTTCGCCGACGATTTCTTCAACGATATTTTCGGGGCGACCAAGCGGCGCTATTCCGCCGGCGGCGGGGCCGGGGTCAAGGCCAAGGGCAGCGACGTCAATTATTCGGTCAATGTCAGCTTCGCTGATGCCTGCCTGGGCGCCAAGCGCCGGCTGACCTTGTCGACGGGCAAGACCATCGACGTCAATATCCCGCCCGGCACCCGCGACCAGACCAAGCTGCGCCTGAAGGGCCAGGGTCTGGCGGGCCTGGGCGGGGCGGGGGCGGGCGACGCCATTGTCGAGGTGCTGGTCGACAACCACCCCCTGTTCACCCGCAAGGATGACGATATCCATCTGGAGGTGCCCGTCACCCTGCAGGAGGCCATCCTGGGTGCAGCCATCAAGGTGCCGACGCTGGACGGGCAGGTGGCGGTGAAGGTGCCGGCGGGGGCCAACAGCGGTACCCTGCTCCGCCTGAAAGGCAAGGGCATTCCCAATGCGGACCGCAAGGTGACGGGCGACCTCTATGTGAAGCTGGTCGTCATGCTGCCGGAAAAGCCCGACGCCGAACTGACCGCCTTCATTGAGCGCTGGTCAAAAGGCAAGGATTACGACGTGCGGCGCAAGCTGGGGGTTTGACACCAAGGGTCATGGTCCATGACCCTTGGAGGCCGCCGACTGGCGGCCCGCGCACGCCTGTGCGCGTAAGCCCAAGCCGCCGGACGGCGGCGCCCGGCGCTTGAGGGTGAGTGCACACACCAAGAGCCATGCTCCATGGCTCTTGGTGTGCCCCCCAGCGCCCGTATCCAACGCTCACTTCTTGTCGTCGGCCTTCTCCATGGCCGCGTCGGCCTTGGCGCGCAGTTCGTCGACGGTCTCGCCGGCCTTGTCCCGCGCATTGTCCAGCTTCTCGCCCGCCTTCTCGGCGGCATCGTCGATCTTCTCCCCGGCCCGTTCGGCGGGACCCTGTTTGTCACAGGCCGTCAGCGCCAGGGGGGCGGCCAGCAGCAGGGCTGCCAGAGTGGTGTTTCGCAGCAGATCCGTCCGCATGATGTCTCTCCATCCATTTGTGTCAAGCAACCACCCCTGACGGGTGGTCTTCGGCCGTAGAACACCCAAATGGATAGAAGGTTCCCTCCCCCTTGGCGAATGCCTGCCACGCTCTAGCTTCTGTCGTCCGGTACAGCAGCAAGAGCATACATATGGCACCCTCCATCATCATCATCGGCGCCACGGGTGGCACGGGCAGCGCCCTGGCGCGCAGGCTGGCCTGCAAGGGCCACGCACTGCACCTGATCGGCCGGGATGCGATCCGGCTGGAGGATCTGGCGCAGACGCTGGATGCCAGCTACGCGCTGGCCGATGTCATGGCGGAGGATGCGCTGGCCGATGCCGTGGCGCTGGCCGATCGGGGCGATGGTATCGCCGGTCTGGCCTATTGCGTCGGCTCGATCCATCTGAAACCGTTGAAGGCCACGCGCAGCGCCGATTTCCTGTCGGCCTTCAACCTGAACCTGCTGGGGGCGGCCACGGCGCTGCGCGCGGCGGAAAAGGGGTTGAAGGCGGCCAGGGGCTCCGTCGTCCTGTTCTCCACCGTCGCCGTGGAACAGGGCTTCGCCAACCATGCCGTCGTGGCGGCGGCCAAGGGGGCGGTGGCCGGCCTGGGTCGGGCCATGGCGGCGGAATGGGCACCGCATGTGCGCGTGAACGTCATCGCCCCCTCCCTGACCCGCACGCCGCTGGCAGCCCCGCTGCTGGCATCTGAACAGATGGCCCAGGGCATCGCCGCCATGCATCCGCTGGCCCGCCTGGGGGAGGCCGATGATCTGGCCGCCATGGCGGAATTTCTGCTGTCGGGCGATGCGGGATGGATCACGGGGCAGGTCATGGCTGTTGATGGTGGGCGGGGGGCCTTGCGAACCAAAGGATAGACGATCATGACGATCCATCGCCGCCACCTGATGCTGGCTGGCCCGCTGCTGCTGGGCCTTGGCACCCTGTTGCCGCGCGCTGCGTGGGCCTTCACGCTGCCGCCGGGCGACGCCTTATCCTTTTCCGTGTTCCGCAAGCAGGACAGCCCCATGGGCAGCCACCGGATGCGCTTCATGCGCGACGGTGACCGGCTGATCATGGAAAAGGCGATCGATCTGGAGGTGACGCTGGCCTTCGTCACCGCCTATCGCTACCGCCACCGCAACCGCGAGGTCTGGCAGGACGGGCGGCTGGTCGAGATCGAGACGAAGACCAATGATGATGGCGACGATTACTGGCTGCGCGGCAGTGCCGGCCCCGACGGCTTCCAGGTGGATGGCAGCGGCGGTCGCTATATGGCGCCGGCCGACATCATCCCCACCAGCTACTGGAACCACGCCACCACCGGCGCCAGCCAGTTGCTGGATACGCAGCGCGGCCTGATTATGGATGTGCGGATGGAGGATCGGGGGGCGGAGACGCTGGAGACCCAGGCAGGTCCCATCCAGGCCCGCCACCACACGATCAACATCCTGTCCAACCCGCCGGGCAAGACCGACCAGATCGACCTCTGGTACGATGATAACGGCCAATGGGTGGGGCTGGCGTTCCAGGCCAAGGGCCAGAAAATCAGCTATGTGATGGACAGCCCCGCCATCCCGCCGGAACCGGCCCCGCAATCGGCGGCGCGACCGTGACCACCATCCGTCTGGTCCTGGGCGATCAGCTTTCCCGCAATCTCGCCTCCCTGCGTGGGCTGGACAAGGCCACCGACGTGGTGCTGCTGGCCGAAGTGATGGCGGAGGCGACCTATGTTCCCCACCATCCCCAGAAGATCGCCTTCCTGTTCAGCGCCATGCGCCATTTCGCCGGGGAACTGCGCGCCGACGGTATCCGGGTCGATTACATCCGTCTGGACGATCCCGACAATACCGGCACGCTGGGCGGGGAACTGTCGCGCGCCATCGACCGGCACGGGGCGACGCGCGCCGTCGTCACCTTCCCCGGCGAATGGCGTGTCTGGAAACAGATGCGGCAATGGCAGAAGGACCTGCCGGTCCCGGTGGAGGTGAAGGAGGATGACCGCTTCTTCTGCTCCATCGCCCGCTTTCGTTCCTGGGCCGACGGGCGCAAGCAGCTTCGCATGGAGTTCTTTTACCGCGAGATGCGGCGCGACCATCAGATCCTGTTGACCGCTGACGGACAGCCCGAAGGCGGGCAATGGAATTTCGACGCCGAAAACCGCAAATCCCTGCCCAGGGGCCTGAAAATCCCCCCGCCCTGGCGGGAGGAACCCGACGCCATCACGGAAGAGGTTCTGGGCCTGGTCGCTAACCGTTTCGCCGGCCATTTCGGCACCCTGGACGGGTTCTTCTATGCCGTCACGGCAGCGGGCGCGGGGCGGGCGCTGGACCATTTCATCCGCCATTGCCTGCCCCTGTTCGGGGATTATCAGGACGCGATGGCCATGGGGCAGGAGACGCTGTTCCATTCCATCCTGTCGCCTTATATCAATGCCGGCCTTCTGGACCCCCGCGCCGTGGTGACGGCGGCCCAACAGGCCTGGCGGCAGGGCCACGCGCCCTTGAACGCCGTGGAAGGCTTCATCCGCCAGATTCTGGGCTGGCGTGAATATGTGCGCGGCATCTACTGGCTGAAAATGCCGGGATATGCCGACACCAATGCGCTGAACGCCCACCGCCCGCTGCCCGATTTCTACTGGACCGGGCGCACCGACATGAACTGCATGGCGCAGGTCATCGGACAGACGGAACGGCTGGCCTATGCCCACCATATCCAGCGCCTGATGGTGACGGGCAATTTTGCCCTGCTGCTGGGGGTTGAGCCGGCGCAGATTGAGGAATGGTATCTGGCCGTCTATGCCGATGCCTATGATTGGGTGGAGCTGCCCAATGTCCATGGCATGGTGATGCATGCCGATGGCGGCTATTTGGGCAGCAAGCCCTATGCCGCCAGCGGCAAATATATCCAGCGCATGTCGGATTACTGTACCCGCTGCCGCTATGATGTGAAGGAAACCACCGGCCCCACCGCCTGCCCGTTCAACTCCCTCTACTGGAATTTCCTGATGGAGAATGAAGGAAAACTGCGCGGCAATCCCCGCATGGGGCTGGTCTATAAGGGTCTGGACGCGATGGAACCGGCCAGGCGCGACGCCATCCGGGCCCGGGTGGCGCATTTCATCGCGGGGCTGGCGCCGGCCTATCCGGCCAAAGCCTATCCGGCCACAATGACGGAGCCGACATGACCAACCTGCACACGCCCACGCCTGCCGATGGTTTTGCCTGGGTCACCGGTGCCTCCTCCGGGATCGGGGAGCATGTCGCACTCGCGCTGGCGGCGGAAGGCTGGACCGTGCTGGCCAGCGCGCGGCGGGCCGAGTCGCTGGCCGCGCTGGCGGAACGGGCGCCGGGACCGGGCCGGATCATCCCGGTGGCCCTGGATATCACCGATGCAGAAGGGGTGAAGGCCGCCCTGGCTGCGCAGGGGCCGGTGGCGCTGGCCGTGCTGAATGCCGGAACCTATCAGCCGGATGAGGCAAAAAACCTGAACCCCGCCACCTTCGCCCACACGATCGATGTCAATCTGATCGGCACCGTAAAGTGCCTGGCCGCCTTCCTGCCCGCCATGATCGACCGGGGGCGGGGGCAGGTGACCATCGTGTCCAGCGTGGCCGGCTATCGGGGTTTGCCCCGGTCGCTGGCCTATGGCGCGTCCAAGGCGGCGCTGATCAACATGGCGGAAAGCCTGAAGCTGGATGTGGAGCGGTACGGCATCAAGGTGCAACTGGTCTGCCCCGGCTTCATCAAGACACCGCTGACCGACAAGAACGATTTCCCCATGCCCTTTTTGATGCCGGTGGAACGCGCGGCGGCCCGGCTGGTGGCCGGACTTAAAAGCAACGCCTTTCAGATAACATTCCCGCGTCGCTTTACATGGCCGCTTCTGCTGTTGCGCCGTTTTCCCGATGCGCTGTATTTCATGATGGTCCGTCGAACCGTGCCGAAATAAGTGCCGGGAATGGGCCATGGGAAACAGCTTGGATCAGGGTGCGCATGGGATCGGTGAATGGACAGGTTCCGGTGGATCAGGCGCTGGCCGCCTATATCCGCTTTTATCAGGAACTGCGGCCCGACAATCTGGCGCGGCTGGACCGGCTTGCCGTGCCCGATGTGCATTTCAAGGACCCGTTTAATGATTTCCGCTCGCGCGACCGGATGAAGCATGTTTTTGCCCGCATGTTCGACATGCTGGAACAGCCGCGCTTCATCGTGCGTGACCATGCCCTGTCGGAACAGACGGCCTATCTGCGCTGGGGCTTCGTGTTCCGCCGCAAGGGGGAACCCCGGCCTAGCACCATCGAGGGCATGTCGGAGGTGCGGTTCGATCTGGCCGGCCATGTGACCAGCCATATCGACCATTGGGACGCGGCCGAACAATTCTATGAAAAGCTGCCTGTCCTGGGATGGGTGCTGCGCAAGATCAAGGCCTATATGGCGGATTAACACTTGTCGCCGCGTTGATGACGGCATACGTCCCTATGCCGCACCCGCGCAACAGCCCCGAGCCGCCGCCATGAGCCTCCCCATCGTCCGCACCGTCGCTGACCTGCGCGCCCAGGTGTCCGCCTGGAATGCGGCCGGTCTGCGCACTGCCCTGGTGCCCACCATGGGTGCGTTGCATGACGGGCACCTGACCCTGGTGCGCCGGGGACGCGAACTGGCAGACCGGGTGATCGCCACCGTCTTCGTGAACCCCACGCAGTTCGGCCCCAACGAGGATTTCAGCCGCTATCCGCGGGATGAGGCGGGCGACGCGGCCAAGTTGGCATCGGCGGGCTGTGACCTGCTGTTCGCGCCCACGGTTGATGTCATGTATCCGGCGGGCTTTTCCACCAGCATCGATGTCGGCCCCGTCACCACCCGCTGGGAAGGCGCCTTCCGTCCCGGCCATTTCCAGGGCGTGGCCACGGTCGTGACCAAGCTGCTGTTGCAGGCCGGTGCCGATGTCGCCTGTTTCGGGCAAAAGGATTACCAGCAGCTCTGCACCATCCGCCAACTGGTGCGTGACCTGGATATCCCGGTGCAGATCGAAGGCGTGCCGACGGTGCGCGAGGGGGACGGGCTGGCCCTGTCGTCGCGCAACGCCTATCTGTCGCCCGAACAGCGGCAGGTCGCGGGCCGGTTGAACCACATCATGCGGGACGTGATCGACCGTCTGCGCGCCGGTCAGGCGGTGGAACCGGCCCTGGCCGACGGGACCGGGGCGCTGTTGTCGGCTGGCTTCACCGCCGTGGACTATCTGGCGCTGGTCGACGCCTTGACCCTGGAACCCCTGGCCGAGCCCGGTCCCGGCCGCCTGATCTGCACCGCCCGGCTGGGCGGCGTGCGCCTGCTGGACAATATGGCGGTGTAAACACTTTTCGATATGCTAGAATTGGCATATTGTGGGGTATGAGTGTCGATGGCTTGAAGCCCCTTGTCTGGATTGCCTCTTCGTTACGGGACCTGCGGGAGTTCCCTGACGCGGTGAAGCGCGACATGGGTTCCGCCCTCTTAAGCGCGCAGAAGGGCAGTTTCGCTCATGGCGTTAAGCCGTTGAAGGGCTTTGGCGGTGCCGGCGTCCTGGAGATTGTTGAGGACCATGATGGCGATACGTTCCGCGCGGTCTATACTGTGCGTTTCGCGACTGCCATCTATGTCCTCCACGCTTTTCAGAAGAAGTCAAAGCGCGGGATGGAAACGCCGAAGCACGACGTCGATCTCATCCGGTCTCGAATGGCGCTGGCAGAAGAGCGCCATAAGCAGAGTATGAGGGCACCATGACTACAGATGATATCACCCTGGGCGGCGTGAACATCTTCGCGGATCTCGGGTTGCCGGATCCTGACCAGGATCTGGTGAAGGCCAATCTATGCCATGCGGTAGCGGATATCCTGCGGGCGCGGGGCCTCACACAGAATGACGCAGCGCGCTTGCTTGGCACGGATCAGGCCAAGGTTTCAGCCTTGCTGCGTGGACGGATCAGCGGCTTTTCAACGGACCGCTTGATCCGGTTCCTGTCTCTGCTGGGCCATAACGTCACCATCGCCGTGGACCGTAAAACGGTTGACCGAGCGGCCGTGACGGTGGCGATGGTATGAAACCAATCTGCCGGACGGCAGCGCCCGGCGCATGAGGGAACGCTAAACCTCCCTTGATCGGTCACGATCGAGGGAGACGGGTATGACATGGAGGCGGACCTCCCGACCCGCCCCGTGATCCCTTACCACACGCCCGTATTGGGCATGCTGGTCCATGGTTCGGCCGGGGCCAGCGAAGCGCCCTTTTGCAGCAGCTCGATCGAGATATTGTCGGGTGAGCGGATGAAAGCCATGCGGCCGTCGCGCGGCGGGCGGTTGATGGTGACACCCTTTTCCAGCAGGGACTGGCAGGTGGCATAGATGTCATCCACCTCGAACGCCAGATGGCCGAAATTGCGCCCGCCCGTATAGGTCTCCGGGTCCCAGTTATAGGTCAGTTCGACCTGGGCGTCCGGCGTTTCGTCGGCCGCCAGAAAGATCAGGGTGAAGCGGCCGGCCGGATTCTCCATCCGCCGCAGCTCTTTCAGGCCCAGCTTGTTGCAGTAGAAATCCAGCGACTGCTCCAGGTCGGTCACACGGACCATGGTATGCAGGTATTTCATCGTTTCTTATCCAAGGGTTGGCGGAAATCCGGTCACCCTAACATGGTGCATGGCGGGCCGATATCCCAGTCCCGGCATGCATTTGTTCGCAAGCGACCCCGCATAATTGATATGAAAGTTCGATTGCAATGCAGCATGATCCGTGTTGGCATGGATGTTAGCGTTGCCAAGCAATAATCTTCACAATATTTCCGGCTCCGCCTCCGCAGGGAGGGGGCAAGGTGCCGGCGGGGATCTGGATGACGAGTGATCCGGTCATTCACGTATGGGTCCTGACCGCGACGGCGCTGGTCTTCGCGATGCAGTTGGGATTCTGCCTGCTGGAGGTCGGGTTCGTCCGGGCCAAGAACTCCATCAACGTCGCCATCAAGAATGTGATGGATTTCTGCATCGCCGGCTTCCTGTTCTGGCTGTTCGGCTACGCCATCATGTTCGGGCCAAGCTGGTTTGGCATTGCGGGAACCAGCGGCTTCATGCCCGACCATCTGGATGCCACCACGCCGCTGGTCTTTATCCTGTTCCAGATCATGTTTTGCGGGACGGCCACCACCATCGTTTCGGGGGCCGTGGCGGAACGTATGGGCTATGGCAGCTATATCGTCGTCTCGGCGCTGCTATCGGCCGTGATCTATCCCATCTTCGGCCATTGGGCCTGGGGTGGCATGGCCGGCCCGCAGAGCCAGGGCTGGCTGTCGGCCCTGGGCTTCATCGATTTCGCCGGCTCCACGGTGGTGCATTCGGTCGGTGGCTGGCTGTCCCTGGCGGCCGTGCTGGTCATCGGGCCGCGCACGGGGCGCTTTGATCCCGGCGTGCGGGCGCTGGGCAGCAACAATCTGACCATGGCGGCGTCGGGGGTACTGGTCCTCTGGTTCGGCTGGCTGGGCTTCAATGGCGGGTCTGTCCTGGGTGATCTGGACAAGGCGCCGGGGGTTTTGCTGAACACGATTGTCGCCGGCTGCGCCGGTGGCCTGTCCGGGCATTTCCTGTCGGTTCTGATGGAACCGAAGCCGCGCGTTGAACATTTCCTCAACGGCATTCTGGGCGGTCTGGTCGGTATCACGGCCTGTGCCCTGGTGGTGGGCACCGGGTCTGCGGCGATCATCGGCGCCGTGGCGGGCGGCATCGTCATTGCCGGCGGTGTGCTGCTGGACCGGTTGAAGATTGACGATGCCGTGGGCGCCGTGCCCGTCCATCTTTTCGCCGGCATCTGGGGCACGCTCTGCGTGGCCCTGTTCGGCGATGTGGCCCTGTTCGGCACCGGTCTCTCCCGCTGGCAGCAACTGGGCGTGCAGATCACCGGTATTGTGGCCTGTGGTGTCTTCACCTTCACCAGCGGCTATGTGCTGCTGCGCGTGATCAACCGTTTCTTCGCCCTGCGCATCGATGTGGAGGCGGAACGGCTGGGCCTGAACGTGGCCGAACATGGTGCCACGTCCCCCATGCTGGACCTTGCCGCCGAGATGGAGCGCCACCGCCAGGAGGGCAAGTTCGACCGGCCCGTGCATGTGGAGCCGCAGTCGGATGTGGAACTGATCGCCGCCCAGTATAACCGCGTCATCGACCGGGTGACGTCGGAGATCCAGCGCCATTCCCTGCTGCTGGAGGAACTGGGCAAGGCCAAGGTGGAAGCGGAGAATTCCAATCTGGCCAAATCGCAGTTCCTGGCCACCATGAGCCATGAGTTGCGCACGCCGCTGAACGCCGTCATCGGCTTTTCACAACTGATCGCCGATCAGGCCTATGGCCCCATCGACCAGCATTATGTGGAACATGCCCGCGACATCCATGATGGCGGCAAACATCTGCTGGCGCTGGTCAATGATGTGCTGGATTTCTCACGGCTGGAGGCCGGGAAGTTCCAGTTGAACGAGCAGCCGCTGGACCTGGCCCGCATCCTGCGCGGGGTCCACCGCCTGATGCTGCCGCTGGCCGAAAGCGGCAGCATGGGCCTGTCGATGGAGGCGGGGCCGGAACTGCCTGCGCTTCACGCCGATGAACGCGCCATCCGCCAGATCCTGATCAATCTGGTCGGCAATGCCGTGAAATTCACGCCGGCCGGGGGCAAGGTGAAACTGGTCGCCACCCTGGAACCCGACCGCCGCATCTGCCTCAGCGTCATCGACAGCGGTATCGGCATGGACCCCGCCCTGGTGTCCAAGGCGCTGGAACCCTTCACGCAGTTGGAAGGGGGTTTGGCCAAGGGCCATGGCGGGTCCGGCCTGGGCCTGTCGCTGGTCAATGCGCTGGTCCGCCTGCATGACGGGACGCTGGTGATCCAGACGGCACCGGGCAAGGGCACCAATGTTTCCATCCGCTTCCCCATCGCCCGCACCATCGAACGGGCGACGGAGAAGGACCGCAGGGCGGGTTAGCTCCGGTCCACCCGACCCGCATAACATCCGCGCCGCGCCAGATGCACATGCAGATAGGCGACGTCGGCGCGCGCCAGATAGCGGCGGAACAGGGCGTCCGCCTCTTGCCCGTTCACGACATCGGCATCCACGATCATGTCGTCGCCATCATAGGCCCGCACCGACAGGATGCGCTTGGCCATCATCAGCGGCACCGCGTCCCTGCACACCGCCGTCTCGGCGGGTCCCTCGGTGACAAAGATCGGCCCCTCGGCACGGTAGGGCGTGGGGGCCGGCTGATGCGGGTAGGACAGCAGCAGGACATCGGTCCCCGCCGGCACATCGGCCAGGGTCACGCGGCACGGGTACAGCCCGTCCTGCGGCGCCGTCATGCGCCTGATGCCGCGTGCGGCCAGGGCCTGGTCATCCAGGCCGAACAGGGGGGCGAAGGGGGCGGATTGCAGACCGCTGACGATATAGGACATGGGGTGGCGCTCCATCGGGCAATGATGGCGCGACGATGCCGGTTCAATCAATGCCCGGCGACCCGGTTCTTGCGGTCACAGCAGCCACCGCCCCTCGGCCCAGCGCAAGGCCCACAACGCGCTGCGGCCCAGGGTCCAGCGGCCGGCCCAATGGGCCAGTGCGGTGCCGTTGCCCAGGTCGATAAAAAGTGGCGGACGGTGGCGCGGGGACTTGCGCGGCACCAGACCGGTGATCAGCGCCGACAGGTTGTAGGCCAGCATGTCCCAGCCCGGATGACGTCCGCCGGCGGGACAGGTCGCCTCTCCCACGGCCAGCACATGATCCAGACCGCCCACGAACAGCTTGTCATCGCAGCGCAGGCGTCCATCCGCATCGACATCCAGCCCGCTGGTCTTCAGCCAGGACGGACCGGCCACACCCGTGGCGTTCAGAAACAGGTCAAAGGCGATGCGGTCCCCGCCGGTCAGCACCGCCTCGTTCCCGTCCACCCGGGCAACGGGGGCCATTTCCTGAAGGATGGCGCCATGGGCGGACAGATTTTCCAGCAGGCGGACACCGGCCCGTTCCGGCAGCCCGGTCAGCAGCCGGCCGCGCGCCAGGACGGTGACGGCCACATGTCCCCCCAGCCGGGCCGCCAGCGCGATGATGGCGATGGCCGCGCCAATGGCCTCCGTTCCGCCGCCGGCAATGGTCAGGGCCACCACCCGGCCCGGATGCTGTTCAAACCGCGCCTCCAGCGCCGCCCGCAGGTCCAGCAGGCGGGACAGGGGCCGTGTGGCAAAGCAACGGCCATGGCCGGCCGTACCGGCCAGCGGGCGCGTCGCCGCGTCCGGTGCGATGGACAGCAGGTCGAAGGGAACGGGCTCCCCCTCATGCCGGTGGACAAGTCCGACCTTCAGGTCCAGGCCCAGGACGCCATCATCGATGAAACCGATCCCGGCCTGCTGTGCCAGGGTGCCGGCATCCAGCCGCACCGTGCCCGGATCAATACGTCCCGCCAGCAGGGCCGGTACGGCCTCGGCCCAGATCTGCGGTGCCGGTGCCAGAAGGGTGACCCGATGTCCGCGCCGCGACAGGGCGGACAGGCGTTTCAGCAGGGGTGGCCGCGCGTGCCCCCCGCCCAGCAGCAGGATACGCTGCGGGCCTGTCACCCGGCAGCCTTCGCCGCCGCCACAGCTTCGTTGGGATCGCGCAGCACATAGCCGCGACCCCACACCGTCTCGATGTAATTATCGCCTTCGGTGGCGGTGGTCAGCTTCTTGCGCAGCTTGCAGACGAAGACGTCGATGATCTTCAATTCCGGCTCGTCCATGCCGCCATAGAGATGGTTCAGGAACATCTCCTTGGTCAGGGTGGTCCCCTTGCGCAGCGACAGCAGTTCCAGGATGCCATATTCCTTGCCGGTCAGGTGCAGGGGCGCCCCCTCCACCGTGGCCGTCTTGGCATCCAGGTTCACGGTCAGCTTGCCCGTGCGGATGACGCTTTCCGAATGGCCCTTGGACCGGCGGATGATGGCCTGGACGCGGGCAATCAGCTCGCGCTTGTCGAACGGTTTGGTCAGGTAATCATCGGCGCCAAAGCCCAGCCCCTTGATCTTGTTGTCCAGGTCCGACAGGCCCGACAGGATCAGGATGGGTGTATTGACCCGCGATGCGCGCAGACGCCGCAGCACCTCGTACCCGTCCATGTCGGGCAGCATCAGGTCAAGAATGATGATATCATAGTCGTATAGTTTGCCGATCTCCAGCCCGTCTTCACCCAGGCTGGTGGCATCCACGATGTACCCACCCTCGGCGGACAACATGAGCTGGATGCTCTTCTGCATCGCGGCATCGTCTTCGACCAGCAGGACACGCATGACAAGATCCTCGGGCTTTCAATGGGCATCACCCCATCTACGCCAGACAGGTTAACAGACGCTCTACGTATATGCTATCCGACCAATGGCATTGCCAGGGGTCATAGCCTGTTCATTCGTATGTGGTGTTCCACCTTGGCGGGTTACTGCCGCAGATCAGGGGCATTCGATGCTTGATCACGACCAGTTGCTGCAGGAAATCAACGCATTGCCCGGCTATGCCGTCTTCGGGCGCGTCACCTCCGTGCTGGGTATGATGGTGGAGGTGGGGGGCGTGGAGCGCCGCCTGTCCATCGGCGGGCGCTGCCGCGTCATCACGCGCGGCGGCCGCGCGGTCCCGTGCGAGGTGGTGGGCTTCCGCAGCGGCCGGGCGCTGCTGATGCCATTCGGCACGCTGGACGATATCGGCCTGGGCTGCCGGGCGGAGGTGGCGGAGGCGCAGGCGTCGATCTACCCGACCCAGGCCTGGCTGGGCCGCGTCATCAACGCCCTGGGACAGCCCATCGACGGCAAGGGTCCCCTGCCGCAGGGCGAGGTGCCCTATCTGATCAAGGCCGGCCCGCCGCCCGCCCATGCCCGCAAAAGGGTGGGCGCCAAGATGGATCTGGGGGTGAAGTCCATCAACACCTTCCTGTCCTGCTGCCGGGGGCAGCGTATGGGCATCTTCGCCGGGTCGGGCGTGGGCAAGTCGGTGCTGATGTCGATGCTGGCCA
Organism: Niveispirillum sp.; assembly: GCF_017996735.1. Taxonomy (GTDB): domain Bacteria; phylum Pseudomonadota; class Alphaproteobacteria; order Azospirillales; family Azospirillaceae; genus Niveispirillum. The sequence goes on from NZ_JAGOGJ010000129.1 coordinate 14,484, forward strand.
AATATACGGAGGCCAATGTCAGCGTCATCGGCCTGATTGGTGAGCGCGGGCGCGAGGTGCAGGAATTCCTGGAGCATGATCTGGGGCCGGAAGGTATCGCGCGTTCCGTCGTCATCGTTGCCACCTCCGATGAACCGCCGCTGATGCGCCGTCAGGCCGCCTATCTGACCTTTGCGGTGTCGGAGTTCTTCCGCGATCAGGACCAGGATGTGCTGTGCCTGATGGACAGCGTCACCCGCTTCGCCATGGCCCAGCGAGAGATCGGGCTGTCGGCTGGTGAGCCGCCCACCACCAAGGGTTATCCCCCCACTGTCTTCGCCGAACTGCCGCGCCTGCTGGAACGGGCCGGGCCGGGCACGGGCCAGGGCACGATCAGCGGCCTGTTCACGGTGCTGGTCGAAGGTGGCGACATGGAAGAACCGATCGCCGACGCGGTGCGCGGTATCCTGGACGGCCATATCGTGATGGAACGCCGCATCGGGGAGCGCGGGCGCTATCCCGCCATCAACATCCTGCGGTCCGTCAGCCGCACCATGCCCGGCTGCAACACGCCCGAGCAGAACGCCCTGGTCGGCAAGGCGCGGCGCCTGATGTCGGCCTATTCCGACATGGAGGAGATGATCCGCCTGGGCGCCTATCGCAAGGGCAGCGATCCGCAGGTGGACGAGGCCATCCATTACAACCCCGCGATCGAGGCCTTCCTGCGCCAGGGCAAGGGGGAGCGCAGCACGCTTGACCAGGGCTATGCCGAACTGGCCGCCATCCTGGGCGGGGCCGGCTGATGAAGGACCTGAAACCCCTGATCCGCCTGAACCAGCGGGAGGTGGACCAGCGCCGCCGCGTGCTGGTGCAGTTGCAGGAGGCGCAGGAACGGCTGGTGGTGGAGCGGGAGCAGTTCGAACAACAGGTGGTGATCGAACGCGATCTGGCGGCCACCGACCTGATGCTGGCCAGGGCCTATCCCGCTTTCGCCAAACGCGTGGAGCTGATGCGCGATGAATATGAACGCCGGGCATCCACCCTGCGGCTGGAGGTGGGGCGGGCAGAGGAAGCGGTGGCCGAGGCCTTTCGCGAACTGAAAAAATTCGAACAGGTGCAGGAACAGCGCGATCTGGCCACCAAAGAGGCCCGGCGCTACCGCGAAACCCAGATGTTCGACGAAGTGGCCTCCATTCGTTTCTCCCGCCAGCAGGGGGCGGCGGAGGAAACGGGGGAAGGGGAGGCGTGAAGGCTCAGCGGGTGGCAGGGGTCTGGAGCGCTGGTCGGGCCCCTCCCTCAGCCTCCCATTGGCTGGCACCAACGGGCCCCTCCCTCTCCCACGTTCGTGGGCGAGGGGCGAAGTTTGGCCGAGATCCCTATTCCGCCCCTCTCCCACTTGCGTGGGTCAGGGTCAGAATGCGCGACCGCGTGCCTTAACTTCGCCCCTCGCCCGCCTTGCGGGAGAGGGAGGGGCCCGCCCGCGTCAGCGGGTGGGAGGGTGAGGGGACGACGCCCCCAAGCACCGCTCACCCCCAAACACCACCCTATCCCTCACTCCCACCCCTTCGCCGCCTCCACCAACTGGTCCACCGCCGTCGACCAGCCGTCATAGAAGCCCATCTCCTTATGGCTGGCTGCCCCTTCGGGCGTCAGGTGCATGGCGCGGGCGGTATAGCGGGTGCCGCCCAGATGATCCTCGAAGGTGATGTCGGCGGTGAAGGCAAGGAAGCCCGGCGTCACGGGCCGGAAGCCCGGCGCCATCATGTTGGTGAAGACCAGCCTTTTGCCCTCTTCGATCAGCAGGATGATGCCGGGATTGTCCGACACGCCGCCATCCGGCCCCTCCATGCGGGTATAGAATTCCCCGCCGGGCTGCAGGTCCATGCGGACCTCCACCGTCTGCCAGGGGCGCGGGCACCACCATTGCTTCAGATGTTCCGGGCTGGTCCAGGCCTTCCAGACCAGATGGCGCGGCACGTCCAGGATGCGGGTGATGCCCAGATCCCGATCGGCAACCAGCACCTGGCGTTCCAGCCGTTCCAGCGTCTGGTGCCCGCCAGCCTCGGCCCCGAACTTGCGCTTTTCCTCCAGCGATTCGACCGTGGGACAGACCATGGTCAGGGTGACCTTGGTTTTGCCGTCCCCCACCTCTTCCAGCCGGATCGACGCATCGAACAGGCAATGGTCGGGATCGTCGCCGCCATGTTCATATTCCAGCAGGGCCGGTTCCTGGACCGTGCGATAGCGGATCCAGTTTTCGAAATCCTGACCCCATCCATGCATCGTGTAGCGCCAGGTACCGCCCGGCCGCACATCCATTTCATGCACGGTGGTGGAAAACCCGTTGGGTCCCCAGAACAGGGGCACATGCTTGGGGTCGGTCAGCACCTTCCACACCAGGGGGCGCGGGGCGTTGAGCGTGCGGGTGATCACCATGCTGCGATCAGCGGGCGGCGGGGTCGTCATTGGTCGCTTCCTCCTGGCTTTTCAAAATCTGCAAATAGGCGTCCAGCCGGTCGAACCGGGCCTCCCAGACAGCCCGCTGTCGCGCAATCCATTCCCCCGCCGCGTCCATCGCCTGGGGTTCCAGCCGGCAGGTGCGTACGCGCCCCACCTTCTCCGTCCGGATCAGGCCGCAATCCTCCAGCAGCCGCAGATGCTGCATCAGGCTGGGCAGGGCCATGGTGAACGGCTTGGCCAGTTCCCCCACACTGGCCGGCCCTTCGGCCAGCCGTTCCAGAACCGCCCGGCGCGACGGATCGGCCAGGGCCAGGAACATGCGATCAAGATTGGCGGGGGGGGAGTGAATGTTAGGCATAAGCCTAACTATCAGGGTCGGATGGCAGTGGCAAGCATATAGTTTGGTAATTGCCTAACTATCTTGTCCCCTCTCTCCACCTCATCCCGGCGAAAGCCGGGACCCAGGGGCCAAGCGCCCGACCTGTCAGCAGCGTTCATAGACGCAGTGTATAGGTTTGACCCTATGGCCCCTGGGTCCCGACTTGCGTCGGGATGACGCCGCCGGGCTCCCTTCAAGCTAGGGCCTGTGGGGATTCAGCGCGAATTGATGACAGCAGCGGCGAGATAGATTATGGCTTCAAAGCTTTTGTCTGTTTTGCAAGCTCTCATGGCGATGCGCTTGAACTCCTTGAGTTTGCAGAAGA
>NZ_JAGOGJ010000130.1 GCF_017996735.1 Niveispirillum sp.
GAGGAGAAGTCCAGATAGCGGTTCCCGCCTTCATCGATCAGCCAGGCGCCATCCCCGCCCGTGAAGGCAATGTCCAGGCGGGCATAGGTATTCATCAGGGCGCTATCACTCATCACCGGCTCCCATATCGAAAATTTCACCAGCGGACGCGACCCAACAGCCCGTCCGGGTCCAGATGCCGCTGGATCAGGCGCGAGAAATGCTGCTGCACTGGGTCCGCAAAGGATTGGTGGAAGGAAAGGTTGACGGGACCGATCCCGTGCTCGGCGCTATAGGACCCTCCGAAATCCTCCACCAGCAGCCGGTAAAGGGCCTGGCGGATGGCAGAGACCTTTTCCGGCGGGAAATCGGTGTCGCGATCCTTGGGGATCACCAGATTGAAATGGTCGCCACCGTCGCCGCGATGGCCGAAGCCGCAGATCAGCAGGTCGGGATGATGCCCACGCAGCCAATCGCCAGCCGCCCGGCGAAAGTCCGTCACGCGGCCGCGGGGAAGTGACACGTCCAGGCCGATGACCCGGCCCAGCCCCCGCAATCCTTCCGATATGGCATGTCGCAAGCCCCAAAGGTCGGCGGGTGAGCCGGGGACCGCGTCGGCGATCACCCCGCTGTCATAGCCCTGTTCCAGCACCCGCATCAGCAGCGCGTCGAGGTTCAGCCCGCTTTCCCCGCCTGTGGCCGACATCAGTTCCACCAGGATGCATTCATCGGGCACCGGTCCACCGAACGGGTTGCGCAATTGCGGCCGGTGATGCAGGGCGGCAGACAGGGCGGGTCCGGTTATACTCTCGAAGGCCGACAGGAACTCCCCCGCCTGATCCTCACACAGGGTCAGCAAATCGTTCACGGTCCTGCTGTCACGCGGCACGACCAAGGCCGTGGCCGTCTGGCGCGGGCGTGGCAGCAGGTTCAGCACGGCCCCCGTGACGATGCCGAAACTGCCGCCCGTGCCGATGAATAGCTGCTTGAGGTCCAGCCCGGCGCTGTTCTTGCGCAGGCCCCGCAGGTCGGCTGTGACCGTGCCGTCGGGCAGCACGGCTTCCACCCCCAGTACATTGTGCCGCACATCGCCATAGCGCAGCACGCGGGAGCCGCCGGCATTGGTGGCGATCATGCCGCCGACACTGGGGCTGGCGGAGATATCGACCGGAAACCACAGACCATTGGCCTCCAGCCTTTCGTTCAGCCGGTCCAGGTCCCAGCCGGCGGAAAGCGTGACGGCGCGGTTGGCGCGATCCAGGTCGAACCGTCCCGTCAGGCGCCTCAGGCTAAGGACAACCTGCGTTCCCGTTGCATCGGGGACAGAGGCACCGACCAGCCCGGTATTGGCCCCCTGCGGCACCACCTGCACGCCGTTCAGATGGCAATGGCGCAGGATGGCGGCGACCTGGGCCGTGTCGGCCGGCAGGACAACCAGCCTCGCCCGGCCCCCGCCATAACGGAAGCCGTTGGCGTAGGAAGCCATGTCATCAGGTCCGTCCAGGACATGGCGGTCCCCGACGATGGACCTCAGGGCCGCGGCGACGCCGGGATCAGCCACGGGCATTGCCGGCCCCGGCGGCAGTCATCTTGAAGATGCCTTGCGCATTGGAACTGTCAAACCGCAGGTCCAGCCCACGCGGCGCGGTGTCGTTGGCGGCGGCCACGGTGTCGCGGGAGATGAACTCGTAGAAGCTGCCGGGCACGGTGCGCGTGACGACCGATCCGTCGGCGGCGATGAAAGGCCGCTGAACCTGGGCCGCCCGGATGGCGGTCTGGCGCACGGTACCGCCGGCGGAAATCTCCACCGCCTCCTTCATCGGGAAGCCGCGCAACTTTAGTTCCTCGGCATGGGCGATGACGTCGGGCACGCGGTCGGTCGCATGGTTGAAGCGGTTGCCTTCCGTGCTGATCCAGGCCAGCTCGGCCGATTCCGCCAGCACCGTCTCGTAATCGGCCAGACGCGGTGTCGGGTGATGGCGATCGAACGCATGCGCCAACCGTGGCAACAGGGCTTGGGCTTCGGAAAGGGGCAAGCTATGCCGGCGCGACAGCCGGTCCAGAAGTGCCTTCACCCATCCATCCAGCGGGTCGGCGGAATGGCCGAAGATCGACCGGGCCGCATCCTGCACCTTGGGTGGAAAGCGTTCCACATGGATCTCGCTGACAAAATACTGGGCGATATCCTCGGGAAAATCGCGATGCGCATAGGCACGGCCCGTCATGCGCAGCCGATCCAGCGGATAGACCCCGGCCACGGCATAACCCAGGGGCTCCAGGATACGGCCGAAGGCGGCGGTGCCGCCCGGCAGATCGCCCAGATTGGCGGCTACGGTGCGCAACGCACCATGATCGAAGACCAGCTTGGCCTTCGGCACCTGCTCGCGGACATAGCGCGCGCCCTCCGGCACCTCATCCAGCAGGCGCTGGAACAGCACAATTGTCAGGGCCTTGGCCAGCACGGCGCGCGGCACTTCCGGACCGGTCATGTCGCGCAGGGCGGGCCGGATATCCAGGATGGAGAGCAGACTTGAGGCGGTCTCCACACCCAGGACGGCAGCGGTGAGCGCGTGCAAGTGGGACATCAGGACCTCTCCATCAATTGAAATATATGCAGAATTGGCGACATGCGCCCGTTCAGGGCCAGCGGTCGCGTCGCATGCGAGTTGCAAGGTCATCTTGGCGGCCAGTGACGACGGTCGGAAGGCGGCAAACTGACGATATGCCGACGAAATCGCGACAGAACGACAATGCCCGTGGCGAAGCGCCATTTCGCAGGAGCGGGTGCTGGTGCCGGCACCAATGGTGTGCGGCTGCCGCGCTTCATCCCGCACCGGCAATTATCAGGGGTATGTGACCCAGGAAGCACAATCTCCAACGAACGTCATATCACCCAATGGACTGTCGGCGCCTGAATGATTTATCGACTAAAATGATCATCTGCTTATATGGCAGGACAGCGCTCGTGCGTTGCCATCAGGATGGTGGAGGCCGGCTGATGCAGGATACCCCGCAGATTGTTACCGGCGCCCCATCGGACGAACCCTTCCGGTTGGTGGTGGAGGCTGCGCCCAACGCCATGGTGATGATCAATGGCCAGGGGCGCATCGTCATGGTCAATGGCCAGGCCGAGCGGGTTTTCGGCTATGACCGGGCGGAGATGCTGGGCCAACTGGTGGAGATGCTGGTACCGGCGCGGTTCCGGGGGCATCACCCGGCCTTGCGCACCACCTTCACCGGGGATCCGAGCCCCCGCCCCATGGGGGTTGGCCGTGACCTGTACGCCCTGCGCCGCGACGGGACGGAATTTCCCGTGGAGATCGGCCTGAACCCCATCCAGACATCTGACGGGCCGATGGTGCTGTCGGCCATTGTCGATCTGTCCCTGCGCCGGCAATCGGCGGAGCGGTTCCGCCAAGTGGTGGAGGCCGCACCCAACGCCATGGTGATGATCAATGGCGATGGCCGGATTGTGATGGTCAATGCCCAGGTGGAGCGGCTGTTCGGCTATGACCGATCCGAACTGCTGGGCAGCCCGGTGGAGATACTGGTGCCCGACCGGCACCGCGCCGCCCATCCGGACCTGCGTGGCGGGTTCTTCCGTCATGGCCATGGCTCGCGCCCCATGGGGGCTGGCCGCGACCTGTTTGCGCGCCGCAAGGATGGCAGCGAGTTTCCCGTGGAAATCGGTTTGAACCCCATCACCATGGATGAGGGACCGATGGTCCTGTCAGCCATCGTCGATATTTCCGACCGGGTGCAACGGCTGCAGCGCATGAATGACCGGCTGGAGGCCCGCACCCGCGATCTTGAGGTGGTCAATCAGGAGCTGGAAGCCTTTGCCTACTCCGTCTCGCATGATCTGCGGGCGCCCTTGCGCAGCATGGACGGGTTCAGCCAGGCGCTGCTGGAAGATTACGACGATATCCTGGATGACCGGGGAAAGGATTATCTGGCCCGCGTCCGGCGGGGCGCCGTGCGCATGGGGCAACTGATCGACGACCTGTTGAAACTGTCGCGCGTCACCCGCAGCGGCATCACCCCCATCGCCGTCGATCTGTCCGCCATCGCCGCCAATGTGGTGGAGGAGTTGCGCCAGCATGATCCGCAGCGCCCGGTCCAGGTGGTGATCACACCCGATTTGCTGGACGTGGCCGATCCGCGGCTGATGCGGGTGGTACTGGACAATCTGTTGGGCAATGCCTGGAAATTCACCAGCCGCACAGCCACCCCTATCATCGGTTTCACCGGCACGCGGCAGGGGGGGCAGGTGACTTACCAGGTGTCGGACAATGGCGTCGGGTTCGACATGGCCTATGCCGACAAGTTGTTCTCTCCGTTCCAGCGGCTGCATGCCGCGCATGAGTTCGACGGCACGGGCATCGGTCTGGCGACCGTGGCCCGGATCATCCGCCGCCATGGCGGCAATATCAATATCCGGTCCGAACCGGGTAAGGGCACGATCGTGTCTTTCACACTCAACAGCGGGGACGAGGCGCATGGCTGACGGGCGACTGCTGATCGTGGAAGACGATCCGGATGACGAGGCCCTGATTCTGCGGGCCCTGAAGTCGGCGCATGTCACCAACCCCATCGACATCGCTCATGACGGGGTGGAGGCGCTGGCCCATATCTTTGGCGATGCTGGCCCCGACGCCCCCATCCCGACGCCACCCATGGTGATCTTGCTGGATTTGAAGCTGCCCAAGATCGACGGGCTGGAGGTGCTGCGCCGTTTGAAGAGCGACCCGCGCAGCCATCACATTCCCGTGGTCATCCTCACCTCTTCGGACGAGCAGGAGGATATCGTCCGCTCCTATCGCCTGGGTGTGAACTCCTATGTCCGCAAGCCGGTGGATTTCGGCCGCTTCTCCACCAAGGTGGCGCAGCTTGGTCTTTATTGGACGCTGATCAACCAGCCGTTCGCGGAGGATCGGTCATGAGGGGAACCGATCCCGTTCGCATCCTGCTGGTGGAGGACAGCGAGCTTGACGCCGCCTGGTTGATGGAAAGCCTGCGACGGGGTGGTATGCCGCTGGACGCGCACCATGTCGACAATCGGGACGCCATCGTTGCGGCATTGGCCCAGCGGCCGTTTGACATCGTGCTGTGCGATTATTCCATGCCGTCGCTGTCTCCGTTGGAGGTGACCCTCCTGGTCCACGCCCATGATCCGGACCTGCCCCTGATCGTGGTGACGGGCACCATCGGGGAGGAGTCGGCGGTTGCCGTCATGCATGCCGGTGCCGCGGATCTGGTGCTGAAGGACCGCATCGCCCGGCTACGCCCCGCCATCGAGCGCGAATTGGCCGCTGCCGCTACCCGCCGCCAGAACCGGGTGATCGAGCAAGCCCGCCAGCAAAACGACATGGTGCTGCGCGGCATCGCCAAAAATATCCCTGGCATCATCTTCCGTCGGTATATGCAGACCGACGGGAGCCTCAGCTATACCTACATGCAGAAGGAGTTGCTGACTGATTTCATCGATAGCGGCGATCTGGGCGACCCGGCCACCAGTCCGCTGGTGATGGCATCCGGCGCCACGCTGTTGCGCGCCATCCACCCGGATGATCGCAAGACCTATCGGGATGCCATGGCTCTGTCGGCGGCAACGCTGGAACCCATGACGGTCGAATTCCGTCTATCGACCGGGTCCGGCGGCACCCGCTGGCTGCGATCGCAATCCCAGCCGGAAAAGCTTTCCGATGGATCGCTGCAATGGGATGGCATCGCGCTGGACGTGACGGAACTGAAGGCGGCGGAAGCGGTGCGCGACCATCTCGCCTATTTCGATCCGGTGACCGATCTGCCCAACCGGGCCCATTTCACCCGCCTGCTGATCGAAACACTGGCCAGACCGCTGAAAGATCGGCGCGTGGCCTTGTTCTGTCTGGGCCTGGACGCCTTTACCGATTTTCAGGATGGATGGGGGCTGGCGGCCACCGATGCGCTGGTCCGCGCCGTCGCCGACCGCCTGCGCCAGCTTCTGGAACCCGGCGAGGTGCTGGCAAGGTTCGAAGGGGCCTATTTCTGCCTGCTGCTGCCCGACGCGCCGGCCGACCTGGACCAGCGGCTCTGGCAGTTGCAGACGGCCTTCGGCCTGCCCTTCACCGTGGATGGCGTGCAGATGTCCCGCCGCGCCCATGTCGGCATCAGCCTGTATCCGGCCGATGCAAGCGACGCGACGGAGATGCTGCAACATGCCAGCACCGCCCTGCATGAGGTAAAGCCGTCGCGCGAACCCTTCCGCTACTACGCCGCGGAGATGACGGAACGGGCGGTGAAGCGGCAATGGATTCAGACCGAGCTGGCCGCCGCCATGACCAATGGCCGGATCACGCTGTTCTATCAGCCGCTGGTCCATCCGGTGCGCCACCACATCATCGGGGCCGAGGCGCTGGTGCGCTGGCAGCATGAGGGGCGCGGCCTGATCCCGCCGGCGGATTTCATCCCGGCAGCCGAACAGGGCGGCCAGATCGTGGAACTGGGGTACGAGGTGCTGCGCCAGGCGCTGGAGCAGACGGCGCTGTGGCGGGCCGCCGGCCTGTGCGATTTCCCGATGTCGGTCAATGTGTCAGGCATCCAGCTCATGCGCCCCGATTTCAGCGTCCGGGTGCGGTCCCTGCTGGACCGGACCGGCCTGCCGCCTTCGGCGCTGAAACTGGAACTGACGGAAAGCACCATCATTCGCGATGATGATCTGGTCCATCGCAACATCACCGAACTGGCCAGCCTGGGCGTCAGCTTCGCCCTGGACGATTTCGGCATGGAACATTCGGTGTTCAGCCGCCTGTCGGAACTGCCCATCGACACGGTGAAGGTGGACCGGTTCTTCATCAGCCAGATGACCAAGGCCGCCGAGCATGCGGCCCTGGTCCAGGCCATCGTCGCCATGTCGCACGCCATGCACAAGCAGGTGGTGGCAGAAGGGGTGGAAACGCAGGAGGAACTGATCTACCTGCGCGCCTATCAATGCGACGCCCTGCAGGGCTACCTGTTCAGCAAGCCGGTGCCGGCAGCCGCGATGGAACTGCTGCTACGCCAGGGACGGTTACTGGGGTGATGGCGGCGCAGCGGGTTCGGCCGGCGCCGCGCGATCTGTGAAGACAGCGCCGGAGGCAGGCGCGTTGGCGCTCCATATGTCCTGTAGGGGTTTCACTGCCGGCTGGTGCAGACCGCCCTTGATGGCTTCATAATGCCCTCAATGGCGCACTCAATCCTGAGCGGGTGAACTGGGCCGGCTAAAAGATCGCCTGTCGCCGCGGTGCCGGTGTGATCGGGATGGAACAGGGACCGTCCGGCGGGCGTCCATCCAGGAAGTTACCGATCAGGTTGATCTGGTTGGGATCCGACAGGGCCGGGGTATGGCCCGTATGGGGAATATGCGCCACCCAGAGGTCGGGACGTTTGCTCATCCGTGCCAGCGTGGCCGGCTGCAACGCATCCGACAGCATGCCGTGCAGCACCAGGACCGGCGCCCGCACCAACTGCCATTCGGCCCATTGGTCCAACGCATTGCCGGCACCATCGGCATAGGCCTGCATGGCGCGTGGATCGTGACGATAGACCCGGCCTCCATCGGCATCCGACCAGCGGGTCTGGTGCCAGGCGTTATGCAGACGTTCGGCCACTGACAAGGGGCCATCCTGCTTCTGTGCGGCCCCTACGCGCCGGATCAGGGCTTCAGGCGTGTTGAATACGTAGTGGCGCACCAGGGCCTGGGCCCGACGTGTCCGCCGGGCCGCCGGGATGTAGGGGCCGATATCATTCAGCACCAGCCGTTCGATCAGACCCGGATAACGGGCAGCAAGCGCCAACCCCACCGACCCGCCAAGGGACGAGCCCAGCAGCAGCATCTTCCGCCGCCCCAGGTGCCGCATCAGGGCCTTCACCTGTTCGCAATATGTCGCCAGATTGTAGTCGCCCTGCACCGGCATCCAACCGGACAGGCCGCGCCCCACCCAGTCCAGGGCTACCACATGGAACCGGTCGCACAACCGGTGGGCCAGATAATCGAAGCGCCGGGCGGTATTGGCGACACCGCCGACGCAGAGCAGCAGGGGCAGGGCCGGGTCACCCCAGGCCGTATAGGAACAGCGGATGCTGAAATCCCGCCGCTGCCGGGGCAGCCAATGGCCCTGCAGCCGCTTGGGATAGGGAAATTCATAGTGAAGGGTGGCATAGGAACCGGCCAACAGCGTCTCGAACGCCGCCACCTGCGCGGCACAGGCTTCCCATCCCGTGACATCGCTGTGCGGCACGGGTGTTGGCCGGCCAGGGGATAATACGGCCAATGTCACGGCAGACGGTTCCTCAAGCTTCCCATACATCCCCTGTAACATGGGCGGTCCATCGGGGGTATGGGTTCCGGTCAATCCGTCCTTTTGATGTAAAACAACAGGATATCCCGCACCGTCTCCCCATGGGGTGCGGGTTCCACCCCATGGAACGACATGTCGTCCTTCACGAACCAGAACAGGCTGTTGGGCAGGAAGGGTGCGGTCCAGACATGATCGAAGCCGCCGCGATCATGATGGCGACCGCCCCAGCAGCGCATTGATGGGTCACGCGGCGCATAGATCGCCGTCCCCTGGCCGCTATTGCCGGCATCCGGCGGCAGGTAGAACAGCAGGGTCAGCACATTGGGTGGATCGGACGTGTGGGGGAGCACACCCGGCCCGCCCCGATCACGCACCAGCAGCAGCGACGTCCGCCATCCACCCAACGGCCGCTGTTCCGCCCGCATCCGCGCGGCCACGGGACCGTGGGCAATCCGTAGCAGGGTCTCCCCGAATGCCGGGCCCAGCGTCCGTTCCCGCAGCCCGCGCCAGAAGGCCGCGCGCGGTGCATCCAGGCCCCCGATGGCGGCATCGTCGATGACCAGACCGCGCCGCGCGGCATAATCACCGGCCGGGTCCCAGTCGGCCGACAGGGGATGGTAGGCATCATCGTCGGGCAGTGCCGCGCGGATGGCGGCGAAGAAATCCGGCGGGAACACATCCCCCACCCAGCCATGCCAATGCGGATCGGCGCGCAATTCGGTTTCTGCAATCCGCGTTTCCGCCCAGGTACGGGCACGATCGAAATCAATATTCATGCCGCATCCCCAACCTTGAAACGCAGGGCCACGCACGTGATGTCGTCGGCCTGCGGGGCGCCACCCGCAAAGTCATTGACCATGGAAACGATATGCATCGGCACCTCGCTGTTGGACAGGGCAGCAATGACGGGCGCCCCCACAAGCAGACGCGCGTCCCCGAAGATCGTCCCCGCCATATCGAACGCTTCCGTCACCCCATCGGTGAACAGGAACAGAGTGTCGCCAGGGTCAAGCACAAGGTGGCGGTCGTGATATTCCATATCCTCCATCACCGCCAGCGCCATATCCCCGGACCCCGGCAGCGTGCTGACCGTACCGCCGGCCTTGACCAGCAATGGCGGATTGTGTCCGGCATTGCAGTAGTCGAAGCGGCCGGTAGCCGGGTTGAATATCCCGTAGAACAGGGTGACGAACATCAGTTCGGGATTTTCCGCGGCCAGCAGATCGTTGACCTGGGCCACGCAGCGTGAGGGGGACGTGGTGAAACCCGCCGTGGCCCGCAGCAAGGTGCGGGAAATCGCCATGAAAAAGGCGGCCGGCACGCCCTTGCCCGACACATCCGCCACCGCCACGCCCAGGCGACCATCGGGCAGCAGGAAATAGTCGTAGAAATCGCCCCCGATCTCCTTGGCGGGCACCATGGCGCCCGCCACTTCCGTCCCGCCATGCTGCAAGGGCAGGCCGGGCAGGATGGAAGCCTGGATCTTGCGCGCGATTTCCAGTTCCTGCTGCAGGCTGATGAACTGGGTCTTGGTCATCAGGGCTTCGCGCAGCTCAGCCACCAGATGCGACAGTTTTTGATGCTGCTCACGCACGCGCAACGACATCTTGCGGAAGGCCGGCGCCATCATGCCCAACGCATCGCCGCCGCCATCCCCGGCATTGGCGCCGGCCGATGCCGGCTGCCTGTCCGCCTCCGCCTCGATCTCCGCCAGATCGTTCAGCAACTCGGCCCGCGCCCCCTCGGCCAGCATGCCGGCCAGTGCCGTCATCTCCTGGCGGATGAACTGTTCCTGGCGCTGGCGCTGACGCTCGCGACGCTCGCGAACGGCATCCAGCGCGTCCAGCGTCTCGCGGAACACGCCCACGGTCCGGACGATGCGCCCCACCTCGTCATTGCCGGCGGGGCGTTCGAACTGGATGGCGGTGTTGCCCTGGGCCAGCGCGTTCAGCACGTCGATGGCTTCGCCAAGCGGCGTGAAGGCCCGGCGCATGAAATTGTTGAGCAGCCAGAGCAGCGCCACCAGCGTGGCCGCCACCAGCATCAGCACGATCTGTTCGGTCAGCCGCTCGATCTCATAACCACGGCTGGCATCGGTCACCGACAGCAGGCGGCCCACCGTCTGGCCGGCCCGGTCCTGCAACGGGACGGCGGCCAGCATGAAGGTCCGGTCGCCGACGGTGCGCGTCTCGAACGCCTGCCGGTCCGGCGGCACGCCCGCCGCCGTCAATTCCGTCCACAGGCCGGGATCGGTTCCCGCCTGGAGCTTTCCCTCGATGGTTTCGATGAAGGCGCCGGCCACGTCGCCACGCGTGAACAGCGGCAGAACCTGGGCGATATTGGTGGCCAGCGTCAGGCTGCCCGCCATATTTCCGTCGGGTCCGGCCAGCGGTACCAGCAGGGTGGCCATGGCACCGAACTGGCCATCGGTTTCAATGCCGCTGATCGGACTGCCGCTGCGCAGGGCCTGCTGGCGGGCAATATCATCCATCATGGGTTCGGGGAAGGTGGCCTCCACCGTCGTGAACAGGATGGTACCGTCGCCATCCTGCACCTCCACCCGGTTCTGGCCGCCCATGCCGGCCAGATCGGCGGCCAGCGTCTGGCCCAGGCGCTGGATGGCCGCCCGATCACCCTTGGCCACCGCCACCGCCAACCGGCCCGACAGGTCGCCTGCCCGATCGGCCCGCAACCGCAGCCGTTCCACCAGATGGGACAGGGACTGGTCCATCAGGGTGCGGGTACTTTCCAGGATCAGGTCGGCATAGCGCGTGGTGACGATGCGCTGGCGCAACAGCCCGGCATAGTACAGCCCGCCCGTCAGCAGCAGGCAACTGGCCATGACCATTGTTATGACGCGGGTACGCAGCAGCATCTTTTCTCAGGGGGGGATAGATAGGTGGCGGGCGCAGGTCCGATTGGTGGTTGCCGATTGTGTCTGGTATGCTGTGCCTGTGCAATCCGGCACTGTCGTCGATCGGATGGTTATTCATGGCAAGGACGCGATGCTGGGCGCTCTGGCTGTCGATGGCGGCGCTGGTGCTGCTGACGATGAGCCTGTCTGCCCAGGCTCAGGAAACGGCGAAAAAGCGCGTCTACATGGTGCTGTGGCGCGGCGAGACGGAGATGGAGCGCGGGTTTCGCGACTATCTGGACGAACAGGGTGTCGCTGTCGACTATATCGTCCGCAACCTGGACCAGAACCTGGCCCGGCTGCCGGAATTCACGGCGGAAATCAAGGAAACCAAGCCCGATCTGGTCTATAGCTGGGGCACCAGCGTCACGCAGAATCTGGTCGGCACCATTGGCAAGGTGGACCCCGCGCGCCATGTCACCGAGGTGCCGGTCGTGTTCATCTTCGTTACCGACCCGGTTGCCGCCGGCATCGTGGAAAGCCTGGACCATCCCGGCCGGCCGATGACCGGCACCTCGCACATGGCGCCGCTGGACAGCCAGTTGAACGCCATGGAGGCGGTGATGCCGCTGAAAAAGCTGGGCCACATCTACAATCCGGCAGAGGTTAATTCCAAGCTCTATGCCGGAAAACTGGCCGAGGCGGCGGCGCGGCGCGGCATAACCCTGGTCATGCGCCCGATCCCGTTGAATGAACAGGGCCAGCCGATGGCCGATTCGATCCCGTCGCTGGTGGCCGGCATGGCCGACGAGCAGGTGGATTATCTTTATATCGGGCCGGACAGCTTCATCGGCCGCAATGCCACCGCCTTCACTGATGCCGCCCTGAAGAACGGGGTGCGGACCTTCGCATCGACCGAACAGCCGCTGCGGGCCGGCAAGGCGCTGATGGGTCTGGTCTCCAGCTATTACAATCTCGGTCGTTTCACGGCGGCCAAGGCCAAGCGTATCCTGGCCGACGGCACCCGGCCGGAGGATATCCCCGTGGAGACGCTGCGCCGCTTCACCTTCCTGGTGAACATGGATGTCGCCCGCACACTCAACACCTATCCGCCGATGAGCGTGCTGAGCTTCACCGAGGTGCTGAACGCACCGGGCGGGTGAGGGTGAATTTTTATACCGGCGACCGCGGGATAAGGCGCAGGCCGAGGGCCAGCAGGACGGTGGTGCCCAGGCACAGGACACCAATGCTGGTCAGGGCGGCGTCCAGGCCGCCCAGGCCCAGCAGCGCGGCCATCACCACCGGCCCGATGAACAGGCCGACACGGTCGGCCACGCGATAGACCGACAGGACCAGCAGGCGGCCAGCGCGCGCCCGCTCCGCCTCTGTCTCCTCGAAGATCAGGGTGATCTGGGACGACATACCGAAGGCCTGCGCCGTGCCCAGCACCATCACCGCCAGCACCAGACCGATGGTCGTGGGCATGGACAGCGCCAGCAACGCCGTCGCCGCCGTCAGCACGCCGCTGGCCAGCACGAAACGCCGCGCGCCACCGCGCCCATCCACCAGCCGTCCCCAGCCCGGCGCGGTCAGCGCCATCAGCAGGGAATAGATCATCATCACCCGACCTGTCTCCGACGGGCTGTTGCCCAGATCGGCCAGCCGCAAGGGCGCCAGATAATAGAGGAAACCCGTGATCATCAGCCGCGACGGCACCGCCGCCAGCAGCACGATCGACATGAAACGACGGTTGCGCAGCAGGGAGGACAATGCCGACAGCCGCCGTGGTTCCGCCACGGATGCTGTTCCCGTCGTTTCGGTCCGCACAGCGGCCGTGGAGCCGCTGGACAGCAGGCAGGGCACGGCCAACAGGGCCAGGGCGGACGCCGCGATCAGGGTCGCCGCCGGACCGGCATGATCAGCGATCAGGCTGCCCGTCAGGGTGCCGCAGACCGTGCCGCCAAAGAAGATCGACAGGTAGATGGCGTTGGCCTGTGTCCGCCGGTCGACCGGCATGGCGGCCAGAATGCTGTCCTGCACCAGAATCATCACGGCGCCGATGGCCAGCCCGCCAATGACGCGCCCGGCCAGCAGCGCGGGCAGACCGCCTGCCGTACCGCAGAGCAGCAGCCCGGCCGCCGCCAATCCCGCCACCGCCGCCAGCAACGCCGAGCGTGGCAGCCGGTGCGCGACCAGACCGGTCAATGGCTGGGCAACGGCAACCGCCAGCCAGAAGGCCGAGATCGGCAGACCAACGGCAGTCGCGGTATTCAGCAGCCCGCCACCCGCCCCCAGCAGGGAACGGGCATAGACCGGCATGAAGCTGTAGGTAAAGGCATCGGCGAATATCAGCAGGAAGAAGCCCAGGCGCACAAGCGCCAGGGTACGGGCCGCCCGGCGCTGCGCGATGGGCGCTGCGATGCCGGTCACCACCGTCCCGATCAGGAAGCGCGTCACTTCCATGGTGACGATCAAGGCCACCACCACCACCATGCCGACATCCAGCAGGATATCGGCCAGCCGGCCCCGCACGAAGCCGGCATCCGCACCGACGAACAGGGTGCCGACCACGCTGTCCGCCGCCTGGATGCTTTCGGCCACGACACGATTGCCCCCCATCTCCCCCAGCAGGCCATAGGCGCCGGGGACCCAGGCATCCAGGACGGATTGGATCACCGCACCATCGGCACCGACGGCATGACGCAGCCGGCCGGCGGCGTCGGTCACCGCCAGCAGGGTGATCTGGGGTTCATCATCACGCGTTGCGCTCAGGTACTCCTCGACTCCGCCCAACTTGTCGAACGGCACGCCCAGAGACACTGCATGGCTGAAATCGTTGCTGACAGCGTTGAGCACCGCCTGCGCCGTGCGGTCCAGTTCCGGCAGCAGGTCGGCTTCAAACAACTGCGTGGCCCGCCACAGGCCCAGCGCCAGGCACAGCAGCAGCATCCCGGCGGCCAGCGCACCGATGGCGCGTGTCAGAAAGGTGCCGGGATCGGCGTGCCCGCCCGCCCGCAATCGCCAGAACAGCAGCATCAGGACCGCAATCAGGGCCAGAACCGCCACCCCCGTGGCCATGGCCACCTGCACGCCCAGTTGGCGGGCCATGTCCCAGGTCCGCCGGCTGACCGTCGCCTCGTCCAGCAGCAGCACCAGATTGCCTTCCACCTGATCAAAGCTGTTGCGGATGGGGGCTGACAACAACAATTGGCCTTCCACCTCCCGCAAGCCCCCGGCGGCGTCGGGTGTCCACCCGGCGGGCAGATCGCCCCGGCCCAGCCGATCGGCGCTGCGCCCCAGCACCTCGATCCCCGCCCCATCCAGCAGCAGCACGCCCTGTACCGTCGCCTGCTTGACGACAGCACGGGCCAGGATGGTGTCGGTGTTGGGCAGCGATGCCAGCGACAGGCCAAGCGCCATATTGCGCTCCAGCGTGCCCCGCACGGAGCGGGCCGCCACGCCGCCTTGCTCTGACAGCAACAGGATCAGACTGCGCCGATATTCCAGCATGCCCAGCGTCAGGAACAGCCCTGCTGCCATGGCCAGGATCAGGGTCATGGAAAGGGCGACGCGGACGAAGGCATGCATCCGCATCTATACCGCTCCCGCCGTCCTTCTGGACCGCCCCAGCAGCAGGATGGCACCCGGCAGGGCGATCACAGCACCAAGCACCATCTGCCCACCCAGTGTCATCCCCTCCCCCAAGCCCAGGCCCAGGCAAATGCCGGCCAGTACCGCCAGCAGCACTGTCCGCAGCACCGTCAACACGCCCCACCTCACCTGCCGCAGCGACCAGATCTGATACAGGATGGCGGCAGTTCCCAGCATTACCGGCGGCATCCACTCCACGGGCAAGCCACCCGGCATGACCCTGGAATGCAGCAGCGCACAAACCCACAGGGTCAGGGCCAGGCACGACCCGAACAGGCACAGGCGCTTGCGATGGGGTCGGTCGTCCATCACCACACGCTGGGCCAGGGCACCCCCCTGCCGGCGGCAGGCCCAGCGCGTCACGGCATTGATGGCGGCGACCACGCCGGTGGCGTCATCATCCGCCGATGTGGAGGCCAGAAACCGGAAATCGCCCGCGCCGGCCATGCCCATCACCTTGTAGGCCGATGCCAGCGACAGGTTGCCCAGCCGCAGCAGGCCCAGAGCCACCGCTTCCAGCCCGATGATCAGCAATGCCAGGGTCAGCCATGCCAGATCGCGCAGCAGCGGCATCATCAAGTCGCCCGGCAGTGCCGCCCGGCGGGTCACGACCAGATTGCCGGCCCCGTCACCGGCACGGCTGATCGGCAGGGCAAATTGCTCCGTCCCTGGTGCAATCGCCTTCGTGGCATCACTGCTGTACAGCACACGCCCTTCCGGTGACGTGACCTCCAGACGCTCGAAACCTTTATTATCCGCCACAGTCCGGGACAGCAGCACGTCCAGCCCGACAAGGCGGTCGATCGGGATGCCGTAGGACAAGGCCCGTTCGATCTGGGCCGCCACGCCATGACCGGCCAGCCGCGCCTGTTCGGCCACCAGGGAGGGCACCGTCCGTTCCACCTGGGCATAGACGGTCCAGATCAGCGACCCGGCCGCCGCCGACAGGATCAGCACCATGATGGCGCCCAGCCGCAAGGCGCGGTCGCGCGCCAACTGGGCCATGGTCGCGTCACGGATGGCCGCTTCCGCAGCAGCCGGGGCCGGAGCCTCAGACGGCCCCGATTGCAACAGGGCGATGCGATCGGCGATGTTTACCAGCAATGGCGGTGATGACGGCCGCTCCCCCTCCAGCAGGCCCATCAGGGCGCTGCGCAAAATGTCCAGGCGCCGGGACCGCCGCCAGGCCTCCGCCGTTGCCGCCAGGGCCGCCGCCAGAACGGCGATGCAGCCGATGATGACCGTGTCGCGGGTCAGTCGCACCACGGACAGGCGCCGTTCCTCCAGCGCGCGGGCCTGCGGCACACGCAGCGCCACCGCCCCCGCCGCTTCACCAAAGGCGCCGCGCACCGGCTGGATCACCACCAGTTCATCACCCTGCATCAGGGTCCGCAGATCGCCGCTGTCCAGGGCGGCCCCCGACGGCCAGCCCGTCTGCTGACCGACATTGCCCTGGTTGGTGCCGAACCGCACGATGCCGGCGACGTCATAGACGGAGATGGTGGCCACCGACGGTGCCCGTGCCCTGCTGTCGTTCAGGATGCCCTGCAGGCTGGCCAGATCCTGCAAAGGCAGGCCGATGGCCAGGCTGCTTTCGATATTGCCACCCAGTTCCACCGCCAGCCGGCGATAGATCTCTGTCCGGGATTGCGCCTGGATATCCTGGAAGAACCGGATGGACAGCCAGCCACCGCCCGCCACGAACAGCAGGATCAGGATGACAAAAGCGATCAGGGCACGGCCAAAGGCGGTCACTGTTACCCCATCCCCACCGGGTGCTGCCGGTTCAACCCAGCGCCGCCAGAGCAGCAGCCCGGTCAGCCTTGATGGTGAACAGGGACGTGAAGCCGGAAATGTCGAACACCTCCTGCACGTTGGGATGCAGGCTGCACAAGGCCAGCTTCGATCCGCTCGCCTTGGCCTGCTTTGCCTGTTTCAGCAGGACGCGCAGTCCCGCGCTGCTGACATAATCCAGGCTGCCCAGGTCCAGGACCAGCGCCTTGCAATCGCCGGGGATCGCGGCCAGACGGTCGTCCAGCATCTTGCTGCTGTTGCCGTCCAGGCGCCCCGCCGGGGCCAGCACCTGAATGCCGTCGACACGCTCTTCAGCAATATCCATGACTATCCTCTCAAAGCTATGAACGCGACCGCACGGATGCGGGATGGAAAGCGGGTATCATCGTTTCTTGGTGAAGCACAGCCTGTTGTGGTTTCCCACGCGGCTATAGGAAACATCATCCATCATGTTGCGCAGCAGATGAACACCCAGACCCCCGATCTCACGCTCATCAAGATCGGCAGTTATATCGGGGACCGCACGCTGTAAAGGGTCGAAGGCCGGGGCGTCATCCTCCACCTCTGCCGTCACGGCAGCATCGTCCGTCCGCATGCGCACGGTGATCGTGCGTCCAGGCGCACCGCCCAGACCATGCTGGATGATGTTGGTCAGAACCTCGTCGAAGCAGAGGTTGAATTGGAAACACAGTTTCGGGGGCAGGTCCTGGCTGTCGCAGAATTCCTCCACCTGCTCGGCCAGACGCGCGATCTCCTCCAACTGGCTGTCCACGACCAGGACGAAATCCGCCACGCCCGACCCCCGTCACGATTCACTCTGTCCAGTGATCTTGGCTTGTACCGGGTGCCAAAACAATGGCCCTTTAGGGCCTGTGGGGATTCAGCGCGAATTGATGACAGCAGCGGCGAGATAGATTATGGCTTCAAAGCTTTTGTCTGTTTTGCAAGCTCTCATGGCGATGCGCTTGAACTCCTTGAGTTTGCAGAAG
>NZ_JAGOGJ010000249.1 GCF_017996735.1 Niveispirillum sp.
GAGCATGATGGTCCCGGCCCCTGTGCCATGGGCAGGGCCGGCAGTTCCACCGTCTGCCCGTCATGCGGGGCCGGGACCATCATGCTCCAGGCCCGACCATAGGGCAGGATCAGACCCTTGGACGGGGTCCAGCCCTTTTTGTGCTGAAGCACGGCGTGGCCCTGCGCGTCGGCGACGGTCTGGACCAGTTTTGTCTCTTCCTCACCGGTTTCAAACCAGACGCCGACCTGTGCCCCCTCCGCCGGCTTGCCGGCGGCCAGGACCGTCATGTGCAGGGATACCAGGGCCTTTTTCTCCGCCGCCGTGCGTGCCACCGGTTCCGGCGTCACGCGGCGATGCAGATCGCGCAGTGGTGGCGGCAGGGGGCGGGGAATATGGCGGGGCAATTCGGCTTCGACCAGAAGATGGTCGGGCCGTTCCCGCAACCTTTCCTGCAGGTCGGCCGCATCACCTTCCAGCACCAGGATGCGGCGGCCATGGCCACCCGGCGCTTCCTGCTGCCGTTTCGTGTTCGCGACGGGTTTCAGCACCCGGTCCACATATTCATCGAACCGGTCGCGGGCGGCCTTGCGCTGATCCTCGTCCAGAAGATGCGCGGTGCGGTGGGACACGACGATGCGCGTGCCCGTCGACGGCGTCGGGGAACCGGGCAGGTGGCGGGCGGATTTCGGTTCGTTCATCGCGTGTTCTCTCCCGTCGGGATGTTGCGCGTGCCCAGATAGGGATCGGGCAGCAAGACACTGCCCGAGGTCAAGGGATCATGCAGGCGCAGATAGAAATGGCCGATGCCGGCCAGACCCGTCATCAGGCCCGGCACCTCCCCCACGCCGCGTATGGCGCAGGGCCAGGGGGTGCGGGGGGCGGCGTGGCGTTCGATGCCCTGAAGCCCGATGCCGGCGGCCAGTGCCACCAGATCCGGCCGGTTACGCCAGAGGCCAGCATCCAGGATCAGGTCGGCCATGCCGGCCAGCCCGTGGCAATAGCTGAAATCCGGCGGTTCCGGTGCGGCGGGCCGGTTCAGCGACAGGGCGGCCGCGCGCAGGGCGGCCTCCAGTTCCCCTTCCAGGGCGGGGTCCTGCGCACCGGCGGCCAGCAGCCACAGGCGCGAGCGGCCGATGCCGGCAGCACCATGGCACCAGGAGGCGCCGAAAGCGGGTTTGGCGGACGGCTGTCCGGCGGCATCGCGATAATCCGGCCAGTTGCCGGCCTGCGGGTCGAACAGCGTCCGTTCCCGATGCAGCAGCAGGGCCAGAGCTTCCGCCCAGTGCGGTTCTCCGGTGGCCAAGTGCAGGCTGGTCAGTGCCGGCAGCAGGCCGCTGCCGCCATGGGCGAAACCGGCCGGGGTGTCCGTCTTGCGCGCGATGTCCAGCAGCCCCGTACCCAACCGCAGGGCCTGTTCGTGGAAATCGGGACGGGCATGGTGGCGAGCCAGGGCCAGCAGTGCCGGCACCAGACCGGCGGCACCACCCAGCAGGTCCGTTCCCGTTGCCATGCGGGCGGCTTGTCCCACCATATCCAGCCCGCGTTCCACCAGCCCGCCATCATTCCGCATCAGACCGATGCTGATCATGGTCGCGCCGACGCCGCCGGCCCCGGTATAGAACCCGTCCCCGCCGGCACCGGCTTCGGCCAGCCTCAGCGCCTGATCGGCCGTGCGGGCGACCAGACGGTCGCCGGTACGGTGATGCAACTGTGCCAGGAACAGGGCGATGCCGGCCGCCCCCTGGTACAGGTCGGCACCGACAGGTCGCAGCAGGGTCTGCGGCAGGTTTTCCCGCCATTCCGGTTCCGCCCGCAGCCAATTGACTCTGTCCCCGGCGCGCAGCGCGTCGCGGCACAGGCGCCGCCCGATCTCGTCCGCGCAGCGCAGGAAATGGTCCCGCCCCTGCGTCAGGGCCGCCAGGGCCGGTATCGCATTCATGGGCGCCCCCGCAGCGGCCGGTACAGATCGGCAAAACCGGGCGACAGGTGCAGCCCGTCCAGCCGCAGGCCGCCACCGGTCAGCCGTGCCGCGATGCAATCCAGCAACCCGCCCCCGCCCGACCAGGCATCGATGATGCCGGCGGCCAGCAGACGGCAGCGCGATTGCCCGAAACTTTCGCCCGTGCCGGGATCATCCGCACCGCCCAGGCCCGGCAACAGGGCCTGTGTGAACAAAGGTTCCTCCGGCCGCAGCAGCGGCGCCAGCACGGGTACCGCCTCCTCAAGCATATCCAGCACCAGGGGCAGGAAGCGGCGCGGCGGATACAGGACCAGCGTATCGACCCGGTCATAAAGGGCCGGTGCCGAAGGGCATTTCAACTGGAACGGAATGAAGTAACGATTCAGACCCAGGGTCAGCAGGTTCAGCAGCGCCGGCGCCTGTTCCAGCGCGACATTGAAATAAATCCGGGCCAGGTCACCGTCGTCTGCGGCGCTGGCCGGGGTTTCGCCGAACGCGTGGTAATAGCCCGGCTGTGCCGTCAGGCTTTCCCGTGGCATGGGCAGGTCGATGATATCCCCCGGCTGTGGCGGCCGGCCTGACGGCAGGCCGGCCTGAGCGGCGGCGGCGGTGCGGTAGCTTTCGCCCTTCTGCACATGCAGGCGACCGTCGGGTGTGATCTGATAAAGGGTCCAGCCCCGGTCCCACACCGACCGGCCTGCATTGGCGGCCGACAATCGCGCGGTCAAGGCCGGGTCGGCGGTGAGGTTCAGTGATGCGGGTGCGGCAGGTTTTCCGGTCCATCGGCGGCTGTAGCCATGCTGGTAGAGAAGCGGCCAGAGCGCATCCAGCAGGGCGGGGCGCGGGTCCTGGCCCGGCCGGACGCTGACCATCTGCGGCGGCAGCCCGGCCAGTTGCACCGATTGCGGCGACGGGATGCGCACCGCCTCCGCCATGGCGATCAGGTCGGGGCTTGCCCAGGTGCCATGGGTTGTAATGGTCGGCGGGCTGACTGGGCGCTCCAGGGCCGGGTAGGCGGCGGCGGGAGTGGCGATCCGGCCCACGCCCATGAATTCCGCCATGAACCGGTCGGCATCGGTCAGGGCCAGGCCCGCCAGATTGACCAGCTCTGCGGCCAGCGGCGGGACCGTGGGGGAGGTGAAGGTGGATTCCATGGCGCTTTGCAGCAGCCGCGCGCCCAGATAGGGCACGGCCTGCCGTAGGCTGTTGGCTTCGTACGCGATGCCACCGGTGGCGCCGTGCCAGAAGGCGGCCATGGCGGGCCAGAGGGCGGCCAGCGGTTCCATCGGAACTGGTTCCGGCGCGCGGGGCGAGGCGTTCGCGTCGGCCATCCAGGGCATGCGACCGTCTTCGACCAGCCAACTGCTGTAGAAACCCGCCAGGATGCCGGCCGCATCCCAGAGCGGATCACCGATATCGGCCAGTTCCCAATCGACAATGCGCAGGTCATGGGCGCCGTCCGGGCCTGTGCGTACCAGGATGTTGTCCCATTTCATGTCGCCCTGGATCAGGGTGCGCGGACGCCAGCGGGCAAGGGTGGCATCCAGTGCCTGAACAATCGCCGGGGTGGCACGAACGGAAGCCACCAGTTGCGCCCCGCCCTGGCCGAAAAGCGGCACGTCGCGGCGGCCGATGGTCAGGATCCAGGGCGGTTGCCGCTGTGCGCCGATCCGGTCGGCGATCAGGGGCGCTTCAGGTTCCGCCTGGGTATGGATGGCGGACAGGCTGGCGCCCAGCCGGGCCAGGATGGACGGGTCCAGATGGCGGGCGCGGCGATACAGCGCATCCAGTGTCTCCGCCCCGTCGAACAGGTCGAAGACCAGGGCGCTGCGCCGTTCCTCGATCCTGCGCAGGGTGACGGTCACGCCGCGCAGGGCCGACAGGACCGGTGTCTCGTCGGCCAGCCGGTGCAGCGCCGCTTCCCGGACCAGCGACCCCGCCAGATCCGCGGCGGAGGCCGCCACCTGCTTGATGAACAGGCCGGGCCCTTCAATCCCTGACACCCGGAAACTGCGGTTACGGCGGCGAACCTCTCGCACACGCAAGCCCTCACCAGCGATATCCCCGGCCGTCAGCAGACCGCGTGACAGCAGGAAAGAGGGAACATCGCTGGCCAGCAGGAACATGGGGCCGCCTTCGCAAGGGACAGGAAACGGTGCCGGCCAGGTATCGACCCGCCGGCCCGTTACAGGAAAGGCACCAGTAAATCAGACGGCTGGCGGGCAATAGGTGGTTTGCGTCACCCAGGGATTGCCGGCCGGCCCCGTCTGAGGCGGCGCCACCGGCCCCTGCACCCCACCACCGGCGGTACCGGGTTGGGCGAAGCTGATGGTACCGGGCTGAGCGAAGGAGATGGTTCCGGGCTGATTGACGCTGATGGTACCGGGCTGAGCGAAGGAGATGGTTCCGGGCTGATTGACGCTGATGGTACCGGGCTGAGCGAAGGAGATG
>NZ_JAGOGJ010000131.1 GCF_017996735.1 Niveispirillum sp.
GCAGAACACCGTTCCAGCTTGCATGCGGCGCCATAGCCAAACTCCCGATCCATATCCGCAAGTGCAACAATCCCGGCCTTCCAGGGTTCCCCATCCTCAGCCATGGGCTAGCCGTAGACGAACCCGCGCGCTCGGCAACGCTGTCGGTATCACAGTCGTGCCGCGCAGACCGGCGACGCAGGGCCGAAATCGTCGCCCCCTTGCACTATAAGTGTGACAACGTTA
The DNA here is from genome assembly GCF_017996735.1 of Niveispirillum sp. Lineage (GTDB taxonomy): Bacteria > Pseudomonadota > Alphaproteobacteria > Azospirillales > Azospirillaceae > Niveispirillum. The sequence continues at coordinate 226 of NZ_JAGOGJ010000131.1, forward strand.
TCATCACCTTGGCACTTAAGTGATGCAGGATTGGAGAAACGCCAGCCCCCTTAGCCTCTGACACCGTGCTGCCGCTACCCTCACAATGTTGAGGAAATACTTTATTGATAAAACCTTTGTCATTGCGAAGTTAAAAACACATCGCTAAGCTTTCCGACGGGAGAATCTGGGAAACACCAGTCGGGAAATAAAATGATTTTGAATAACCGGAGCGCCTTGCTCCAATACGGACTTATGTCCGCGATTTTGCTTGCCTCGCCGGCGTTCGCCCAGACCGTATCGCCAAATCCCGCAGAAACACAAGCTGGTGAGTCCGTGACAGAGATCATCGTCACGGCCCGCAAGCGTGCGGAGGTGCTACAGGACGTTCCCTTGTCGATAAGCGCTGTTAGCGGTACTATACTTGAACAGCAGAACATCCAGGATGTTAACGGCCTCTACGCCCAGGTCCCCGGCCTGTTTACCGCTCCCGGCAGCGTGAACAACACCAACGACCTGGCCTATCTCACCATGCGTGGAATCGGCTTCAATGCCGGGCTAGAGCCGGCGGTGGGCGTGTTCATCGACGGCATGTACCAGCCGCAGATCGGCTTCGATACGGCTTTCCTGGACGTGGAGCGGATCGAGGTGCTGCGCGGACCGCAGGGCACGCTGTTCGGCCGCAACACCCAGGGCGGGGCCGTCAACATCGTCTCTCATAAACCGGGGGATCAGGCACGCGGCCGGCTGGGCCTGGATGTCGGCAGCTTCCGGACGGTACGGGCAAAGGCAGCCCTTGATGGACAGATCGCCGATGGGCTCTATGCCGGGATCAGCGCCGGCTTTGCCCGTTCCGACGGCTATATCGATAATGACATCCTTGACCAGCACCAGAACAAGTATGAACAGCGGGCCGTGCGCGGCGTGCTGCGCTGGCTGCCGGCCGAGCCGCTGGAACTGACCCTGATCGCCGACAGCAGCCACAGCGACTATAACGAGATGGTGCGCGGTGTGCGGCTCGCCGGAGACCACAAGCGCAGCCAGATCGATCAGGACGAACCCGATGCCAAGACCAATCATGGCGTGCAGTTGAATGCCGTCTACACGATCAACGATGCGCTGACGCTGACCTCCATCACCGGCTACCGCTATTCCGACAGCGACAATTACGCCGACATGGACAGCCGGATTACCGCCATGGGCACGGAAACTCTGCCAGCCTACGCCCCACTGACAACGTTGCCAGTTGTCGTTCGCGGCGCCTTCCTGGCGGCCCAGGTCGACCAGACCTTCAAGAGCCAGGAACTGCGCCTGGAAGGCACCGGGGAGAAGCTGAACTGGCTGGCCGGGGCGTACTATTTCACCCAGGCGCAGAATCAGACCCGCCAGCGCGAGGTGGGGCCGCGCGTAGCCGTCACCCTTCCCGCCTCGCTCTACATCTATGACGATTACCGGGATGAACGCGAAGGCCATGCCGTCTTCGGCCAGGCCAGCTATCGCCCTGTGGCGCGGCTGGAACTGACGGCGGGCCTGCGCTATTCCAGGGAGGATGTTGACGGCACGGGCCAGCGCGTCTCCGTCTTCGGCGCGCCGGTCAACCGCACCCAGCCGCTGCTGCGCGATGGGCATCCCAGTTTCGACAATATCTCCTGGATGGGGTCGGCCTCCTGGAAGCTGACACAGGACATGCAGGTCTACGCCACCTATGCGCAGGGCTGGAAGGCTGGCGGGGTGGAGCGCTATCCCGGACAGGCCACCAACCTGAACTACAAGGAAGAAACCTCTGACAATTACGAGATCGGCCTTAAGTCCACCCTGTTCGACCGGCGCCTCACGCTGAACCTGGCCGCCTATCACATCGACATCAGGAACCAGCAGATGAACAATGTGATCCCCGATCCGCGCGGCGGGCCGGTGCCGATCACCGTGATCGATACCGCGTCACGGAGCCATGTCAACGGGGTGGAGGGAGAGATCGGGCTGCGGCCCAGCCGCAACCTGGAATTCGGCGGCGCCTTCTCCTATTCCGACGGGGTACTGGACGATTTCGTGCGCGCGTTTTCCGCCACCGACATTTTCGACATGAGCGGGAAGGCGTTCGAGAATGTGCCCAAGCTGACCCTGGCGGCCACAATGCTCTATCGCCATGAATTGTCGGCCCGGATGGGGCTGGAGGCGTTTGCCGAATACCGTTTCGTGGACGATATCACCTTCCAGGACAATACCCGCCGCTCCTTTGCCCGCGACCAGTTGACCGCACCGGACTATGACCGGGTCAATGTCAGCCTGACCCTGGCCATGAAGGAGGAGGGGCTGCGCGTGACCGGTTATGTCAACAACCTGTTCGATAGTTTCGACTACAGCTACGTCTCCAGCGACCCGCTGCTGGGGGGCGATGTGTTCGTTGTGCCGCTGGCACCGCGCGAGGTTGGTGTCCGCGTTTCCAAAAGCTTCTGAGGGGGCGAGATATGGCGCGTCGGAAAGAAAAGACCTATCAGCCCGGCCCCGCCGTGCAGGCCGCCTGGCCGCCCGGCGTGTCGGGCAATGTGCTGAACGGCCAGGGAGAGACTGCATTCCGCAAGGCCTCCCCCTTCTTCTGGCATCCGCCCACCCAGCACCCTTTCGGCACGTTGCAGCAGCTGGCCAGCGACGGCTGCCGCTGCACGCAGGAAGCGGTGGATGAATTCGCGGCTGCCCGCAACTATCCGGCCCTGGTGCCGGTCAATCCGGAACGGGCGGAGCGTACCGCCGCGGAATGGACCGCCCTTGCCCGGGAATTCGCGCTGGCCAATGAAAGCGACCTTTTCGGTGCCACGACGGTCAAGGAACATTACATTGTCGAAGGCTATGACATCGACGTGCCGAACGTCGTCATGCTGGGCTTTGCCCATGATTACGACAATCTGAAGCAGGTTCCCTCCTCCCCTGCCAACGGCAAGGGCATCGCGGAGGTGGGGCGCCAATATGCCCGCTGCACCCGCGCCTCGTACAAGCTGGCGAACTGGATCCGCAGCCAGGGCTTCAACGCCTATCCCTATCCAGGCCCGCGGGCCGACGCCCTTTTGCTGATCCCGCCGGCCATCGATGCGGGGCTGGGGGAGTTGGGCAAGCACGGTTCCCTGATCAACCGCACCTATGGCGCCAACCTGCGCCTGGCCGGCGTGACAACGGACATGCCATTGGTCTTCAACGACCAGGATGTGTTCGGGTCTGATGATTTCTGCCTGAACTGCCGCATCTGCGAGGATGCCTGCCCGCCCGACGCCATCACCGATACCAAGCAATGGGTGCGCGGGGCCGAGCGCTGGTATGTCGATTTCGACAAATGCATCCCGTTCTTTGCGGAAAATGCCGGCTGCGCCATCTGTCTGGCCGTCTGCCCCTGGTCGCGGCCGGGCATCGCCGACAATCTGGTGGTCAAGATGGCCCGTCGCCGCGCGACGCAGGCCGGAGGGCACGGGCAATCATGACGACAGTGACCGCACCGGCCGTCCTTCCCGCAACCCGCGTCTTCCTGCTGTGCTTCATCGCGGGCCTGTGCGAAGGGTTCGACCTGCTGTCCGCCGGGATCGCAGCACCCAAATTCGCGCCCGTCTTCCAACTGGCCGCCGATGAACTGGGCCAGGTTTTCGCGGCCAGTGCGCTGGGCCTGTTTGTCGGGGCCATTCTGGGCGGGCTTTTGTCCGACAGGATTGGCAGGCGCTGGACCGTTATCGGCTCCATCACCTGTTTCGGTCTGTTCAGCATCGGCACAGCGCTGGCACCCGACACCGACACCTTGCTGCTGATGCGGCTGCTGACCGGCCTGGGGCTGGGCGGCGCCCTGCCTATCCTGCTGACCCTGACGGCGGAATCCAGCCCGCAGGGACAGGTGGCCATGCGCGTCACCATGCTGGGCTCCTCCATGCCGCTGGGCGGCTTCATCGCAGGCGCCCTGACCGTGGCCCAGCCGGATCTGAGCTGGCAGGCCATCTTCTGGATTGGCGGGCTGGCACCCTTGCTGGTGGCGGCGCTGATGCTGGCCACCTTGCCGGAATCCGGCAGTTTCCGGGCCGAACCGGCCAGGGGCGGGAGCCACGACCTCAGGTCGGCCTTTGCCGGTGATGGCCGTATGGTCCCGACCCTGATGCTGTGGGTCGGCGCCTTCCTGACCTCCCTGGCCTTGTACCTGCTGATCAACTGGCTGCCGTCACTGATGGTGGGCAAGGGTTTCCTGAAGCCCGATGCCTCCAAGGTCACGATGGCCTTGACCGTGGGCGGCGCGGCCAGTGGCTTCGTGTTCGGCCTGCTGGTACGCGCGCGCCGGCGCGGGCTACTCTACGCCGGGACCTGGATCGGCATGGCGGCCAGCGTCATCGGCCTTACGCTCGTCGGCTACAATATCGCGCTGGCAAGCCTTGCCGGTGCGGGGGCGGGTTTCTTTCTCAGCGGCGGCGGCTTCCTGCTATACGCCCGCGCGGCGGAGCTTTATCCGGCCGCGGTGCGCGGCACCGGTGTCGGCTTCCTGGTTGGAATGGGCCGGCTCGGCTCCGTCGCGGGGCCGCTGATGGCCGGCGCACTGCTGACGGCACAATTGCCGGTGGATACGGTGCTGCTGGCCATCGTACCGCTGATCCTGCTGGCCATGGCGGCGGCCCTGGTCCTGGCGCGGTCACGTTGACGACGGCAAGGTTGGAAACGCCCTTCCCTTCCCGCGCGTCCGTTGTCGAACCAAATGGGAGCCGGGGATGAATTTGTGAACGGAGATCCCGGGCACCTGTGTTGGAAGGTTCGCTTCTGAGGACCGGAACACCCCGACGGTCGGACCTTCCGCCCCCGTTCACGCCGTCATCCGGGCGAACCAGTCAGCCACCCAGTCGGCGATATAGCTGCGCACCGGTTCCATGTTGTCGGCACTGACATGCTCCACGCCGCCTTCGCGGTCGGTGAAGAGTTTCAACTCCCGGTGCGGGCTGTTCACCGCCTGCTCATGGCACTGACGGGCATATTCCAGCGGGATCTGCCGATCCCCGACGCCATGGGTGATCAGGAAGGGAACCGTCATGTTGGCGATGTGCCCGCGCAGTGTCACCTGGGGCACGAACGCCATAAAATCATCCAGGTCCGCCTTGCCCCAGACCCACATGACGTGATCCCAGTAATGGGGCACGGGGCGGTCGCCCTCCCGCGCCAGGCGGCGGCGCTGCAATTCGCCCCAATCATGGTTGGCGCCCCAGGCCACGCAAAGCTTGAACCGCTTCTCATAGCAGGCGGCGCGCGGAGCATAATAGCCGCCCAGTGACCAGCCCATCATGCCGATGCGATCATGATCGACATCGGCCCGCGTCTCCAGATAATCCACGGCAGCACCGGCCCAGCGTTCCGCCTCCACGATGGCGGGCAGGCCCTTCAGGCGCAGCGCCTCGCCCACACCGGGCTGATCGACCAGCAGCAGGGAGATGCCCCGCACCGCGAAACTGTCACGAACGGACAGGTAGATCATCTCCTTCACGCTATCCAGCCCGTTGCAGAACACCATGCAGGGCCGCGGCCCCTCCCCCTCTCCCTGTACGAACAGGGCGGGGAAGCTGGTATCGCCATACGGGATTTCCACCCGTTCACACTTCAGGCCGCCCACCTTGATGGCGCGTGTCATCGTGTCCAGCATCCGGGAATACATGGCCCGGCGCGGGGCGTAATGCCGGCTCTGCATACGCTCGGCCGTCATATAATAGGCGGTGGCGCGGCAATATTTCTCAGCAGCACTGAGACCATGGCCGGCGGCTTCCGCCTCCTCGCCCAGGGTACGGACCCGATCGGCCATGGCGCCCCAGCTTTCGAAGAGGGCTTCGGTGCCCTTGTCCTCCCCCTCGGCGGCGATGGCACGCACCAGGGCATTGGCTTGCTCCATCTCCCCCATGGCGCCGCCCATAGCGATGCAGATATTGACCGACAGATTCCAGACGTAATTGCCGGGGAACGGTTCATACATGGCAGTTTCTTCCTCAGGTTCGCCGGTGTGGTCAGGGCAGCGGCGCGTCATCGAAGATGGCGACGGCGCGGGTCCAGCCGGCCGACGCGGCCCGGATCTTCACAGGGAAGCAGGCCAGGGTGAAACCGGTGGCGGGCAGCGTCTCCAGATTGTGCAGCTTTTCCAGGTGGCAATAGCCGATATCGCGCCCGGCCTTGTGCCCCTCCCAGATGATCGAAGGGTCCTTGCTCTCCAGATAGCGCTGGCGCGTATGGACGAAGGGGGCGTCCCAGCTCCACCCATCCGTGCCGGTCAGGCGCACGCCCTGTTCCAGCAGATACATGGTCGCCTCGTACCCCATGCCGCAGCCGGCGGTGACATAGCCTTCCTGGCCGTAACGCGCGCCGGCGGCAGTGTTCACCACCACGATCTCCAGCGGCGACAGCGTATGGCCAATGCGGGCCAGTTCCGCCTCCACATCGGCAGCAGTGACGACATAGCCATCGGGGAAATGCCGGAAATCCAGCTTCACCCCCGGTTGGAAGCACCAGTCCAGTGGCACCTCATCAATGGTGATGGCCCGTTCGCCGCCATTCATGGTGGAGGCATAATGATAGGGCGCATCCAGATGCGTGCCGTTATGGGTGATCAGCTTGATCCGTTCGATGGCCCAGGCCTCGCCATCGGGCAGGTCTTCCCCCTCAAGACCGGGGAAGAAGCCGGCCAGATCGGGGACGGATTGCTTATGATCGATATATTCGATCTCCGGCTTGAAGATTGGCGGGTCGGAGACGACGTCGTTCTCCAGATAGATCGACAGATCGATGATGCGTCTTGCCATGCTCAGAACTCCACCCTGTCGCCGCCCTTCAGGGCCAGCATCTGCCGCGCTTCTGCCGGCGTGGCCGGTTCCAGGCCCATTTCGGCCAGGATGCGCACGATCTTTTCCACCTGCTGGGCGTTGGATACGGCCAGTTGCCCGCGCTCAATGAACAGGCTGTCCTCCAGCCCGACACGCACATGCCCACCCAGCAGGGCGGCCTGGGTCAGGAAAGCCATCTGATGCCGCCCGGCGGCCAGAACCGACCAGCGATAGTTTGTTTCGCCGAACAGCCGGTCGGCCGTGCGCTTCATGAACAGCAGATTATCCAGATCAGGGCCGATGCCGCCCAGGATGCCGAAGATCATCTGCACGAAGAAGGGCGGCTTCACCAATCCCCGGTCCACAAAATGGGCAAGGTTGTAGAGATGCCCGACATCGTAGCATTCATGCTCAAACCTTGTGCCGGCCTCGTCCAGCGTCTCAAGGATCGTGGCGATGTCGCGGAATGTGTTGCGGAAGATGTAATCGTCGGAATTAACGACGTAATCCCGCTCCCAGGCATGTTTCCAGGTGTCGATGCGCCGGGCTGCCGGGAAGAACGCGAAGTTTAGCGACCCCATGTTGAGGGAGCACATTTCCGGCCGGAAGCGCCGGGCCGCGGCCAGCCGGTCGGACAGCGCCATGGTGGCAGAGCCACCGGTGGTGATGTTGACCACGGCGTCGGTCGCCTGGCGGATGACGGGCAGGAAGCGGGCATAGATGTCGGGGTCGCCCGTCGGCCGCCCATCCTCGGGCACGCGGGCATGCAGATGCAGGATGGCGGCCCCGGCCTTGGCGGCATCGATGGCCTGCGCGGATATTTCCGCCGGGGTGACGGGCAGCGCGTCCGACATGGTCGGCGTGTGGGCCGATCCGGTGACGGCGCAACTGATGATGACCTTGTTCTTCATCTCAGTAGGGCTCCATCAGCGCCAAGGTCGCCTCGTGCAGAAGCTGACCCGGCTTGGCGTCGGGATTGTGGATGCCGTTCCATTCCTCCATCTCCCAGGCCAGGATCTGCGCCGAGCTTTCCACCACGAACCGGGCACGGTCGAACCGGCGGGCCATGAATTCATCCAGCAGGGCGGATACCGGTGCCTCCCGGCCCAGCAGTTCGGCCAGCAACACGGCATCCTCGATAGCCATGGCCGCACCCTGGGCCAGATGCGGTGTGGTAGCGTGGGCGGCATCACCGATGATCAGCGTACGACCCTTGTGCCAGGGCGCCGGCAACAGCAGGTTTTCCAGCGGCCGCAACACCACGGCGGCGGGATCGGTGATCAGCGCCGCCAGTTCCGCGATCCGGCCACCATAGGCCGCCAGCCGGTCACGCATCATTCCCGGCAGGTCAGCGGTGGGGTAGCGGCAATTCTCCGGCTCCCGCGTCACCACGAACATGTACATCAGATCCGGCGACAGGGGCACCAGCCCGACCTTGCTGTCGGGTCCGAAATAAAGCTCGCCCCATTCCACGCTGGCCGGGCGCGGCAGGTTGTAGCGCCAGACACACTGGCCGGTATAGCGGGGGCGCACATGGTCACCGAACAGGCGGTGGCGCGTGTCGGAATAGACACCGTCGCAACCGACAACCAGATCGTATTCGCCTTCCCGCCCGTCGCTGAAACGGACATGCACGTGATCACCCCGGTCATCCAGGGTCTCTACCCGCGTGCCCAGCCGGATGGTGGCGCCGGCCGCGCGGGCACCGTCGGTCAGCACCTTGTGCAACAGGGGGCGGGTGATGCCATTGATGGGCGGCAGGCCGGGTGCGGCCGCATCGGTGGCGGGCGCGTCGAACAGGAAGGTGCCGGCCACGTCATGCATACGCCAGCCGGGATAGGCCGCGCCCAGCTCCACGCAGCGCCGGGCCAGGCTGATCCGGTCCAGCGCCCGCAACGTGTTGTTGGGCTGTATGATGCCGACGCCATAGACGCCCAGATCGGGCTTGCTTTCGATCAGATCGACGGTGATGCCCTGCTGGCGCAGGGCGGTGGCGGCCGTCAGCCCGCCGATGCCGCCGCCGATGACCAGGATATTCGAAACGGCCGCCATCAATGGTGCCCCTCCTTGGGCTCGATACCGGTGATGTAGTGGAAACCCCAGGCCGGCGGGTTCATCAGGAAGGGCGGCAGATTGTGGACGAAATGGGAGAAGGCGAACAAAGGCGAGGTCCATTGGCGCGGAACCCAGGCATCGTCCACATAGTCACCGTCAGCGCCATATTCGGCCTCCCCCCCGGCCGGGCAGGGGATATAGTAGAACAGCGCGCTGTCGATACGGTGGCGGCCCAGACCCAGATGCGACGCCTCCCACCCCTGGCGCAGCATGTGATTGGCACCCACCATGATCTCGTCAATATCCTCCACCGCGAAATTCGCGTGGTGGAACCGGTGCTTGCCGTCCATGCCGGGAAACGGCGCCGACGCGTTCAGCAGCAGCAGGTTATGGTGGTTGTTTGTGCCATCGGCGCGCAGGTACATGCCGAAGCCGCGCTGATCGTCCGACAGGCGAAAGCCCAGCCGGTCGCGCATGAAGACATATCCCGCCTCGTAATCGGGAATGGCGAAGACGACATGCGCGATCCCCCGCGGATAGGCCCGCAGCCGCCATTTGCGATGCTGGTTCAGCCGGCGGACATGCCCCGGCGCGTTGACCGGGTCAGGAGCGCAGATCACCGGCAGCTTGCTGAACAAGACCAGTCCCATGGCCAAACCGAAATCGGTGACAAAGCGGAACACCCCGTCCGTACCCGGCGTCACCACACGGTCACCCGACAGGTCAGCCACCAGGGCCTGCAGCGCCGCCTGACTGTCCACGCCCCACACCACCTCCCGCACGCCATCGCCGATCAGCGACGAGGCGGGGAGCAGCGGGTCATCGCGGTGCCGGATCACCACCTGCGAGCCTTCGGGCAGGGTGAAGCGGCGGTGATTTTCGCCGCCATCGGCCGGACGCAGGCCGAAATCCTCAAAAAACCGCGCGGAGATGTCGATGTCCTCCACGCCATAGACCAATGATTGGATACCGATGATGGCCATGGGAAAACTCCCGCCTTGAAGGTGTGTCAATACCGGCCCAGATCGTCGGCGACCGTCACCGGCCCCTTGAACTGGTCGGAAAGGCCACGGACATAGCCATCGGCCGTGGTCTCGCTATCCAGACCGGGCACCAGATGGGTCAGCACGACGGCCCCGACCCCGGCCCGCGCCGCCAGACGGCCCACGGTGTCCGGTGTCAGATGATCCTCGTCCATGTGATGCAACAGCCCCTCCATCGCGGCCGGGGTCAGGCCGGGAATCTGGCGCAATGCCTGGGCGATGGCGGGACGGTCCATCACCTCGCTGACCAGCAGGTCCGCGCCCTTGGCCAGGGCCTCCACCTTGGCCGACGGACCGGTATCGCCGGTAAAGACGATGGAGCGGCCCTTCGCCTCCATGCGGAAGGAATAGGATCGCTCCCCGGCACCGGCAGCGCCGGGCGCAACGTTGTAATGGTTGTTGGTGACCGCCGTCACCTTCACCACCCCGTCATCGAAGATGACCGTTGGCGTATCCAGTCCGGGTGCCAGATCGCGCGGCCGGACCGTGGCGATCAGCGGCGGATCGGCCGGCAGGCCCAGCGGTGCCCGTTCGGTGGGGGCGAAGGCGGCGACCATGCCGGTCACCATATGGTCGGTGCCGGGCGGCCCGATCACCGGGATCGGCGCCCTGGCCGCCATGACCCAGCGATTGGCGATGAACGACCCCAGCCCACCGACATGGTCGATATGCAGATGGGAGAGAAACACCGCCTTCACCGACGTAAGCGGCAGCCTGGCCGCCGCCAGTTGTCGCAGGACGCCGTCACCGGTATCGAACAGATAGACGGCACCATCGACCACCAGCGCATTGGCCGGCTGCGACCGTTTCACCTGCACACGCGGGCCCCCGCCGGTGCCCAGCGTGACGAAGGCCACACCCTCGCCAGTTCCCGCCGCTCCGGCGGGAACCGGGGCGGACGCCAGCAAGGCTGCCACCAATAAGGTCGGGATCAGTTTGCGCATCGCACGCCTCCGTCAGTAATGCACGCTGGCCCGCAGCCCGTAGGTCCGGGGCGCGCGCAGGATGTTGTAGACGGCGGGAACGACCGGCCGCAGGCTGGACCCGGCATAGATCGTCCGGTCTTCCAGATTGTTGACGAAGCCGGTCATCGACCAGTCGCCGCCGGGGCTGTTCAACGTCGCGTAAAGGTCGGAGCTGCGGTAGGATTTCTGGTGCTGTTCAGGCAGGTATTCGGTCGCCAGATATCGGCCGGATTCGATGCGGGTACGGATACCGACATCCAGACCATAATCGGCAGGCAGCGTGAAACTGCGCGTGTAGCTCAGATTGACCGTCCATTTCGGCGAATTGATCTGGGGATTGCCGGAGCAATCGACGATGAAGGGCCGGGCCGGCGCCGCCAGTGGCGGGCTGTTGGTGGGGGTGACGTTGCAGCCATGGCGCAGCGGGGCGCCACTGGCCGACACGGCCACATAGTCGAACTTGGTGTATTTGCCGTTCAGATACTGGATATCGGCGGTCAGCCGGTCATCCGGGGTCAGTTGGAAATCCAGTTCCGTATCCAGGCCGTACATTCGCGACTTGCCGGCATTGGTGGTGACCAGACCCGTGCCATAGGTGGTGGCCGACGTGCGGATGGGCCCGATATAATTGACCTGTTGGTCGCTGTAATCCCAGTAGAACGCCTCGGCATTCACCTGCAGGCGGTTGTCCAGGAAACGGTTCTTGGTGCCGACCGTATAGGCCGTCAGCTTTTCCGGGGCGAAGCTGTTATCCAGGGCCGCAATGAAGAAGCCGCCGGATTTGAACCCGGTGCCGACATTGGCATAGAGCAGCGAACGTGCGGCCAGGTCATATTCGACGCCCGCCTTCCAGGTGAAGCGGTTGAAATCCGCATCCCCGTCGAAATGCGACGTCACACCCTGGCCGAAGGACGTGGTGGTCAGGGTCGTGTCCTGGGATTTCTGCTCCTTCGTATAGCGGGCACCGGCGACCAGACGCAGGTCATCGACCAGCGACCATGTCACCTGACCGAAGCCGGCGGCACTTTCATTGTGCAGCCCGGTTCTGAAGGTGGTGCGCTGCACCAGACCCTGATTGAAATCATTCAGGTCGGTCTGCTTCTCGTCGAAGACATAGGCGCCGACGACATAATTGAACGCCCCCCCGCCATCGGAGGCCAGCCGGATCTCCAGCGATTTCTGCTTGGCCACCTCGTCGACGCGGGTGCTGTAGCCGCCATTATAGGCGAGGAAATCGGGCCGCGTGTCGCGATATGCCGGCAGTACCGTCAGGCTGGCGAAACCCAGGTCGGCCTCGAACGTGCCGGCAACGCCCCAGAAATCATTATCGACAAAGCCGTCGGTGCGCGGTCCGTTCACCCGGCCCGAGCTGACCATGCCGGGGAAGGATGCCTCCAGCGCCGCCAGGCTGCGCGGGTCGGCACCCCCGATCCGGTCCTTCGGATCGGGGGCTGTCGGCGTCAACGGACCCGGCACCAGCACGCCGCCGCCGCCCCGACCACCCTGGTGGAAATAGTCCGCCACGATGGTTGCCGTCAGCCAGTCGTTCGGTTCCAGCAGCAACGAGGCGCGGCCCGCCTTACCGTTCTCGTCATCGTAGCCATCGGAGAGATAGCCATCGCGGTCGCGGACCTGGCCGGCGACACGCAGCGCCGCCTTTTCCCCCAGCGGCACATTCAGCGCGCCCATCAGCGCCTTGGCGTCGTAATTCCCGTATTCGGCCGTCAGGTCGAAGCTGACCACATCCAGTTTCGGCCGGGCGGGCAGCACATTGATGGCGCCACCGGTAGCATTGCGGCCATAAAGCGTGCCCTGTGGTCCCTTCAGCACCTCCACCCGTTCCAGATCATAGAAGGTGCCGAGCGGGGCCGCCGGACGGGCCACATAAACCCCGCCGAAATTGAAGGCGATGGGGTTTTCGGTAAAAGCGTTGGCGGCGAAGCTGCCGACACCACGGATATAGAAATTGGTGGCCGTGCCTACCGAGGGCTGCACCACCAGGGCCGGCACCATCTTGGTCAGACTGGTGACGTCGGCCACGCCGGCCGTGATCAGCAGATCGCCGGTAACTGCGGAGACCGGAATGGCGGCCTTCTGCAGGTTTTCCGCCCGCCGCTGCGCCGTCACCACGATTTCCTCAAGCCCGGTCATTGCCGGTACATCATCCGGCGCGGTTGTCTGGCTCTGCGCACCAGCCGGTGTTGCCAGCCCCAGGGCAAGACCCAGCGCAGAGGCGCCAAGGCGCCATCCCGATCCCTTCATGACTTTTCCTCTCCTGGTTACCGCTGTATTCGCGGTTTCTGAAGAGAGCTTGCGGCAGGACTGTTCACCGGGGAAATCGTATCGGCGATTGGGAGCCACAAGTGCTGCTTGTGGTTCATCTCTGCAGATTGACCGGTCTACGGTGATCCGGGATAGTGGCGGCCGGTGGCCATCATGAATGTCGACAGTCAGGACGCGACATGCGCTTCGCTCAATTCGACCTGAACCTCCTGCGCGTCCTGGATATGCTGCTGAGCGAGCGCAATGTGACGCGGGCGGCGGAAAACCTGCATGTCACCCAGCAGGCAATGAGCGGGTCATTGCGCCGGCTGCGGGATTATTTCGACGACCCGCTGCTGGTGCGCGTCGGGCGGCGGATGGAACTGACCCCCCTGGCGCAGGGGCTGGTGGCGCCGGTGCGGGAGGCCCTGCTGACCGTGGAAAGCGCCCTTAACTACCGGCCGCGCTTCGATCCGCGCACCACGGCTCGCACCTTCCGCATCGCCATTTCCGACTATGGCTCCTTCGTCATCATGCCACCACTGCTGCGGTTTCTGGCGCGCGAGGCACCGCAGATCGCGCTGGACGTGCGGGCGCTGGTTGAACAGAGCTTCGTGGCGCTGGAGCATGGCGACCTGGATTTCGTCATCACCGCGCATTCGGCCGATCTTTACGGCCTTTACCGTCCGGGCGATTTCATTCGCCGGGAATGGTTATTCTCTGACGATTTCGTCTGTATCGCCGACCGCAACCACCCGGATATCAACGGCGACCTGACGGAGGACCTGTACCGCCGCCTGCCCCACACGGCCGTGCATTTTGGACCCAATGTCGACACCATCGTTGAACGGGCCTGGAAGGCGCACGATTTCCGACCAAATATCGGATCGACAGCGCTGGGCTTCGCCACAATGCTGTTCATGCTGCCTGGAACCATCCTGATCGCCACGGCTCAGCGCAAGCTTGCGCGGGTCCTCGCCCCTCCCCTCAACCTCAATATTTACGAGGTGCCGATGGCCATCGGCACGCTGGAGGAGCACCTGTTCTGGCATGAACGCAACACCGACGATCCGGCACATTGCTATCTGCGTGGTGCGTTTCGCGATCTGGCATCCAGCCTTTGAATTGAACCAGCGTCGCTCTCCAATGTCGGACCTGCGCCGCAGATACAAAAATCATCCGCCTCACCGGTCCGGGTCGAGCCCATGTGAATTGTCGTCCGGCTTGCGGTCCAGCATCATGCCGTTGGGATCGACCGCAACGCGACGGGGGCGCGATTTGACAGTGACATTGATATGTTGCTCACCGTCGGTCAGCCAATGCCTGCCGGCATGTAATATCCGGCCATCGTCCCCATAGACAACGACATCGAACGGCGCGTGCAAGGGTGCGGCGAATTCCAGGCCCGCGTCGTCGACATGGAATTTGCGCCCGTTCACATTGATCCCCAACGCATAGCCGTCGGCCGTCCTGTGACTTTCCACCTTGGTCACGGCGACATCGTAAAAGGTGATCTTCTCGAACAGATCGGTGATCAGCGGCTGATATTCGGGGCCGGCGACGGCGCGCAGTTCACTGACCAGCGCCCGGGTCGTCGGCAAGGGTGGAGGGCGATTTCCATATTTGATGAGAAAGGCCTTGAGGGCGCTGTTCACCGGTGCCGCCCCGATGACATCACGCAACGTGTAAAGCGCGATGCTGGCCTTGCCATAGGCGTCCAGCGAGGACTGGGCCCGGATCACCGGGCGGGCGGGCGGCACCGCGCGGCTGTAACCGTCGAGATACTGGTCACGCTGGCGGGCCACATAGGAAAGGGCGGCTTCCCGTCCTTGCATTTCTTCGACGAGCATGAAGGAGGAAAAGGTGGCCAGGCCTTCGTTGATGACTTGCTGACCCTGGATGCGCGGGCTGCGGACCTGCCCGCCCCACCACATGTGGGCCAGTTCATGGCCGGTGACGATGTCGGCCTGACCGGGTAGGAACGCCAGCGTGAAGCCGGCCGTTTCAGGGTAGGAGATTGCGGCCGCCATGGCATGGACGCGTTTGGAATAACGTGGATACTCAAAGATCCGGAACGTATCCGTGGGATAAGGGCCATATTCCCGGCTGTAATAATCAAGGCCGCGCTTCATCGTCTCCATGATCGTGGCCGCCGACCCGCCATGCCGGGGATCATGGAACAGCTCCAGGGTCACCCCGTTCACCCTGTCGCGCAGTACCTGATAACGGGCCGACGCAAAGGCCAGATAGATCGGGAAAAGCCCTTCATAGCGGAAATAGCGGCGACCATCTGCCTGCCATTCACCGGTCAGCCTGCCCGATGTCACCGCCGTCTGGTCGTCGGATGTGCTCAGCAGGGCAGTGAAGCGCGCGGGAGCAAAGGCGTTTCCCGGATCGTCCTGCGCCGCCCTGTCGTCAAGCGATGGTAGTAGTTTGGCCGGCGGCAGACCCTGCCGGGCGCGGGCGGCGGGATCGTCAAGCGCCCGCCCCTGCAGATAACCCAGCACAGGCAGAATATCCTCCCCTTCGACATTGCTGCCGTTCCCGGCGACGGCATTGCTGTCGATCACGTTGACGAACCCGTCATGGCGCCAGGTAAAGTGCCACATCCCGGTGATCGTCCCGCCGGCGGGCAGCGGCGTATCGAGTTCATAGCGCCGCACGCCCAGCACCCCGTCGCTTTCAACCAGCCGCGCACCGTCAAGTTCCAGACTGTCGACGGTGAGCAACGGGTTCAGGGTCAGCAGCAGCGTGGATATCGGCGTTACCGACCGGTTCTGAATCTCCATCGTTCCCCGGCTTTCAACGCGCCGCTGGGCGGGGAAGAAATCCACCGCGACATCCAGGGCGGTCAGCACCGGGAGGCGCAGATCCGCATAGTGCCCATATTTCCGTTCGTAATCGGCGGCCCGCACCTCTAGGTCGCGGCCCGTCAGGTACGGGTTGAGGATGTGGGTATTATCGTAAATCCAGCCACCACTGACGATGACACCCGCCAGGGCCAGACATCCGGCCAGCCGCAGGGACGGTGTCAGCCGCGCCAGGCCGCCACCCAGCCACCCGGTACGGTGGCCGCGCGGTGCCACCATGACCGCCACCATCGCCAGCAATGTCATGATCGCCGTCCAATAGGCCATGAGCGACAGATGCCGCAGGGCGAAATGTCCAAAACCGTTCATGTCGGAATAAGGGAGTGCGGCCAGCCGCATATTGTAGAGGATGTCTTCCAGGCCCAGGGCCCGCAGGGAGGCGGTCGCCGCCACGACAAAAAGAAACAGCAGCATACCCAGCCAGCGGTTCGCCACCAGCAGATGGATGAGCAGCGCCGGCACGATCAGCGCATAATGGTTGAAGCCATAGACGAAAAGGCCCTGCAGATAGAGGCCGGGCTGCAGGTCAGTAAACCCCTGTCCCAGTTGCAGGACCATGAAGGTGCCGATCGCCGTGCTGAGAAGGGCCATGACCATGAACACCATGGCCGCCAGCTTGGCGAACACGAGGGTTCCCGTCCGCACCGGAGAGGCATCGATGATATCCGCCACACGGGCCTGACGGTCACGATGGGTCAGCAGACCGGCATGATAGGCGATGGCGAGCACCATCTGCATGAACAGCCCCGTATCAAGGAAACCCACCAGATTGCTGGTCAGGGGTAGCTGCGGCCTGTCATAGGCGATGGGCGACGGCGCCTGGAACCTGTCGATACAAGCGGCGATGATCAGAAGGGCGACGACATGAAAGGGGGCTGAGCGCAGGATCACGCCCAGGTCCATGCGCATCTGCGACAGGAATTGTGCCCAGGTTCCGGCGGTATCGAAGGGCCGCGTGAGGGGACCGGGCTTCATGGTGGGCGGCTTCATGCGTCGGGGGCGTGAGACCCGTTGCCACTGCCCACCGTCCGTTGAAAAGCGGAAGCGGATCAGCGCCGCCGCCAGCGCGGTGGCCGCCAGGCAAAGCCACAGCACCCGGTTGATCCAGAAGTCACCGCCGGGAAGACGGGTCATCAGTTCCTGGCGCGTCCAGAAGCGGGTGATGTCGACGATGGACAGGGCGCCGAACGGATCAAGCAGGCCGGGCCAGCCGGTGCCGCCCTGTCCTGCATGCTGCAGACCGGTGATGGGAACCAGCAGCACGGCCACGGCTAGGCAATAGGCGGCCGCCATGGAC
>NZ_JAGOGJ010000132.1 GCF_017996735.1 Niveispirillum sp.
CCCCCCCCCGGCCCCGCACCTTCCCGAAGGGCCACCGCCGCGCCCTGATCAACGGGCCCGGGGTCCCGGTTGGATCATTCCGCGGCGGGCCTGCCGCCCCCCGGAATTGCGGCCCCGCCGACCCGCGCCCGAACCTGTTCGTGCGGGTGGCCAAGGACAATACCGTAACCGTCCTGGTCAAGCATCTGGACAAGGGCCAGGGCATCATGACCGGCCTGACCACCATCGTGGCCGAGGAACTGGACGCCGACTGGTCCCAGATGCGCGGTGAGCATGCGCCCGCCGACAGCAAGCTGTATGGCAATCATTTCTTCGGCATCCAGGGCACCGGCGGTTCCACCGCCGTCGCCAATAGCTGGGATGAGCTGCGGATGGCCGGTGCCGCCGCCCGCATCATGCTGGTCAACGCGGCGGCCGCCGAATGGAAGGTGCCGGCCGACCAGATCACGGTCGCCAAGGGTGTCGTCAGCCACAAGGCGTCGGGCAAGTCGGCGACCTTCGGCCAGTTGGCGGAAGCTGCGTCCAAGCAGCCGATCCCGGCCAAGGTGACCTTGAAGGAACCGGGCCAGTACAGCCTGATCGGGAACGAGACGCTGCACCGGCTGGACCATATCTCGAAGACCAATGGCACTGCCATCTTCGCCATGGACATCCGGCGCCCCAATCAGGTGACGGCGGTCCTGGCCCGCAGCCCGCGTTTCGGCGGCACCGTGAAGTCGGTGGACGACAAGGCCGCCCGCGCGGTTCCCGGCGTGATCGATGTGCTGACCCTGCCGGTCGGCGTGGCCGTTGTCGCCAAGAACACCTGGTCGGCCATCAAGGGCCGCGAGGCCCTGTCCATCCAGTGGGACGACACCAAGGCCGAAAAGCGTGGCACCGACCAGATGCTGGCCGAATACCGCGCCCAGGCCAAGAAGCCCGGCGCCAAGGCCGCCCGCAAGGGCGACACAGGGGCCGCCTTCAAGACTGCCGCCAAGGTGATCGAGGCGGAATACAGCTTCCCCTATCTGGCCCATGCGCCGATGGAGCCGCTGAACGCCACGCTGGAAATCACCGCCGATGGCGGGGCGGAGATCTGGGCCGGCTCGCAGTTCCAGGGCATTGAACAGCCGGTCGTGGCCGGCATCCTGGGCACCACACCCGACAAGGTGAAAATCAACACCCTCTGGGCCGGCGGCAGCTTCGGCCGCCGCGCGACCTTTAATGCTGATTACATCGCGGAAGTGGCGCTGGTGGCCAAGGCCCTGGCGGCCAAGGGCAAGAAGGTGCCGGTACATCTGGTCTGGACGCGTGAGGATGATATCCAGGGGGGACGCTACCGACCCATGGTCGTCCATCGCGTCAAGGGCGGGCTGGACAAGGCGGGCAAGCTGGTGGCGTGGGAACAGGCCATTGTCAGCCAGTCCTTCATGGCCGGTACCCCGTTCGAACAGGTGATGGTCAAGGACGGCGTCGACGCCACGGCGGTGGAGGGTGCGTCGGACATGGCCTATGCCGTGCCGAACCTGTCTGTCGACTTCCATCAGATGGCCTCGCCGGTTACCACGCTGTGGTGGCGATCGGTCGGCCACACGCACACGGCCTATGCCAAGGAAGCCTTCATCGAGGAACTGGCGGCCGCGGCCGGCAAGGATGGGGTGGCTTTCCGCCTGGAACTGCTGGGTGACGCGCATCCGCGCCTTACCGGCGTGCTGAAACTGGTGGCGGAAAAGGCCGGCTGGTCCAAGCCGCTGGCCCCGGCGGCCGACGGGTCGAAGCGGGCGCGCGGTGTGGCCGTGCATGAAAGCTTCAGCAGCTTTGTGGCCCATGTGGCCGAGGTGACGGTGTCCAAGGACGGCAAGATCAAGGTGGATCGTGTCGTGGTGGCGGTGGATTGCGGTGTGCCCGTGAACCCCAACGTCATCAAGGCCCAGATCGAAGGCGGCACCGGCTTTGGTATCGGCCACGCGCTGCGCGATCAGATCACGATGACCGATGGTCTGGTCGATCAGAGCAATTTCGACGGGTACGAGCCGATGCGCCTGTCGGACATGCCCGATGTCGAGGTGCATATCGTGAAGTCCAGCGCCCGCCCCACGGGCGTGGGCGAACCCGGCGTGCCCACGGCGGCCCCGGCGGTGGCCAACGCGGTGTTCCGCGCCACCGGCCAGAGGCTGCACGACCTGCCCTTCAGCAAGGCGGGCGTGGTGTAAACAAGTCGAGGGGGTCGGGCAACCGGCCCCCTTCTGCTTTACGGCTTATACCATCGGTCAAAATTCTTGACCGATGGTACGGCTGCGACTGCCGCCGCGCGGCCCCTGCCGCGTAGCCAAGGGCGCGGATGCGCCCGCCGGCGATTGAGGCGCACGAAAGCTTGACCATCGGTCATGTTTTCATGCCGCGGGTATTATTTCTGCTTCGGCAGGCCCAGGAAGGCCCGGTATTCCGGGGCCACATCATCCGGCAGGCGGATGGCCGCCGATGCCGCCATCAATTCCGCCTCGCTGATCGGACCATTGCGTGGCACGGCCACCGTGATGTGATAGCGCGCCGCATAACCCTTGATGGACAGATCCGACCGGTCGCCCGCGAAATAATGGAACGTGTATTCCGACACGATGCCGTAGTCGATGCGACCATGCTGGACCAGGCGGAAGACATTCTCCTCCGACCGCACGTCGCGCCGGGTGGATGCGCCACCGGCAAAGGCTTGGCCCACCCGGTCGCCATATTCATAGCCGATGACGGTCGCCACCTCCGCCGGCACCGGACAATCGTCGCAGACCGGTTTTGCATCCTTACTGGCGATGAACACATTGTCGGCGCTGTACAGCCGGCGCCCGAACCAGAGATCGTCGGGATAGGCATACCATTCGGGCGCCACATGGCAGAGCATGTCCGCCTCGCCCGCCCGCATCAGTTCCGGCACCCGTTTGGGCGGGGCCACGCGCACGGTCGCGCCATAGCCCAAACGCGCCGCCACCTTGCGGCACATGGCGATGGCCAGCCCTTCCGGTTCCACCCCTTCTCCGGCGCGGGTCAGATAGGGCGGCGGCAGGCTGTCGGCCACCAGCAACCGCAGCATGGCAGGGGAATGTTCGGCCGCACCGACCGGCGCCGCCGCCATCAGCGACAGCAGGAGCAGGGCGGCGAAAACCCGCATGATGCCGATTGTTGACGACGGGAAACTGTGGGACCCTTTCCCCGGACATCCAGCGTCGGAGGGGAGTATGGCGGCCGTATTGGGATTGGGCGGATTGTTCGTCAAATCGGGCGATCCGGTTGCCATGGGGGCCTGGTACAGACGCGTACTGGGTATCGACTGGAGCGAATTCGGGGCCATCTTTCCCCATCCCGACCGGGGTTTCACACTGATCAGCGGGTTCAAGCAGACCAGCACCTATTTCGATCCATCGCCCCTGCCGGTCATGCTGAACCTCATCGTCGACGATCTGGACGGGATGCTGGAACGGGCGCGGGCCGAAGGGGTGGAACCGTTGGGCCGGGACGACAGCGACCCGAATGGCCGTTTCGGCTGGCTGATCGATCCCTGGGGGTTAAAGATCGAACTTTGGGAACCGCCCGCAAAGGCCGATTGACCACCCTCAAACCTCACACGCGTTTTCCACCGGGACGCGGGGTTGGACGGGGATCGGTGTAGGCTTTTGCTGCCACCTCGGGCTTTTTCAGGTTTTCCATCAGGGCCGTGGCAAAGCGACCGCCATCATTGCGCGACCGCAGAAAGGCCGACACCACGTCCCGCGCCGCCGCCTTGTCATAGGGAACGTGGTCGGGCGGCAGGGTCCGGGCGGCCTCCACCGCTTCCGCCGCCTTCTGGGCGCGGGCCAGGACATCGGGGTCGATGCGGCGACGGATGGCGCGGATCTGGCGCAGCAACTCGTCTTTCGGGTCCTTGCTCATGAATATGGTCCCGGATTGCAACAGACCAGAAGATGCGCGCAACCCGACGCGGGAGCAAGCGGCAATCAATTCTGGGCTATGGCGTTTGTCGGGTTGCATAGGGCAAGGGTTGCCCTATCTTGGCGACCATGCCTAAGGGACGAACACGGGAGGAAACCCCATGGATCGCGTTGACGCCGAGGCCCGGTGCCTGCTGTCCCCCATCAACCCCACGCTTTCACGACGGATGTTCGCCATGACGACGCTGGCCGGGGGCTTTGCCCTGTCCACGCTGCCGGTCTCCGCCCAGACCATCACGACGCCGGCCGATGGGCTGGTCGCCGGTGAGGTGTCAATCCCGGTGGCGGGCGGCAGCCTGCCCGCCTATCGCGCCAAGCCGGCCGGCAAGGGCCCCTTCCCCATCGTGCTGGTGGTGCAGGAAATCTTCGGCGTGCATGAACATATCAAGGATGTCTGCCGCCGTTTCGCCAAGGAAGGCTATCTGGCCGTCGCGACGGAACTGTTCGCGCGCCAGGGCAATGCCGCATCCTTCACCGACACGGGCGCCCTGATCCGCGATCTGGTGAACAAGGTGCCGGACGTGCAGGTCATGGCCGACCTGGACGCCACGGTCGCCTGGGCCGCCCAGGATGGCGGCGATGCCGACCGGCTGGGCATCACCGGTTTCTGCTGGGGCGGACGCACCACCTGGCTCTATGCCGCGCATAACCCGAAGCTGAAGGCCGGCGTGGCCTGGTATGGCCGCGTGACCAGTGCGCCCACGGAGCTGCAGCCCATGGTGCCGGTCAACCTTGTCCAGAAGATGAATGCACCGGTCCTGGGTCTGTATGGGGGCAAGGATGGCGGCATCCCCATGGCCGATGTGGAGCGCATGCAGAAGGCGCTGGAAGCCGTGCATTCGCGCAGCACCTTCCATGTCTATCCCGAGGCGCCACACGCATTCCACGCCGATTACCGGCCCAGCTATCGCCCCGACGAGGCCAGGGACGGGTGGAAACGCTGCCTGGAATGGTTCCGGGCGAACGGGGTGGGGTGACCCCTGCCGCGCTCATGCCCGACCGGTCTTTCTGACGCTTGCAGCCCAAGGGGCGGGACAGCATAGTCCCGCCCCGCCGATCCACGCCGTCAGCCGAAAGCCCGCTCCATGGCCGCCCATCCGCATGATATCGACGCCCGCGCCGCGACGTTCAACCATCGCCACCTGCTGGGGATCGAGGGGCTGACGGCACCGGAGATCAATCTGCTGCTGGACACGGCCGACCGCTATGTGGAGCAGAATCGGGGCGAGAACCGGGTAACGAACCGGCTGGCCGGCAAGACCATCGTCAACCTGTTCTTCGAGAACTCGACCCGCACGCGCACCAGCTTCGAACTGGCGGCCCGGCGCTTAGGCGCCGATGCCATCAACATGTCCGTGGATGGCAGTTCGGTGAAGAAGGGCGAGACCCTGATCGACACCGCCCTCACGCTGAACGCCATGCATCTGGACGCGCTGGTGGTCCGGCATCAGGAATCGGGCGCGCCCAAGCTGCTGGCCAGCAAGGTGAACTGCGCCGTCATCAATGCCGGCGACGGGCAGCATGAACACCCGACCCAGGCGCTGCTGGACGCGCTGACCATCCGCCGCCGGCTGGGCACGCTGAAGGGCCTGACCGTGGCTATCTGCGGCGACATCCTGCACAGCCGCGTGGCCCGGTCCAACATCCACCTGCTGAACATCATGGGCGCCAATGTCCGCGTGGTGGCGCCGCCCACCCTGCTGCCCGGCGCCATCGACCGGTTGGGGGTGGAGGTGCATCATTCCATGGCCACGGGGTTGAAGGACGCCGACATCGTGATGATGCTGCGCCTGCAACTGGAACGCATGCAGGGCCAGTTCCTGCCCAGCCAGCGGGAATATTTCCGCTTCTTCGGCCTGGATTACGACAAGCTGGCGGTCGCCAAGCCCGGCGCCCTGATCATGCATCCCGGCCCGATGAACCGGGGCGTGGAGATCGACAGCCTGGTGGCAGACGATATCCACCGGTCCGTGATCCTGCAGCAGGTGGAACTGGGCGTGGCCGTGCGCATGGCCTGCCTGGACCTGCTGACATCGGCGCCCAAGGCGGCGTGACCGGGGTCAGCCCCAGTCCCACACACCGGGTTCGCGGGGGCAGGCGTACCGGCCGGCCGGCGGCTGGTGTTGCGGTATATCCGTTGCCGGACGCGCGGGACGATACATCTTATCCCCGACCCTGGGCAGCAGCCGGAACGGACTGCCGACAAAGTCCGCTTCCGTCGGGACCGGTCGTTCCCGCACATCGTCATGGTCCATGGTTACCCTCCGTCATGGCCCCGCGAATATAGAACATTTAGAGAACATTCGCAAGTTGCCTTGGGGGGCCGCCGACAGACGGGCTCAGACCTGTGTATGTCCGGCGTGTGATTTCTGGGCCACCGCAAGGATCAGAATGCGCAATCCCTGCCTTGGCGCCATCCTGTGATCCATCGACCATGGAAGGGCTGAGCGCATGATGACGCGTCTGGATGACTATGATTGGGAAATGGTTGCCCGATGCCTGGACAGCCAGGGGAACGCCGTCCTGAACGGGGTGCTGACACAACAGGAGTGCGAAAGCCTGTCAGGTCTCTACCCGCATGAAGATCATTTCCGCAGCCATGTCGTGATGGCCCGCCATGGATTCGGGCGCGGGGAGTATCGTTACTTCCGCTATCCGCTGCCGGAGCCGGTGCAGGACCTGCGGACCACATTGTATCCGCGTCTGGCCCCCATCGCCAATAGCTGGACCGGCCGGCTGGGATCGGGCCGCCATTATCCGCCCGCCCATGCCGATTATCTGGCGGAATGCCACGCCGCCGGACAGCGCCGGCCCACGCCCCTGCTGCTGCAATATGGGCCGGGCGACTATAATTGCCTGCACCAGGACCTTTACGGAGACCTTGTCTTCCCGCTGCAGGTGGCCGTGCTGCTGTCGGAACCGGGGCGCGATTTCACGGGTGGCGAATTCGTCCTGACCGAACAGCGCCCGCGCATGCAAAGCCGGGCGGAGGTGGTGCCCCTGCGCCAGGGCGATGCCGTGATCTTTGCGGTGAATGAACGGCCGGTGCAGGGTGCGCGCGGTGCCTATCGCGTGGCCATGCGCCATGGCGTCAGCCAGGTCCGGTCCGGCCGACGGCACACGCTGGGGGTGATCTTCCATGACGCACGGTAGAGCAGCCTGCGGCTGACCACCCGTCAGATCCCCTTCTCCAGCATGTCGAAAGCCTCCCGCAGCAATTCGGCATAAGGCCGCCTGCCCCCTTCGCGGTTCAGGGTATCCGACGCCAGACGGACCGCACCGATGGCCATCATGGCGATAAGCCTCAGCTTCGTTTCATCCGCCGGCTCGGGCCAGCGTTCCCGCAGGGCGGCGAATACCGCCTTCTCATGCTGGATATAGGCGGCCTGCTTTCGCGCCTGCACCGTTTCGCTGGACCGCATCAGGCGGTCGATGATGATCATGTCGTCCGCCGGAATCGGCGCGCAGATCCTGAGCACGGCGTCACGGATGGCATGAAGCGGCGGCTGGCCGGGCGGCGCGGCGCGTATCGCCTCGACGATCATCTCCCCCATACTGTTCTGCAGGGACAGCAGGATGTCGTCCTTGGACTTGAAATAATAAAAGAAGGTGCGGCGGGAGATGCCGGCTTTGGCCGCGATCTCGTCCAGCGTCGTCTCTTCATATCCCTTCGCGATGAACAGCCCCATCCCGGCATCCGTGATCCGCCGCAAGGTTTCACGACGCTTGCGCTCCCGCACGCCGAGGGGTGCTGCCGGCTCTTTTTCCATATCCATCAATCCAGCCCCTTGAAAATTACACTGAGTGTAATAATATTATTTTACACCAAGTGCGAAATTCGGAAAAGGCGGTATCATGGCAAGGTGGACAGCGGCAGACATTCGCTCACAGCAAGGGCGGTCGGCCGTCATTACGGGAACGGGCGGTCTTGGCTATGAGACGGCACTGGCGCTGGCGCGTGCCGGGGCCGATGTCATCATCGCGGGGCGCAATGCGGACAAGGGGGCGGCGGCGGTCAAGACGATCCGGCAGGCCGTGCCATCGGCGATAATCCGGTTCGAACAGGTCGATCTGGCCAACCTTGCCTCCATCGCCGATTTCGGCGGCCGGCTGCGGGATCATCGACGCGGGCTGGATCTGCTGATCAACAATGCGGGCGTCATGGTGCCGCCGAAGCGGCAGGAAACGCGCGATGGGTTCGAGTTGCAGTTCGGCACCAACCATCTGGGCCATTTCGCCCTGACCGGGCACTTGCTGCCGCTGCTGCGCAACGGGCGGGACAGCCGGGTGGTCACCCTGTCGAGCATCGCCGCGCGTGACGGCATGCTGCGTTTCGACGACCTGGATGCGCGGCGCAGCTACCATCCAATGGGCGTCTACAGCCAGTCAAAGCTGGCCTGCCTGATGTTTGCCTTCGAATTGCAGCGTCGCAGCGAAGAGAACGAATGGAATGTCGCCAGCATCGCGGCACATCCCGGCATTTCGCGCACCGAGCTTCTGCATAATGGCCCCGGCCGCCGGAGCCCTGTCAGCCTGATGCGCTCGGTTTTATGGTTCCTGTTCCAGCCGGCCCCGCAAGGCGCCCTGCCAACCCTGTACGCGGCCACATCCCCCAACGCGGTCCCCGGCGCCTATTACGGCCCGGACAGGTTGAACGAAACACGGGGATTTCCGGCATTGTCGAAGGTTCCCCCGCAGGCGACCGACAACAAGGCCGCCGCCGCCCTGTGGCAGATTTCGGAGGAAATGACCAAGGTCCGCTTCGGCTGACACGCCACGGGACTGCCGCCACCCAAACATTGGGTCAAGGGAGGTGGTGGAAGCGGTATTGGACAATATTGTGGCAAAATCAATGCATTATCGGCCACTATGGCAATCCAATCCTCATTCTGCCCCTCAAAAGCGTTGGATCAGGGGATGCCTGCGCACGTTTATAGACGAGGACCGTCCTTGTTCTCGGATATTGCCCCTTCTGCTTCACGGATTCCGTCCGCGTCCAGCATGTCGGGAACGCCCATCCGTCACACCGATTCCACCATCTCGGCAATGAGTGACGGGTTCTTTTGGATCACGCGGAGATACTGCTGTGCGGCGATTTCAGGCGACCGTGTACCCCGTTCCCACTTGCGCAGAGTTTCCAGGGGAATGCCATAGCGGGCTGAAAATTCAGCCTGGGTGATGCCCACGGACTTACGCACAGCCCGAACGTCAACGGGATCAGCAACGTTCACTGTCGAGACACGGGCACCATTGGGCCGACCGTCCAGATAAGCAGCGGCATCTTCCAACCCTTCCAGGATTTCAGCCGCAATGTTGCGAGCCATGGTCAACGTCCCTTCTTCTCCGATGCAGGGCGACTTGCCCTGATCTTTGACTTGATGTTCTCCACCGACAGCCGGATGGCATTCTTTTCCCGGTCTGTCAGGTTAGCCTTGTCACCCTTGCCATAGACTGTCAGCAACAGCAGCGGTGCATCCGGGTCATGGTAATAATAGATCGTCCGCACACCACCGCTCTTGCCGCCACCTTCTCGCGCCCACCGGACTTTGCGCGCTCCGCCGGTATCCCTCATCACCGCACCCGCTTCAGGGTTCATCGCAATAAAATCGATGAATGCCGCGCGTTCTGTCGGTGATAGCAGCCCTTCGGCTAAGCGGACGAAGGGCGCAGTCTCAATGACGGTGACAGGCTTCATGGCGCCAACATGTGGCCCAATGGGCTTCTTTGTCAAGGGATGCAATGACCGCCCAACCTCATCACCCATCCCCTCCATGAAGATGGCTTGGCGTCGGGAAATATTCCTGCCCGTTTTGCCCTTATCTCTCTGTGTATTGCTGGTCATTTCCGATCACCCTCGAAAATCTGCGGATGACCAGAATAATTAAACACAGAATTTCGAAGCTCCACGGAATTAAAATACGGGATTTATTTTCCTCGAGAGTCCTATTCGTCGAATGCCTCGTATCTCTCCTTGAAAACCTTCATCCGCGCACGGAAGGCCTCAGGCTCCGGCACCGGCGGCCCTTTAACTCCGTAATTAGCAAAATCCTCTTCATTCTCCGCCTTCATTTCAGAGAGAACTCTTTCAATAGCAACCGTAAGAAAGTCCTTTCGACCTTCTTCTCTAAATTTTTCTACGTAATTGAATGCCTTAATCTCCCACTTATATTTATCTTTCGCACACATATCCCATATGAATTTTGACTTGTCATACTTTGGCCTCCCCTTTTTTTGCTTAAGGCCTCCATCTATTATAGAGGCTACTTTTTCGCTTATATCAGCAGGTATGTTAGGATTCCTGCGGATGGCGGATGCAATTCTTTCTAATTCTAGAATTCTTCCCTTTGCCAAATCGCGTCGTATTGTTACCCATGAATGGTCATGTAGATCAGATATTCTAACAACCACCATCGCCCTCCGCATATCAACCCAAACCGCCAAGAGTTAGCGCCGCTTATCAAAGAGATCTCCCCGCTGCTAAGCGGCAACGAATTCGTCGCCCTGCGTATGGGTAAGAGCGGTCCAACAGACTTTGCCTTGGAACCGGATCTTTTCTGCTGCGCAGGTTCAGAACGTACTACGGACGCAATGAAGTGGCACAATGTTCATCGCCCGCTTTCATACGGGGCCGCCGGGTAGCCGCGCTACCCACCATCCTGTTTGGATCGGAATCGTCAAGAGTGGGCACGCATGGGCACCACCAAGGCCGAAATGTCCCAAAATCTTGGACTTTCTCGACACCCATAGATTGATACGTACAGGAAATTGGCGGAAGCGGTGGGATTCGAACCCACGGTGAGTTGCCCCACGGCGGTTTTCAAGACCGCTGCCTTAAACCACTCGGCCACACTTCCGTTGTGCAACGCCTAGCCGAAACGCGCGGCAGGAGCAAGACCCCTGTCGCGTCCATGCGAGAAATGGACAGGTTGTCCTTATCCCCGTACCTTGTGAGATGGCTGCCCGGACGCATTGACGCACCGTGATCGTGCATCATCGCGGTTATTGTGGGGTATGTCGTGCGGGCGGCGCAAATGACAGGAAGGTTGTGCATTCATGGGTGGGGATGACGCGGATGACCTGTTCGCCCCGGAGGAGGATGAGGCGCCTGCCGGTGTCGCGGCAGGTGTGAACGCTGCCCCGGCCGAACCACCCCCGCAGCCCTGGCCCGTCCTGGTCGTCGATGACGACGAGGAGGTGCACATCATGACGCGGCTGGTCCTGTCCAAGCTGCGCTACAAGGACAGGCCGCTGGAACTGCTGACGGCGCGGTCGGGAATCGAAGCCGATGGCGTCTTCCGGGAGCGCGACGACATCGCCGTCGCCCTGCTGGACATCGTGATGGAGACCGACGATGCCGGCCTGCGGCTGGCCCGCCGCATCCGCGAGGAATTTGCCAACAGCGACACCCGCCTGATCCTGCGCACCGGGCAGCCGGGTCAGGCACCCGTGCGCGATGTCATCGTCAATTATGACATCAACGACTACAAGTCGAAGACCGAGCTGACATCGGAAAAGCTGTTCATCACCATCGTCACCGGCCTGCGCTCCTATGACAATATCCGCAGCGCGCGTATGGCCGAAAGCGCGTCCAAGCTGAAATCCAGCTTCCTGGCCGCCATGAGCCACGAAATCCGCACGCCGATGAACGGCGTGCTGGGCATGCTGGAACTGCTGGGCCATACGACCCTGGACGGCGATCAGCGCGACATGCTGCTGACGGCGCAGGAATCGGCCGGTGCCCTGCTGCGAATCATCGATGACATCCTGGATTTTTCGAAGATCGAGGCCGGGCGCATGGATATCGACCGGCATCCGGTCGATATCGGCACCATCATCGAAGGCGTGGCCGACACGCTGGCCCCCGCCGCGCGCAAGAAGGGCCTGGCCTTCGACATCCATGTCGATCCCGCCATTCCCGGGTCCCTGGTCGGCGATCCGGTGCGGCTGCGCCAGATCCTTTTCAACCTGACGGGCAACGCCATCAAATTCACGGAACGGGGCGGTGTCTGCGTCAGCGTCGAAAGCCACCCGGCCCCGGCCCCCGGCATGGCGCGCGTGCGCATCGCGGTCACCGATACCGGCATCGGCATCGCGCCGGACCAGCAGGCCAAGCTGTTCCAGCCCTTCACCCAGGCGGAAATCTCCACCAGCCGCCGTTTCGGCGGCACTGGCCTGGGCCTGTCGATCAGCCGCCGGCTGGTGGAATTGATGAAGGGTCATATCGGGCTGGACAGCGTGGCGGGCCATGGGTCCACCTTCTGGTTCACCCTGGACCTTGAGATAGCGGAGACGGCGGCCGAGCCGTCGCCGATGGCAACCGACATTACCGGCCTGACCATCGCGCTGGACGTCGCCGAACCGGAACTGTCACGGACCGTTGCCGCCTATCTGGCGCAGGCCGGGGCGGTGACCGTGGCGGCGGATGACCCGGCGGCGGACATCATCGTTTGCGCGGGACGCAGCGGTGCAAGCTGGCCGGTTCCCGACACGTCCCTGCCCATCGTTCTGATCGCCGAGGCTGATTCGCGCCGTCCCGCCGATATGCCGGCCAGCACACAACTGGTGGCGCGGCCCCTGCGCCGATCGGCCCTGACGCGCGCCGTGGCCCTGGCCGCCGGCCGCGTCTCCGGACAGGCCACGGCCCACCCGGTGCAGCGCGCCGCCATCCAGGCCCCGACACCGGAAGAGGCCGCCGCCCAAGGGCGCCTGATCCTGGTGGCCGAGGATCAACGGGTCAACCAGATGGTCATCCGCCGGCAGCTTGCCATCCTGGGCTTTGCTGCCGATATCCATGCCGATGGCGCCGCCGCCCTGGCCGCATGGCGTCCCGGCACCCATGGCATGCTGCTGACCGATTGCAACATGCCGGTCATGGACGGGTACGAACTGACGGCCGCCATCCGGGCGGAGGAGGAGACGCGCGGCCTGCCGCGCCTGCCCATCGTGGCCCTGACGGCCAACGCCATGGCGGGCGAGGATCAACGCTGCATCAATGCCGGCATGGATGACTTCCTGTCCAAACCGCTGGATCTGGCCCATTTGGAACGGTGCCTGGGCCAATGGCTGGGCACACCGACCGGCCCGGCATCGCCCCCGGCGGCATCGTCCGACCCCGTCATTTTCGACCCGTCCATGACCATCGATCTTTTCGGCGAATTGGATATGGAAGCGAAGGGTTTCCTTGAAGAATTTACCGCATCCCTGAAATCCCTGTCCGCCGAGGCCGAAACGGCCTTCGCGGGCAACGACATGGAGACCGCCCGCGCCCGCATCCATGCCCTGGCTGGCGTCGCCAAAAATGGCGGATCACCGGCGGTTGGCGCCCTGGCGGACGGGATTGAAACGGCGATCAAGGCCGGAGAATATGAAAATGCGCGTATGAGTGCGTTAAAAATACCCGGCATGATTGATCGGGTGGTTGCCGCCATCGCCGCTCTGTAGTCAACTGTGGGCGGCCGGGGTCGCGAGAACCCGGCAGCATGCGCGCCAATGGGGAAACTGACGATGGCGGTCTTTACCAGCTTCAACCGGATGAATGCGCTGATCGTGGAGGATCAGGCCTTTATCCGGACCGTCGTGACCAGAATCCTGAAGCAACTGGAGTTCAACCAGATCTGGGAAGCAGATGATGGCACCGGCGGCCTGACGCTGGCGCTTGAACGGAAACCCGACATCGTGATCTGTGACATTGAGATGGCACCGATGGACGGGCTGACCTTCCTTCAGCAACTGCGGCAGAAGGAGGAACTGGGCCGGCGGACACCCGTGATCTTTCTGACCAACCATGCGCAGAAGGACATGGTGCTGAAGGCGCGCGATCTGGGCGTCAATGCCTTCATCGCCAAGCCGGTAACGGTGCTTGGCCTGCGGGAGAAACTGGCCGTCTTGCTGAGCAACCGGCGGTGACGGACCGGCTGAGCTTTGGCTGGCAGGGTTTCGACGGCTTCGACGCCCCCACCCTCTATGACATGCTGCGCTTCCGCCAGGATGTGTTCATCGTCGAACAGCAATCCCCCTATCCGGACCTCGATGGGCTGGATCCCGTGTGCCAGCATCTTCTGGTTCGTGATACCGATGGCCGTCTTGCCGCCTATCTGCGGGCCAGGGGTCCGGAGGGCGACAGTCCGGCATTCATCGGGCGCATTGTCGTCGGGCCGGGTTGGCGCGGCACCGGGCTTGGCCGCCGGTTGATCCAGGCCGGCCTGGATTTCATGGACCGCAGCTATCCGGGCCAGCCGATCGAGATTGGGGCGCAGCAGCATCTGGCCGACTTCTACGCCGGTTTCGGCTTCGTCGCGGAAGGGGAACCTTATGACGATGGCGGCATCCCGCATGTGACGATGTGGCGGCGCTGACAGGACGCACTGGTTGAAATCCCGCGATAATTGTGGTCCGTTCACTATCGAAGATAGAGAGCGGGGCGTGGATCGTGCGGATACCGGTGCGGCATCTTCTGTTCTACGTGGCCGCCATCGCCGCGGTGATCACCTTTCTCTGGCTGCAGGTGGCCGAGGCCAACCGGCGGCTGGAGGAGCAGCGGCAGACGGCGCGCGTGGATGTGACGCGCCGGGTGGAACAATCCATCGGCACCGCGCTGGACTTCCTGGAACTGATGCATGCGCAGATGGAGGAAGGGCTGGTCAAGGCGGTGCCGGGTGCCCCGCCCTCCCCCCTGCGCCGGGCCCTGGCCGAGGATGACGAAGGCTCCTACAACCTGGATAGTCCCCCATCCCCCTATGAGCGGGACTTTGTCGGCAATCTGACGGGGCTGGGCGGGCTGTCGCGGCGGGGACCGGAATTCGAGGCGGAGATCGAGGCCGCGCTGTCGCTGCACACCGCCTTTGCCCAGGCGCAACGCCGCCTGCCCAACATTCCCTGGGTCTATTACATCTCCGCCAGCCGATTCGAATTTGTCTATCCCTGGGTGCCGGCCGAGGAACTGACCTTTGCGGACAAGGACCTGGAGATGGAATATTTCCAGGCGTCGCTGCCGGCCAACAATCCGTCGGGCGACCTGTTCTTTTCCAGGCTGTACGAGGATGATGGCGGCAAGGGCATGATGGCCACCATCGGCATGCCCGTCTATCGCGGCGACCAGCATCTGGGCGTCGTGGCGCTGGATATGACGGTCGGCTATCTCTCCTCGCT
Source organism: Niveispirillum sp. (assembly GCF_017996735.1). Taxonomy (GTDB): domain Bacteria; phylum Pseudomonadota; class Alphaproteobacteria; order Azospirillales; family Azospirillaceae; genus Niveispirillum. The sequence continues at coordinate 15,108 of NZ_JAGOGJ010000132.1, forward strand.
GCTGGACGGCTTCCCGTCGGCCTTCGGCACGCTGGCGCTGGTGGCACCGGACGGACAAGTGCTGGGCATCTCCCACGGCGAGGGCCGGCGGCAGCCACCCGATGCGGCGCTTCAGGCCGCCATCCGCGAAACCATCGGCCGCGAGGGGCCGATGCAGATGGAAAAGGACGGGTGGACCTTCACCAGCCATATCCTGCGCAAATCGCCCTGGCGCATGGTGATGGCGCAGGACGGAGCCGGGCACCTGAGCGCCGTGGTGCGGGAAAGCACGCCGCCCATCCTGGTGGCCCTGATGCTGCTGGGCCTGATCGGCGGCATGGAGTTTCGTCGGCGCACCGATGCCCGCATCCGCAAACAGTCCGACATCCTGGCCGCCACCAACCTGGATCTGGCCCGCGCCCGGGACGAGGCCGAACAGGCGACGCGGGCCAAATCCACCTTCCTGGCCACCATGAGCCATGAAATCCGCACGCCGATGAACGGGGTGCTGGCCATGGCCGAGATGCTGGCCGACACGCCCCTGAACGAGGATCAGCAGGGCATGGTGAAGGTGGTGCGCGACAGCGGCAGCGCGCTTCTGACCATCATCAACGACATTCTGGATTTTTCGAAGATCGAGGCCGGCAAGCTGGATATCGAATGGATCGATACCGACCTGCTGAACCTGGCGGAAGGGGTGGGGGATCTGCTGGCCCGCCGGGCAGAGGAAAAGGGTCTGGCCCTGACCATCGATGTCGATCCCGCCCTGCCGCGCCATCTGGTGGCCGATCCAACACGCCTGCGTCAGGTCCTGCTGAACCTGACCGGGAATGCCATCAAATTCACCGAGCATGGCGGCGTCACCGTCCGGTTGAACCGGTTGGCGGAAGCCGATGGCGGCAAGGTCGGCCTGCGGGCGGAGATCGTGGATACCGGCATCGGCCTTACGCCCGAGCAGCAGGGCAAACTGTTCCAAGCCTTTGCCCAGGCCGACGGCTCCACCGCCCGGCGGTTCGGCGGAACCGGGCTGGGCCTGTCCATCTGCCGGCGTCTGGTCGAACTGATGGGCGGGGAGATCGGCGTCACCTCGGTTGCGGGCGACGGCTCCACCTTCTGGTTCGAACTGCGCCTGGATGAGGGAGCGACGGAGGAGGAAAGCGGGGACGAACCCTCGCTCTGGGGCCTGCGCGTTGCCATCCTGGGCGGTCTGCCGGCGGAACGGGCGGCGCTGACCCGTACCCTGACCGCGCGGGAGGCAGACGTGGTGGAGGTGGCGGACGAGGCCGCCGCCCTGGTTGCCCTGCGTGGCGCCGCCGCCGACGGCATGCCTTTCCACGCCATCCTGATCGATGCCTATCCCGGCGATGCCGTGGGGTTGGACATTGCCCGCCGGCTGGGCGTGGCGGAGGGGACCGGCGGGGCGCGCACCGTCCTGATCGCCCCCGTCTCCCTGGTGTCGACCCTGTCGGAGGCGGGGCGGTCGAAGGGCATCTTCGCCGCCATCCCGAAACCGGTGCGGCAGGCCCGGCTGGTCAAGGTGGTGGCCGCCACCGACGGCCGTGCGTCGCTGGACATCACCGCCACCACGGGTAGCAGCGAAACCGTCTGGCAGGCGCCGGAAACGGCCGATGCCGTGGCAAACGGCGCCCTGGTGCTGGTGGTGGAGGACAATGCCACCAACCAGATCGTCATCCGCCAGGCGATGCGCAAGCTGGGCTTCGCGGCCGAGATCGCGGGCAACGGACTGGAAGGGCTGGAGGCCTGGCGCACGGGACGGTTCGGCATCGTGGTCACCGATTGCCATATGCCGGAAATGGACGGGTACGACATGACCCGCGCCATCCGGGCGGATGAGGACGCGGCCGCCGATGGCCGCCATGTCCCGGTCGTCGCCCTGTCGGCCGACGCGGTCAGCGACGCGGCGCAGAAATGCCGTGACGCGGGCATGGATGATTACCTGACCAAGCCCATCGAACTGGCCAAACTGGAAGCGGCCATCCTGCGCTGGGCCCCCGGCACCGCCGATCTTCGCCGCCGCGTATCGGCCAAACATGCCCCGCCCGTCACTGCCCCCGCCCCGGCGGCAACGGCACCAAAGCCGACGGCCATCACCGATCCCGCCATCTTTGATGCCAACCGGTTGAAGGAAATGTTCGGCCATCTGGATGCCGAGGCCATCGCCCTTCTGGATGAGTTCCTGATCCAGGCTGAAGCGCGGGCATCGGCGGTGGAGGAGGCGTTGAACAATGGCGACCTGAAGGCCGCCAAGGATGGTTCCCATTCCCTGAAAGGGTCCGCCAATGGTGTCGGTGCCGTGGCGCTGGGCGATCTTTTTGCCGGGATCGAGCCGGCCTGGAACCGGGAGGACGAGGAACCGGCGAGGGTTTGCCGTTGAACAATGGCCCGGCCC
>NZ_JAGOGJ010000133.1 GCF_017996735.1 Niveispirillum sp.
CCCTACTATGGCTATGCCCGTCAGGATCGCAAGACCGGCCCCCGCACGCCGATTTCGGCCAAGCTGGTGGCCAATCTGGTCACCACCGCCGGTGCCGACCGCGTGCTGACCATGGATTTGCATGCCGGTCAGATCCAGGGCTTCTTTGACATCCCCGTCGACAATCTGGTGGCCGGTGGTGAATTCACCAAGGACATCAAGGAACAGGTCGGCAATGGCAAGCTGATGGTCGTGTCGCCCGACGTGGGCGGCGTCGTCCGTGCCCGCGCCATCGCCAGCCGCCTGGAAGCCGACTTGGCCATCATCGACAAGCGCCGCGAACGCGCCGGCGTGTCGGAGGTGATGAATGTCATTGGTGACGTGTCGGGTCGCGACTGCATCATGATCGATGACATCGTCGACAGCGCCGGCACCCTGTGCAACGCTGCCATCGCCCTGAAGGACCGTGGCGCCACGTCGGTGCGCGCCTATGTCACCCATGGTGTGCTGTCGGGCGGTGCCGTGGAACGTGTTGCCAAGTCGCCGCTGAACGAGCTGGTCATCACCGACAGCATCGTCGCGACGGAAGCCGTGCGCAATTCCAAGAATATCCGCCAGCGTTCCATCGCGCGCCTGATGGCCGACGCCATCGACCGGATCAGCAATGAGCGGTCGGTGTCCAGCCTGTTCGTCTGATCCCCCGCCCGGCAAAGACCTGAACGTCGGCTTCGGTGGCGGAATGATAATAAGGGCGCCGGTCTCCCCGGCGCCCTTATTGTTGCGTATCGGCAATGACACAGCCGGGTGCAATCCGTTACAAAGCCGTTACACCCCAAGCCGTTGACTTAGCAGGCGAACCGTCCGCAAACTCACGCCCATTGTTTCAAGGACAACAATGGAGTGGGGGCAATGGCACGGTCGCGGACCGGTCGCTGGATGGTGGCGGGGCTGGCCTTGGTGCTGGCTGGATGTGCCACGGGACAGGCGGCCAACCAATCCAGGGACAAGAACAAGGGCGATGACAAGGCGGGTCTGGCGCAGGGACTGGACCCCGCCGCCAACCGCGACCCCTTCCCCAGCCGGTACAAGCCGGCCGCCAGCGGTCTGGTCGCCCTGACAGGGGCCACCTTGTTCACGGGTACCGGCCAGCGCATCGAGAACGGCACCGTCATTATCCGCGACGGGAAGATCGAGGCCGTGGGTGCGGCCCTGCCCGTGCCCGCCGGGGCGACGGTCGTGGATGCCACGGGCCGCTTCATCACGCCCGGCGTGATCGACATGCATTCCCACCTGGGTGTCTATGCCGCCCCGGCGGTCCAGGCCCATTCCGACGGCAATGACGCGACAGACCCCAACACGGCCCAAGTCTGGGCCGAACATTCCGTCTGGCCGCAGGACCCCGGATTCGAGCGCGCCCTGCGCGGCGGCGTCACCACGCTTCAGATCCTGCCCGGTTCCGCCAACCTGTTCGGCGGGCGCAGTGTGACCTTGAAGAATGTGCCCGCCCGCAATGTGCAGGAGATGAAGTTCCCCGACGCGCCCTATGGCCTGAAAATGGCCTGTGGCGAGAATCCCAAGCGGGTCTATGGCAGCAAGGGCCGCGCGCCGGCCAGCCGCATGTCGAACGTGGCCGGCTATCGCAAGGCCTGGATCGAGGCCGCCGATTACCGCCGCAAATGGGACGCCTATTACGAGAAGCAGAAAAAGGGCGGCGATGGCGACAAGGGGCCGGGCGACCCGCCCAAGCGCGATCTGCAACTGGACACGCTGGCCGGCGTCCTGCGCGGCGACATCCTGATCCAGAACCATTGCTACCGCGCCGACGAAATGTCGGTGATGCTCGATATCGCCAAGGAATTCGGCTATCAGGTCAAGGCCTTCCATCACGCGACAGAGGCGTACAAGATCCCCGACCTGCTGAAGGCGGGCGACACCTGTGTCGCCACCTGGGCCCATTGGTGGGGCTTCAAGATGGAAAGCTATGATGGCGTGCCCGCCAATGCCGCCATGGTGCATGCGGCCGGCGCCTGCGCCGTGATCCATTCCGATGACGAAACCCTGATCCAGCATCTCAACAAGGAAGCCGCCCAGTCCCTGGCGGAGGGCCGTTACCTGGGCCTGGACATCAAGGATGAGGAGGCGATCGCCTGGATCACCGCCAATCCCGCCAAGGCGATTGGTGTGTTGGACAAGACCGGCACCCTGGAACCCGGCAAGATGGCCGATGTGGTGGTCTGGAACGGCAACCCCTTCTCCATCTATACCTTGGCCGATCTGGTCTATATCGACGGTGTGCTGATGCATGACCGCGCCCGTCCGCCGGCAGAACCCCGCTCCGATTTTGAGCTGGGGCAGTCCGGGGCCGATATTTTCAAGGCGGGGGTGAAGTGATGAACAATCTGAAAAAGGCCCTGTTGGGCAGCGTCTTTGCCGCCCTGACCCTGGGCGCGGTGGCCCACGCCCAGACCATCGCCATCCAGGGGGCCACCCTGGTCACCGGCACCGGTGCCTCCCTGCCCGGTGCCACCATCGTCATCCAGAACGGCATCGTCACCGCCGCCGGCCCCGGGGCCGCCGTGCCCGCCGGTGCCACGCTGATCGATGGCACTGGCAAGACCGTCACCCCCGGCCTGTTCGTCTCCAGCAGCGATATCGGCATTGAGGAGGTGAGCGCCGTTGAGCAGACCAACGACAGTAAGGCCGAGAACAAGGACTTCTCCGTCGCCTATGACCCCTCCTATTCGGTCAACCCGGCCAGCAGCCTGCTGCCGCTGGCCCGCCTGGGTGGCGTCACCCGCGCCGTCATCATGCCCGCCGCCGCCTTCGGGGACGGGGCGCATGCGCATGAGGCGGACACCGCAGGCCATGCCGACGAGCCGTTATTCCATGGGCAGCCGGCCATCATCCATACCGGTGCCGCCCCCGACATACTGGTGCGCAGCCGCATCGGCGTGGCCCTGCCGCTGGGGGAGAATGCCGCCAAGAATGCCGGCGGCAGCCGCAGCCTGTCCGTCGCCATCCTGAAGGAGGCGCTGGAAGACGCCCGCCACTACGCCGCCAACAAGGCTGCCTTCAACCAGGGCGGGACGCGCGATTACAGCCTGTCCCGCGCCGATCTGGAGGCGTTGCTGCCGGTCGCCCGTGGCGAGGCCCCTTTGTTCCTGGCCGTCTCCCGCGCCGCCGACATCCGTCTGGCCCTGCGTCTGGCGAAAGAGGAAAAGCTGCGGCTGGTCCTGCTGGGTGTGGAGGAAGGCTGGATGGTGGCGGGTGAGATCGCGGCCGCCGGCGTGCCCGTGATCATCAAACCCACCACCAACATCCCCAACCGGTTCGAGATCCAGCGCGCGCGCCTGGAAAACGCCGCCCTGCTGGAAAAGGCCGGCGTCAACGTCATCCTAACCAGCACCGCCGACGGCCATTACGCCAATCAGGTGCGTTTCGAGGCCGGCACCGCCGTCGCCTACGGCATGCCCCGCGACAAGGCGCTGGCCGCCATCACCAGCCGCCCCGCCGCCTTGTTCGGGGTGAAGGATGCGGGCGTGGTCGCGGTCGGCAAACCCGCCGACCTGGTCCTCTGGGCCGGCGACCCGCTGGAACCCACGGTCCTGGCGGAAAAAGTGTTCGTGAATGGGGCCGAACAATCGTTGCAGACCAGGGCGCGGGCGCTGGAGCAGCGGTATTTGAAGAGGTGACAAGTTAAGTTTTGCCTTCTCCCGTTGCTGAATCGGCAATGGGAGAAGGCAATATATAATAATTAACTTATATGAGTGACTTTAAAGAAGAGATAACTGCGCCGTTTGATCCAATCTAATAAGACCCACAAGAAGCCATTGTTCTGGGCGACGTGAGTGAGTACCCATGGCGAATGCCATACCCTTCTTTGGATATTCTTCTCCGAATGTATAGTTCATGCTAATTAACGCCTCGCTTTCACCTTTATTCATTCGCCGTCTATAAAAAGTTGCAGCAGTCTCCCAGTCATCACATGTGGCCTTATGTGATTTCCCATCCTGGTCTGTCCAATCAAAATAGAATGCGTAGGGACATGGCTCAAGCGCGTTCAAATCCGCGTCGAATAACGATTTCTGTCTAGCTGCTTCCTGGTAGGCAGCGCGCTCCTTATCTAATTGATCGGCGGTCTTTTTCTTGTAGGTAAACTTTACACTTTTTGGCTGCACCAGAGCTAGAGTCATGCCTTTACTCGCAGCCTCATCGGTCGAATTCATTATTATTGGATTGAGAAAATTTGCACGATCTCTCTCCGGCATTATTTCGAGAGTCTTGATTGTATCTTCCTGTACTCTACGACTTTCCTTTCTTCGATCATCAGAACCTGGAGCAATCCAATCGTACTCAATCCATTGCCACCGACTGAAACCGTCCTTGAGGCGTCGAAAATGTATAGGGTACTGACGACGCCACTCCCCATCCAGCGTTACACCCGCGCAGCATACAGTTTCGCCGTGTTTCTGCCCAACATGCGGCAGCGCCTTGACAAGTATGACAACTCGTTCACGCCCGCTTTTTTGCACCCCATAAGCTATCGACATTTTTACCCTGCCTGCCAAGCCCATCCCTAACGCCTAAGTGGAAAATAGGCATACCAAGCCTATCAGATATGGCGCTAGCTACGATACTTCTGTGGCATTGAGCATGGCTACGCTCGTAGCACAACAAACAAGCTCCACCCTGGGCCGCATGTTGCACAGCAATTTCTAATTCCTGCTGAGCGACAGCAGATTTCATATGCTCAGTGAAAATATTTCTAAATTTTGCAAAGTCCCCAGCTCGCGCAGCGTCGCGACCGGCCTTAGGATCACCTAAACCTCTGAGGTGAATATACTCAATATCTGCGTTGGCCAAAGCTTCGGAAAGCGCCTTTTTGGCAAATCCCTTTCTTCTGGAAATTGGAAGCTCACGAATATCAATTATACGTCTCACTGAAGCGTGCTTGAGGGTGGCAACAAAGTCCGCCAAGTCAGCAGACTCGTAGCCGATCGTATTTAAAGTGAATTGGTTCTTCATCATGGGGTATGGTTTGGCGGTCATCAAACCGGCTGTCAATCGACATAAAATCATTATTGGGCATCGTGGGCTTCCCCTGCATCACGCGCCTGTCGCGATGCCCCGGCGGGCACCGAGAAGGGAATGGAATCGAACTCGTTGGCATTGCATAATTTTGCCACGAAATGTAGTATCGTACCATCATCCACCAGCAGGACCCCACCCCATGGGCCGTATGATGTCCAGCCGTGAGTTCAACCAGAACCCCAGCGAGGCCAAACGCGCGGCGGAGGATGGGCCTTTGATCGTCACGGATCGGGGGGAGCCGGCCTATGTCCTGCTGCGCTATGACGCCTATAAGCGTCTGGCGGGGGAACGGGGGCCATCCCTGCTGGATGCCCTGCGTCAGGATGGGCCGGAGGCGGATTTTGAGTTCGCGCCCGCCCGCATCACCGACCCTGTCCGGCCCATCGATCTCTCCTGATGTTCCTGCTCGACACCAATGTCCTGTTCGAACTCCGGCGACCGGATCGGGCCAATGCCGGTGTGGTCGCCTGGGCGGCGGAAACCGATCCGGCGGACCTGTTCGTCTCCGCCATCACCCTCTTTGAGATAGAGGTGGGGGCGGCACAGGTGGCGCGGCGTGACCCGGCGCAGGGGCTGTTGTTGCGGGCCTGGATTGACGGCCATGTCATGCCCACTTTCAAGGACCGCATCCTGCCCGTCGATGCCGCCATTGCGCAGCGTTGTGCCCGCCTGCACGTCCCCGACCGGCAACCGCAGAACGACAGTCTGATCGCCGCCACGGCCCTGGTCCATCGGCTGACCCTGGTGACCCGCAATGTCCGCGACTTCGACCCCATGCGGGTGGCGGTCCTGAACCCCTGGCGGCTGGACTGACCGGCCCGCTCTCCCCTTCCGCCAGGGGTTCCAAGGCGCAGATACGGCCACCATATCGATGATCGAAATCAGGGCTTGACCATAACTCTACCTAGGTAGATTTATTGAGCATGACTCGTAAACGCGCCCTCTCGCCCCATGTTCGAACGGTTCTGGCCGTGCTGCTCGACGCCCGTGATGCGTGGTCGCATGGGTATGAGTTGGCGCGGCTGGCGGACATCAAATCCGGGACGCTCTATCCGCTTTTGATCCGGCTGGCGGCGCAGGGCTATCTGGAAGCCGAATGGCAGCAGCCGACGGAGGGCGGGCGTCCACCCCGGCATGTCTATCGGCTGACGGCCAGCGGCGTGGAACTGGCCCGTGCCCATCCCCCCGCGCAGCCGGCAATGCCGGTCCGTTCCGCGCGGGAGGTGACGCCATGAAGGCCAGTCGCCGCCGCATCCTTGCCGACCTTGTCTGCCATGTTCTGCAAGCGATATTGCCCGCCTCTCTGCGGCCCTGGGGATGGGCGATCCGCTGCGAAACGACCGGCATCAAGGATGACACGCGTGCGCTTCTGTTCGCGCTCGACAGCCTGCGCGGTCTCTTGCCGCAAGCGGTCGTGACGCACCTGCTTCATTGCGTGGCGTCGCTGACCGGCCATGCCGCTCCTTTCGGTGGAGGTTCAATCACCATGTCTATTCATGACCACATGATGCGCCGTCCCCGTGCGGTTGGCATTGCCTGCGCCGTTGGCGGCGTCGCCCTCGGCCTGGTTTATATGGCCATCGCCGGCGCGCCGGGGCTCTATCTCGGGATGAATGTCGGCGCCTTGATGGTTGGCCTGGCGGCGCTGGCGCTGCTGGGACGTCTGAATATTGACGGGCGATATTGGCAGGGCGGGGCATTTCTGGTGACGGCGGCGGCACTGCTGGCAACCGCCCTTTTCGGCACCAAGGTCGATGGCGCGGCACGCTGGGTTCATCTTGGCGGCCTGTCCATCCAGCCCAGCCTGATCCTGCTGCCGGTCATGCTTGTCGCCTTCGCGCAGAATCGCAATGCGTTGATGACGGCCGGGATGATGGCCGCAATCATGGCAATGGCACTCCAACCTGACCGGGCCATGGCCGGGATGGCGGCCCTGGGTCTGACCACACTGGCCATGCGGCGCCCCGACAGACACACCATTCCCGCCTGTCTGGGCGGCGTTGCTGGTCTGGCGCTCACGCTGGCGCGGGCCGACACGCTGCCGGCGGCCCCCTATGTCGAACAGATATTCTATACATCCTTCGCCACCAACGCCGTTGCCGGAATGGCCGTTGTGGGAGGGGCAGCACTGCTGCTGGTGCCGGCGATCGTCGGCTGGCTCCACGATCCGGCCAGCCGTGCCACCTATGCGGTGTTCGGCGCGGTCTGGGGCGCCGCCATCCTGGCCGCCGCCCTTGGCAACTATCCCACACCGGTGGTCGGCTATGGTGGCAGTGCCATCATCGGCTATGCCTTGTGCCTGCTGACCCTTCCGAGGGTTGCCTCGACAGGTATCGGGGTTCAACACCACAGACGCTATCGTGAAGAGAATATGCCGATTGATGGCGATCTGCGTGTCGGCATGGCGTGATCCCTCATCCCGTCACGCGCACGGCCAAAGGGCGCTGACAGGACCGCCATGCAGGGGGCAAGGGCTGGCCGTGCCTTGACTCCGGGTGGGTTTCCGCCTAAAAGGCCGGACCATTTTTCGCGGCGTACAGCACCCCTGGAGGCTGGCGCCACTACCGGACCCGACGCGGATGCCCGCGACCGGGTCTTTTTTCGTACTAGGAGAGTACCATGACCCAGATTATCGCGCTCGCCGCCACGGCTCGCGACCGGGCCGGAAAGGGGACCGCCCGGGCCACGCGTCGTGCTGGTTCGATTCCGGCTGTGATCTACGGCAACAAGGAAAAGCCGGTGATGATCGCCCTGGACAACACGAAGTTCACCCGTGAAATCCATCGTCCGGGCTTCTTCACCCACCTGTTCGACATCACGGTCGACGGCGTGACGCACCGCGTGCTGCCGCGTGACGTGCAGCTTGACCCGGTCTATGACCGTCCGCTGCATGCCGACTTCCTGCGCGTCAGCGACACCACCGAAATCACCCTGAAGGTGCCGGTGGAGTTCACCAATGTCGAAGCCTGCCCCGGCATCAAGAAGGGCGGCGTCCTGAACGTCGTTCGTCACGATATCGAGGTCTTCGCCAAGGCTGCCGACCTGCCGGAAAAGATCATCGTCGATCTGGCCGGCTTCGAAGTGGGCGCGTCGATCCACATCTCCTCGGTGAAGCTGCCGGAAGGCGTGCGCCCCACCATCACCGACCGCGACTTCACCGTCGCCACGATCGCCGCCCCGACCGTCAAGGCCGAAGGCTGATCGTCCTGAAGTCAGCGCATTTCCGGTTTGCCCGGAAATGCGCTGACTACGCTCAGGCTTTACTGAACAAATAAACGGAATCCGATGATGCGTCTGCTGGTCGGGTTGGGCAATCCCGGCCCGGAATATGAACGGCACCGGCATAATGTCGGGTTCATGGCGGTAGACGAAATCCATCACCGCTACGGTTTCGGCCCCTGGAAGCGCCGTTTTCAGGCCCTTGTCGCCGAAGGAAATGCGGGCGGCGAAAAATGCTTCCTGCTGAAACCCCAGACCTTCATGAACCTTTCCGGCCAGTCGGTTGGCGAAGCCATGCGCTTCTACAAACTGACCCCCAACGACACCATCGTCCTTCATGACGAACTGGATGTCGCCCCGGCAAAGATCAGGGTGAAGCAAGGCGGGGGACATGGCGGCCATAATGGCCTGCGGTCCATTGATGAGCATATCGGCAAGGATTATTGGCGCGTCCGCATCGGCATCGGCCACCCCGGCGACAAGGACCGTGTCCATGGCTGGGTACTGGGCAACTTCGCCAAGGCGGATGAAGCCTGGCTGCCCCGCTTGCTTGACGTTCTGGCCGCCGAACTGCCGCTGCTGGTCAAGGGCGAGCCTGAGAAATACGCCTCCCGCGTCGCGATCCTGACCGCACCGCCAAAGCCGCCCAAAGCGGAAAAGCCGGCGCCTTGACAGACTGCCGGCCTCCCCCCGTGAGGGATCGCTTCAACCGGAACCGCATGAAGCGTAAATCCAACAACGATCCAAGCGGCGCGTATCATACCAGCGGCACGAAATCATGAGCGATGGTCAAGCTTTCGTGCGCCTCAATCACCGGCGGGCGCATCCGCGCCCTTGGCTACGCGGCAGGGGCCGCGCGGCGGCAGTCGCCACCGTACCATCGGTCAAGAATTTTAACCGATGGTATAAGCGGCCCGGTCAGGCCTGGACCAGTGTCGTGAAGCCACCCCAGAACATACGCTTGCCATCAAAGGGCAAATTCTCAGGATCGCATTGCAGGCGTGGATCGCTCATCACCTTGGCATTGCAGGCATCCCGCACTTCCTTGGAGGGATAGGTGATCCAGGCCAGGACCACCACCTCCCCTTCCTCGGCCAGAACCGACCGCGGAAAGGAGGTGACCTCCCCATGGCTCACATCATCGGCGACACATTCCACATAGGAAAGGGCGCCATGTTCGCGCCAGACCTGTGAAGCGATGGTGGCCAGTTCCTTGTAAGCTTGCACCTTGTCCTTGGGCACCGGCACCACGAAGCCATCTACATACATCGAATCCTCCTGCGTTTTGTTGTTCGCTTTATGAAGACGATGATGCCAGCGCCAAGCCGACACGCGCACAGAAAAAATTCGCGATAACGGACGGTCAGGCGGCGAATACCCGGAGGGAAGTCGGTACGGCTCAATCATCGGTGCCGATCATCCGCGAGGCACCCTTTCTCCACAGACTGCGCCGCCAGTTCCTGAAACCGTGACAGATAGCGGCCGTCACCGGCCATCGCGGGATCCCGGATCGTGTCGGCATTCAGTTGGCGCAACTCCGCATCAATACGCTGACACGGACTGGCGCAACCGGACAGCAGGACCGGCAGCAGCAACAAGAAACACACGCAGCGCGTCAAACCAGACATGGAGCAATTCCAGACAGGAAAGGGAGTGTCCAGTCTGGCGGATGTAGCAGGCAAAAGCAGGGCCGCGCCGTGACGGGATTGGGGCGCGGTCCAGTTTACCCCATCCCGTCGCCAAGCGGCCCACGGCCAAGCCCGTATCAGTAGCGGCGGATAAGACCCACCAGCCGGCCCTGGACACTTACCCGATCGGCACCGAACACCCGCGTTTCGTAATTGGGGTTGGCCGGTTCCAGCGCGATGGAATTGCCCTTCCGACGCAAGCGCTTCAAGGTCACCTCCTGCTGGTCGACCAGCGCCACGACGACCGTTCCATTCTCCGCCGTTTCACAGCGCTGGATGATGACCGTGTCCCCGTCCAGGATACCGGCCTCGACCATACTGTCACCGGCAACCTCCAGCGCGTAATGGTCACCGGCCGCCAGCATGGAAGCGGGGATGTCGATGGTGACCGAATTGTCGCGCATTGCCTCGATCGGCAGACCGGCCGCGATACGGCCATACAGCGGCAGAGCCACCGCTTCGGCATCATTGCTGGCCGGACGGCCGGGCAGACTGTTGCGGAAATCGCCGCGAATGACATTCGGCTTGAACCGGGGAGACACATCCGCCGCCTGCGGGGGCGCCGCAGCGGCCGTTGCCGGGGCACCATGGGGCGCGGCCGGCTTCGCCTTCGGCACCGGTTTCTCCGGCAGGCGCAAAACCTCCAGCGCGCGGGCCCGGTGCGGCAGACGGCGGATGAACCCCCGCTCCTCCAGCCCCGTGATCAGACGATGAATGCCAGATTTCGACTTCAGGCCCAGCGCGTCCTTCATTTCATCGAACGAAGGGGAAACCCCGCCTTCGTTCAGCCGTTCATTGATGAAGAACAGCAGTTCCTGTTGCTTACGCGTCAGCATGGCACCCCCCACCCGGAACGAAGCCGGCCATCCGGCGCCGTCGACCTGTCGAGATCACTATAGAACAATCCCGGAACACCAATCAATGTTCTATTTTAGTTCATGTGTCCGTTCGCCATGACAGGGGGGTCCAGCCCCCTATGGATGCAACCTATCCGGATGGTTATTTCATGACAACTCACACTATCCCTTTTGTTGTATGGACTCCAAACGTCATGATGATTATCAATCACATAGAGCTAGTGTCAGGCAAAATACCGCAGACGGGTGTATGTAAGCGGAGTTTTGAAAAAATCACCTGAGATTTTAGGAATTGGAATCGTTCCCCCTCCTTGCTTGTTTCCATAAGGAAAATTTAAAATGCGGGCTTTATTCACTACTCAGCGCTCCCGCCGTCTGGCAGCTTTGCGCGAGGCCATTGATCGCTCGCAATGTATAATCGAATTCGATACTAACGGCTACATATTGGAAGCCAATGGGAATTTCCTGGCCGCGTTTGGATATTCTCTGGAAGAGGTTGTAGGAAAACACCATCGGATGTTTGTTCGCGCGTCCGCACAATACACGGATGACTATAAACGGTTCTGGGCATCCCTGGCCCGCGGCGAGTTCCAGTCAGGCGTATTCAGGCGCGTCGATCGGTCCGGCCGCGATGTCTGGATACGGGCCAGCTATAATCCTGTTCTGGATGGCGATGGGCGCGTGCAAAGGGTCGTGAAACTGGCGAGCGACATTACGGAAACCATGCATCGCAACGCCGATCTGGCCGGGCAGGTGGCCGCCATCGGCCGCACTCAGGCCGTGATTGAATTTAACCCGAAGGGCGAAATTCTCGCCGCCAACGACATCTTCCTTGCCGCCATGGGGTACAGCCTGGAGGAAATCCAGGGCAAACATCACCGCATGTTCATGCCGCCGGAAGAGCGTAACAGCCCCGAATATCATAAGTTCTGGGGGAGGCTGGCAGCGGGTGAATTTTTTGGCGGGGAGTTCAAGCGGGTCAGCCGTAATGGTGACGATGTATGGATTCAAGCAAGCTATACGCCCATTCTTGATGAGGACGGCCAGGTCATCAAGGTGGTGAAGTTTGCCAGCGACATCACCGAACAGAAACGCCTCACCGTTGACGCCGCCAGCCAGTTGGAAGCCATCTCCAAAAGCCAGGCGGTCATCGAATTCTCGATGGACGGTATCGTCATGACGGCGAATGATAATTTCCTGGCAGTCATGGGATATCGGCTGGATGAAATTCGGGGACAGCATCACTCGCTGTTCATGGCACCGGCAGAGCGCGAGACAGCCGATTACCACAATTTGTGGCAAAAGCTCAAAAAGGGGGATTATCAGGCCGGTGAGTTCCGCCGCATCGGCAAGGGGGGGCGCGATGTCTGGATCCAGGCGTCCTACAACCCCATCGTCGGGCTGGATGGCAAGCCCTACAAGGTGGTGAAATATGCCAGCGATGTGACGCGGCAGGTTCTGGCCCGTCAGCGCAGCGAATATGTTCGCGACATGATGGAAAGTGTCGCTGCCGGGGCGGAGGAAATGAATGCCTCGATCCGGGAGATCGCCGACAGCATGCGTAAATCCCGCGACGAGGCGGAAGCCGCCAATCAACGGGTGGACGAAGCGGGCACGGTCACCGGACGGCTGACCAGCCTGTCGGACAGCATGGTCGAGATCGTCTCCCTGATCACCGGCATCACCGGGCAGATCAATCTGCTGGCTCTGAACGCCTCCATCGAGGCGGCACGCGCCGGAGAGGCGGGCAAGGGCTTCGCAGTGGTGGCGCAGGAGGTCAAGAACCTGGCCACGCAGGCCCGCACGGCCACTGACCGTATCGCCGAGGATATCGGCGGGCTGCGAGCCACGGCCGGCGAGGTTGTGGCCACCTTGGGCACCATCCACGAGGCCATCGGTCAGGTGAACGACTATGTCAGTTCCATCGCCGTCGCGGTGGAACAGCAGAGTGCGGTGGCCGGAGAGATGTCAGCCAACATGAACCGCGCCGCACAGGAGGCAGCACGGATCGGGGCTTGATCCCCCTCTCCGTTACAGCGCGTCCAGCGGCATCACCTGCACCCGGTCCCCCGCCCTGGCCGGCGGGGCATGGGGGGCACGCAGGATGAGGCAGTCCGCCCAGGCCAGACGGCTCAACATACCGCTATCCTGTTTCGGAAACGGCTCCGCCACAAGGCGCCCTTCCCCATCGGTCGCCAGTTTGGCGCGGATGAAATCGGCGCGGCTGTCATTGGCCCCCATCTCCCGGGCCAGGATCGCCTCACGCAGGTCATCATCGGATGGCAACCCCTGCATGGCCAGCAGCAGCGGGCGCAGGAACAGCCAGGCACAGACCAGCGCCGAGACGGGGTTGCCCGGCAGGCCGATCATGGGCACGCCATGCATCTGGCCGAACATCAACGGCTTGCCTGGCCGCATCGCGATCTTCCAGAAATCGAGTTCCAGGCCGGCAGCGCCCAGGACGGAGCGGACAAGGTCATGCTCGCCCACCGACGCGCCGCCGATGGTAACCAGAAGGTCGGTGCCGGACGCGGCGGCAACCAGGGTGGACAGGCTGTCGGCGCTGTCGCCAGCGATGCCGAGGTCGACAGGTTCGCCCCCGAGTTGCCGCACCAGGGCGCAGAGCGCCAGGGAATTGGAACTGACGATCTGACCCGGGGCAAGCGTGTCGCCGGGCATCACCACCTCGTCACCTGTGGCCAGGATCGACACGCGGGGGCGGCGACGGACCCGCAGCCAGGGCACATTCATGGAGGCGGTCAGCGCCAGATCACGTACAGTCAACCGGCGTCCGGCAGGCACACCCACGTCACCGGCCGCAAAATCCTGCCCCGCCGGACGGACCCAGCGGCCGGGACCGCCGCCATCCTTGCACGTGACGGTAGCGCCGTGATCGTCGGCATCTTCCTGCACCACCACGGTGTCGGCCCCATCGGGCAGCGCGCCTCCCGTGAAGATGCGCACCGCCTGCCCCGGTCCGACCATTCCCGCGAAGGGCCGTCCCGCCGGTGCCTCGCCAATGCGGGTCAGCGTGGCCGGAAAGCTAACGATATCGGCCGTCCGCACGGCCCAGCCATCCATGGCGCTGACCGCCGTCGGCGGATGGGTGACACGCGCCACGACATCGGCGGCCAGCACGCGGCCCAAACCCTGGGTGATGGGTACCTGTTCAGCGGGCAGCAGCTTCGCCGCCGCCAGGATACGGGCGCGGGCTTCGGATAACGGGATCAATGACTGGCTCCGTCTGTCGATGGACGCGACATATTGGGGCATATATCACGCCCCGCAACGGGGCAAGCGCGATGGCAAGGCGATATTTTTCCGAGGGGTGGTGTTGCCCTCACTCTCCCACCTTCGTGGGCGAGGGGTGTAACAGGACGTCGCGCCAATTTCGTCCCTCGCCTGCTTGGCGGGAAAGGGAGGGGCCCGAACGCGTCAGCGTTTGGGAGGGTGAGGGACCAACGCCAAACCGTTCAGCGGCGAATGCCTCAGGCGCCCGCCCCCACATAGGTCCCGCTTTTCCCGCCTTCCTTATAGGCCAGGTACACACCGCCAATGACCATGCCCTTATCCACGGCCTTGCACATGTCATAGATGGTGAGCGCGGCGACAGACACGGCCGTCAGGGCCTCCATCTCCACACCCGTGCGGCCCTTCAGCTTCACGGTCGCTTCGATCTCCACCCGGCTGGCCAGATCGTCGATGGTGAAATCGACGCTGACCTTGGACAGCATCAGCGGATGGCAGAGCGGGATCAGGTCCGGCGTCTTCTTGGCGGCCATGATGCCGGCCAGCCGCGCCACGCCCAGCACATCGCCCTTTTCCATGCCGCCATCACGGATCAAGGCCAGGGTTTCCGGCTTCATTGTCACATGGCCGCGCGCGGTGGCGATGCGCACCGTTTCATCCTTGGCCGAGACATCGACCATGGCGGCGTTGCCGGCCTCGTCAAAATGGGTAAGCGGGCTGGTCATGCCACCTCGATCATCGGTGTGGACAACAGCGCCCTGGTGGCCGCCGTCACATCCGGTTTCGCCATCAGGCTTTCACCGATCAGGAAGCGGCGGGCGCCGGCCTGGGCCAGACGGGTCAGGTCGGCGGGGCTATGGATGCCGCTTTCCGCCACCAGATGCCGGCCCGCCGGCACCATGGCGGACAGGCGCTCCGTCGTGGCCAGATCGATGGACAGCGTCTTCAGATTGCGGTTATTCACGCCCAGCAGACCACCCGGCAGCTTCAAGGCGCGTTCCATCTCCGCCTCGTCATGCACCTCCACCAGAACGTCCATGCCCAGCTCAACCGTGGCGGCATAGAGTTCGCGGGCCAGGACATCGTCCAGGCAGGCCATGATCAGCAGGATGCAGTCGGCCCCCAGCGCCCGGCTTTCCACGATCTGATAGGGATCGATCATGAAATCCTTGCGCAAGGCCGGCAGATCCACTGCCGCGCGGGCGGCCAGCAGGAACGCGTCATCGCCCTGGAAATAGGGCACGTCTGTCAGCACCGACAGACAGGTGGCGCCGGCATCGCGGTACGCCCGGGCCAGGGTCGGCGGATCGAAATCGGCGCGGATCAGGCCCTTGGACGGGCTGGCCTTCTTGATCTCTGCGATCAGGGCCCAGCGGCCCGCCGCGACAGTATTTTCCAGGGCCTTGGCAAAGCCGCGCGGGGCGGGCTGCACCTTGGCAAGGTCGGTGACCACGGACAGCGGCCGGGCCGCCTTGGCGCGGGCCACATGGTCGGCCTTGTCGGCATTGATGCGGGCCAGGACGTCGGGTTGGCTGTTCATATCGTCAACGGTGTGTTGGTGATGGAGACAAGCCGGTCCAGCGCCAGACTGGCCTGACCGGAAGCAATGCAATCGGCAGCCTTGGCCACACCCGTCTTCAGGTCGGGCACGGCATCGGCCACGACCAGGGCGGCGGCGGCATTCAGCAGCACGATATCGCGATAAGGACCGGTGGCACCCGCCAGAACCGCGCGCAGGGCATCGGCATTTTCCTCCGGCGTGCCCCCGCGCAGGTCGGAGAGCGTGACACGGGTCAGGCCCGCCTCCTCCGGCGTCACCTCAAACCGCCGCACCTGCCCATCGCGCAGTTCGGCGACATGGGTGGGGCCGGTCGTCGTGATCTCGTCCAGACCATCCGCCCCCGACACCACCCATGCGCGGGTGGAGCCCAGGTTGCACAGGACCTGCGCCAGCGGCTCCACCCATCTGGCATCATAGACGCCCATGAGCTGCCGCTTGGCCCCGGCCGGGTTGGACAACGGCCCCATCAGGTTGAAGATGGTGCGCGTGCCCAGTTCCACCCGCGTCGGCCCGACATTGCGCATGGCGGTATGGTGACGGGTGGCCAGCAGGAAACCGATATGGGCATCGAACAGGGCGCGGCGAACCAGCGTAAAATCGGCATCCAGGTTGACGCCCAGCGCCGACAGCACATCCCCAGCCCCCGATTTGGACGAGATGGCGCGGTTGCCATGCTTGGCCACCGGCACGCCGCAGCCGGCGATGACGAAGGCGACCGCAGTGGAGATATTGTAGGTATGCGCCCCGTCGCCGCCGGTGCCGCAGGTATCAATGATGCCGTCCGGCGCCTCGATCTTCAGGGCCTTGGCACGCATGGCGCGCACGGCCCCCGTGATCTCCTCCACGGTTTCGCCGCGCACGCGCAGGGCCATCAGGAACCCGCCCATCTGGGCCGGTGTGGCATTACCCGACATGATGATGGCGAAGGCGTTTTCCGCCTCCGCCTCGCTCAAGGTGGCGCCGGTTGCGACCTTCGCCAGCAGCGCCTTGAAATCCCCCATATCCCCTGACATCCGGCCCTCACGCCACGCGAAGCTGAGGACCGCGCGTCACGCCGGCCAGTTTCAGGAAATTGTCGAAGATCTTGTGCCCATGTTCGGACGCGATGCTTTCCGGGTGGAACTGCACGCCATGGATGGGCAGGGTCTTGTGCGACAGGGACATGATCATGCCGTCGGGCAGCCAGCTTGTCGCCTCCAGGCAGGCGGGCAACGTTTCCTTTTCCACGATCAGGGAATGGTAGCGCGTCGCCTTGAACGGGCTGGGCAGGTCCGCCATCAGACCCCGCCCTTCATGGAACACGTCCGACAGCTTGCCATGCATCGGCTCCGGCGCGCGGATCACCTTGCCGCCAAAGGCCTGGCCAATGGCCTGATGGCCCAGGCACACGCCCATCAAGGGGATGCGATGTTCCGCCGCCGCATGGATCAAAGGCAGGCAAATGCCGGCCTTGTCCGGGTCGCAGGGGCCGGGCGACAGCACGATGGCCTCCGGCTTCAA
The DNA here is from genome assembly GCF_017996735.1 of Niveispirillum sp. Lineage (GTDB taxonomy): Bacteria > Pseudomonadota > Alphaproteobacteria > Azospirillales > Azospirillaceae > Niveispirillum. The sequence continues at coordinate 17,145 of NZ_JAGOGJ010000133.1, forward strand.
TGCCAATGCCTCGTCCACGGACAGCGCGTCGTTACGCCAGACCGCCATCTCAGCGCCCAATTCGCCCAGATAATGCACCAGGTTCCAGGTGAAACTGTCGTAATTGTCGATGAACAGCAGCATGGCTCTATTCCGGCATCGGCCCCCAGGGCCTTGGACCGCGAAGCCTACAGACAGGCGGCGATGATTTCCAGCCCGCGCAGCCC
>NZ_JAGOGJ010000134.1 GCF_017996735.1 Niveispirillum sp.
CATCCATGTTGGTCAGATCGTCATTGGCATCGGCCTTTACCTGTGTGGCCGGGCCATCCAGGCTGTCGAACAGCGCATCGATATTGGCCTGACTGACCGCTTCCAGCGCGGGCCCGTGCAGAAGATGCTTGTCTGGCCGGTCATCGTCGGGACGCAGCGCGATCAACCCGTCGGAGCCCAGCTTCTTGGTGCCGACCTCCGTATCCTCCACGCCCCAGATCTCGATCATCGTGTTCACACGCTGCTCGATATAGCGCAGCGTATTGACGACCTTGGTGGTGCGCTGACCGGTGATGTCCTGGAAGGAACAGGCGGTCATGATCTCGATGGTCTGGGCATCGATATCGTTGGTGATGTCGCTGGACGGCAGACGCGAAACCAGCGCCTGAATCCGCTCCGTCGCGTTCAGGATGTCGGACGTGGCGCGTTCCGTCGCCGTGACAATGGCATCCAGTTCGTTGGTGGCGGCCATGATGCGGTTGGCACCGGCATCCATGGGACGAAGCTGGGCAATCTCCTGCCGCGTCTGTTCGATATAGTTGGAAAGCTGTTTCAGCTCTTCCCGCATGATGTGGATATGCGGGCTTTGATCGGCCACGACGGCAACGCCGGCCGCCCCACCGCCGATCCCCTGCAACCGGGCGACCTGCTCGGTCATGCCGGAGAGAAGGGCGCGCCAGTCATCCTGGGCCACTATGCGCGTCTGCCGGTCGCGCTGGCGCAGGAACGCGCGCCCCCGGGCGGACGCCATCAGCGCCTCTTCCAGGGCAGCATACTCCTTGTCGGAAAGTTCCAACGGGTCCATGCCGCCGCTACCGCCAAGCCCCCACATCGGGCCACCCCTTTCAAACGATACCAGAGCAAAGATGCCGCCAACGCAACGATCGAAGCAAGCGGTGCGTCAGTGGAACTTGAAACAATTGCCGGAGAATGGCCCAGTCCATCGGATATTACAGCCGATAACTAAAAACGCCAAATTCCGCCATAGTCATTTGGCACGCCGCGCTTCACGCGTGCGTCCGGCCCGTCTGTGGGTGTATTTTGATCGGACGATGTCACGGAAGGGGCCCGGAAAGCGGCCCGGCGGGGATGGAAAAGGCATGGATATTCTGATCGGCTTTCCCGAAGGACAGGCGCTGGCCGGCAACCTTGCGGCGCGCACGGGCTTGGCACTGCACCAGGTGGCACTGCACCGATTCCCCGATGGCGAAAGCCTGGTGAGGCTGGAGGCGGCCCCGGAACGCGCCGTCATCGTCCGCTCGCTGGACCAGCCCAACGACAAGCTGGTGGAATTGCAGTTCCTGGCCGGCGCCCTGCGGGAGCGGGGATGTCGGGAACTGACCCTAGTCGCGCCCTATCTGGCCTATATGCGCCAGGATATGGAGTTCCGGCCCGGCGAGGTGGTGAGCCAGCGCATCATGGGCCGCTGGCTGGGCGGCCTTTTCGACCGGATCATCACCGTTGATCCGCATCTGCACCGCACCCACGACCTGGGGGAGGTGTTCCCCGGCGGGCGGTCGGCCGCGCTGACGGCCGGGCCGCTGTTGGGCGCCTGGGCGCGGGCGCAGGGATCGGCCGAACAGGGCTGGGTCGTGCTGGGCCCGGATGAGGAGTCGGACCATCTGGTCAACGGCGCGGCGGAAGCCGCCGGGGTCCGGGGCATCGTGGGGCTGAAGGTCCGGCGCGGGGACCATGACGTGTCCGTCGGCCTGCCCCAGGGGACCGACCTGTCAGGCCGCACCGTCCTGTTCGTTGATGATATCGTCAGTTCGGGCGGCACCCTCATCGATGCCGCCAAGGTCGCCTATGCGCACGGCGCCAGCCGCGTCCTGGCCGCCACGGTCCATGCCGTCTTCCCCCTGGAAAGGATGGCGGCCTTCACGGCGGCCGGGATCGATACGGTCGTGTCGGCCGATGGCATTCCCCACCCCACCAACGCCATCGGCCTGTCGGACCTGATCGCCGATTGCCTGTCGGTGCTGTAACAGCTTTAACTATCTCCCGGGAAAACCGAACCGGGGGATGGCATGGGGCGTCGGAACTGGATGGCGGCGGCCATCTCATTAGGATTGGCCGGCACGGTCGTGCCGGCCATGGCGGGGCCGGCGCCGGTGGAGATTTTCCGGACCGCGCTGGAACAGGCGGCGGCCACGCTGCCCGACAGTCCCGGCATCGTGGTCAGCGTCCAGGCGCCGCGACGGGGCATCGACTGGCAGGCGTCCACGGGCAAGGCCGATCCCGGCGGCACGCCGCTGACCCCTGATCACCCGTTCCGCGTGGCCAGCGTGACCAAGGCCTTCGTGGCGGCCGCCATCCTGCGGCTGGAGGAAGAAGGCAAACTGTCACTGTCCCAGCCGATCAAGGCCCTGATCGCGCCGGAAACGGCGGTACTGCTTCGCAGCGGCGGCTATGACCCGGACCGGATCACGGTCCGGCACCTGATGGATCACACCAGCGGGCTGCGCGATTTCTTCGACGATCCGGCCTATGAAAAGACCATGCTGGCCCAGCCCAAGCGCCGTTGGGCAAGGCTGGAACAGATCGCCATCGCCATGAAGGTCGGCCCGGCCTATGGCGCACCGGGTGAGCGCTTCCATTATGCCGATACCGGCTATTCCCTCCTGGGCGAAGTCCTGGAGCGGGCGACAGGTCTGGCTATGGGGCCGGCCCTGCGCAGCCTGTTACCCTATGACGGGCTGGGCCTGTACAATACCTGGCTGGAAAGCCTGGAACCGGCCCCGACCGGGGTGAAGCCGCGCGCCCATCAATATGCATCGGGCATCGACATGACGGGGGCCGATCCATCCTATGATCTTTATGGCGGCGGTGGGCTGGTCTCCACCCTGGGTGATCTGGTGCGGTTTTTCCGGGGGATTTTCCGCGGACATGTCTTCCGGGACCCCGCCACGCTGGCGGCCGGCCTGACCCTGGCGACGGCAGAGGCAGGCGAGGGTTACATGCTGATGGCCCGCCCGGCCCTGTTCGCGCCGGAGAAGGTGGGGCCGCATGCCTGTCTGGGGCTTGGCGGCTATTACGGCACGCTGGTGGTGCATTGCCCCGCCATCGACCTGACCATCGGCTTCAACGCCAACACGGCCAATCCCGACAGTTTCGACGTGGCCGCCAAATTCATGGAGGCGGTGGGATCGGTGCTGGGCACCGAACCGTCAACCGCCCCCAGCCGCTGATCAGCCCCAGGGCAGGCCACTTTTCGGGCGACTGCCGCCGGCGTCCGGCACGCTGCCGCCACGGCGGGACGGGGCCTTGGGCGGGCGCGCCGCCGGCCGGGCACTGCCGCCGCCCAGCATGGCGCGCAGACGGCGCACCCGTTCCTGCGTGCTGGGATGGGTGGAAAACAGGCTGTCCATGCCCCGGCCATGCAGCGGGTTGATGATGAACATATGGGCCGTGGCGGGATTGTTCTCCGCCTGATAATTCGGCACGCGGGCGGCACCGTTCTGAATGCCCTCCAGCGCGTCGGCCAGCCAGTCGGGACGGCCGCTGATCTCCGCACCGATACGGTCGGCCTCATATTCGCGGCTGCGGCTGATCGCCATCTGCACCAGCATGGCCGCCAGCGGCGCCAGGATGGAGACCAGCAGCACGCCCACAAAGCCCAGCGGGTTGCCCTTGTTCTCCTCGCTGTTGTTGGCGTGGGAGGCGCCCAAGAACATGGCAAAGTTGGCCAGCATGGACAGCGCGCCGGCCAGGGTTGCCGTGACCGTCATGATCAGCGTGTCACGATTCTTGATATGGGCCAGTTCATGCGCCATCACGCCCGCCACCTCCTCCGTCGACAGACGGTTCAGCAGGCCGGTCGTGGCCGCCACCGCCGCATTCTCCGGGTTGCGGCCCGTGGCAAAGGCGTTGGGCTGGTCATTGTCGATGATGAAGACCTTGGGCATGGGCAACTGCGCCCGCTGGGCCAGGCGCTGCACCATGGTGTAGAATTGCGGCGCCGTGGCCGCATCGACCTGGCGCGCGCCATACATGCGCAGCACCATCTTGTCGGAATTCCAGTAGGCGAACAGGTTGGTCGCCACCGCGACACCCAGCGCGATGACCATGCCCGACTGCCCGCCCAGCATATAGCCGACAGCCAGAAACAGGCTGGTCAACCCTGCCAACAGCATGGCGGTACGGAAATAGCCGTTCATCTTCCTACCTCTAGGCTCCTTCGTGCCTGAACCGTCGCGCGGCCCGGATCGGCCGCTCCTGCACATATGGCCCCGGCCGCCGCCGCATCAAGACTTGGCAGCCGCGCCCGCCCGCGCCATATCTGCACCAGATGCATGTATGGAGAAAAACATGACCGAAGAGAAGAACCCCGCGTCCGGGCATGCAACCGCCGAACCCAATCCCGCCCGCAAACCGCCGGTTGCCCAGCCGCCGGGAGAGATCGGCGGACCGGCGGGGCCCGAGCCGACCCGCTTCGGCGATTGGGAATTCAAGGGTCGCTGCAGCGATTTCTGATCCCCCTGGTTGCAGAAGAACCTACTTGTAGGTTTATTGTGCGCTAATGATCCTAAGTATATTCAACTTAGGAAGATGGTCATAGTTTCCTGTTCCGTTCCAGCCCGGATGCGCATAGAATAGCGTGCAAACCCCGACCGGAACTTGTCATCACTATGCCCTGCCATTCCCGCCTTCTGATGCCGGCCCTTGCCGCCCTGCTGATGCTGGGTGCGGCACCGTCGCTGGCGGTCAGCCGGGTGTCCGGCCCGCTGCCGGCACGGGTGACGGAGGTGGTGGATGGCGACACGCTGGCCGTTCGGGTCACCATCTGGCTGGACCAGGAAGTGGTGACCCGCGTGCGGCTGGACGGGATCGACACGCCGGAAAGTCGCTCTGCCTGCGCCGATGAAAAACGCATGGCGCAGGAGGCGCGGCAGAAGCTGGCGACCCTGGTCGCGTCCGCGACGGAGGGAAAGGGCGACGGCACCATCCGGCTGCACGATGTCGAATATGACAAGTATGGCGGCCGTGTCCGCGCCCGCGTCACCCTGGCGGATGGCACCGACCTGGCACAGGCGATGATCCATACCGGCCATGCCCGCCCCTATAATGGCGGCAAGCGCGAGCCCTGGTGCGCGGGCATGTAAAAGCCCGCACCAGGGCGGACCCAGCCATGCGCCCACCCCCTGGCCACCCTTGCCGGCGGCGCATTGTTGCAGCTTGACAGCTATTTGCCCCCGCCTATACTCCCCGCCTCTGATCCTGACCCAAAGGGATTGGACGCGTGCGATCATGCCCGCCCGTCAGTCTGGAAAGGCTGGGGGTGGATCATGTCGTGCGTATGCATTTGGAGGCCCTGGCATCCGCCGGGTTTCTTCGGATGAGATGTCCCGAAGCCGACCGGACGCCCCGCCACGGGCACCGGAGCCGGCAGGCGGGATGTGGACGAAGATCGTCCGGTCATCGTGGCCGGACATAACGAGGAGAAGACACGTGGCGCGTATCGCTGGCGTCAATATCCCCACGGCAAAGCGTGTGGTGATCGCCCTTCAGTACATCCATGGCATTGGTCCGAAGTTCGCTTCCGACATCTGCTCCAAGGTTGGCATTCCGGCCGAGCGTCGCGTCAATCAGTTGACCGACGACGAAGTCCTGCGCATCCGCGAGACCATCGACAGCGACTACAAGGTCGAAGGTGACCTGCGTCGTGAAACCGCCATGAACATCAAGCGTCTGATGGACATGGTGGCCTATCGTGGTCTGCGTCATCGCAAGGGCCTGCCGGTCCGTGGCCAGCGCACGCATACCAATGCGCGCACCCGCAAGGGCCCGGCCAAGCCGATCGCCGGCAAGAAGAAGTAAGAGACGGAGTAAGACCAAATGGCCAAGCCCAATGCCAACGCCGCACGTCTTCGCCGTCGCGAGCGCAAGAACATCACCTCTGGCGTCGCCCATGTGAACGCCAGCTTCAACAACACCATGATCACCATCACCGACGCGCAGGGCAACACCATTGCCTGGTCCTCGTCGGGCACGATGGGCTTCAAGGGTTCGCGCAAGTCCACGCCCTACGCCGCCCAGATGGCTGCCGAGGACGCGGGCCGCAAGGCCCAGGAGCACGGCATGAAGACGCTGGAAGTCGAAGTGAAGGGTCCTGGTTCGGGCCGTGAATCGGCTCTGCGCGCCCTGCAGTCGATCGGCTTCCAGATCACGTCCATCCGCGACGTGACGCCGATCCCGCATAACGGCGTTCGCCCGCCGAAGAAGCGCCGCGTCTGATATTTCATTACCCGCGTCCCGGAGCAGAATCCGTTCGGGAAAGGCCGCCACACGCCATCGTGGCGGCCCAGAATGGAACGGATACCCCTGCTCCGGGACGTTGTTTTCCCCCGATGGCATGAGGCACAGCCGTGATCCAGAAGAACTGGCAGACTCTCGAAAAGCCGAACAAGTTGGAAATCACGCCGGGCAACGACCCGAAGCGTGAAGCCGTCATCGTCGCCGGCCCGCTGGAGCGTGGCTTTGGTCTGACGCTGGGCAATTCGCTGCGTCGCGTCCTGCTGTCGTCCCTGCAGGGTGCCGCTGTCACGTCGATCCATATCGACGGTGTGCTGCATGAATTCTCGTCGATCCCCGGCGTGCGCGAGGATGTGACGGACATCGTCCTGAACATCAAGGCCATGGCGCTGAAGATGGGTGCCGAAGGCCCCCGCCGCATGCGTCTGCGCGCCGAAGGCCCGTGCAACGTTGTTGCCGGCATGATCGACACCGGCGCCGATATCGAGGTGCTGGACCCCGATCATGTCATCTGCACGCTGGATGCCGGCGCGCGGCTGAACATGGAACTGACCGTTCATTCGGGCAAGGGTTACATCCCCGCCTCCCTGAACCGTCCGGAAGATGCCCCGATCGGCCTGATCCCGATCGACAGCATTTTCTCGCCCGTCCGCAAGGTCGCCTACAAGGTGGAAAACACCCGCGTCGGCCAGACCACGGACTATGACAAGCTGCTGCTGACCGTTGAAACCAACGGCGCCGTCACGCCGGAAGACGCGGTGGCCATCGCCGCCCGCATCCTGCAGGACCAGCTGCAGATGTTCATCAATTTCGAGGAGCCGCAGGCAGCCGTTGCCGAGTCGAAGGCAGACGAGATCCCCTTCAACAAGAACCTGCTGCGCAAGGTGGACGAGCTGGAACTGTCGGTCCGTTCGGCCAACTGCCTCAAGAACGACAACATCGTCTATATCGGCGATCTGGTGCAGAAGACCGAGGCGGAGATGCTCCGTACCCCGAACTTCGGCCGCAAGTCGCTGAACGAGATCAAGGAAGTGCTGGCCCAGATGGGTCTGCATCTCGGCATGGAAATCCCGAACTGGCCGCCCGAGAATATCGAGGACCTGGCCAAGCGTCTGGAAGAGCCGTACTGAGCTTGACGTTTGGGGCGGCGGTCCCTATGGTCCGCCGCCTTATTCCTACCCTGGGCATTCCGCCCAAACCTTGCCGTACTGGCCCGAAAGGGTACCGGCGCTTGCAAGGATCGCCATCGGCCCCGCCCTGCGGTGCCAAGATCATGAAGGAGAGCAACCATGCGTCACGGAATGTCCGGGCGTAAGTTCAGCCGTACCACCTCCCACCGTCTGGCCATGTTCTCCAACATGGCGAACGCCCTGATCAAGCACGAGCAGATCAAGACGACCCTGCCGAAGGCCAAGGACCTGCGTCCGATCGTCGAGAAGCTGATCACCCTGGGCAAGAAGGGCGGCCTCGCCAACAAGCGTCTGGCCTATGCCGAGCTGCGCGACAATGCCGTTGTGGACAAGCTGTTCACCGTCATCGCCGAGCGCTACAAGGACCGTCAGGGTGGCTACACCCGCGTCCTGAAGGCCGGCTTCCGCTATGGCGACAACGCCCCGATGGCCATCATCGAGTTCGTTGACCGCGACGTGGCCGCCAAGGGCCAGGACAGCGGCCCGGTGGTCGTTGCCGACGAGAGCGAAGAAGCCGCCGCCTGATTTTCAGGTAAGACGGTTCGAGTTTGAAGACCCCGCCGGGAGCAATCCTGGCGGGGTTTTCTTTTGGCTGGCCCTTTGGCGATCCGCATCAGAACAGGCGCAGGATATTCTTCTGCGTAGGGGTGGCCAGGCCATGTTCCGTGCCCGCCAACTGGTTGCGCACCTGAACGATCAAGCCGGCCCCATCGCCATCGACATTCTCTGTCTCCCCGCCGGGGGGACGCGCGGGGGATTCCAGGATGCGCAAATTGACAGCGAGCTCCGATCCCGACTGCTGCGCATGCCAGTGAGCGAGGTCAAGCCGGTTCACGGCCCGCTCTATATCCTCCGATGCGGCCCAGCCGTTGCGCGCGGGTTCCAATCCCAAGCCTTCCGGGCTGGCGCGCAGATCATGGTAACGGATCAAGGGGCCTTTCTCGACCTGCCCGTCCAGCACCACCAGCAAGGCATGGGTGATGCGCCGGTCGTCCTCCGACATCAGCGGCTGTCCGGACAGCAAATTGCTGCCCGCAAAGCTGGCATCTTCGACGATCTGGTCAATCTGGCTCAGCAATATGTCGAACTCCGCCGCCAGGGCGGCGCGTTCCGCAAAGGCATCGGCCGACAGGGCCTGAGCCCTGCGTGCCAGATCACGGGCCTGTTCCACCACTGCCCGGATCTGGATCGCCCCCAGCAGCGCCGCTTTCAGGACGCGTATCACCCGGCCCTGTTGTGCCTTTGCCAAATTGGCAACGGCGCCATCCGGCCCAGCGGGATGGGAGCTGTCAGAAAAAGCAGGCTCCCCGGCTGAAGTCACTTCTTTCACCGCCGCCGCGGCTTTGCCAACGCCATGAGGGCCAGGACCGGTGGCCTGGGGCAGAGGTGACCGACCATGGCGTTCTTCCATTTCACTTCCGGTGGGGCGGCTGGACATGGTGGTTGCGTTCGCCGATGGCCGTGAGTTTACCACGACCCGTTTCTCTGCTGGAATTTACCGGCGATAGAAAGCGATGCGCTATCATCATTGTCTCGCAACCCTGTTGCGGGCGTCTCACGGCGTGTTGAGGGCCAGATGACGGCAAGCCGAACCGCTTCGATATGCGTCATCTGCGGCATCGCGCCGGATGTTGTCCGTGACGGGACCACCAAGGCTCAGGGCAACGGTGCGATGGTTGTTTCCGACCATTGGAGGATCGCCGCCTGATTTCTGTGCGTGATGGGTTGAGGATGAAACCCCGCCACTCTGGCCTCTGCCGACATGATGACAGCAAGCCCGGCTTTAGCTTGACCGGCTCTAACGGACCCGGTCACAAAAGGCGAAGGAGGACACGCTGCGATGGGCTGGCCAAATTGTCCGGTTGGCTGTCCTTCGCCGTCTCGACAGCGCCCATATTTACGCCATCGGCCGCAGGCGGACCGTATTCCTGACTGTCACACAGGGCGGCAATGATCAGCTCGACCCTAAAGGCAGGTTCCGCTTCCGCTGCCGTACTGGAGACCGAAATGGCGGCCGTGGGTACAGGGGGACGTCCACCCAACAGGATGTTTCCTTATCCAATCGTTTCCATGCGTCAATTGTAGTATGTTGCTGAACAGGCAGATATCGCATACGTCTCACATGACTGTCTTCAGCATCTCACAGTATAACAACAGACGCTGGGGTTGCTGTGATTGCCGCCGGATGCGGGCGGTGTGATGAACGGATTGGAAGGGGGTGAGAATGACTGATCCCGGCATACCGGTTCTCTCCATCCTCCCTGGCACGCATTCCAGCGAGGATCTCTTCTGGGCCTGGCGGCAGAGTGTCCAGCCCTATTTCGACTCCGTGCCCCTGTCCAATCCCCGCGATCCGTCATGCCCGCCGGAGGTTCGCCTCTATAACCTCAACGATTTCCTTTTCTTCGACACAAAGTTCGCGCGGCAGAAGTTCATCCGCGATGTGAAGTGGAACCGTCGCAATGACGATGTGGAGCACATCCTGCTCAATTACTATGTGAGTGGGACCAATCAGGTCGAGAACGGCAGCAACCAATACGCGGCCAGGTACGGCGGCACTTATCTGCTGAATATGCAGCATGAGATCGACGCCTTGGCGTCGGATTGCCGTGTGCTGAGTTTGATATTGCCCCGCCAACTGGTCAGGGAACACATGCCCCTGTTGCAGGCCAATGACGGGGAGGTGTTCAGCCCTGGCAGCATGGCATCACGCCTGTTCGGCGATTTCATGGTCTCCCTGGTCGATAGCCTGCCCACGGCCCGCCCGACCGACGGACCCTTGGTGATGAACGCGCTGTTCGGCCTGGTCAACGCCTTGCTGGCCAATGCCGACCCGGCGTCACAGGACAGTCGGCAGGGCGTGTTCCAGTCCCTGCAACGCTATATCGACAGTCACCTCGGCGATTCCACGCTGGGGGTCGGTAGCCTCTGTGCGCATTTCCGCATGTCGCGCGCCACGCTTTACCGTCTGTTCGCTGATAAGGGCGGGGTTCGGGATTATATCCAGCGCCGCCGCCTGATGGCCGCCTTCAAGGCCTTGAGCGCGCCCGCCAACCATGCGCGCGGCATCTTCGATGTCGCCATGGATTACGGTTTCACCAGCGCCAGTCATTTCACCAGCAGCTTTCGCGCCGAGTTCAAGATGACCCCCAGCGAGTTGCGGGAGACGTCGCATGCCCACGGCCAGGGCAGACTGATCAGCGAAACCAACGATGACCTGCTGGCCGACGAGGAGCGCATAGCCCATTGGATTCGGGAATTCCGCGGATGACCAATTCCGTGACGGGACGCACGGTCTGCCCAAGTTCCCCATTGTCTGGCCGCCCGGTGAAAGCTTTGCGTTCCCCATCCCTCCGCGCTTAGCGGTCATGCCATATCCCCCCTTGGCATCCGGGCGCATCCGCGCTAAATAGGCCGCCACCGGGGAACCGAGGCGTTTGGCGCCGACGGCACCCCGGTTTTTTTCGTGCGGGATGGGTGCTGCGGTATCGTGGTTCCTCCCGCCTCATCCACGCACTCGACCTCACCACGCCGGGTCGGTTGATCTGTTTTGACACGACGCTGGACGACGGAGCCCTTCTTATGCCCCGCACTACCCCGCTTTCTGATATCCGGAATATCGGCATCATCGCCCACGTCGATGCCGGCAAGACGACCACGACCGAGCGCATCCTGTATTACACGGGTCGCAAGCACACGATCATCGACGTTCATGATACCAAGGATCTGAAGACGTCGACGACGACCGACTACATGGAGCAGGAACAGAAGCGCGGCATCACGATCCAGTCGGCCGCCGTGTCCTGCTTCTGGAAGGGCAAGAAGATCAACGTCATCGACACCCCGGGCCACGTGGACTTCACCATCGAGGTGAACCGCTCGCTCCGCGTGCTCGACGGCGCTGTCGTGGTGTTCGACGGTGTGGCCGGTGTGGAGCCGCAGACCGAGACGAACTGGCGCCTCGCGGACAACTACAAGGTTCCGCGCATGTGCTACATCAACAAGATGGACCGCTCGGGCGCGAATTTCCGCCGCACCGTGAAGATGGTCGTCGACCGTCTTGGCTCCCGCCCCGTCTGCCTGCAGATGCCGATCGGCTCGGAAGACGATTTCCACGGCATGATCGACCTCGTCGAGATGAAGGCTTATGTCTGGTTCTCCGAGGAAAAGGACAGCAAGTGGGAAATCTGGGACGTCACGGATGATCTGGCTGACAAGCTGAAGATCACCAACGCCTATGATCGCGACCTGCTGTCGCAGTACAAGCAGTACCGCCAGGATCTGGTCGAAGCCGCCGTCGAACAGGACGACGAGCTGATGGAAGCCTATCTGGAAGGCAACGAGCCGTCGGCCGAAAAGCTGCGCGAGTGCATCCGCAAGGCCACGCTGAACGGCGCCTTCGTGCCGGTTCTGTGCGGCTCCTCGTACAAGAACAAGGGCGTGCAGCAGTTGCTCGACGCCGTTGTCTGGTACCTGCCGGCGCCGACCGACGTGGAAGCCATCAAGACGGTGGATCCCGATGGTAACCCGAATGGCGAGCGTCTGTGCTCCGACGACGAGCCGTTCTCCGGTCTGGCGTTCAAGGTGCTGAACGACAAGTATGGTTCGCTGACCTTCGTGCGCGTCTATTCGGGCGTCGTCACCAAGGGCACGACCCTGCTGAACGCCACCCGTGGCAAGCGTGAGCGCATCGGCCGTATCGTGGAAATGTTCGCCAAGGACACCAACGATCTGGACGAATGCCGCGCCGGCGACATCGTCGCCTTCGTGTCGCTGGCTGAAACCGATACCGGTGACACGCTGTGCGATCCGACCGAGCCGGTGGTGCTGGAGCGCATGCGCTTCCCCGAGCCCGTGATCTCCGTCTCGATCGAGCCGAAGAACCGCGCTGACCAGGACAAGTTCGGCGCCGCCATCGGCAAGATGGTCCGTGCCGACCCCAGCCTGCGTCTGGAAACCGATCGTGAGACCGGTCAGACCCTGCTGCGCGGCATGGGCGAACTGCACCTGGAAGTTACCCTGGACCGCGTCCGCACCGAATATGGTGTGGAAGGCGTCATGGGCCGTCCGCAGGTGGCCTATCGTGAGACGATCACCCGTCCGGTCACCCATATCTACACCCACAAGAAGCAGACCGGCGGTTCGGGCCAGTTCGCCGAAGTGAAGATCATTTTCGAGCCGCAGGATCGTGGCCAGGGCTATGCCTTCGTCGACCAGGTCGTCGGCGGTACGGTTCCGCGCGAATATATCCCGTCGGTCGACAAGGGCCTGCAGATGCAGAAGGAAGACGGTGTCATCGCCGGCTATCCGACTGTGGACTTCAAGGCCACGCTGATCGACGGTAAGTACCACGACGTCGACTCGAACGCCCTGACGTTCGAAATCGCCGCCAAGGCCTGCTTCCGTGAAGCCATGAAGCTGGCCGGTCCGGTCCTGTTGGAACCGATCATGAAGGTCGAGGTTGTGGTTCCGGAAGATTACCTGGGTGACGTGATCGGCGACGTGAACCGTCGTCGTGGCACGATCCTGGGTCAGTTGGAGCGTGGCAACAACATCGCCGTTGAAGCCCATGTGCCGCTGTCCGACATGTTCGGTTACATCGGTCAGCTTCGCGGCATGACCTCTGGCCGTGGTTCGTTCACGATGGAATTCTCGCACTACGACCCGGTGCCGAGGAACGTCGCTGACGAAATCGTTGCCAAGCAGGGCAAGAATAGCTGATCCCAGGTAACCTCGCGTTATCTGCTCAGTGCGTAAGGTCGACGGCCGCTCCCCCAACCGGGGGGCGGCCGTTTGCTGTTTCCGGATGAACCATGATGAATGCGCCCGCCCCTTCCAGCAGCCTCTCCACGCCCAACTGGGGCAAGGCCGCTCCCGTCCTGTTCGTCCTGCTGTGGAGCACGGGCTTCATCGGCGGCAAGCTGGGTCTGCCCCATGCGGAGCCGCTGACCTTCCTGCTCTGGCGGATGGCGCTGGTGGCGGTTGCCCTGCTGGCCCTGTCTGTCTGGCAGAAGGCGCCCTGGCCCACCTCCTGGCGTACCGCGGGGCATATCGCTCTGGCGGGCCTGCTGGTGCATGGGGTGTATCTGGGCGGGGTATTCGGCGCGCTGAAACAGGGGCTGCCAGCCGGCACCGTGGCTCTGATCGTCGGGTTACAGCCATTGCTGACGGCGCTGGTTGCCGGCCCCCTGCTGGGCGAGCGCATCACGAGCCGCCAATGGCTGGGCTTTGCGCTGGGTCTGGCCGGCGTGACGGCGGTGGTGTGGGAGAAGCTGTCCCTGAATATCGGCGGGCCGCTGGGCATCGGCCTGTCCGTGGCGGCCCTGCTGGGCATTTCCATCGGCACGCTCTATCAGAAGCGCCATTGCGCCGACATGGACCTGCGCACCGGCACCACCATCCAATATGCCGCCACGGGCACGGTCCTGGCGCTGGTGGTTCCGTTCCTGGAAACCATGCGGGTCGACTGGTCGGTGGAATTCATCTTCGCCCTGGTCTGGCTGTGCCTGGTCCTGTCGGTGGGTGCCATCTTCCTGCTGTTCGCGCTGATCCGGAGGGGGGGCGGCGTCGAAAGTGGCCAGCCTGTTCTATCTGGTCCCGCCCGTGACGGCCCTGATGGCCTGGGCCCTGTTCGGGGAAAAGCTGGGGCCACTGGCGTTGGGCGGCATGGGGGTGACGGCGGTCGGCGTTGCCCTGGTGCTGCGCCGCACCTGATGACCGGCAGCCCCGACCACCAACCGGCTTGCTTCCGCGCGCCCGGCTGGATAAGGTCCCGCCACTTTCCAACATACTTGCCAAGGTAAGAGACACCATGTCTGACGCCGCAACCTCCAATGATGTCGGCGGAATCGCGGCCGACCGCCTGCGTTCCTTCATCGAGCGCATCGAGCGCCTGGAGGAGGAGAAGAAGGGCATCCAGGACGACATTAAGGACATCTATGCCGAGGCCAAGGGCACCGGCTTTGATACCAAGGTGATGCGCCAGATCATCCGAATCCGGAAAATGGAGAAGGAGGATCGCCAGGAAATGGATGCGCTGCTCGACCTGTACAAGGCTGCCCTGGGGATCGAGTGATCCCGGCAACAGTTCCTTCACGATCGGCCGGGGATTTCCCCGGCCGTTCTGTTTGAGGGGGAACAGAGCGCCCTTGACTGGGCCGCCGCCTTCAACAAGGGTGTGTGACACGTTTCGCGCCACCTGGGCCGCGTCATCCGCACACGCGCCCCTTGTCATGCCGCCGGAGTGCCATGCTCTCCCTGGACATCCGTCCCATCTTCTATGTAATCGGCGCCCTGTTGTCCGTCATCGCGGTTGCGATGGTGGCGCCGATGATCGCCGATCTGGCGGCGGGACAGGATGACTGGCGCGTCTTCGCCATCTCGTCCGGGCTGACTCTGTTTTTCGGCGTCCTGTTGATCCTGACCAACCGTTCGGACCGGATTGCCCTGTCCCTGCGCCAGACTTTTGTGCTGACGACCTTTGCCTGGATCGTGGTTGGCGCCTTCGCGGCCCTGCCCTTTACCTTCGCTGAGAATCGCCTGAGCTATGCCAACGCCTATTTCGAGGCCATGTCCGGCCTGACCACCACCGGGGCCAGTGCCTATGCCACGGTGCAGACCCTGCCTCCCGGCTTGCTGCTCTGGCGGTCACTGCTGGTTTGGTTGGGCGGTATCGGCATTGTCGGCATGGGTATCGTGATTCTGCCCTTCCTGCGGGTCGGTGGGATGCAACTCTTCCGCAGCGAATCCTCTGACAAGTCGGACAAGGTTGTGCCGCGTGCCGCTGACATGGCGCTGGGTTTCGGCTGGGTCTATCTGGCCCTGACCATCGCCTGCATCATTATGCTGCGCTTGGCCGGCATGACGATGTTCGATGCCATCAACCATTCGATGACGGCCCTAGGTACAGGCGGTTTCTCTACAAAGGACACGTCAATCGGCCATTTTCAGAATGCCGGCGTGGAATGGACCATCATCCTTTTCATGTTCCTAGGAAGCCTGCCATTCGTCCGCTTCATCTCCATGATGAAGGGGGATGTGAAGGCCCTTTGGCATGACAGTCAGATTCGTCACTATACCGCCTTCACCCTCATCGTCGCCGGGCTTCTGGCCGTTTATCTCATGGCGATGGGCCATCTCGGGGCAATGGACGCCATCCGACATTCCCTCTTCAACTGCGTCTCACTGATTACCACCACTGGTTTTTCATCAACCGACTATCTGTCCTGGGGCCCAGGGCCGGTGGCACTTTTCTTCATCCTTACCTTGGTGGGTGGCTGCACCGGTTCCACCTCCGGCGGGATCAAGATGTTTCGCTTCGAGATTCTATGGCTGGCCCTGCGCATGCAGATCAACCGCCTGTTCAGCCCGAACCGGGTCATGCCGCTGACTTATAACGGGAAGCTGGTCGACGCCGATGTCATTGTATCGGTGACGAGCTTCACCTTTCTCTATATCGCGCTGATCCTGATTTTTGCGGTCCTGCTGGGACTTACAGGGCTGGATTATGTGACGGCCATTTCGGCGGCCGCTACGGCGCTGGGCAATGTCGGCCCTGGCCTTAGCACTATGATCGGGCCTGTTGGCAATTACGAACCACTGC
Organism: Niveispirillum sp.; assembly: GCF_017996735.1. Classification (GTDB taxonomy): domain Bacteria; phylum Pseudomonadota; class Alphaproteobacteria; order Azospirillales; family Azospirillaceae; genus Niveispirillum. Next base: position 16,045 of record NZ_JAGOGJ010000134.1, read on the forward strand.
ATGATTTCGCGGCCTGGATCATGTCGCTTGCCATGCTGCTGGGCCGGCTGGAACTGTTCACGGTCTTCGTGCTGCTCAGCCCTTCCTTCTGGCGCCGCTGAACCCCGCTCTCGACACCGCTCCCCCGAAGATTTAAACATCTGTTTGAAGGCTGGCGCACGACCCGGCCATGGACGGATAGCGGGAGGGGACGAGCATGAGCCGGATGGACCGTGGCGAGATCGACTTCATTCTGGATGGGCTGCTGGATCTGGACGGGCTTCTGAGCCGCCCCCGGTTCGCCCATCTGGATCGCGATGCGCTGACCCAGATCCTGGATACGGCGGCGGGTCTTGCCGACGAAAAATTCGGCCCCCATTACCATGAGGCCGACAAGCATGAGCCCGAGCGTGTGGACGGCAAGGTGGTCATGCTGCCGGCCGTCAAGGAAGCCGTGGATGCCTTAGCTGAAGCGGGCTTCATGGCCGCCCATCATGACGAGGAGATCGGGGGCCTGCAGCTTCCCTGGTGCGTGGTGCAGGCGGCCTTCAGCTTCTTCCAGACCGCCAATATCGGCACCGCGGCCTACCCTTTCCTGACCATTGGCGCCGGGAACCTGATCCGCAGCTTCGGCAGCGAGGCGCAGCAGGCCACATTCCTTGCCCCCATGCTGACGGGCCGGTTCTTCGGCACCATGGCCCTGTCGGAGCCCCAGGCCGGCAGCTCCCTGGCCGACATCCGGACCATGGCCACACCCAATGACGATGGCAGTTACAGCATCACCGGCACCAAACAATGGATCAGCGCCGGTGAGCATGAGCTGTCGGAAAACATCGTCCATATGGTGCTTGCCAAGATCAAGGGCGCGCCGGCCGGCGTGAAGGGCATCAGCCTGTTCATCGTGCCCCGCTATCGCGTGAATGAGGATGGCAGCGTGGGCGCCCATAATGATGTGCGGCTGGTCAGCCTGCTGCACAAGATGGGCTATCGCGGCACCACCAGCACCATCCTGTCCTTTGGCGAGGAGGGGCGTTGCCAGGGCTTCCTGGTGGGTAAGCCGCATCACGGCCTCTCCTACATGTTCCAGATGATGAATGAAGCGCGG
>NZ_JAGOGJ010000135.1 GCF_017996735.1 Niveispirillum sp.
CGCTCTTACGAGCACTCCCAAGACCGTCCATTTCCAAAATCCCGACCATCCGCCACCACCAAAATCAGGGGGCGGCAGAATCTCAGTTATTAGACGTTCCGCAAGACGGGCTTCGGCTGACGCTTACGGTCTTGACCCCGGACTCCCCGCTCCCCGGCGCGGGCCTCGCTTCGGGTTGCATGTGCAACCCGAACATGAGGAAAGGGGAACGAAAATGTCCATCAACGGAAAGGCCGATATCTACACCCGGATCACCAACCGCATTATCGCTGACCTGGAACAGGGGGTACGTCCCTGGTTCAAACCCTGGAACGCGGAACACGCCGCTGGTCGGATCACCAAACCGTTGCGCCATAACGGCACGCCTTACAAGGGCATCAACACCATCATGCTGTGGGGTGACGCCATGGCGAAGGGCTTCACTTGCCCAATATGGATGACCTACAAGCAGGCGCAGGAAATCGGGGGGCAGGTCCGCAAGGGCGAAACGGGTTCCCTGGTCGTGTTCGCTGACCGGATCACCAGGACCGAGACGACCGACGCGGGCGAGGAGATGGAGCGGGAAATCCCCTTCATGAAGGGCTATACCGTGTTCAATTGCGAACAGATCGACGGCTTGCCCGACCAATACCGGGCGACGGCAGCCCCGAAGCTCGATCCCGTTTCCCGCATCGACCACGCCGAGCGTTTCTTTGCCGCGACGGGCGCGGATATCCGGCATGGCGGGAACCGAGCCTATTACGCTATCCAGCCCGACTATGTGCAGATGCCGGAATTCGTCACCTTCCGGGATGCTGAAAGCTACTATGCCACTTTGGCGCATGAAATGACCCACTGGACCCGGCATCCATCCCGCCTGAACCGCGACTTTGGCCGCAAACGCTGGGGCGATGAAGGCTATGCCGCCGAGGAACTGGTTGCCGAGTTGGGTTCCGCGTTCCTGTCGGCGGAGTTGGGCATTACGCCGGAGGTGAGGGGCGACCACGCCGCCTATATCGCCTCTTGGCTGACGGTGCTGAACAATGACAAGCGGGCGATCTTCACGGCGGCATCCCATGCCCAACGGGCAGCGGATTACCTGCACAGGCTGCAACATGCTGAAATGGAGGCACGGGCCGCCTGATGGCGGCCCATTCCTCAGAATCTTGCTTTCCTTTGAGGTTCTCCCTGGAGCGCCCTGGACAGTGTGGCGCGGCTCACTTTAAGCACGCGGGCCACGCCAGCCTTCGTCTGGCCTGGCCGTTCGAGCAGAAGTCGGGCTTCCTCTATTTGTTGAGGTAGCAGTTTCGGTCGCCGCCCGATCTGTTCGCCGCGCGCCTTTCGCGCCTGCATACCGGCGCGTGTCCGTTCGGAGATCAGGTCTCGCTCGAATTCCGCGAAGGCCGCCGAGACGTGCAGCACCAGCCGCCCGGTTGGCGACGTCGTGTCAATACTATCGTTCAAAGACAGGAATCCGACCCCCTGTTCACCCAATCCCCGGATCGTCTCGACCAGATGGATGAGAGAGCGGCCGAGCCTGTCGAGCTTCCAGACGATCAGCATATCGCCAGGGTTGAGGGTTGCGAGCGCGCGGTCCAGGTTCGGTCGGCGACGGGCTACGCCGGAAACGCCCTGATCTTCGTAGATCGCATCGCAGCCGGCATTGAGCAGCGCACGGCGCTGCAAGTCCAGATTTTGGTCTTCCGTGGAGACGCGCGCATATCCAATTCTCATGCTGTACACAAACAAACTCTGCCATGTGTGAATAAGCGGCCTTGCGGCTTCGCCACCGGATTCATATATTGACTCCAGTCGGTCGAAAAGGTTCCTTTTATTTCATCGTCCTTCATGGTTCATATCCCCGCAGACTACATCGATATTACCCATATATCGGTTAAGTTACAGTTAATATTCCCTTCTTGGTTGCTGAATGGTGATCACTATTAACCTGCTGGATGCAAGGCAGAAAAATCTGTTCCCTGTGTCAAAAAGGAACCTTTGAGCACCAGCGCCGTGTAAAGCGGCAGCAGGAGCTTGACGATTTCAACGACGAAGTGGCGGGCCGCGATAATGGTAAAATGCGGAAAGCTGGCGCGGATGGTGGAAGCGCCAGGCCCCATAACGACATACTCGACGTTATGGACGCCATGGAACTTGCAGCCATGGTCTGGAATGAGACATTTGATCGTATTACTCATCAATTAGACGTTCTGGACGAGGCCAACCGCCTTGCCTTACAGGAAGCAGATGACGATTTACGGCGCATTGAGGAGGAGGCAACAACACTTCCTGATGGCCGCCGTGTGTATTTGAGCCGTGACGGCAAGCACGCCTATTATGAGGACGGCACCCTTATGTCCGAAGAGGACAAAGCCGCCGTCCAGTGGCGTCCGAACGCCGCCGATTGGGAAACGCGACAAGAAGCCATCCGGCAGCGTGAAGAGATCGAACGCTACCAGCAGCGCATCGAGGCCGCACGGCAGCGCTTGCAAGGGGCGAAGCCCGGCACGATGAGCCAGGAAGAGCTTGAAAAAATTGAAGAAGACCTTCAGCGCGATGTACCAGACTCGGTACGTCGCAAACGGGACAAGATGTTGGCAGACGAACCGGAGCCACCGTCCCACGCAGCCCGACAGGCGCGCATGGACGTGGACGTATCGGCTTCGGACCGGAATGCCATCCAAGTTGTCAACACACCCAAACTCTCAATCCTGACACCGGCATAATTCCCCATCTGAGGAGAACCGACATGCGTGCCTTAGGGGCTGCGACGCTTGCCATAGCTTTGATCCTTGCCGGGCAAAGTATGGCATTTGGTGCAACGGGCCATGAACTGGCGGCGGCGACAGATCAGCAGAAGCGCGACTATATAAAAAGAGCGATTGAAGCTGTTGCTCAATCCTTCCAGGAGACGGATGGCGCGACCGTGCGGGCGAAGTGCGTCAATCGCTGGTATCAGGAAGATGCCGAAGGATCGAATATCGCCATCCTGCGGAATTCTGCCAAGTTTCCTGACGATGATCCTATCCGCATCATCATGGCTATGATGGTTAAACAGTGCGGCAAGGATAAAGATGATGGGTTGCGTATCCTCCGGGAAAGGGTGGAAAGGAAACTTGACGCATCTGATAAGGCTGCACAGCAGGCTAAGGAAGAAGCAGAAGCTGAACTGCGGGATATTCAGCGCGGGGCTTGGCGTCTTCCCGATGGTCGCCGCATTTATCAATCCCAGAACGGCGCATGGCATTTCGAGAACGGGTCCGTTGTGCCCCCGGCACTGGTTCAGACCCGGACCCGATAATTCCAGAAAGGATAAATCGGTCGTTTCCCGGATCGTCGGGGTGGGCGGGCTGGTAAAGCGTCTTCTCCGCGATACAGCCGTTTCAAAGCATCCATGGCCGATGCTCGAATAGGATCAGACCTGCTTGTTGCGTCGTCTGCCGCCTCCTGTCGTGCGTTTCTGCTTTCGGTTCTTCTGAAGGTCGATAGGCGGCAGGGGCCTTTCCGCCCTAATAGCGTTTCGGGATTGCTCCCGGACCGCCTGCTTTTGTTCCGATCCCATGCGGACATACTGAGACACGTCGCGGTACAGGGCTTTCATGTTCTGCCCGTAGATGTCCCGTTCCCGCTGTATCTCAGCCTGGAGCTTCCGCCGTTCCTCCAGGTGCCGTTGGATGAGCGCCTGTTTCTCCGATTGGTCTCGGATATGGGCTTGGTGGGCTTCCCGCTCGTTCTCCGTCCTGATCTTCCCGTAACGCCCGGTCAGCTTCTGCCACAGGCCGCGCAGCCCCTTGGCAAGACGCGCAGCACGTTCGTTCGTCTCCCTGATCCAGCGCTGTTCCTGAGCCTCCCGGAGCGCCTTTCGTTCGCTCTGTTGGCGGCGGGCCATATCCCGCCGGTCGAGCGCCAGCCGGTCGCAGCGGCGGGAGAAGCCGCGTTCCGCCGTGCGGATATCGTCCCGCACGGTTGCCGTCATGCGGGCGGCGATCATAGATTTCGTCTGCTCGACCGAGGGCAGCCCGTCCGGGTCGCCCAGCCGCGCCGCAACGGTTTTGGCGGGGGTGCCGACCATGCGGGCCACGCTGTGGACCTCGCCCCTGAAATCGACCGCGACGAAGCCCCGCCGGTCGCCCTTGGCGAGCCAGAACCCCTTGCTTTCCAGCGCCTGGGCGAAGGCCGCGCGCGTGTCTGCGGCAACCCAGCAATCCTGAAAGACTTTCTTGGCCGTGCGCGGATCGAGGCCGGTGCGCTTGGCCTGCTGCCATTGCTCGCGGGTGAAGGTCAGAGGCGACCGCTCGTCCCGGTTGGCAAGCCCGTTCGGCATCCGCCAGTCATGCTTGATGTAGAGATCACGCGATATATCGCGCAGCTTCCGCTTGAAGTGCGGAAGGTTGACGGCGGTCATGGTGTCGCTCTTGATCCGTGACCAGACGCAATGCGCATGACGCCGCCCTTCCTTCTCATGGAAGACGATAGCGCGCGGCTGGCCGGTCAGGCCGAGTTCCTGTTCCACCTTCCGAATCGCGTCCTTGAACGCTCGATCCGGGACCACTGCCGTTTGCGGCGGGTTGAGGCTGAGGGAGAACAAGAATTGCCGACAGCGTGTCCCCTTGCTCAGGGCGTAGGCTTCCTGGAAAGCGCCGCGCACATCGTCGGCGACGAATCCCCGGACCTCATACACCTCGACATGCTCGTTCTCGTCGGTGCGGAGCAGGTGGCGGGCCAATTCCCCACCACCGCCCCGTTGGCTGGCCTTGAGAATCATGTCTCCGACTCCGGGGACAGGCCCAGGGCGTGGAGCAGGTCCAGCCGTATGCGGCGGATATCGTCGCAGGCGGCGGCAAGGGCTTTTTCCGTGTCGGGCGTCACGGGCAGGGAGCCGGTATGCGCGGCCTTGGCAAGCTGGTTCAGGTTGCTTGCCAGCTTCGCCTGACCAAGTGCCCCGAGCACCCGGCCCAAGGCTTCATGGTCCTGGATCGGAGCACGGCGACGGCGGCGCGGATACGACACGCTGTCGCCGAGGATGCGCCTGCGGATGTAGCAGCCGAGCGACTCGTTTCCCGCCGCCGCTTCGAGGACGGCCCGTTCCTCGAACGTCAGCCGGATGCTGAACGGCGCGGGGGAGCGGGCTTTCCCTTTACGGGGAGCGTCACCGACGGCCCCCGCATCGCTGGCGGCGCTGTTGAAGGCATCTGTCAGGGGCATGGCGGCACCGGACGGTCAGACGCCTTCCGATGCTCTAAAAAGGTGTTCCACTCCGACAGGGTTTCGAACAATTCGTTCGATATGGCGCTATCAATGGACGCCATGTGACCTTCAAAAAGCCCCGCTGGCAACCAGCGGGGCTTTTTGCGTTTCGATCTTCTGATAACCAGGCGGGGCAAAGGCCCCCGGCAGGGTACCCTGCCGGGGGTGCAGCACTTGCCTTATGCCTCGCTGGCGCGCTTTTCGCCTTCGATGGCGGCTTGGGCGGCGGCCAGGCGGGCGATGGGGACGCGGTAGGGGGAGCAGGAGACGTAATCCAGGCCCACCTTTTCACAGAAATAGACCGATGACGGGTCGCCGCCATGTTCGCCGCAGATGCCCAGCTTGATGTCGGGGCGGGTCTTGCGGCCGCGTTCGGCGGCGATCTGGACCAGTTCGCCCACGCCTTCGGTATCCAGGGTCACGAACGGGTCATGCTCCAGGATGCCGGCCCGCTGATAATCGGGCAGGAAGGCGCCGGCATCGTCGCGGCTGATGCCGAAGGTGGTCTGGGTCAGGTCGTTGGTGCCAAAGCTGAAGAAGCCGGCGGTTTCCGCAATCTTGCCGGCCTGCAGGGCCGCACGCGGCAGTTCGATCATGGTGCCGACCAGATAATCGACCTTGTGGCCGCTGGCGGCCACGACTTCCGCGCCGACGCGGTCGATCACGGCCTTCAGGATGTCCAGTTCCTTCTTGGTGCCGACCAGCGGGATCATGATCTCCGGGATCACGGTCTCACCGGTTTCCTTGAACACCTCCACCGCCGCCTCGAAGATGGCGCGGGCCTGCATCTCGTAGATTTCAGGGTAGGAGATGCCCAGGCGGCAACCGCGATGGCCCAGCATCGGGTTGGCCTCATGCAGTTGCAAGGAGCGGTGCTGTACCTTCTGCAGGTCGGTGCCGGCGGCCTTGGCCACTTCCACCATCTCGGCTTCCGAATTCGGCAGGAATTCGTGCAGCGGCGGGTCCAGCAGGCGGATCGTGACGGGCAGGCCCTTCATGATCTTGAACAGTTCGACAAAGTCCTTGCGCTGCATGGGTGCGATCTTGGCCAGCGCGGTGCGGCGGCCCGCCTCGCTTTCGGCCAGGATCATCTCACGCACCGCGATGATGCGGTCGGCATCGAAGAACATATGTTCGGTGCGGCACAGGCCGATGCCTTCGGCCCCAAACTTGCGCGCCGTGCGGGCGTCCAGCGGGGTTTCGGCGTTGGTGCGCACCTTCATGCGGCGATGGGTGTCGGCCCAGCCCATCAGTTCGGCGAAATCGCCCGACAATTCCGGTTGAATGGTAGGCACTTCGCCCAGCATCACCTCACCGGTCGACCCGTCGATGGTGATGATGTCGCCGGCCCGCACCTCGACATTGCGGACGGTAATGATGCCGCGCTTGTAATCGATGCGCAGCTCACCGGCACCGGCCACGCAGGACCGGCCCATGCCACGGGCCACGACCGCCGCGTGGCTGGTCATGCCGCCACGGGTGGTCAGGATGCCCTTGGCGGCGTGCATGCCGTGAATGTCTTCCGGGCTGGTTTCCACGCGGCAGAGGATGACGTTTTCACCCAATCCCGCCTGCTTCTCCGCCTCTTCCGCCGTGAAGACCACCTTGCCGCTGGCGGCACCGGGGCTGGCCGGCAGGCCCTTGGCGATGATCTGCTTCTTGGCCTTGGGGTCCAGCGTCGGGTGCAGCAACTGATCCAGCGACTTCGGCTCGATCCGCAGGATGCCTTCCTTCTGGCTGATCAGACCGTCGCGGACCATGTCGACCGCGATCTTCAGCGCGGCCGGGGCCGTGCGCTTGCCCGACCGGGTCTGCAGCATATAGAGCTTGGACTGCTGGACCGTGAATTCGATGTCCTGCATGTCGCGGTAATGCTTTTCCAGCTTCAGGCGGACCGCGTTCAACTGGGAAAACACTTCCGGCATGCTTTCTTCCATGGCCGGCAGGTCGGAGCCGTTGGCGATCTTGCCGGCGATGGTCAGGTGCTGCGGCGTGCGGATGCCGGCCACCACATCCTCACCCTGGGCATTGATCAGGTATTCGCCATAGAAGGCGTTTTCGCCCGTCGACGGGTTGCGGGTGAAGGCCACGCCCGTGGCGCAATCCTCGCCCATATTGCCGAACACCATGGCCTGGATATTCACCGCCGTGCCCCATTCGGCCGGGATGTCATGCAGCTTGCGATAGGTGATGGCGCGGGCATTCATCCAGGAACCAAACACGGCGCCGATGGCGCCCCAGAGCTGTTCCTGCGGGTCCTGCGGGAAGGGGCGGCCCAGGGCCTCCTGCACGACATCCTTATAGCCCTTGATCACCGCCTGCCAGTCCTCGGCCGTCAGTTCGGTATCCAGGTTCAGGTTGTGGTCGCGCTTGTGATCTTCCAGCACTTCCTCGAAGTGATGGTGATCCACATCCAGCACGACATTGCCGAACATCTGGATGAAGCGGCGATAGCTGTCATAGGCGAAACGGGCATCACCCGACCGGCGGGCCAGACCCGCGACCGTCACATCGTTCAGGCCCAGGTTCAGGACGGTGTCCATCATGCCCGGCATCGACGCGCGGGCACCGGAGCGGACGGAAACCAGCAGCGGGTTTTCCGCATCGCCGAACTTCATGCCCACGATGCGCTCGATCTCCGCCAGCGCGGCACCGACCTCGGCGCGCAGGCTGTCGGGATACTGGCGGCCATTGGCATAAAAGTAGGTGCAGACCTCCGTCGTGACCGTAAAGCCAGGGGGCACCGGCAGGCCGAGATTGCTCATCTCCGCCAGGTTGGCGCCCTTGCCGCCCAGGAGGTTCTTCATCTCCGCGCGGCCTTCGGCCTTGCCTTCACCGAAGCTGTAGACCCACTTCGTCATGATCTTGGTCCCGTTTGATTATGGGGTTGGTCTGGTGGTGACGCTGTGAAACACCGTGCAACAGACTTGAGGGTGCTGTTGCACGGGATACGGGCCGGGGCCCGGATGGGGGATGTCGTGATGGGGTGGGCGCGTTGGCCCTCACCCTCCCATCGGCTGGCGCCGATGGGCCCCTCCCTCTCCCACTGGCGTGGGCGAGGGGCGGAATTTTGATGTGAGGGCTCGACAAGCCGCCCCTCGCCCGCGTGCGGGAGAGGGAGGGGCCCGCCGCAAAGCGGTGGGAGGGTGAGGGAGCGACAGCCCCCCACCACTACCAAACTACCGCACTGCAACAAGGAAACCGTAATTCCACTACCTTCACCGCCGCACCGCGCCCGCCGTGCAGAGCGGGGGGGGCGGGGGTGAAGGTTCATGGGGTCAGCCTTCGATCTTCGAGAAGTCGGCGATCAGGTTCAGCGTCGCGCGGATCTGGCTCAACAGGCGCAGGCGGTTGGCGCGAACCGGCGCGTCCGGCGCGTTCACCGTCACCTTTTCGAAGAAGGCATCGACGGGCGGGCGCAGGGCGGCGAACGCCGCCATGGCGCCCGTGAAGTCTTCCGCCTCGATCAGGGGGGTCGCCTGCTTGTAGGCTGCGACCAGGGCGTCGGCCAGGGCCTTTTCCTCATCCTGGGTCAGCAGGCCGGCATCGACGGCGCCATCATGCGGGCCGTCCTTCTTTTCCTCGATGCGCAGGATATTGCTGGCGCGCTTGGAAGCGGCCAGCAGGTTCTTGCCGTCATCGGTGGCGAGGAAATTGGACAGCGCATCGACGCGGGCCAGCAGACGGACAAAGTCGTCTTCCCCGCCGAGCGCCAGGATGGCGTCGATCAGGTCGTGGCGGACGCCCTTTTCCTTCAGGGAGACCTTTAGGCGGTCGTAGAAGAACGGGAGCACATCGGAAGCGCCACGTAGGCATTTGTTGAAGACGTCGACCAGTATGGTCTGCTTTGCAGCGTCCGAAACGTAGGGCTTCAAATGCGCGTGCAGGTCTTCGGCTGCCACTGGATTGGCGTTACCGACGATCCCAAACACCAGCTCTTCAAGGTCCTTGCCGACATCATGGCCGACGGAGGCGCCCGCAGATCGCGCTACTAGCGGCAGGTGACGCTTAACCACCTCCCCCAGCTTCACCCGCAGCCCGTTCTCTACGATCAGCCGGATCACGCCCAACGCGGCACGGCGCAGGGCAAACGGGTCGCGGGAGCCGGTGGGCTTCTCGTCGATGCCGAAGAAGGCGACCAGCGTGTCGATCTTCTCGGCCAGGGCCACGGCGATCGACACCTTGTCGGTCGGCACGCGGTCGCTCGGGCCCAGGGGCTTGTAATGGTCGGCAATGGCCTCTGCCACGGCGGCCGGCTGGCCTTCGTGATAGGCGACGTAGCGGCCCATGATGCCCTGGACCTCGGGGAATTCACCCACGACGCCCGTGGTCAGGTCGGACTTGGACAGGCGGGCGGCCAGGGCGGCCTGTTCCACCACCGTCGTGTCCCAGTTCAGGGCCTTGGCGATGGCGACCGACAGGGCCTCAATCCGCTCCACCCGCTGTGCCAGGGTGCCCAGCTTGGCATGGAAGGTAATGTCCTTCAGGCCGGCGACCCGGTCTTCCAGCTTCACCTTCAAATCCTGGTCCCAGAAGAACTTGGCGTCCGACAGGCGGGCGCGCAGGACGCGCTCGTTACCGGCGATCACGGCCTTGCCGCCATCAATGGTGCTGCGGTTGGCGACCACCACGAAACGCGGGGCCAGCATGCCGTCGGCGGTTTCGAGGGCGAAATAACGCTGATGCGTGCGCATGGAGGTGGTCAGCACCTCTGCCGGCACGTCCATGAACTGGTTGTCGATGGCGCCGGTCAGGACAACCGGCCATTCCACCAGACCCGCCACCTCTTCCAGCAGGCCTGGATCATCCTTCAGCACGAAGCCTTCCGCCTTCGCCGCCGCCTGCGCGCCGGCCAGGATCAGGCGCTTGCGTTCTTCCCGGTCCAGCACGACATGGGCCGCCGCCAGCTTGGCAGCGTAGTCGGCAAAGCTGGTGATGGTGAGGGTACCCGGCGACAGGAAGCGGTGGCCTTCTGTCTGGTTGCCATAGGCAATGCTCTCGGCCCCCAGGTCCAGCGCACCGGGGATGACGGCGCCGTCGAACAGGGCAATGATGGAATGCAGCGGGCGCACCCACATGAATTCATTGGCGCCCCAGCGCATCGACTTGGGCCAGGGCAGTTCGCGGATGGCCGCATCGATGATGCCGGGCAGGGCGTCGATGGTGGCGCCACCCTTTTTTTCGATCACCGCGAAATAGAACACGCCCTTGCCGGTGTCGCGCTGTTCAGCCTGATCAATGCTGGACAGGCCGGCGGATTTCAGGAAGCCGGCCAGCGCCTGTTCGGGGGACCCGACGCGCGGGCCCTTCTTTTCGTCGCGCACATCGGCCTGCGCCGTGGGCAGACCATCAACCAGAAGGGCCAGACGGCGGGGGGTGGAATGGATTTCGGCCTTGGAAAAAGCGATGCCGGCGGTCGACAGCTTATCCGTCACCAGACGCTTGAAATCATCGCCTGCGCGCACCTGCATGCGGGCCGGGATTTCTTCCATGAACAGTTCGAGCAGCAGTTCGGCCATTTTGGTCACAAGCGTCCGGAGATTATTGTTCTGATATCGTAATGATCAGGTTCAGGCGGCCTGCCCTCGGCGGTAGCCGTCGGCCAGCCACGCCTCGCAACAGGCTTTTGCGAGCGTGCGCACCCGCAGGATGTAGCTCTGTCGTTCCACCACCGAAATGACCCCGCGCGCATCCAGCAGATTGAACAGGTGGCTGGCCTTGATGCACTGATCATAGGCCGGCAGGGCCAGACCATGGGACAGCAGGGCAGCGCATTCCTTCTCCGCGTTCTGGAAATGCTGCAACAGCATCTCCGTATTGGCGTATTCGAAGTTATGCGCGGAATATTCCTGTTCGGCGCGGTGGAACACCTCGCCATACTTTACCGCCGGGCGGTCGCCGACCGGATCGTTGAAACGCAGGTCGTAAACGTTCTCCACGCCCTGGATATACATGGCCAGACGTTCCAGACCATAGGTCAGCTCGGCCGCCACCTTCTGCACCGGAATGCCGCCCACCTGCTGGAAATAGGTGAACTGCGACACTTCCATGCCGTCGCACCAGACCTCCCAGCCCAGGCCCCAGGCGCCCAGCGTCGGGCTTTCCCAGTCATCCTCGACAAACCGGATATCGTGCAGGGCCGGATCGACACCCAACGCCACCAGAGACTGTAGATACAGGTCCTGGATGTTGGCCGGCGACGGCTTCATGATCACCTGAAACTGGTAATAATGCTGGAGCCGGTTGGGGTTTTCGCCATAGCGGCCATCCTTGGGACGGCGCGAGGGCTGAACATAGGCGGCATTCCAGTTGTCGGGACCCAGCGCGCGCAAGGTGGTGGCCGGGTGGAAGGTACCCGCACCCACTTCCATGTCGTATGGCTGCAGCACAAGGCAGCCCTGGGCGGCCCAGAAATTCTGCAGGGTCAGGATAACGCCCTGGAAGGAGAGGGGTTCTTTCGCCGCCATGGTCCCGTTACTTCACACGCTTGTTACACTGCATCGCACCTTAGAGGGCACCAAGGGCCAAATCAAGGCAACGACCTGACTACGTTCTGTGCGGGGAACGCAGGGCTGAAGGTTGGTTTATTGCGCGCCGATGGTATTTCACCGGGAAAACCGTGTGGTATGAACATTAATAATGGATTTGCGTAAAATTTTAAGAAATAGGACACTTCCTGGAAACGGCGCTTGGATTGTGGAAACACCCGCATGCGCCGGAAATTGTGAGGAGGAACGCCAATGTCCAGCACCGCACCCGTTTCCGGCCAGGCTGTCATCGATTCCGTGCGCAGCGAACTGAAGAAGGTGTTTGAGTCGGCCAAACGCAGTTATGGCGAAACCGGCAATGTCGGTGGCATCGCGGAAAGCTACACGTCCGCTGACGGGGAGGTCACCATCTCCCTGACGGGCGCCCGCACGAAGGAGGGCAAGGAGTATCTTGCCCTCAATTATAAGGTGGATGGCAAGGCAGGCGATGCCGTGGGCCGCACCCTGACCGGCGGGATCGACATGATGACGGGTCAGCGCTATTCGGCGGACACGCAATATGGCGGCCCCCAGACATCCGCCGCCAGCGATATCGTCGACAGTGTCGACGATATAGAGGCGCTGGAGAAATCCATCACCGACACCGCCTTCCAGACCCAGGAGCAGCAGATCGCCGAGATCAAGAGCTGGGTTGTCGGTGGTAATACCTTCACTGATATCAAGGATTATCAGGCCTATAACCGGGTGGAGGAGAAGAACCGGAAACTGGCCGACGCCATGATGAAGAATCTGAAATTCGACAGCCCGGCCAAGGAGAATGAGTTCTACAAGGGCCTGATTCAGGGCCTGTCGGACAAGGCGCACAAGGGCGATGACACCAGATTGCGCGAGGTCCTGAAAGACATACCCGACAAGGACCTGGAGAAGGCGACAAAGGGTCTGTCCCTGGAAAGCGGGGCCGGCGACCTGATCAAGAGCTTGCAAGGCATGCTGACGGAACGCAACCCGGACCAGGGCGTCGGCCGGCTGTTGAGTATGCTGGCGTGATCGCCGCTCTCGGCACGCTTGGGTTTTGCTGCGGATAAGTCTATCTCTGTCATTGAGATTGACCTGCCGGATTTCCCATGGAAGCCGAAAACCTGCCCCGTACCCGCCTGTTCATCGACCAGCCGCTGGCCCCGGGCGGCACGGCGGCGCTGGATGGCGACCGCGCCCATTATCTGCGCGCCGTGCTGCGCCAGGGGCTGGGGGACCGGGTCCTGGCCTTCAATGGCAAGGACGGGGAATATCTGGCTGGTATCGAGGCCTTGTCCAAATCCGCCGGTGTCCTGCGCCTGGAACGGCGCACCCGCGCGCCCGCGCCGGACGCACCGCCGGCCCCCTGGCTGGTTTTTGCCCCGCTGAAGGGCGGGCGCACCGAATATGTGGTGGAGAAGGCGGTGGAACTGGGCGCCGGCAGGCTGGTCCCGGTCTTCACCCGTCGCGGCGATGTCGGCCGGGTCAATCTGGACCGGCTGCGGTCCAACGCGCTGGAGGCCGCCGAACAGTGCGAGCGGCTGGACGCGCCGGAGATCGCCGATGGGATCGAGATTCACAAGCTTCTGGCCGGGTGGGACCCGGCGCGTACCCTGTTCGTGGCGGCGGAAAGCGGGGCGGCGTTGCCGCTGGTGACCGCCGTCACAGCGGCGGCGGGCAAGCCCGTCGCATTCCTGGTGGGTCCGGAAGGGGGATTCGACCAACAGGAACTTGATGCCCTGCGCCGCCTGCCATTTGTGGTAAGCGTGGGCCTGGGGCCGCGCGTGCTGCGCGCCGACACCGCCGCCTTTTCCGCGCTTGCCGTCTGGCAGGCAGCGGCGGGCGACTGGCGGTCGGGCGATGGCGATGCGCGGCCGCCCAATCGAGACTGACCGCAATCCGCCCGCCGTCCCTGCAACTTCCTTATCTCTTAAGGAATCACTCGAATGTCCGCACCTCCGACGTCGCGCGGCGAACCGATCACCGACCGTCGCCAACTGGTCGAGTATCTGGAAAAGGGCAACAAGCCGGCGGCCGATTGGCGTATCGGTACCGAGCATGAGAAGTTCGTTTTCCGTGGTCCCGACCATGCCCCGGTTCCCTATGCCGGGCCGGGCGGGATTGGCGACATCCTGGGCGAGTTCCAGCGCCGATTCGGCTGGGAACCGGTCTATGAGGGCGAGAATGTCATCGCCCTGACCCAGGGCATGGCCAATATCAGCCTGGAACCGGGCGGGCAGTTCGAACTGTCGGGTGCGCCGCTCTCCACCATCCACCAGACCTGCGGCGAGGTGGGCGAGCATCTGTCCCAGGTGCGCGCCATCGGCAAGGATCTGGGCTTCGGCATGCTGGGCATGGGCTTCAATCCCAAATGGAAGCGCGCCGACATCCCCTGGATGCCCAAGGGCCGCTACAAGATCATGGGTGAGTACATGCCCAAGGTCGGCGGCCTGGGGCTGGACATGATGACCCGGACCTGCACCGTACAGGTCAACCTGGACTTCGCGTCGGAAGCCGACATGGTGAAGAAGTTCCGGGTGTCGCTGGCGTTGCAACCCATCGCCACCGCCCTGTTCGCGGCCAGCCCCTTCACGGAAGGCAAGCCCAACGGCTTCCAGAGCTTCCGCTCCCATATCTGGACCGACACGGACAAGGACCGGACGGGCGACCTGCCCTTTGTGTTCGAGGATGGTTTCGGGTTCGAGCGCTATGTCGATTATGTGCTCGATGTGCCAATGTATTTTGTCTATCGCGACGGCAAGTATCTGGACGCGTCGGGCCTGTCCTTCCGCGATTACCTGGATGGCAAGCTGTCGATCCTGCCGGGTGAACTGCCGCTGATGACCGACTGGTCGGACCATATGACGACCATGTTCCCGGAAGTGCGCCTGAAAAAGTATCTGGAAATGCGCGGCGCCGATGCCGGTCCCTGGGGCCGCCTCTGCGCCCTTCCGGCGCTGTGGGTCGGGCTTCTGTATGACGGCACGGCGCTGGATGCCGCCTGGGACCTGGTCAAGGGCTGGACACGCGACGACCGCGCCACCTTGCGCCGCGACGTACCGCGCCTGGGCCTGTCGACCCCGTTCCAGGGCGGTACGGTGCAGGATGTTGCCCGCCGCGTGGTCGATATCGCGCGGGAAGGCCTGCGCAGCCGTGCCCGCACGGCGGGCATGGGCGATGACGAGACCCACTTCATCGAACCGCTGGTCGCTATCGCGGAGTCGGGCCGGTCGCTGTCGACGGAGATGCTGGACAAGTACAACGGCGCCTGGGCGGGTTCCGTCGACCCTGCCTATCAGGAATATGCCTATTGATCAGGTAACCGGTGGGCGGCGGCATGGTCAGCGCCGCCGTCCGCCCCTGGTTGCACTTCTGTTGCCGCCCACGACCTTCTTGCCTAGAATGCGCCCCGCGCTTTGGCGTGTTGCGCCGCGGCCATGGGGAAGGGACGCTCCGCTCAGATGCTGAGATTCGGGGAATTCGCCGATCGGGCGACGGAACAGGATTTCCGCCAGCATGTGCTGGAGGCGGACGCGCGGGGGTTGCGGCGCAATCTGGTGGCGCTCGCTATCTTCTATCTGATGGCCGCCTCGCTGGACTTTGTCTATTTCAGCCGCGAAACCATCTTCACCTTGATGATGCCACTGCGGGGCGTGGTCTATGTCCTGATCGTGGCCACGATGCTGGTGCCGGTGCGCGCCGGGCTGGTGGGGTTGCGGCATGGCATGGTGATGCTGACCCTGACCTATATCTGGGCGCTGACATCCTATGGCGCGCTGGTGATCGACGGGTTCCAGGTCGGGCTTACGGTCGGCTTCTTCGTGATGATCGTCGTGCTGATGAACTATCTGTTTCTGCCGACGCGGGTGATTTTTCAGATCCCCTGGGGCGTGGCGGCCAGCGGCATCTATATCGGCATCTTCATGCCGGCGTCGGGATCGACCCCGTCGCAGATCAGCACCACCATCGTCATGCATTCGCTGGCCAATATTTTCGGCGGTTTCACGGCCTATCAGCTATCGACCCTGCGCCGGATGGAGTTCCAGCGCCTGCGGGCCCTGCAGGCCGAACAGGCCCGGCTGGTCGATGCCAATGCCGAACTGTCGCGTCGGGAGGGCATCATCGCCAGCCAGCGCGACCAGCTTGCCCAGCAGGTCGTGGAGCTGGAGGAGGCGCAGCACCAGTTGGTGGAAACGCGCGACAGCCTGGCCCAGGCTGAAAAGCTGGCCAGTCTGGGCGGTCTGGTGGCCGGGGTGGCGCATGAACTGAACACACCCATCGGCATCGCCCTGACCGCCATCACCCATCTGGAGGATGGGGTGGTGGCGTTGGACAAGGTGGTGGCGGGCGGCAAGCTGACCCGCACACAACTGGCCGATTATCAGGAGATGCTGCGCGACAGTTCGCGGCTGGTCCAGGCCAATATCAGCCGGGCCGCCGAACTGGTGCAGAGTTTCAAACGCGTGGCCGTGGATCAGGCCAGCGCCGAACGGCGGGATTTCCTGCTGGGTGCCTATATTGACGAGGTGTTGCAAAGCCTGGCGCCGCGTTTGCGCGGGGAACCGCACCGTATCCAGGTCGACTGCCCGGTTGGCATTCATATGGACAGCTATCCGGGCGCCCTGTCACAGGTGCTGACCAATCTTTTGATCAACGCCCTGATCCATGCGTTCGAACCGGGGCGGTGTGGCACCATTACCATCCAGGCGCGCGAATTGCCGGCCGATCAGGTGGAGTTGCGGTTCCGGGATGATGGGCGCGGTGTGGCACCCGAACATCTGAACCGCCTGTTCGAACCGTTTTTCACCACCAACCGGTCCCGTGGGGGTTCCGGTCTGGGCTTGCACATCGTCTATAATCTGGTGACACAGTCGCTGCACGGCACCATCGCCGTGACGTCGACCAAGGGGGAGGGGACCTGTTTCACCATGGTCCTGCCCCGCCACCTTCCAACCACGGCGGGGTTGTCGCTGCAGGCGGTCGGTTAAAGCCCGCTTTAACCGATTCCGCTCTTGCCCAAGCCGCCGAAAGGTTGGGGTCTCGCTCGCCCGCACGCCCCACTTGACCTCAGTATCCGCGCCCACGGGCGCGGCGGCGGTACGTGCCGCCGATGCCTATAATACCATGTGTGGACGGCCCGTTGGGAACAAGGGGTAGGCGAGATGATTTGTTGGGGTCGAATGCGTTCATGTGTCCGGCCTGTTTGAGCGGCCCATGACCGCTGGCCCAGATGGGTTCCGCCAAGCGACTTCCAAACAACGGCGCGACCTTTCGAGGCCACAGGTATTAACGGAATGTGTCGCTTGTCGGTTCGACCTGTTCTCATCTTCTCGCGTTGCACTTGTTCCCGGCACCGGCGCGCGGGTGATGTCTCAGGCGGTTGCGGGCCTG
>NZ_JAGOGJ010000019.1 GCF_017996735.1 Niveispirillum sp.
CTTCTGCAAACTCAAGGAGTTCAAGCGCATCGCCATGAGAGCTTGCAAAACAGACAAAAGCTTTGAAGCCATAATCTATCTCGCCGCTGCTGTCATCAATTCGCGCTGAATCCCCACAGGCCCTAGTCAAAGGAGGGAGCCGGGGCGCGCAGGGGGCGCACCGGCTCCTCTCCTCCCCTCACCCGTCCGCTAAACCGTCCTTTGCCGGGGAACTCAGCATCTGGCCGGACCTACGCATCCGATCGCAATCTGGGCGAGTTGTTCGCCAAGCAGCGTTCAAAGTAAGACGCACGCCCCAATGTCTGCTTACCGGGCGGCCATCAAGACGGCGGAAAGGCAACAAGGAGGCGCTATGCGGCCGTTGTGAATGGCGCAAGGGGGCGCAATGCAGCCGCATTCGGCACTGGCGACCCTGCCGGAGTAAACCCCGGCAGGGTCGTCAATCGCCCCACACGATAAACCGGTGGCGTCACGACAACTGGACCGGGCCAATTTCCGTCGCTACCCGTCCGATATCGGAGTCACCGCCGATTTTGTCACTCCGTCACTGGTTTAGCATCCCGCATGGCCCGCCAGCGGACATATTGCGCGGCCTTGGCCGGGTTGGGATCTTCCTCCCCCTTCAGCCAGAACCGGTACCAGTCGACATTGGTCTGCATGGAGGCCTGCCGTTCCAGCGGCTTGACCAGGACGTGGGTGCCGTCGGGATAGATCATCCATTCAACCGGCTTATTCAGGCGGCGCAGGATGGCGTAGCTGTCCCAGTAGGGGTTGACATAGTTGCCGCCCAGCTGTTCCACCAGCACGGCCGTCCTGATCTTGTCCAGATGGAAGACGGGGGCGTTTGCGATCCATTTGTCCAGCCCGGCACCCCAGGGGTAGCTGTCATTCATGCCCTCGTAATAATGGAGAGAATCGTTGCCGCCGCCTCGGTTCGCCTGGGCGCCATAGCCGAACATGCCGGTGCTGTCGCCGTCCGCGGTGGTAGCGGCAACGATGCGGTACTTGGAGAAGACCAGCATATGGTCGACGGTCATGCCCAGCCCGCTCCAGCCGATCAGCCCGATATGGTCGCGATCAATGATGCCCCGCTGGTCAAGCGTGTCGATCAGGGACTCGATCCCTGCCTGGTTCACCACCAGTTCCTGGTGGGTCGCAAAGCCTTCGCCCTTGCCCCCCATCTGCACCACCACGAAGCCTTGGCCGGCGAGCGGCTGGGCTGCATGCGGTCCGGGGGAGGGGCCGTCAACGATGAAGACGTCGCCGTAATAGCCATGCGTCTGGATGATTAACGGATAGTGGCGGCCGGGTTCGTACCCCACCGGCAGGGTCAGGTTCGCCTGCCAGTCGCGGCCGGACGCATCCCGCCATTCCACCTGGCCGGCATGGCCCAGCGACAGGCTGGCGAATTGCGGGTTCAGGTCCGTCAGGGTCCGCCGCCGGCCCGTCCGGATATCCTCCCCACCGATGTCCGGGGCGCGGTTATATCCTTGTTCCACCCACAGCTTGATGGGGGCTGCCTCTTTCATCTTCGCCGGCCCTTCTTCGCGCCACTTTCCGCCGGCCTTGCTGAAGTGCCTCTCGGTGGTGCTTCCCTTGGCCAACTCTTGGAATATCAGGGTGGCGCCATCCTTGCCGTCGGGCGCGATCTCGGAGATCTGGGCACCGGTATTTGAGGTGCCGGTCAAGGTGGTGACAATCGTCGCCTTGCCTGTGCGCGTATCGACGGCCTGTACAGTGGGGATCACCCCGTCACCCTTGGCCGCCATCACATTGCCGATCAGGACATTGTTGTTATCCAGCCAGGCGATCGACCATACGCCTTGTCTGCGCATGCCGGCCGGGGCCGCCATCAGTTTCTTCCTGGTTCCTTTTTCCAGGTCGAACAGAACAAAGTGGGGCCAGCAGATAACGCTGCCGCCTTCCGGCCCATCCACTTGACACGCGTGCGGCGCGCCAATCTGGCCGCCCAGATCCTGGGGCAGATGTTTTGCCCAGGCCGGATCCGTCGGCATATCCGTCAGTGCCGCCAGCTGACGCCCGTCTGGTGACAGGCTGTAGAGGGGGGGGATGTTGCCTTCGCCAATGCCGACCGGCAGTTCAGCCTTGGCCCCGTCCGGCTTGCCGACATAGACCCGGTATAGAGAGACGATGTTTTCACGCCCCTGCTGGACGATCTGGTGGATGCTCCGGTCCACCAGGGGGAAGGACGGCTTGTCCCATTCCTCTATCCGGTTGGGCACCGTGGCGGAGAAGGCGACGCGGCTTTGATCGCTGGAGGTTTGGAATGCCTGCACCCGGCGCGGATGCTGCGTCATCGCGCGCATCCTCTGGGTTTCTGTATCGTAGAGGAAGGCCTGATGCGGTTTGCCGTCTACGGCCGCAACGAAGGCCAGATTCCGTCCGCCGTCGGTCCAGTGAATGCCGCCCACCGCTTCCAGGTTCGCCGCCGACCGGGTCACCAGGATATCCCGCCCGGTGGGACGCGTGTCACCGCCATTGATATAGGCCAGGCTTTCATCCGTGCGGTAAAGCGTGATGCGATAGATATTCTCGCCCGTGGAAAGGTCGCCTTTCTGGGTGGCGATGACGAAATGGCGGTAGTCCGGCGACAGTTTCACGATCAGGGGCGACTGCCCCGATAGCACGGCAGCGGGATCAATCAGCCGGGTCATTTCGACCACATCGTTCACGGCGATGGGCCGTCTGGCCGTATCCTGGGCGGTGACCGGCAGGGCGAACAGCGCCAGGACGGACAAGGCAATGCACCGTCGCGCCGCGGCGCGAAGAACAAGAACCGATGATGACATGATGGTACCCTTTATGGGTGACAGGCGGACGATGCCGCCCGTGGAATGAAAAAACCCGCCGCCGGGGAAGCAGAAGACCCGGCGGCGGGTTGGCGTCACCACTTCCGGGCGATGCCGAGGGAGATGAAGCGGCCGCGCGGGTCGGCATTTTCCGGGTCGTAGCCCATGCCCAGCGGGTTGTTGACGAAGGGCGGATCCTTGTCGAAGACGTTCTGCACGTTCAAACTCACCTGCCAGTCCCGCATCCAGCCGCCCTGGAACCTTTCCGCCGTGTCGTAACTGATGGCGAGGTCGAAGGTCGTGTGGCTGTCGATCTTGCGGTTGGAGGCGGAGACATCGTCCGTGTAGCTGTCCTGATAAGTGACGAAACCGGTCACCGAAAGCCCCTGGTCCCCGGTCCAGGTCAGGCTGCTGCGCATGACCAGATCGATCGGGTGATGAACCGTATCGACCAGATCATAGACGGCGGAGGAGGAGCCGAAGGATTCCTTGAAGTTCAGGATATAGCTGGCGCCCAGGGTGGCATCGAACCGGCCATATCCACCGCTGTCGAAACCATAGGCGACATTGGCATCAATGCCGTCCACATCGGAGGTGGCGATGTTGAGAAGACGGCCATCAATGATGGCGGCGATCCCCCCCTGGACGCAGACGGACCGGTCACCCTGGAAGGTGGCGTCGCAGACGGCGTCGATCTGGGCCTGGGTCGGGTTCCGGGTGATGATCGACCGGTAGCGGTCTTCCTGGAACAGCACGGAGCCGGGGGCGGAAGGTGTACTGATCCGGTCCTTGAAGCGGATGCCGAAATAGCTGGCGTCGAAGGTGAAGCCGGGCAGTTGTTCCGGCTTCATATTCAAACCGAAGGTCCAGTTCTTCGATTTCTCATTGCGCAGATTATCATCCACGCCCTGCCGGTAGATGCCGGCGGAATGCCCGGTGGGAGAGGTCGGATCGTCCAGAACCACGGGGCCGGCGTTGGTGGGGTTGCCCAGCGTCGGCAGATTGGGCGCCCGGAAGGATTTCCCGTAGGCGGCGCGCAGCGTCAGGTCATTGACCGGCACCCATTCCAGGCCGACCTTGGGGTTGGTGGTGGAACCCGGGTCGCGCTTCAGGTTGCCGCCGGGCTGGATTTTCTCATCCTCATAGCTTTCGTGCCGGCCGGCGACGGACAGGGTCAGCCGCTCGATCCCGGGCAGGCTGTTGCCGGCCCCGACGACCGGAATGATCATCTCGCCGAAGAAGGCCGTCACGTCACGGCGCAGGCGCCGTTCCAGGTAGTAGCTGAAGCCGGGACTGTCGATGGAGAAATCAAGCCGTTCCATGCGGTAGTCGGCTCCAACCGCCAGCTTCACGGCCCCGCCCGGCAAGGTGAACAGGGTGCCGTCCATGATGGCATTCCCGGACCAGATCCAGGAATCCGATTTCATGTTGCTGATCGCCCGCAACCCGGCCAAGGTCGCCGCATTGGTGAAGGAGCCATCGCCAAAAGGGTTGAAGGCCGTCGCCGGATTGGGATCGGCCAGCGCCGCCGAAAGCGCCGTCATGTCGATGCCGTTGGTCAGACGCTTGCTGCGTTCTTCGCTGTAGGCGGTATAGACGCGCAATTGCCAATCCGAAAACAGATCGGCGCTGCCCCCGACCACCCCGGCCCCGGTTTTCACCTTGCTGTCATTCACATACTCCCCCAGGTCGGGCGTGAAATCATAGGCGATATAGGTGAAGCCGCGATTGAAGGGATCGACGACGAAGGGATTGCTGGCCGGAACGAACACCAGAGAGCTCTGCGGACCACTCCGGAAGCGGGCGTTGCGCTCGCTGTAACGTCCCTCGGCAAAGGCGGAGATGCCCTCGGTGATATCCTGATTCAGCTTGGCATAGGCGCTGTCCCGGTTCTGCCGGGCGAACATGTCTGAATTCGCCGACTTGTTATCAGCGCGGTTTATCTGCCCCGGCAGCAGGTCGGCATTGGTCAGGTGGCGGCCGTCCTGCCCCTTGGGGACGGCGTAGAGCGGCTGGAAATTATTGTCCAGGATGTTGCCGGGGCTGCTGTAGATGCCGCGAAAATCATCCCCGCCCAGGGGGCGAAGGTCGGCACTGCGGGTGAAGGACCGATCGCTGTAGGGCAGCGGCTTCTGTTCGTAATGTTCATAGGAAAGCAGTGCATTGCCGCCCGTCCAGGCCGTGCCGAAGGTCTGGTTCACCGTCAGTTCGCGAAGCCCGCCATCGGTGACGCTGCCATAGCGCACCTTGGTTTCCGCCCCTTCATAGTCGGTGCGCATGATGAAGTTCACCACGCCCGCCACGGCATCGGCGCCATAGATGGCCGATGCACCGTCCGGCAGCACCTCCACCCGCTCGATGGCACCGGCGGGGATGGAGGAGATGTCGGCGAAATTGGCGTCGATGCCGGCCACGGGAATGCGGCGCCCATCCACCAGCACCAGTGTGGAATCCGTGCCCAGGCCGCGCAGGTTGACGGCCGAACCGGAGGTGAAATTGGAACTGGCCTGGCCGATCACCGTGTTCTCGGCCACGCCGCCACGGGAATTCTGCGGCAGGCTGCGGATGATGTCGCGGGCCGTGGCAAAGCCGGCGCGGTCGATGGCAGCCCGGTCAATGGTGATGACATTGGTACCGACGCCGTGGGAACCCCGGATATAGGTGCCGGTCACGACAATCTCTTCCAGCAGGTCGCCGTTGGCTCCGGGCTCCAGTGCCGATTTGCGGACGGGAATGGCCGGCGCATTGGCGCGCGGCGCCAAGGTCACCACACCATTGGCGCCCGTCGTCACCAGCAGGTCCAGATCGGCCGTCAGCAGATTCAGGGCTTCGGACGGCGTATAGGTCCCATTGACGGCCGGCGTGCTCTTGCCGCGGACGGCGTCATAGGGAAAGACGATTTGGATTTCGGCCTGGCGGGCCAGTTCGTTCAGGGACTGGGCGGCATCGCCGGCGGGAATGCGGAATGATCGCGTGTAGGCGGACGTGGGGCGGCTGTCCTGGGCTGAAGCTGCTGGGATGATGGATGTAAACGTAAGGAGAGCGGCGCCACACATAAGGAAATGGCGGGTTCTTGTCCATGCCGGCCGGCATGGACTCTGTCGATTGAGAGACATGCGTAGTTCCCTGTTCTTTGGATTGCGCTCCGATTTGATCGGTTATGCGCAGAGGAAGACGCAGGTGTTTCCAAAGTCCGCCACTGTTACTCTAAATTATTTTTACCCTGAACATTCTCCTTGTTGCCGGACTGATCCTGCCGTCGGGTCAGGATCAGCCGGTTCCCCTGCCGCTGGACGCCGACGGGGAAGGACTGAACCAGCGCGTCGGTGAAGCCGGCGGGATCGGTGGCGCGGAAGGAGCCGCCGACTTGCAGGGCGGCAATGGATGGATCGGGGATGTCGATATGCAGATGGTTGTAGCGATTGAAAGCCGCCGCCGCCGCTGCCAGCGTTTCGCCGGCAAAGACCAGCCGGCCGCTTCGCCAGGATTGCAGCCGCTCCAATTCCGCGACCGGGTGCTCCTCCTGCTGGCTGTGTCCGTCCGGGGTCATGCGGAAGTTCTGGCCGGCCGCGACGCGGGTCAGCTCACGGCCGGCCTGTTCGATGGACACGACCCCTTCGCTGACGGCCACGGCCAGATCGCCGCCATCGATATTCACGGTGAAGGCGGTGCCGACAGCCCGCACATCCGCCAACGGTGTGCGCACGACGAAGGGGCGCGCCTTGTCCTTGGCCACCTGAAACAGGGCCTCACCCTGCTCCAGGTGAATTTCCCGCAGGGTTGCGGACAGGTCGATAGCCAGATGGGTGGCCGTGTTCAGTTCCACCGACGATCCATCGGCCAGCACACTGCGCCGCTGTTCCCCTACTGCCGTTTCCAGGTCGACAGGACCGGGCCAAAGCGCGGCGCCAAGGGCGACGGTCATCAGAAGACAGGCTGCCAGTGCGGCGGCCGTCAGCGGGTGACGCGCAATGGCCCGTCGCCAGGCGGGTGGCTCCATCCTCCCTGTGCTGGCCGCGCGCAGCCGCGCAAGCCGGGCGTCAACAGCCTGAAGGCGGACATAGGCCCCCTGATGCCGCGGGTCGGCATCCCGCCAGGCCTGAAAGGCAGCGTCGGCAGCCGGGTCCTGTCGCCCCTCGGAACGACGGACCAGCCACTCTGCGGCTTCTGCCTCGATGGTGCGTTTGCGTTCCACTCAATTCTCCTGGGCTCGGCGGGGGCCTCTGCCCTGTTGCGACAGCAGTCCTTCATCGGGCGCTGTCAACCAGTCGGCGCATAGACGCATCCCGCGGGCGATGTGTTTTTCAACTGTGCTGCGGCTGATATGCAGTTGCTCGGCTGTTTGTGCCAGGGTGAGACCCTCGATCTTGTGCAGGACGAAGGCCTGCCGACATTGTGTGGGCAAACGTTCGATGGCATGACGCAGCCGCTCCTCCTCCTCCCTTTCGCTGATGCGGGCGTCGGCGGACAGGGCGGGATCGACGCCGGCCAGTCGGGAAATATCCGCGACGGAGTGGATAGGAACGACCCGCCGTCGTCGCACCTGGTCCGCCGTAAGGTTGCGCAGGATGGAAAAGATCAGTCCGCTCAGATGTCCAATGCCGGTGGGAGCGACGCCGATCAGCCGGGCATAGGTTTCCTGAACCAGATCCTCGATTTCCGTCTGGTTCCAACCGGCACGCACCAGCCATCCGCGAAGCCGCGGTTCCAGCGGCAACACGTTTCGGGCAAACCAGTCCGCTCTTTCCCTAGACTCCCGATCATCCATCATCGAACTGGTGCTTCCCCTCCCGACCCGTCATCGACATATGGTCGATGCCCCTCGTCAAGGAAGACGCAAGAGGCTCGCGAATCCGCCATTGTCGGCCAGGGGAATTTTCAGGTCCCCATGAGGCTAATTGGTGGAGGGCTGGACCTTTATGGAGCAACTTTCAGCGCCAGTTAAGAGATGGAGACCGTCGCCCTCGGCCTGACAGTTCGCGCATCGCCGGTGCTGCCTGGCGCGCACTGCAGCAGGTCCCCCTGTCCCGCAAACGGTCCTTTGTGAGCCAACGAGACATTTGTTCCGAAATCCGAATACGCCAAGGATGGGCTTGTCCGGAAAAAGTGGAGAACGATGTCCTTAATGTCAGATAGGATATTGCCCCATGACGAATGAGAAGAAACGCGGTCCGGGTCGGCACGCGCATTTCACGGCTGAGTTCAAAGCCGAGGCGGTTTGGACTTGACCGGAAAAAGTGGAGAGCGATTGGTTGGCTATGCTGCCAGCTTGCGAGGCAAGCTCTCGAACTGGATTGGGGTTTTGAAGCCCAAGGCTGAATGCCTTCTTGTTGGGTTATAGAACGCGTCGATGTATCGGCCAATGGCAGTTTCGGCGGCGATGCGGGTTTTGAAGACGGTTCGCCAGACCAGTTCCGCCTTCAGCGTCTTGAACACGGTTTCCACCATGGCATTGTCGTAGCAGTTTCCCTTGCCGCTCATGGAGGCGATGAAACCATAGGCGGACAGGAGCTTTTGGTAGTCGTCCGAGCAATATTGGCTGCCGCGATCGGAGTGGTGAATGACGCCCTTCGGCGGCCTGCGGATAGTGATGGCGCGCCTGAGGGCGTTTAGGGCGAGATCCTTCTTCAGCCTGTCGGACACCGCCCAACCGATGATGCGGCGCGAATAGAGTTCGAGCACGATGGCCAGATAGAGCCAGCCCTCGGCGGTCCAGACATAGCTGATGTCGACGCCCCACTTCTCATTTGGTCCGGCGGCGGCAAAATCCTGGTCGAGGACATTGGCGGCAACCGGGCCTTTGTGGTCGCTGTCCGTCGTTTTCTTGAAGCGGCGCTTCTGCAAGGTTTTCAGGCCATTATCGCGCATGAGCCAGGCAACGCGATGACGCCCGACGGCAATACCGTCCTCGTTCAGCTCTGCCGTCATGCGCGGGCTGCCATAGGTCTCATTGGATGTCCGGAACTCGGCCCGGATATGGGCGAGCAGAACCATGTCCTCGCGCTGGCGCAGGCTTGGCGTGCGACCTTTCCAGGCATAAAAGCCGCTTTCGCTGACGTCGAGCAACGCGCAGGCACGCTGGAGCGGCACATTCGCCTTCTCTGCCTCGATGACCTTGAACCTCATTTCATGGTCTCCTTGGCAAAGAAGGCGGCCGCTTTTTTTAGCAGGTCGCGCTCCTGCCGCAGAATCTCGTTTTCCTTGCGAAGACGCGCCAGTTCCCTGGCGGTGTCCTCATGCGGGCCGGAAAGAAGATCAGCCTCTTTGGCCGATGAAACCCACTTACCCAGCGTCGATAGCCCAACACCAAGATCTTCGGCAATCACCCGCAAAGGACGACCACTCGTCTGGGTCAGGCGAACCGCCTCGGCTTTGAACTCAGCCGTGAAATGCGCGTGCCGGCCCCGACCGCGCTTCTTCTCATTCGTCATGGGGCGATATCCTATCTGACATTAAGGACATCGCTCTCCACTTCTTCCGGGCAAGTCCAAGAAATCCCTGATCGCCCGGCTGGAGGAGTTAGAGTGCCAGGAGGCCGAGTTGCGGGCCAAGCTGGCCGCCATGCCCATCATCCCTGCCCTGGACGTGCCGGCCGACATCGCCGGCCAGTACCAGACAATGATCGCGCGGCTGGAGGAGGAATTGGCCGATCCCGACCAATGCACCGCGGCGATGGGAACGATCCGGTCCCTGATCACTGGCGTGGTGCTGGAACCGGGATCCCGCCCTGGCGAAGTGCGTGCGCTTCTGCGGGGTGCGTTGGTAGGGCTTATAAGAGCAACAACCGGCAGAGAATTACCTCTGCCGGTTGGCTTACCATCGGTGGATGCGGGGGCAGGATCTGCTCTCGACTTGCGACCCGCCCTCAGGGATTGTCGAATGCTGAAACTGCTGGCTGCCGAAAACCGCAACGGGCTATTTCGTGTTGCAGCGTAGCTTGTCCGAGACAGCAAACCCAACGCAAGGTCATAGTAGCCGGGTAGGTGCAACAAATGTTGCAGGGGGCGGCGGCGAATACCGCCTGTGCGGCGTCCAAAGCGCCTTCCCGTTCAGCCACAGCCAACCGGGCTAGCGTATCAAGAGGCGAATCTCTGTCCAGCAAAAGCTGATGGCTGACACAATGGCGGCATCAGATGCTTCCGTCCTCCGAGACATCCTGGCCCGGATCCGCGTCTATCCCCGCCAGGATGCGCAGGCAGCGCAGGAACGTCTCGCGATCGGCGGGCGACAGCGGGGCGATGATCTGCCGCTGGGCCTCCTCCACTCCCGGCAGCCTCTCGGCCAACAGCGCGCAGCCCGCTTCCGTGATCCTCATCACCCAGGCGCGATTGTCCTGCGGGTCGCGCTCGCGCTCCACCCAGCCGCGCGACACCATGCGCCCGACCATCTCCTTCATCGTGCTCTTGTCGATGCCCGTGGCCTCCACCAGATCACTCTGCGAGGCTCCCTGCCGCTTGGCCAAGGCCACCAGCAGGGCGATCTGCTGACGCGTCACATCCTCACCGACGAGGCGCACGAAAATCTCGTACGAGCGCTGGTGATTGCGCCGCAACAGATGGCCGGGCGCCTCCAGGAGCGAAAACATCTGCAATCTTCTCCTGAACTCGATCTTGTCCACGTGCTCCTCGTCCGTCCCTGGTGACATGCGCCCGTACCTTACCGGGGCCGGACCGGGAAATCCAACAAGGCGATCATCCGACCCGGAATTCCACCCTGCCCAGCCGGCTGACCACCAGCCGGACATGGTTGCCAACGGACAGGTGCTCCGCCGCCGTCGCCCCGCCGGCCATCACGATGTCGCCGGCCCCCAGCGGTTCCCCCGCGTCATGGGCCAGCCGGGCGGCCGCCACCAGCGAGCGCAGCGGGTTGCCCAGGATGGCGGCGGAAGACCCGATCTGCCGGGGCTGACCGTCGATCTCCATGATCATGCCCAGGTTCGACAGGTCGATGGCGGGATCGGCCCAGGGACCGATGACGAAGCCCGACGAGGAACTGTTGTCGGCGATGACGTCGGTCAGGGAGAACTTGAAATTCTCATACCGGCTGTCGATGATCTCCAGCGCCGCCGCCACGCCGCCCACCGCCGCCAGGGCGCCGGCCGGCGTCACGGTGCGCGGCAGCGGCGCCTTCAGCAGGAACGCAATCTCCGGTTCCACCCTCGGGTGGACATAGGCGGAGAAGCGGACGGCCCCGCCATCCTCCACCAGCATGGCGTCGGTCAGCCGGCCCCAGATCATCGCGTCGACACCCATCTGGGCCATCTTGGCGCGGCTGGTGAAGCCCATCTTGATGCCCACGCGGCGCTCGCCGCGGGCATAGCGGCGCGCCATGGACGCTTCCTGCACGCGATAGGCATCCGCCACCGACAGCGTATCGCCCAGTTGCGGCGTGGCGGTGGCGTTGAACATGGCGGCATCCAGCCGCGCGGCGATTTCCATCAGTTCGGACAAGGTCGAACCCCTTTTTTTCCCGGATTATTCCCAGGTCCCGGTGAGCGGAACCGATCACCGGCCTCAATCGCCGGCGCCACCATCCGGTGGCTTGGCTACGCGCCACGAGGCGCGCGGCGGCAGTCGCTGCCGAACCAGGTCCCGATGAGTACCACTCATCAGGACTTGGTATTTTCGGCGAAGGAAACACGGACGGGATCGAACCCCTCGATCCGCGCCTCCACGAAGTCGCCCGGCTCCACCGCCACCATGGGCCCCAGGGCGCCGGCCAGCACCACATCCCCTTCGTTGAGGGGACGGCCCAGGGCCGCCATGCGCCGCGCCAACCAGGCCAGCGCGTGCAGCGGGTTGCCGAGGCAGGCGGCACCGGCCCCGAAGGAGACCTGATCGCCATTCCTCTCCAGCACCATGCCGCACAGCCGCAGGTCGACCGCCGCCAGCGGCACGGGCCGGGTGCCCAGCACGAACAGGCCGGAAGACGCGTTGTCGGCCACGGTGTCGACGATGCCGATGTCCCAGCCGGCGATGCGGCTGTCCACGATCTCGATCGCCGGCAGCACATGGGCCACGCAGCCGATCAGTTCCGCAGCCGTCAGCCGGGCGGTGTCCACCGGCCGGTCCAGCACGAAGGCGATCTCCGCCTCCACCTTGGGCTGGATCAGCTGGCCTGCCGGTACGACGGCACCATCCTCCACCTCCATGTCGGCGAACAGATGGCCGAAATCCGGCTGGTCCACGCCCAGCTGCCGCTGCACGCTGCGCGCGGTCAGGCCGATCTTGGCCCCCACCACGCGGCGGCCCTGCCGTTCCCACCAGGCGGTGTTGGCCGCCTGGATCGCATAGGCGTCGTCGATGGTGGCGTCGGGAAAGGCCCGGCGCAGCGCCGGCATGGGCGCCCCCGTCTCGTGGCAGCGCCGCAGGGCGGCCGCCTGTTCGTCGCGCGCGACATCGTTCATCGCGCGGTTCAGTTCTGCAATTGCCATTCGGAATCTCCGGCGCACAGGAAGTGCCACATGCGTTCGAACAGGCCGCCGGTCCCCACGGCGCGCTGCGCCGCCTCGTCGGCCGTATAGGGGATGGGCTCCGCCCCGCCGGCGGCAGCCGGCAGCAGCGCGATCTCCAGGCGGGCGGCATCCTCCAGGAAGAAGGCCAGGCAGGCCGCCTCCATCAGCGAGGCGCCGGCGGTGACGGCGCCATTGCCCCGCAGCACGATGGCCCGCCCCGGTCCCAGCATCCCGGCCACGGCCCCGGCGCTGTCATCGTCGCGGACCAGGGCGGTGCCGGGCCACAGGGGCGGACACGGCGAGAAATAGG
Organism: Niveispirillum sp.; assembly: GCF_017996735.1. Taxonomy (GTDB): domain Bacteria; phylum Pseudomonadota; class Alphaproteobacteria; order Azospirillales; family Azospirillaceae; genus Niveispirillum. The sequence goes on from NZ_JAGOGJ010000019.1 coordinate 12,575, forward strand.
CGCCCAGCCCGTGCAGGACGCGCGGCGTCCGGCCCAAGGCCGACAGCGCCATCAGGGCCGGCGACTGGAACCGGCAGATGCCGCCGACATCGGGCCGCCGCCGGTAGATGGCACGGTGCATGCGCACCTCCGGCAGGGCGCGGGACGGCAGCGGACCGTCCAGCGGCACCGCCACGCCGGGATCGCCCACCGCCACGCTGCCCAGCGGCTGTGGCGGCGACACCAGGAAATGGCCGCCATCGACACGGGCGCTGACATGGCCATAGGCATGGGCCAGCCCGTGCCGCCCCAGCGCCCGCGCGGCCAGCCGCACGGCCAGGGCGTTGTCAGGCGGCATGGGGTGCCGCCTTCTCCCCCGCCTTCACCACCGCGCTGAACTCGCTGATGTCGGGGACGGAGCCCCAGCTGCAGAAGCTGGCCTTGGCCTTGGGGAATTGCCGGGGGACATAGGTCTTCTCGTCCTCCGCCGTGATCAGGCGCACGCCGGTGGAATATTCATAGACCATGCCGTCCGGCCCGTAGAAATACAGGAACCGCGCGCCCGAGGTGGGGTGCCGGCCGGGGCCGAAGGCGATGCGAACATTGTTGTCCCGCAGGAAGTACCAGGAGCGCATGATGTCGTCATGGCTCTCAGTCTGGAAATTGATGTGCTGGACGCCGGCATAGGTGGACGGGAACAGGGCAATCTTATGATGGACCTCGTCGATGCGCAGCAGGGCCGCATCCCCGATCCAGTCGCTGACCTTGGCGCTCATCAGCCTGGTGTAGAACGCCTCGTCCTGGCGCGGGTCGGACGTGCGCAGGCCGACATGGCTGAAATCCGTGATACCGGCATCGCGGGTAGGAAAATAGCGCCGGCCGCTGGCCGCCGGGCGGGCCACCAGGTCGATATTGTTGCCGGTCGGGTCCTGGATGGTGATCAGGCCGCCGACGCGGCGCTGCTCACGCTCCTCCGACGTACCGTGGCGAACCGTGACGCCAGCCTGCTCGAACATCACGGCGGCGGTTTCCAGCGCCTCCATGCTCTTGACCTCGAACCCCAGCACATGGCCGGAATTCACCCCCTTCGTATAGACAAGGTTGTGGTCGCGGTTGTCCCCGCGCAGATAGGCGCAGGTGGCGTCCCGGTCCACCAGTTCCAGGCCCAGGATGCGGGTGGCGAATTCGACGCTCTCGTCCAGGTCCGACGCGCCAATGCGGACATAGCTTATGTCGTGAAGGTCGGCGCCCATCTCACGCCTCCCCGTCAGGGCCGGCATCGGCGCCGGTCTTGGGGCGCTGGAACTTGCGGCTCATATGGCCGGCCCCTTCCTGGTCGCCCATCTCAAAGCCCCAGGAATATCCGCCCTTGGGGTTGGACAGGATCTCCCAGGCATTGTCGTCCAGGTCCCAGAAATAGAAGCAGTAGGTGCCATGCTGGACCACGGGCTTGGTGATCTTGTGCAGGCCCCATTTCTCAGCATTGGCCTTCACCAGTTCCCAGGACCGGTCCACGTCCGCGTCCGTGGGCACGTCCAGGCCGTTATGGTTCAGGAACGGCATCTCGCCCTCGGCCTTGCGCGGCCCCTGGACGACGACGATGATCTGGTCCCCACCCAGGCGCGCCCAGAAGGAGACGTTGGCCATCTGCACCGTCTCGAATCCTAAGAATTCCTCGAAGAACTGGCGGGTACGCCTGATGTCCTTGCATTCCAGCGTCGCGTGCGAATAGAAGCGGGTCTTCAGGACCGGTTCCACCTTCTCGCGGCTGGCCTCGGCTATTTCCGTCATTCTTATGTCCTCCCTCGGTTGCGGCCTTATGCCATGTCCCGGTGATCTTAGCCGATCCCCGGGCCTCAATCGCCGGTGCCCACATCCATGGGCTTTGGCTACGCGGCCTATGCCGCGCGGCGGCAGTCGCCGCCGAACCTGATCCCGGTAAATTCCACTCACCGGGATCAGGTATTACAGCCGGATGCAGATATTGGTCGGCTCCGAATAGAAGTTGACGGAATGCACGCCCCCTTCCCGGCCCACGCCCGACAGTTTGGCGCCGCCGAAGGCCGTCCTCAAGTCGCGCAGGAACCAGCTGTTGACCCAGCAGATGCCCACTTCCATGGCGGCCGCCACGCGGTGGCCGCGCGACAGGTTCGTGGTCCAGATGGACGCCGCCAGCCCGTATTCGGTATCGTTGGCCATGCGCACCGCCTCCTCCTCGCTGTCGAAGGGGATGATGGCGGCGCAGGGGCCGAACACCTCCTCCCGGCAGACGCGGGCGTCATGGGCCAGGCCGGTCCACAACGTGGGCTCCACGAAGAAGCCGCCGGCCGCCTCTCCCGACAGGGCCGGGATGCCGCCGCCGGTCACCACCTGCGCCCCATCCTCCACGGCCATGCGGTAATAGCCCAGCACCTTCTGGCGATGCTCATCGGAGATGAGCGGCCCGAAATCGACACCCGCCTCCTCTGGCAGGCCGGGCTTCAGCGCCTCGGCCCGGGCCTTCATGCCGCGCACGAAGGCATCGAACACCGACCGCTCCACATAGATCCGCTCCGGCGCCAAGCAGACCTGGCCCGTGTTCAGGAACACCGCCCGAGACAGGCCGGCCACGGCCGCATTCAGGTCGGCGTCGGCGAAGACGACGGCCGGGTTCTTGCCGCCCAGTTCGAAGGACAGCGCCTTCACCGTGGGGGCCGCTGCGCGCATGATGGCGGCACCGGTGCGCGTCTCCCCCGTGAAGGTGATGGCACGCACACCGGGATGGCTGGTCAGGAACTCCCCGGCGCTGTCGGGGCCGAAGCCGTGGATGACGTTGAACACGCCGTCGGGCATGCCGACCGCGCTCATCACCTCGCCCAGCAGGGTGGTGGTGGACGGCGTCTCCTCCGACGGCTTCACCACCACGGCATTGCCGCAGGCCAGAGCCGGCGCCACCTTCCAGGTCATCAGCAGCAGCGGCAGGTTCCAAGGGGAGATCACACCCACCACGCCCAGCGGCCGGCGCACCGCATAGTTCAGCGCCCTGCCCCCGTCCGGGGTGTCCATCTCGAAGCTTTCGGCGGGCAGGTTGGCGATGACATCGGCGAAGACGCGGAAATTGGCAGCACCCCGGGGAATGTCCAGGTGATGGGCCAGGCCGTGCGGCTTGCCCGTGTCGGCGATCTCGGCCGCCAGGAAATCGTCGAACCGCTTCTCGATCCCCTCGGCCACGGCGACCAGCATGGAACGCCGCCGCGCCAGAGTCATCCGCCCCCATTCCCCCTCCACCGCCCGGCGCGCGGCGGCCACGGCGGCATCGACGATGGGGCGGTTCGCCTCATAGGCAATTGCATGCACTTTACCGGTCGCGGGATCGACCACATCGAAGGGCCGGCCGCCATCCACGAAGCAGCCGCCGACATAGTTCCGCAAATGCCGGGTCTCACTGGAAAAGGCCATTGAAACATCTTTCCTATGACAGGGCCTGTTGGGATGTATACGTCCTATTGCGGCGTGACGCAAGCTGAAAGTGTACGCACTTATGAAAGGCGTGATGGGATGGAGGTAATGGGGGCGACTGCCCTTCCCCTTCATCCCGATGAAGGGCCGGTGGGAGGCCATGGGCACCAGATTTCAGCTTCTCCAACCGTCACCCCGGCGAAGGCCGGGGTGACGGTTGGAGAAAACCGCGAAGACGGTGCCCATGCCCCCACAGCGGGGTGAAAGGCGCAAGCAGGGAAGCGGACGCGGCCATGGACGGCACCCGTGGGACGCACAGCCCACCGTCAGGCGCGCGTCAACGCCGCCCGTCGGCCACCGCGACGCCGCGCGCGCCGGCGATGGCGAAATGCAGGCTGTCGCGCAGGCGGGCCGTGTCATATTCCGGCGCCAGCGCCGCCAGCAGTTCCAGCGCCGTGCGCGCCAAGTGTCGCGCCGCCAGCTCGCCGGCCAGCGCCGCATCGCCCTTGGCGATGGCATCGAACAGGCTGCGATGTTCAGCCTCCCCGCGCTGCCACCAGCCGGGCAGATGCGCCCCCTTGTTGGCGGACTGGTAGCGGGCCGACCGCAATTCCAGCCCGGCCAGATCCTCCGTCATGGAGGAACCAGATTCCGACACGATCAGCTGGTGCAGACGGCGGTGCAGCGTGCGCCAGCATTCGAAATCGCGGTGGCTCTCCTCGCTCTCCAGCCCGCGGATCGTCTCCTCCAGCCGGGCCATCAGCGGCGGCGTCATGCGCCGGGTGGTGATGGCCACGCCCAACGCCTCCAGCAGGACACGCTTCATATAGAGCGCTTCGATATCCTTGGGGTCGAAGCCGACCACCCGACTGCGGTGGTTGGGTTCCCCCACCAGCAGCCCGCCCTCCTGAAGCATGCGCATCGCCTCGCGCACGGGCGTACGGCTGACATCGAAGACCCGCGCCACCTCCACCTGGGACAGGATGGTACCGGGCTTCACGTCGCCGGACAGAATCGATTCCCGCAAACTTTCATACACTTCCACCGCCGTGCGGCGTTTGTCGGCCTTGTCAATGGGCTGAAAGATGGCGGGTTCGAGTGTCATGATCGGAACGTAACCGGCGGCTCCGCCGACGTCAAGGGCTGGCATCGCCTGCCGTCCGCTCTCCTGGCAGCTACAGAAAAGGACGTATAAGTCTTATTGACAAGAACTCGTCGCGCATCAATAGTGTGTCCACTTTTACCGATCCCCGCGCCCATCTGGCGCCCCGCCCCCCAATCCAAGCGGAGCCCTTATGACCAAGGTCCTCGTCCTCTATTATTCCACCTATGGCCACACGGAGACGATGGCCGCCGCCGTCGCGGAAGGGTGCCGCGCGGCCGGCGCCGTCGCCGACCTGCGGCGCGTGGCCGAGACGGTGCCGGACGACATCGCCCGCGGCGCCGGCTTCAAGCTGGAGCAGACGGCGGTCGTCGCCGACATCAACGAGTTGCCGGACTATGACGCCATCATCGTGGGTGCCCCCACCCGCTTCGGCCGCATGCCGGCGCAGATGGCGCAGTTCTGGGACCAGACCGGGGGGCTGTGGATGAAGGGCGCCCTGATCGGCAAGATCGGCGCCGCCTTCACGTCCACCGCCACCCAGCATGGCGGGCAGGAGACGACCCTGTTCTCCATGCTGACCACGCTGCTGCATCACGGCATGCTGATCTCCGGCCTGCCCTATTCCTTCACGGGCCAGATGGGCCTGGAGGCGGTGAAGGGCGGTTCGCCCTATGGCGCCTCCACCGTCGCCGACGGCGATGGCAGCCGCCAGCCGGGTGCCGCGGACCTGGATGGCGCCCGCTTCCTGGGGCAGCATGTGGCGACACTTGCCGGCCGCCTGGGCAAATGACACGAAGGGGAGGAAACGAATGGCCGTTTTGAATGTCAGGACGCGCGACGGACAGATTCACCAGGTCGAGGCTGAGGCCGGCGTCAGCATCATGGAGAGCATCCGCGCGTCCGGGATCGACGAGTTGCTGGCGCTGTGCGGCGGCTGCCTGTCCTGCGCCACCTGCCACGTCTTCGTGGACGAGGAATTCGCCGCCCTGCTGCCGGGTCCCGGCGAGGAGGAAAGCGACCTGCTGGAAAGCGCCGACAACCGCAAGGCCAATTCCCGCCTGGCCTGCCAGGTGATGTTCGGCGACGGCATGGACGGCCTGACCGTCACCATCGCGCCGGACAGCTGAGGAGGTGCCGCCATGCCGCTGATCAATGTGCAGATCATCTCCGGGCGCACCGACCGGCAGAAGCGCGACCTGATGCGGGGCCTGGCCCAGGCGGCCATGGACGCGCTGGATGTGCCGGAGAAATCCGTGCGCGTCATCCTGACCGAGGTGCCCGCCACGCATTGGGGCATCGGCCTGACGACCAAGGCCGACGAGCAGGCCCCGGCCTGAACCAGACAATCCATCCAAGGAGGAAGCCCATGTTCACCCTGTCCCATGCCATCGCCGTCAACCCCGAAGGGGCCGAGATCATCCTGACGCAGGAGGAGGTCTGGCGCGGCCTGGAAATGAAGGCCGAGAACGCCCTGCCCTTCGTGCCCGGCATGGCCAAGTGCGAGGTGCTGGAGCGCGGCAAGGGCTGGCTGCTGCGCGAGGTCATCTTCAAGGGCCACCAGGTGCAGGAGAAGATCCTGTTCCGCGCGCCGACCCAGGTGCATTTCGAGCGCATGGACGGCGGCGGCTTCATCGAGAACACCATCAGCACGTCGGACAACGGCCTGCTGCTGACCTTCACCTTCGGCCTGGTCTTCCCCGGCTGCCCCGAGGGCTCGCAGGCGGAGCGCGACCATGGCGAGAGCATGAAGGGCGACTATATCGGCGCCGTCGCCGCCACCCTGGCCAAGGTCCGCGCCATGAAGCTGGCCGGCACGCTGTAAGGGGGCGGACCATGACCAACGGGACGTACACCGCGTCGGCACCCGCCGGCGCGGAAGATTGGGTGTCGGCCTTCTTCCGCACGGCGGACGCCTGCGATGCCGACGCGCTGGCCGCCTCCTTCGCCGAGCGTATCGACATGCGCTTCGCCAACAATCCCCCCGCCACCACGCGGGAGGAGGCACGCGACGGGCTGCGCGCCTTCCTGACCCACCTGACCGGGATGCGGCACGAGGCGCATGCGCGCTTCACCGATGGTGAGGGGGTCGTGCAACTGGCCACCGTCACCTACATCCTGCCCGGCGGGCGCGAGGTGCCGCTGCCGGTGGCCAGCCATCTGCGCCGCAACGAGGCGGCCTTGATTGACCGGCTGTGGATCTATATCGACCTCGCCCCCTTGTTCGCGCACCCGTGAAGACCCAGGGGAACGACATGACGGCCAACAGCATCCGCGGCATCGACCATATCGGCCTGACCGTGCCGGACATCGCCAGCGCCGAACGCTTCCTGATCGACGGGCTGGGCGCGCAGTTCATCTATGAAACACTGAACCGGACCATGCCACCCTTCGAGGGGCTGGCCGTGGAACATATGATGCAGGGGCCGCCGGGCCTGCGCATCGCCGTGATCCGCATGTACAGGATGGCCAACGGTCCCGGCATCGAGCTGTTCCAGTACGACCAGGTGGCCGAGCCGCGCCCGGCTCTGCGCGGCTGCGACACCGGCTGGCAGCATGTCGCCCTTTATGTGGACGACATGCAGGCTGCCATCGACCGGGCCGTGGCTGCCGGCGCGGAACTGCTGAACCAGCCCTGGGACCTGATCGCGAACGAAAGTGGGCCCGGCAACCGCTTCTGCTTCCTGAAGGCCCCGTTCGGCGCCCTGATCGAACTGATCACCTTCCCGTCGCCGCAACCCTATGAGGGGACGACGGAACTGCGGCGCTGGAAACCGCCCGTGGAGAAAGCATCATGAGCGCCCTGCGTCCCTTCCAGATCCGGATCGCCGATGCGGAACTGGACGATCTGCGCGACCGGTTGCGCCGCACGCGCTGGCCCGGACCGGAAACGGTGACCGACGACAGCCAGGGGCCGAAGCTGGCCGCCATGCAGGCCCTGCACCTGAACTGGCTGACTCGCTATGACTGGCGCCGGTGCGAGGCCCGCCTGAACGAACTGGAACAGTTCCGGACGGAGATCGACGGCGTCGACATCCATTTCATCCATGTCCGCTCGCCGGACGCGGATGCCACGCCGCTGCTGCTGGCCCATGGCTGGCCGGGATCGGTGCTGGAATTCCTGGACTGCATCGGTCCCCTGACGGACCCCGCCGCCCATGGCGCCGAAGGCGCGCCGGCCTTCCATCTGGTCATCCCGTCCATGCCGGGCTTCGGCTTTTCCGGAAAGCCGGCGGGCACCGGCTGGCATATCGGGCGCATCGCGGCCGCCTACGCCACGCTGATGGCCCGGCTGGGCTATGAGGGCTGGGTCTGCCAGGGCGGCGACCTGGGCAGCGCCGTGGCGGAGGCCATCGGCCACATGCGCCCGCCCGGCTGCCTGGGCATCCACCTGAACATGTCCTTCTTCCAGCCCACGCCGGCCGAGATCGCGGCGGCCGACGCGCAGGAACGGACCTGGCTGGCCCGGGCGCAGCGCTTCTTCGCCGAGCAGTCTGGCTATTTCGAGCATCAGAGCACACGGCCGCAGACCATCGGCTACATGCTGGCCGACAGCCCCGTGGGCCTGGCCGCCCTGATGTACGAGAAGTTCAGCGAGACCAGCGACCATGGGGGCGACGTCACCGGGGCCCTGTCCATGGACCGGATGCTGGACGGGATCATGCTGTACTGGCTGACCAATTCCGGTGTTTCGGCCGCACGCCTCTATTGGGAACTGCGCCGCGCCATGCCGCCGGCTCCGCCGCCGCCCGTCGAACTGCCCGCGGCCTATAGCGGCTTCGCCGGAGAGACGATCCTAGCCTCCCGCCGCTGGCTGGAGGCACGGTTCACGCGCCTGGCCTATTACACGATCGTGGCGCGCGGCGGACATTTCGCGGCCTGGGAACAGCCCGGCCTGTTCGTGGCGGAACTGCGCGCCATGCTGCCGCATCTGCGGGCGGCGGCCGGGCGCTGAGGCGTCATCGGGATACACAATCCCTTATACTGATCCGGGATATCCGCACAGATTTGCGGAATCTCCTGGACAGTCAAAAACAAATGTGGATACACTTTAACAAGTTTCGTCGGGAGGAAAAGCATGGTTGAGAATTGGCGGCCCACCGAGGCGTTCGAGGCGCTGGCCGACGGGCGGGACTGGGACGGCGGCCGCGTCTATGCGGACCTGCTGTCGCGCGCGCCCGTGGCCCTGATGCAAGGCAAGGGCGGCGGCAACAACATGTGGGGCATCTTCAGCGCCGCCGAGATCGAGCGGGCGGCCACCGACCATGCCACCTTCAGCAATGTCACCGTGCCGGAGGGCGCGCCGCGCATCCTGCCGCTGATGGTCGATCCGCCGGAACACACGGGCTATCGCCGCGTCATCAACAAGTTCTTCATGCCCGGCCCCATCAAGGCGATGGAAGAGAAGATGCGCCCCGTGGCCGTCGACCTGATCGACGGGATGATCGCCCGGGGCACGGCCGATTTCTCCCAGGAATACGCCTATCAGCTCTCCATGCGCACCCTGTGCAGCTTCCTGCGCGTGAAGGAGGACTGGTCGATCTACAATGACTGGTCGCGCGAGATGGAGGAGGCCACGGGGGCCGGCACCGTGGGGGCCGGCAAGGACCTGCCGCAGGAACTGGTCATGCGGGTCTTCCCCTATATCCAGGGCCTGATCGCCGAACGCCGCGCCAACCCGTCCGACGACGTGATCAGCGGCTTCGTGACGGAGGAGGTGAACGGCCAGAAGCTGGATGATTTCACCATCACCCAGCTGGTCATGGCCATCATCCTGGCCGGCAAGTCGACGGCGGCCAGCGGCATGGGCAACATCGTCCTGCGTCTGGCCCGCGAGCCGGAGATCCAGCAGTTCCTGCGCGAGAATCCCGACCGCATCCCCGACGCGGTGGAGGAAGGCCTGCGCCTGGAATCCCCGCAGCAGGAAATGCCGCGCAAGGCCACCCGCGATGTGGAGGTGGCGGGCGTGACCATCCGCAAGGGGGAATCCGTCTTCCTGAACTACGGGTCGGCCAACCTGGACCCGGCCCGCTGGGAGGACCCCGGCAAGTTCATCCTGGACCGCCCGCGCCGCCAGCATTTCGCTTTCGGACGCGGCATGCATACCTGCTTCGGCGCACCATTGGGCCGCATGCAAATGAAGATGACGCTGGAAGAACTGCTGAAGCGCACGAAATCCTTCGAACTGGCCGGCCCGATCCAGCGCCATACCTGGCCGCGCCTGTCGGTGGAGCGGCTGCCCCTGCGCTTCGTCCCCGCCGGCTGAACCATTTGAACCCATGCATGGCGCCTGTCCGACCGCCCCGGCAACGGGGCGGAAGGATGCGTGCGCCCCGAACGAACGAAGTGGATATGCCATGAGCCGCTTTTACCGCCTGGCCGTGATCTCCCATGCCGGGCAACCGCTGGCCGTCGTGGAGCAAGAAGGCAGGCTGGTTCCCGTCGCCGCCATCCTGGGCGAAGCGCCGGGTCCGCTGACCGGCCTGGGCCCGCTGCTGGCAGACTGGCCCCGCTGGTCGGCCGCCATTGAGGCCGCGTTGCCGGCCGCCGATGCCTTCGCTGACGCCATCCAGGCGACGGACGCGAAGTTCCTGCCGCCCGTGGCGGTGCCCGGCAAGCTGGTCTGCATCGGCGCCAACTATCATGATCACATCAACGAGATGCCGATCCCGATGGTGCCGAAATACCCGTTCAGCTTCATCAAGCCGCACAACAACACCCTGCGCGGCTCCGGCGCCCCCGTGAAGGCGCCCCAGGGCGTCGCCATGATGGATTACGAGGCGGAACTGGGCGTGGTCATCGGCGTGGAATGCGCCAACGTGCCCGCCGCCGAGGCCCTGTCCGTCGTTGCCGGCTATCTGAATTTCAACGATGTCTCGGCCCGCGACTGGATCGAGAAGCGCCCGCCCATCGGCGTCGACTGGGTGATGCACAAGGGCTTCGACGGTTTCGCGCCCGTCGGCCCCTATCTGGTCCCCGCCCGGTTCGTGCCCGATCCGCAGGACCTGCCCATCCGCCTGTCGGTGAACGGCCAGGTCCGGCAAAATTCGTCCACCGCCCAGATGGTGTTCGGCGTCACCCAATGCATCGAGCATCTGTCGCGGATCATGACGCTTTACCCAGGCGACATCATCGGCACCGGCACGCCGGCCGGCGTCGCCCATGGGCGCAAGGACAAGGCCTATCTGGCGCCCGGCGACATCATCCGGATGGAGATCGGCCCGCTGGGCGAACTGGTGACGCCGGTGATCTGACAGGAGTGCATGCCATGGCCCAGGCCGGTCTTCTCTGGTCGATCAAGCGATCCTTTGCCGCCTATGTGGCGCGGCTGCCCGATGGCCGCCTGAGCCTGGATGACGGTGTCCGGCCGGCCGACGGCGACCGGCTGTACTTTGCCTTGGACGCCGGCGCGCACGATCTGTCCTTCGCGGGCGCCGTACGCTTCACGGGCCATTTCGGCATGCTGTCCGTCACCATCGCGGCACCTTCGCTGCTGCTGGACGCGCCGGAGTTGCGGGGCACGATGCTGGCCGGGCTGGGTGGCGCGGAACGTCGACCGCTGGTGCATTTCCGCTATCGGTACAGCGACGACGCAATGCGTCTCCTGGCCGGCGACGTCCGTCTGGCAGCCGATGCCGTCGCCCTGTTCGGCGGCACCTATGGCGAGGGCGAGTGCTTCGATGATTTCGAGGTGCTTTTGCCCGGTTCCGGCGAGGAGCGTGTTCAATGACCGGCAAAACCATGCCCGTCACGGGGAAGGGGACGGTCACCGGCGTTCCCGACCTGCCGCCCGGCTTCACCGACCTGTTCACCAGCGTCCGGGTGGATAGCGGCCGTCTGTGCCATCACGTCGTCCAGGGCGGCGATGGGCCGCCGCTTTTGATGCTGGCCGGCTGGCCGCAATGCTGGTTCGCCTGGCGTCACCTGATGCCGGCCCTGGCCGGGCACCGGCGGCTGGTGGTGGCCGACCCTCGCGGGGTCAACCTTTCCGACAGACCGATGGACGGCTATGACAGCCGCAGCCAGGCGCTGGACATGTTCGCGCTGATGGATGCGCTGGGATATGGGGAATTCGATTTCCTGGGACACGACATCGGCATGTGGACCGGTTTCGCCATGGCCCGGACCGCGCCGCAGAGGCTGCGCCGTCTGATCGTGGGTGAAGCCACGATACCGGGCGTCTCAGCTTCCCCGCCACTGCTGCCGGCGGACCGGTTTCCCAGCGACCTGCTGTCGCATTTCAATTTCAATCGGTTGCGCGGGGTCAACGAATTGCTGGTGTCCGGCCGCGAGCATATCTATTTCGGCCATCAGTTCGCCACCAAGGCCGGGCGCCCGGACGCCCTGTCCGCTCCGGCAAAGGAATTCTATATCGATCTGCTGCGCGATCCCGATGCCTTGCGCGCCAGTTTCGAATTCTACCGCGCCCTGGATATCAGCATTCCGCAGAACCAGGCGTGGCGGACCGGACCGAAGATCACCAATCCCGTCGCGACCTTCGCCGGGCGCCTGTGCGTGGGCGACGGGGTCGAACGGGAATGGCGCAGCATCGCCGACGATGTGACTTCGCTGGTCATCGAGGATTGCGGCCACTATCCGGCCGAGGAAAAGCCCGAGGCGCTGCTGGCCTTCGTCGATGCCTTCCTGCGCCGACCTTGAACATAAAGAGACGGAACATAAAGAGACGGGAGGAAACAGCGTGACACCGCTTCATCGCAACAAGCAGGGCAAGGTCGCCCTGATCACAGGTGCGGCCCAGGGCATCGGCCGCGCTTTCGCCGAGCGTCTGGCCGCTGAGGGCGCCATCGTCGTCGGGGCCGACCGCCAGGACATCCAGGGTTTCGAAACGGCATTAAAAGATCTCGGCGCCGGCGATGCACACTATGCCCGCCTCGACATGACGGACGAGGCGGCGGTGGAGACGCTGGCGGCGCAGGTGCTGGCGCGGTTCGGCCGCTGCGACATCCTGATCAACAATGTCGGCTTCACCCCGCGCGAACCGCTGGAGCAGATCACGCTGGCACAATGGCGGCGGGTCATGGCCATCAATGTGGAGAGCTTCTTCCTGACCTGCCGCGCCTTCGTGCCGGCCATGAAGCGTCATGCCTACGGGCGCATCGTCAATATCTCCTCCGACACGGTCGGGCTGGTGATCGACGGCTTCGCCCATTACATCGCCTCGAAGGGGGCCGTCATCGGACTGACGCGGGCGCTGGCCAGCGAGTTGGGGGAATGCGGCATAACGGTGAATTCCATCGCGCCGGGCCTGACCAAGACGCCCAACACCTTCTCCATGTTCCCAGACGGCAAGATGTTCGACCTGTCGGCCCAGGCCCAGGCCATCAAGCGTCCCTCCACGCCTGGCGACCTGGTCGGCGCGATGTCCTTCCTGACGTCGGACGATGCCGCCTTCTTGACCGGCCAGACCCTGATCATGAATGGCGGCCAGTTGCGCGCACTGTGATGGCCGTCCGCCGAAGATCAGACCTTCGGCGGACGGCAGGCCGGCCAAGTGACGGAGCCCAGGTAACGGAAAAGGCAGGGCGTGACCCGACGGGTCACGCCCTGCCTTTTCGATGGCATGTCGGATGATGCGGCGGCCCTCACGGGGCCGGTGCGGCCTCCGCCCCGACGGTGAGTGTCAGCAGGTCCCGGCCGACCACGACGGGACCGTCGAAGCCCTTCGACACGCCGGTGCCCAGCGCTTCGGTCTGGACCGGGTCCAGGTCCGGGTTGGCGATGTGGGACAGCACGACCTTCTTCACCCCGGCGTCGCGGGCGATCCGGGCCACGGCGTCGGGCGACAGGTGCTCGCGCTCCATATGCGCGATGATGCCCTTGTCCGCGCCCGGCGGCAGCGACGCGGCCCTGGCGACGAAGCGGGCCATGGGGGGGATGTCGATGATCTCGCTGACCAGTAGGTCGCTTCCCCTGGCCAGGTCCGACACTGCCTTGCCGGGTCCCGTGTCGCCCGTGAAGGTAACGGAACCGAACCGGCTGTCCACGCGATAGGAGAAGGAGAGATGGCGGCCCTGCGGCCCCTCCTTCAGCGCCACCGCGTCGTAATGCGTGTTCTCCACGGCGGTGACCTTGATCTTGTCATCCTGGTAGATCACGCCCGGCAAGGCGTTGACGGCCGCCGCCACCGCCGCCACGGGCGGGGTCTTCGGCGCCTGGGCGCGCAGCGTCTCTGTCGGCCAGGTGGCGAAACCGACGGCACCGTCCGTCATCTCCGCCGTGCCCGGCGGGCCGACCAGCCGCAGGGCGGGCAGGGGCATCCCAGCCATCAGGTAGCTCCACCGGAACATCAACAGGCCGGGAATGCCGGCCGTATGGTCGGTGTGCAGATGGGTGATGAAGACGGCGCGCAGGTCGCCCGTGGTCACACCGGCCTTGGCCAGCTGTCTCACGGTCCCCTCTCCCGCATCGATCAGATACGCGCTGCCATCCACCAGCAGCAGGTTGGCGGGCTGTGCCCGGTCGGGCCGGGCCAGGGGGCCGCCGGCCGTGCCCAGCAGCGTCAGCACCATGGCATTGCGCGAGCGGGCCAGCACCGGGTTCTCCACCGGTGCGGGCTCCTTCACGGCCGGTTCGGTGGCGCGGCCGGATGCCGGGGCCAGAAGGAGGGCCGCGGCCAGGAACAGGTGGGATGATTTCATGATGAGCTTCCGGATCGGTAGTATCGGCCATCACGCCGGTGAGGGCTGAGAGGGATGATCTGAGGCCGAACGGATTTCGTGGCATGGCTTCGCATGTCTCCCCCATTTTCGGGGGGGAGACACGCAGGAGCCATCGTGGAGCAATTCCCATCAGGCCCCAATCGCCTTAGAACTCGAACCCCACGCGGACGCCGATCTCCCGGCCCAGCGAATAGACGCCGGTCTGGGCATCGCCGCTGAACGGCGATAGGGTGGCGAATTCCAGGGTGCGCTTGTCCGTCAGGTTCTTAGCGAACAGTGACAGGGTGGTCGACCCGTTGCCCAGCTTCACGCCGACATGCGCGTCGATCTTGGCATAGGCGCCCTGCCGCTGCAGCGGCTCGTTGTTGGGCGAGGCGTTGTAGCCGGACCGGGCGAACAGGGTGACGCCACCGACCATGTCGGTCTCCGCGCCCACGGGATGGGTGTAATCGACCGACAGCGCCCCCGTCCATTTCGAGCTGAACTGGGTGGGCGCACCGGACAGGCTCTGCACGCAGCCATTGGGCGTGCCATGGACTGCCGCATGCGCCAGCTTCTGCTCCAGCGTGCAGGGCTGCCCTGGATAGTCCAGGTACTTGGCGTCCAGATAGGCGGCGGAGCCGCTGACCCGCATGCCCCGGATCGGGACATAGTTGACGTCAAGCTCCAGGCCCTGCGTCCGCGCCTTGCCGACATTGGTGACGACGAAGCTGACCGTCTCGAACTGCGACGCCTGCAGGTCGGTGAAGGTGGTGCGGAAGGCCACCAGCGAGTAGTCCAGCCGCCGGTCCAGCAAGGTGCCCTTCAGGCCGGCTTCCACGGATTCCGCCCGCTCCGACGCGAACTGCGCGCCGGCCGGGGTGGGACCGGCCGCGTCCCCGGCATAGAAGTAGTCGAAGCCGCCCGCCTTCTGCCCGCGCACATACTTGAGGAACAGGTTGCTGTCGGGGGTCAGCTCGTACTGGATGACGGCCTGGGGCTGGAAGAAGCTGTCATCATATTCCAGGCCGGTGAAGACATGCGGCGGCACGCCGTTGTTGAGTGCCACGAACAGCCCGTCCAGCATGCGGTTGACGGACAGGATATCGGCCCGGCTACCGAAGGTCTTGCCGGGCACGACCATGCCGGGCACCAGGAACTGGTCCGCCCGCTTATCGATCCAGCTCTGCCGCGCGCCCAGTTCCAGGCTGAACCGGTCGGTGAAGTGGTAGGTGACGTCAGCGAACAGGGAATAGCTGTTGTTGGTCTGGTCGAGATTGTTGTTCAGCGAGAAGGCGCTGAGCCCGCCGAACCCGTTCATGTTAAAATCGATGGCCGACCAGACGTCGAACGTATCGCGCTGGTAATAACCGCCGGCCGTCACATCCAGCTTGTCGAAGCTGCCCGTGTAGCGCAGTTCCTCGCTGAACTGCTTGTACCGGTATGTCAGGAAGGCGTTCAGGACGGGCACGGGCGAGGCCGACGGCAGGGACTGCGCGAAATCCAGCGTCCGGAAGGCCGTGGTGGAATCCAGCGAGCCCTTGCCCAGGTCGTAGCTGATATCCGCCTGGTAGGTCTGGTTCTCCAGGCCGACGAAGGCCTTCTGGAAGAAGGGTGCCCCCTCCGATGTGATCGCCGTGCGGCCGTCGAACCGGGCATCGTCGAACATCAGGACCCGGCCGAAGGTCGGATGCGGGAAGATCGGCTGGCTGATGGCCTCGGCCCCCACCCCGCGCTCCTTCACGCGGCCATATTCGGCCTTCAGCGAGACCGTGAGATCGTCAGTGAGGTCAGCCTGGAGGATACCGCGCAGGCCGTGGTTGCGCAGTTGCGGTTCGTCCCGGTCGGTCAGCAGGTTGTAGGTCGGGCCGTTGTCGCGGTTCTGGAAGAAGCCGGACAGGCGCAGGCCGACATCGGGCGTCAGCGGGATGGTGACGCCGCCCTGCGCCGTCACTTCGTCATGGTAGCCCTCGTAGCTGACGGAACCGTCGGCCGCGAAATCCGCACCGGGCTTGCGCGTGGTGATGTTCAGCGCGCCGGCCGTGGCGCTGTTGCCATACAGCAGGACCTGCGGCCCCTTCAGCACCTCCACTCGCTCCACATCGAACATGGGCAGGCGGATATCCTGGTCGCGGCCATAGGACACGTTGTCGATGAACTTGCCCACCGCCTGATCGAAGGAGATGTTGTTGCCCGAGCCGAAGCCACGGATCAGCGCGAAAGGCAGATTGGAGCCCGTGGAGACCGTGAAGTTCGGCACGCGCGAACTGAGGTCCACGACCTGATTGATCTTGGCCTCGGTCAGCAGGTCGCCGCCCAGCGCGGTAATCGACACGGGCACGTCGCGCAGGTTTTCCGTGCGCTTGCGCGCGGTGACGACAATGGGCTCAAGCTCCAGTTCGCCAGCCAGGGCGCTGCCCGCGCTGTCAACTCCGGCGGGCGCCTCCTGGGCCTGGACAGGGGCGATGGCGATGGCCGTCCCCAATAGCAGGCAATGGCGGAACCTCTTCATGCTCATATCCTCCCCTAGATCTTCATGTGTTGTTGCTTGGAAGCCGGTTACCCGGAATTGAGACTTATACGTCCTATCGGCGCGCACTTTTGAGGTGAGTCCTGGCATCTAGCGCATCAGTGTATCCATATTACCGGAACCGACCAGGCAAGACCTCATTTCGTTCTCGCGATTCAAAGACCATAGGCATACAGCCGCACTCAACCCAGCAAAGTCATAGTGTATCCAGTTTTGCAGGTCAAGTCCAAGCTGGAACGCTGGTCAGGCGACCTGCGCCGGTGCGGCCGCCAGTTGCTTCAGCGGGATGCCGGGATCGGCGAGAAGGGCTGGCGGCGCCAGGGACTGCCCGACGACCAGGGCCTTGCCCTGGACATAGTCCCTTGTGGCGTTGACGCAATCCAGAGCGATGACCCTGCCCTGCCGCAGGTAGATCAGCGTGAAACCACCCCTGGCCGGATCACCGCGCAAGACGGTGGCATCATGCCCGGCAGACAGGCCGACGGTCTGTAATTTCAGATCGTACTGGTTGGACCAGAACCAGGGCACGGACCGGTAGCAGGCGTCGCCACCCGTCAGCACCCTGGCCACCACGGCCGCCTGGTCGTTGGCATTCTGCACGGATTCCACACGGATCCAGGCGCCATCAGCGAAGGGGTTCGCATGCAGCGCGCAATCGCCGATGGCGAAGATGTCGGGCATGCTGGTGCGACATTGGGCGTCGACCTCCACACCATTGCCGCCGCGCGCGCCGGCCGCGATCAGCGGGGCCACCGCCGGCACGATGCCGATGCCGGCCACCACCATGTCGCAGGCGATACGTGAACCATCGGCCAGACGCACGCCGGTCACCCGCCCTTCCCAGCCTTCCAGTTCCGACAGGACGGCGTTCAGGCGGAGATCGACGCCGTGGGCCCGATGCTGCGCCTCGAAGAACCGGGACAGCGCCTCTCCCGCGACGCGGGCCAGGACGCGGTCCTGCGCCTCCAGCACTGTGACGCGCTTGCCCCGCTTCACCAGCACGGCGGCGGCCTCCAGCCCGATATAGCCGCCACCTACGATGACCACCCGGTCCACGCCGGGCAGTTCGGCTTGCAGGCGGTCGATATCGGCGCGCGTACGGATGGTATGGATGCCGCCCAGCTCATGCCCCGGACAGGAAAGCCGGCGGGGAGCGCCACCGGCCGCCCAGACCAGGCGGCCATAGCCGACCGCCTCGCCATCATCCAGGGTCAGCGCGCGGCCGACCGGATCGACGGCGGCCACCCGCCGGCCCAGCAGCATGTCGACCGAGCGTTCCCGCCAGAATCCGGCGGGGCGGATCAAGATGCGCTCGAACCCCTTCTCGCCGGAAAGATACTCCTTCGACAACGGTGGTCTTTCATAAGGGAGTTCGCGTTCATCCCCGATGATCGCGACGCTCCCCCCGAACCCGTTCTGGCGCAACAGAGCAGCGGTCTGCGCCCCGCCATGCCCGGCACCCACGATAACGACATCAAAACTCTTCATCGATATTCCCCTCCGGGCCTGCGGTTTGAGAGCCAGCGGCTCGCCATCCGGACGTCATTTCCGGCCGCGCCCGCAGCGCCAATAATGTATCCACATTAAGTATTACGCAATATCATTATCCAGGACACATCAGCTTCTCTAAAGGCAGTAGAAACATACATCTATCTGATAAAAAACAAAATTCTTCGGAATTTCGGCAAGTTTTATGGCCGGATCATTACTCCACCCCTGAAACCGGATTGACGTTCGCGTATCACCCATGGCATAAGTGCATCCAGTATAAGGTTCATGCCGTTGCGACGGCACCCCTGTCCCATGGAGATGCCAATGCGACCAGTTACGGGCCGGCTGGCCGGGAAAACCTGTATCATCACGGGCTCCGGCGGTAGCATCGGACGCGCCTCCTGCCTGCGCTTCGCGGCGGAAGGCGCCGACGTGGTGGGGTGCGACATCGACCCGCAAGGCGCGGAGGAGACCCTGCGGCAGGTGCGGGCGCAAGGCGGCAGCATGATTTCCGTCAGCCCGGCCGATCTGACGCTCACAGAGGATTGCGAGCGCGTCATCACCGCCGCCATCGGGCATCACGGCGGCATCGACGTCCTGTTCAACAATGGCGCCATGGCCTATTTCGCCTGGATTGAGGAGATGGACGACGCCACATGGGCGCGAACCATCAACCAGGAACTGGACCTTGTGTTCCGCATGACACGCGCCGCCTGGCCGGCTCTGAAGAAGCGCGGTGGCGCCATCGTCAACAACGCTTCTATGTCGGCCTGGGTAGGGATTGAGCGGCTGCCGGGGCTGGCGCACTGCGCGGCCAAGGGCGGAGTGCTGGCCATGACCCGGCAACTGGCGATGGAAGGCCGCCACCATGGCATCCGCGTCAACAGCCTGTCGCCAGGCACCATCGAGACGACGCAGACGCGCATGATCAAGGAAGATCCCGACTGGTCGCGCGTGCAGTTGGGTCGCGCCATGCTGAACCGGATGGGCCAGCCGGAGGAGGTGGCCAGCGCGGCCGCCTTCCTGGCCAGCGAGGATGCCAGTTACGTGACCGGGGCCGACATCGCCGTGGATGGCGGCGTGCGGGCCTGGTGACCGAATTTCAAAAAGCAACGACAAGGAGGAACGATATGACCAGGGACGAGATGGTCGTGAACCTGTGGGAACGCGAAGCGGTTAAGAAGGTGATGCTGCGGTTCGGCCGCGCCTTGGACACGGGCGACTGGGCTGCCTACCGGTCCTGCTTTACCGACCCCGTCACCGTCGATTTCCAGCGCCTGACCGGTCAGCCCATCGTGCAAGTCGACCCGGACCTGTTTACGCTGTTCGCCAGCCAAATCCTGGCCCCCGTCCGGCGCCACCACAGCTACTCCAACTGGGACATCAATGTGGAGGGCGACCATGCAGACGCGCTGGTCTACATGACCTCTCGCCACTGGAGGCAGACCGATTTCGGTGCCTCCGAAAATGCGCAATATGGCTGGTACGAGGTCCGGTTCATCAAACAGGGAAACGACTGGCTGATCACCCGCCTGAAACATGATTTCCAGTGGATCGGCGGCAACGCATCCCTGTTCGACCTGAATGATCCCTCGTTGATTGATACAATGGGGAAGCTCTTCAATGAGGATACTATACTCGCAGGGGCTACCACCTGAGACCAGACCCTGGTGATTGGACCTCACCGGGGTCTGGTTCGGCGTGGCTGTAGCCTCGCATCTCGTGGCGCGTAGCCCAGTCGGACTCAGCTGCTGGTCGATGCAATTTGGGCGCGATGACAGGAAGAATTGCAGTTGACCTGCTCCCTGGAAATGTGTCCGGCGTGAAGTAGAGTCCTCCTGACCGAGGAGGGCTATCGGATGAAGAAGAGCCGTTTCAGTGAGGAACAGATTATCGGGATCCTGCGGGAGCAGGAGGCTGGGCAGAAGGCGGCGGACATCTGCCGGCGAGACGGGATTTCGGAGGCGACATTTTACGCCTGGAAGTCGAAATATGGCGGGCTGGACGTCTCGGAAGCCAAACGCCTGAAGGGCCTGGAGGATGAGAATAGCCGCCTGAAGAAGCTGCTGGCCGAGGCGATGCTGGACAACGCCATGCTGCGCGAGGTTGCAGGAAAAAAGTGGTGAGGCCCGCCGCTCAACGCCGGACGGTTGCCCATCTGCGGGCGACGTTCGGTGTCAGCGAGCGGCGGGCCTGCTCTGTTCTGAAGGTGCATCGCCGGACGATCCGTTATCGGTCGCGTCGCCCTGATGACGGTGCCTTGCGGCAAAGGCTGTGGGAACTGGCATCGGAGCGGCGGCGGTTCGGCTACCGGCGTCTGGGATGTCTGCTGGCCCGGGAGGGGATGGCGGTGAACCATAAGAAGCTGCTGCGGATTTACCGGGAGGAAGAGCTGGCGGTGCGCCGGCGGCGGGGCCGCAAACGCGCGCTGGGCACACGGGCGCCGATGAATGTGCTCCAGGCTCCCAACCAGCGCTGGAGCCTGGATTTCGTGTCGGATGCGTTCAGCGATGGCAGGCGGTTCCGCATCCTGGCCGTGGTGGATGATTTCTCGCGCGAGTGCCTGGCCCTGGTGGCCGACAGCTCGCTGTCCGGCAAGCGGGTGGCAAGAGAGCTGGACGCGCTGATCGCCACATGCGGCAAACCGCTGATGATTGTCAGCGACAATGGCAGCGAGTTCATTTCCAGGGCAATCCTGGCCTGGACGCAAACCCATCAGGTCGAGTGGCATTACATCCAGCCCGGCAAGCCCACCCAGAATGCGTTCGTGGAAAGTTTCAACGGACGCTTGCGCGATGAATGCCTGAATGAAACCCTGTTCCACGGTCTGCGGCATGCCCGCCAGGTGCTGGCCGACTGGCGCGACGACTACAACAATATTCGACCCCATTCCACCCTGGGCGGGATGTCCCCTGCCCAGTTCGCAACGTTCAGGACCGGGGGCATGCCCCCGGTCCTGAACGTCCCTCAACCCCAATACCAAACCAGAGGACTCTGCTTATAAACGGAAACAATTAGGGGAGCAGGTCACTTCCACGCTTTGGCCTGCTTCCGGGTCGCGGACAACAAAATGCCCCATAACCTGTTGAGGTTACGGGGCTTTTCTGGATGCGGGGGCAGGATATGCTCTCGACTTGCGACCCGCCCTCAGGGACTACCGAATGCTGAAACTGCTGGCTGCCGGAAACCGCAACGGGCTATTTCGTGTAGTAGCGTAGCTTGTCCCAGACGACAGCCCAGCCCAACGCGAAGCCATCACAATCGGATAGGCGCAACAAACATTGCGCATATATTTGATTTTTGCGCCTACATTCTACATTCTTGCGCCTAGCCGCTATACGCAGGAAAGGCGACATATCGTGGCCAATCACATCACCGAAGACGCCTTGGCTGCGATCGAAGGGATCGTAGGCCTTCATGCAGAGGCCATCCCCGCATCCGAGATTGGTCGCGCCCTGCCTGCACCCATTCCGCAACGCACGCTGCAATATCGCCTGAAGCGACTGGTGTCGGATAACCGTCTCATCATGGAAGGCGAAGGCCGCTGGGCAAGGTACCGCCTGCCCAACGCGGTGGCGGTCACCGGACCTCCTGACGAGGATCGAGCCTTTACCATTGCGCTTTCCGACGCAGCCAAATCAATACGCCACCATGTCCGACGGGCGCTCGAAACGCGCATGCCGGTCGGTTACAATCGCGACTTTCTCGACCGCTACCGCCCGAACGTCACCTTCTATCTGACGGAAACTGAACGCGCCCATCTGATGTCTGTCGGTCGATCACAAATCGCCGAGCAGCCGGCGGGAACCTACGCCAGGCACATCTTCAGCAGGCTCCTCATCGACCTCGCCTGGAATTCCAGCCGGCTGGAGGGCAACACCTACTCGCTTCTGGACACAAAGCGCCTCATTGAATTCGGCAAAGAGGCGGAAGGTCGAACACATCTCGACGCGCAGATGATCCTTAACCACAAGGATGCGATCGAATTCCTGGTCAGTGCGGCCGACGATATCGGCTTCAACCGCTATACGATCCTCAATCTGCATGGGCTGCTGGCCAACAACCTCCTTGCCGATCCATCCGCCGTCGGCAGATTGCGCTATATCGCGGTGGGAATCGAACGGTCCGCCTTCCATCCTCTGGAAGTACCGCAGCTTATCGAGGAATCCTTCGATCAAATTCTGGCCACTGCCGACGCCATCGCCGATCCGTTCGAGCAGGCATTCTTCATCATGGTGCAACTACCCTATCTGCAGCCCTTCGATGATGTGAACAAGCGCGTGTCCCGCCTTGCCGCAAACATCCCCCTCATCAGGAACAACCTTTCACCGCTCTCTTTTGCCGATGTGCCCCGGCAGACTTATACCGAAGCTGTGCTCGGGATTTACGAACTGAACCAGGTTGATCTCCTCAAAGACCTCTTTCTGTGGGCCTATGAACGCTCGGCGGCGCATTATGCCGCTGTGCGGCAGTCGCTGGGCGAGCCTGATCCGTTCAGGCTTCGCTATCGCGCCGAACTGCGTGAACTTGTCGCCGACCTCATCCGGGGATGTACCGGACGCAAGGAAGCCATCGGGCACATCGTTGCCTGGGCGGCCGACAGGGTCGATAGCGTTGACCGCGGGCGCTTCATTGAGATTGTCGAAGCCGAGTTGACGGGACTGCACGAAGGCAATTTCGCGCGCTATCAGGTCCGACCCTCGGAGTTCGCAGCTTGGCGCCGGGTCTGGGAGGCAAAATGACCGGCAGCCGCCAAGCGAGGGCTCGACCAGCGAATGGCCGGTCTCGTCGTGCACCCCGATGCTCCCCAATCGGGGCGATCCTGACCAGTCGCCCATAGGGACCAGCCGGGCATGGAGCGTCCTTTTCTTGGAATGTTCTCCTTGGCAGAATGTCCCGAAAAGATGAAGGATCACGCTCAGGACATTGGCCGGAAGTGCCGGAAACGGAATAACCCAAGAAGACGTCATGAGCGAATATCAGTACTACGAGTTCCAGGCCATCGACCGGCCGCTGGACCCGGAAGCCAAGGCGGCGTTGCGGGCGATCTCGACCCGGGCACATATAACCGCCACCGGCTTCGTCAACTCCTATGAGTGGGGTGACCTCAAGGCCGATCCGCGCGACATGCTGAAGCGCCATTTCGATTTGTTCCTCTACCTCGCCAACTGGGGCAGCCGGCGCTTCGCGCTCAAACTTCCGCGACGGCTCGTCGACCTGGAAGCACTGGACCGTTTCCAGATCGATGATGAGGTGGCAGACATCAAGGTTGCCGGCGCGCATCTGATCATCGATATCCGCCGGGAGGAGGTCGAAGCCGAGGATTGGGATGACGGCAGTGGCCGGCTGACGGCACTGGCGCCGTTGCGGGCGGACCTGTTGGCCGGTGACCTGCGGCTGTTCGTGCTGTTGTGGCTGATACAGGTGGAGAATGGCCATGCCCGCAACGAAACCCGCATGCCCTCGCCCGGATTGGGGACGCTATCGGGACCGTTGGCAGCGCTTGCGGATTTCCTCGCCATAGATGGCGACTTGCTGAAGGCCGCAACCCAGGCGACGGCTGCATCACCGGCGGAACCTTCAGCGGACGAAGTCGAAGCCTTTCTCCGTACCCTTGCCGAGGAAGAGAAGATCCTCTGGTTACGCCGCCTGTACGAGAATGCCGACCCCCATCTGGGGACGGCGTTGCGTCGCCGTTGCCGTGAGGCGTTGACAGGAAGCGGCGGCACCAGGGGCTCCGGTGGGCTCCCCACCGCCGGGGACCTGCGGGCGGCCACCAAGCGCATTGCTGCCGAACGCCGCCGCGCGGCGGCGGACCGGGCCGAAGAAGAGCGCCAGCGCCGCGAGCGCGAACAGGCCGAGGCACGGACAGCACGCCTGACCGCCGTGACACAGCGCGGCGAAGCCGCCTGGCGCGAGGTGGAACAGCAGATCGAACTGCGCAATGCCACTGGCTATGACCGGGCGGCGGCCCTTCTCGCCGACTTGGCAGCGATCGCCGACCAGCAAGGCGAAGGCGATAGCTTCGCCCGCCGGTTGGCCGACATTCGGGGCCGGCACGCCAGGAAGGGCCGGTTCATCGAGCGGCTGGACGCCTTACGCGGGTAACAACCTGCACCGCCTGATAACTGACAAGTTCAAATCGTTCGATTTGAACCTACCTGTCCCACCGTGTATCGCGTCGTGAAGGATCGTAGTTTTAGCTGCTACAGAGTAGAAAAGAGTGAATGTGAAGGCGCACGACCATCTCAACTTGCTGTTCCGGGCGACAGCGTAGGGCAATTCACCTAAATGCCCGATTCATCAAGCCACCATTTAGCGCCAATCAGAATTTGGTGAGCTCACCCATGAGACTCAGATACCTACAGCGCCCGTTCTCCAGCAAGGGACTTCAGTGGCAATCTGGTGTCGGCCAACATCTTCAGGGGCACCTTGGCCCTGGAGACCACCAGGAGCTTGCCCTGGATATAGTCCCTGACGGCGTTGACGCAGTCCAACGCTACGACGACACCGGCCTTCAGGTAAATGACAGAGAAACTACGGTCTGCCACGTCCCCGCGGACGATGGCCTGGTCATATCCCGACGACAGCCCCACGGTCTGCAGACGCAGATCATACTGATTGGACCAGAACCAGGGTATCGCGGCATATTGCTCATCCCCGCCGGTCAGGTTCCGTGCCACCAGCGTAGCCTGATCGCTGGCGTTCTGGACGGATTCCAACCGAATGATGGTCCCATCGGCAAACCTATTGGGATGCGCGGCACAGTCTCCGATGGCGTAGATGTCGGACAGGTTGGTACGGCACCACCTGTCCACCAGCACACCATTGCCCCCTTCCGCGCCCGCGGCGAGCAGCGGTTCGACCGCAGGGGAGATGCCGATGCCTACGATGACCAGATCAGCGGCCAGCACCTCACCGGATGACAGCCGCACGCCGGTGACGCGCCCTTCTTTCCCCTCCAGGCCGTCGATCCTTGCGTTCAATCGCATGGCGACACCATGCCGCCGATGCTCCTCCTCGTAGAAGCGCGACAGCACTTCCCCGGCAACACGCGCCAGCACGCGCTCCGCCGCTTCCAGCACAACGACATCCTTGCCCAGCTTCCGCAGAACCGCGGCGGCCTCCAGGCCGATATAGCCACCACCGACGATGACAACGCGCCGTGCCGGCAACAGGGCGGACATCAGCCGATCCGCATCCGCTCGCGTTCTTATGGAATGGACGCCGGCCAATCCGCCTCCCGGACAAGCCAGACGACGGGGCTGTCCGCCCGTTGCCCAGACCAAGGAACGATACCCGAAAACTGCGCCATCATCACAGCGGACCTGGTGTCCCACGGCATCCACAGCCTCCACCTTGCGGCCCAGCAGCAGATCGATACCTTGTTCCTGCCAGAACAGGAGCGGCCGGATACGTATCCGATCGAACGCTTTCTCGCCCGACAGATACTCCTTGCTGAGCTGCGGTCGCTCGTAGGGAATGTCGGGTTCATCCCCGATAATTGCCACGGAACCCGCGAACTTCTGCTGCCGCAGGGCAATGGCTGTCTGGGCACCGGCATGTCCCGCGCCGACGATGAGGACATCATAGATCAAAGCCATAGGAGCTCCCTGAAGCCTCCACCCGCCCATGGTCCGTTCAGCCGGCGGGTGCAACCGTGACCCGCAAGCCGTCCAGGCCTTCGTCGAAGGGTATCTGGCAGGACAGGCGGGATTCCGGCCGCCGATAGTCCGATCCGTCCAGCAGACCATCCTCGTCGTCGCTCATCGGCGGCAACCGATCGGCGAAGGACGGATCGACATACACATGGCAAGTGGCGCAGGAACAGCAACCGCCACATATGGCCAACAACTCTTCGAGGCCATTGTCACGGATAACCTCCATGACCGAGTTCCCCGGCCCCGCTTCGAAGACCCTTTCCGTCCCATCCGACGTAACGACAAGCAATCTGGACATTCGCCCTCCCTGTTGAGCAACGCACAAGAATCCATGGATTATCGGCCTTGGCGGATTTCCGCTCCGGCGGGCGCCCTGTCGGCGACCATTGGCGGCACACTCCCTTGATGGCCCTTACCGGATCGATCGACCGCCACGCCCATCCCGGCACCTGTCAGATGCGGAGCCTTCATCCCCTGTCCGCAGACCCGGGACATGAGATCGTCCGGCACAGCACCTCCCCGCCAAGCCACATGCTGGTCCGGCCGGATAAGGACCAGGGGGGCCTGGTAGAGATCGGCGACCTCCTTGTCGGAAGTCTCGAAGACCTGCAAGGGAACACCCAGGTGCCGCGCCTGGGCCTGGACCTTCAGCACCTCCGGGCGGGGATCGGCATCCAACACCAGCAACGTGAAGCCCGGGCCGAAATGATCGTAGAGCGAGTTGCCATCCTCCAGCCAGCGGTGGGGCGCCAAACTGCCCGGAGCCGCCGAGGGCACGTAATCGACCGACCGCACCCACGGCGTGGAGGGGTTATCGTCAACAATGATCGGCGATCCCATGTAGCGGTAGCCGAGCACGACCCCCAGGCTGAAGAATTCCGGCCGCTTGGTCTTCCAGATCAGGTCGGCGACTTCCTTGCGGATCTGCTCACCCCTGGGCGTATCTTCCTCGATGCCATCGCGGGCCAGCTGATTGGGTGCCAGCGCGTGGTTTGCTTCGGCTTCGTCCATCACATAATCATGGATGGGCCGACGTTCCTGCTCGTAAGTGTCGAGCAGGGCGGGCGCCCCCCATCCCTGCAGCACGGCGGCAAGCTTCCAGCCCAGATCGACGGCATCGGCGATACCCATGTTCATGCCAAACCCGCCGAAGGGCGGATGGAGATGGCAGGCATCACCCGCCAAGAATATCCGTCCGCGCGAATAGCGGTCGGCCAGCAGCCGGCTTGCGACCCAGATTTCCGAACTTAGGATGCGATAGGGCAGGTCAAGGCCCGTCGATCGGCGGATCATGCCGAGCAACTGTTCCTCGGTAAACTGGGTTTCCGGCGGAATGCCGGTCGGAACGAAGAACCAGCGGTCGCCGACATCCATCGGCCCGATGAAGCTCGGCATATCCTGGTTGCACTGCCAGACCTGGATGGTCGGTCCATGCGGCTGGGCTTCCGCCAGGCCGGGCGCCTCGAAGATCGTCATGTTGTTGCGGGACAGGCCGTGGACGCCCACCATGGTGGCGCCGATCTGATGGCGTACGCTGCTGCGACCGCCGTCGGCCCCCACGAGATAGAGGGCCTTCTTCGTCGCTTCCGCCCCGGTATCCACCGAACGGATCACGGCCGAAACGCCGTTCTCATCCTGGGTGATCCCGACCAGTTCCCGCCCGAACTCGACACGTACGCCCGGCAGTGAGCGCGCATGGTCGAGCAGAACAGCCTCCAGCTTATATTGCGGGATCCATTGCGCATGTTCGGAATAATGGTGGTCACGCTGCGGATTGCCACCGAAGGCATGTTCAAACCGGGTGATCAGATGCCCGCCCAGGCGCGTCACGAACAGGATGTTGGAGGGATAGTCGACGCCGAAGGGGGCGGCCTCCGCCAGGCGCCCGGCGATACCCCAGCGCCGCAGATGTTCGCGCGTGCGGATATTGGTGTTCTTGGCGCGCGGCGCATGTCCGGTGCGGTCATTCTTCTCCACCACCAGACAGGGGATCGAACGGCTTCCCAGTTCAATGGCCAGCGCCAATCCGGTCGGGCCCGCGCCGACGATGATCACCTGCGGCGGGGCCGCATCCTTTTGATTGTGCAATGTCGCCTCCCGGTTTTCCGTTTTCTTTATCGCAAGCGTCCGGCGCGCGCAGGATGACAAGAAGCGGCCCGCGCCATCCTTCCAGGTATCAGCCGTTGCGACGAACAGCCTGTAGCGGCATCGCCTTGCGTCGGGCCATTATCAGTCGGCGATCAGCTTCAGTGTGGTTTTGAAATGCGCGGCCTTCTCGCGATAAAGCTGTGCCGATTGCCGCAGCGACGCGATCTCCTGCGGCGACAATGCACGCCTGACGGTGGCCGGTGCGCCAACGATCAGGCTTCCCGGCGGGAAGTGCTTGCCTTCCGTCACCAGTGCACCGGCCCCGATCAGGCAATCATCACCGATCACGGCCTTGTTCAGCACCCGTGCGCCCATGCCGACCAGAACGCGGTCTCCGATGGTGCATCCATGCAGGATGGCGTGATGTCCGACCGTCACCTCCTCGCCTAGCGTCAGCGGGGCGCCGGGGTCGGAGTGCAGCATCGCGCCGTCCTGGATATTGCTGCCGGCGCCGACCAGGATCGGCGTATTGTCGGCGCGGATGACGGCGCCGAACCAAACGCTGGCGCCCGACGCGAGCCTGACTTGGCCGATAAGGTCAGCCGATGGCGCCACCCAGGCACTGTCATCGTCCGGCAGTGACGGGCGCTGTCCGTCATACTCATAGAGCGGCATCTCGTCTCTCAGCTTTGCGGGGTCAGGCCGGCGGCGGCGATACCCGCCATGGTGCACAGTTCGTCATTGTCCGACGTATCCCCCGTGGTGCCGATCGCACCGATCGGCAAGCCGTCGCTATCCACCAGGATAACACCGCCGGCCGCCGGCACGATGCCCTGGGGTGCGACCATGCCGATCGACGCGATGAAGGCCGGGCGCTCGGCCACGACCTCGCCGATCCGGCGACTGGACATGCCCAGCGCCAGCGCCCCGGCCGCCTTGCCCGTGGCGACCTGGGGGCGAAGGATGGAGGCGCCATCCTGGCGCTGCAGAGCGATCAGATGGCCGCCCGCGTCCAGGACCGCCACGCATAGGGGCTTCAGCCCCAATTCGTTACCCTTGGCGAATGCGGCTTCGATCATCCTGTTCGCCTGATCCAGACTGATGCGGCTCATGTTGCACTCCTAGTCGGTGGAAAGTGAGGAAAGGGTATCGGGCATCGGCCCGCCGGCAGCCCAATCAAGCAGTTCGACAATGTGGACGACGGGGATGCCCGTGCGCTGACCGATCTGCATGGCGCAGCCGATATTGCCGGTCGCGATGACGTCGGGTCGCAACCGTTCGAGATTAGCGACCTTGCGATCGCCGAGCCGTCCTGCGATCTCCGGCTGGAGGATATTGTATGTACCAGCCGACCCGCAGCAAAGATGTGCCTCAGCCGGGGTACGGACGTCATAACCCGCGCGGGTCAGCAGGCGCTTCGGTGCCTCCGTCACCTTCTGACCATGCTGGAGGGAGCAGGCGGCGTGATAGGCGACGGTGAGGGCGCGGGGCTGCCCCGCCGGCAGATCGATCTTCGCCAGGAATTCCGAGATGTCCCTGGCCAGGGCCGATACGGCAGCCGCCGGTGCGGCATATTGGGGGTCATCGCGCAGCATGAAGCCGTAATCCTTGATCGTCGTGCCGCATCCCGACGCGGTGACCAGCACGGCATCAAGGCCCCCGTCCGCGATCAGGCGCTGCCAGGCATCGACGTTCCGCCGCGCGGCGTCGAGACTGTCCGTCTCCCGCCCCATGTGATGGATCAGGGCACCGCAACACCCCTCCCCGGGCGCGAGCAGGACGTCATAACCCGCGCGGTTGAGCAGGCGTACCGCCGCTTGGCGGAATTCCGGGCGCAGCACCGGTTCCGCACAGCCCCGCAAAAGCGCCACCCGCCCTCTGGCACCGGCGACAAGCGCGTTGCTGTCATCAGCTGGAGGCGGCAGGCGGGCCGGTGCCAAGGCCAGCATGGCTGCCAGCGGTCGCAGCGCGTTGATCCGGTTAAATAGCGGCAGGCCCAACCGACCCAGGCGTGCCAGCGCCAGCGCCGCGCGGAACCGAGCCGGATGCGGCAGGGTCCAGGCCAGCATCGCGCGTATCAGCCGTTCACGCAGCGGTCGCTTGAACCGCGCCTCGATATAGATCCGCGCATGATCGACCAGATGCATGTAGTTCACGCCGGAAGGGCATGTCGTCATGCAGGACAGGCAGGAGAGGCAGCGATCGACATGCTTGACGATCTCGGGCGTCGGCACCCGTTCCCGTTCCAGCATGTCCTTGATCAGATAGATACGACCGCGCGGGCTGTCTAACTCGTCACCCAGCAGGACATAGGTCGGGCAGGTGGCCGTACAGAAGCCGCAATGCACACATTTGCGGATGATCGCCTCCGATCCCGCCATCACCGGGTCGGCTAGCGCCTCGGGCCTGAATTCCGTCTTCACGTCGCGCCTCCAAAACGACCGGTCTCGAATATGCCCGCCGGGTCGAAGGCGCGCCTTATCCGCGCCTCCAACGCCGTGGGGCCCGAAGCGACGGGATGGAATGCCGGGACCTGGGCGCGCAGCGATGCCGGTCCCCGGATCAGCGTCGCATGCCCGCCACCCTGCGCCGCGGCGGCCCGGACAAGGGCGGGATCGCCATCAAAGCCCAGCCAGATCAGACCACCGGCCCAGTCGAACATCCACTGCGCCCCTTGCGCCCCCAGGCTGGCGATCACCGCCGGACCCCTGCTTGGCGGCACGTTCACGCGCCAGAGCGGCAGATCATCGCCCAGGGGCGCCAGGGTGCGCAGGCCGTCCCAGAAAATATCCGCCTCGCCCCCGTCCAGCAAAACGGTCGGTCCGAAGTCGGACAGGTGGCGATCAAGGATGGCGCGCTTGGCCGTCACGGATGGGCCGAAGCCGCGAAGCAGCAGGGCGGTCAGCGCGGTCCCGTCGCCCAGTTCCGCCGGCCTGTGCGCTGCCGCCGCAACCTCGGCCGGTGATCCCATCGCCAGGGCCATCGCCGCCGCCGCCCGCTCCGGGTCCAGTCCCGGCAGGACCAGGGTCGCCTGCACGGGCGGCCGCGGCAGCACTTTCAGGGTCAGTTCCGTCATGGCAAACAGCCGGCCCCAGCTTCCGGCGGCAAGCTTGGGCAGGTCATAGCCGGTTACGTTCTTGACGACCCGCGCGCCGGCGACCAGCGGCTCGCCCCTGCCTGACACGGTGCGGATGCCAAGTAAATGGTCACGCGCCGACCCGCAGGACAACCGGCACGACCCCGCCACTCCCGCCGCCACCACACCGCCGATCGTCGCCCGTCCGGCGGCACGGCCGAATACGGGGGCGTGATCGAAGGGATCGAAGGCCAGCATCTGGTTCTCGCTACGCACCAGCGCCTCGACCTCCGCCAGCGGCGTGCCCGCCCCGACGGTCAACACCAGCTCGGCTGGATCATAGTCCACGATGCCGGCAAATCCCGTCATGTCGAGCGGCACGGCATCGGGCGTATCGCATCCGATGCCTGCCTTGCTGCGGCCACCATGGATGGCGAGCCGCTGTCCGCGCCCCAGCGCGCGGACGATGTCGATCAGCTCATCGGAGGAGGTGGGGCGGAGAGGAACGGGCATCATCAGAAACGCGGCAGGTCCGGAAACGGCGTGGCGCCTTGATGCACATGCAGGCGGCCCAGTTCCGCGCAGCGGTGGAGTGTCG
Source organism: Niveispirillum sp. (assembly GCF_017996735.1). Lineage (GTDB taxonomy): Bacteria > Pseudomonadota > Alphaproteobacteria > Azospirillales > Azospirillaceae > Niveispirillum. Next base: position 44,197 of record NZ_JAGOGJ010000019.1, read on the forward strand.
GGAACATCTTGCCGGGATTGAGCAGCGATTTCGGGTCGAAGGCGCATTTCAGTCGCTGCTGCTGCCGGAGGTCGATCTCGGAAAACATGACCGGCATCAGGTCACGCTTCTCCACGCCGACGCCATGTTCCCCCGTCAGCACGCCGCCGAGGGCGACGCAGTGGCGCAGGATGTCGTCGCCGAACGCCTCCGCCCGGTCCAGTTCGCCGGGGATATTGGCATCATATAGGATCAGCGGATGCAGGTTGCCGTCACCGGCATGGAACACATTGGCGACATCCAGGCCATATCGCCTGGACAGCGCCCGCATATGCTCCAGCATCTCCGGCAGGCGACGGCGGGGGATGGTGCCATCCATGCAATAATAATCCGGCGCAAGGCGACCGATGGCGGGAAAGGCCGCCTTGCGCCCGGCCCAGAAGGCCGTGCGCTCGGCCTCGTCGCGGGAGAGGCGCAAGGTGGTCGATCCGTCGGCGCGGGCGATGGCTGCGACCTTTTCGATCAGATGGTCGCATTCGGCCGAAACGCCGTCCAGTTCGACGACCAGCAGTGCTTCGACATCCAGCGGATACCCCGCCTTCACGAAGGCCTCCGCCGCATGGATAGCCGGCCGGTCCATCATCTCCATGCCCGCCGGGATGATGCCGGCCGCGATCACATCGGCCACGCATTTGCCCGCCCCCTCCACGTCAGGAAACCCGATGAGCAGGGCGCGTGCCCCTTCGGGCCGGGGCAGGATGCGCACCGTCACCTCCGTGACGATGCCCAGCAGCCCCTCCGACCCCACCACGAGCCCCAGCAGGTCAAGGCCGGCGGGATCGAGTTGGCGACCGCCCAACCGGACCACCTCGCCATCCATGAGCACGATCTCGACACCCAGGACGTTGTTCGTCGTCAGGCCGTATTTCAGGCAGTGCACGCCACCGGAATTCTCCGCCACATTGCCGCCGATCGAGCAAGCGATCTGGCTGGACGGGTCCGGCGCATAGTAGAAGCCGCGCTCCTCGACCGCGCGGGTGACGGCCAGGTTGGTGACACCGGGCTGGACCACGACCAGCCGGTCCGCATAGTCGATCCCCAGCACCCGGTTGAATTTCGCCATGCCGACCAGCACCGCGTCGGCCAGCGGCAGGGCGCCACCGGAGAGCGAAGTGCCCGATCCGCGTGGCACCACCTTGACACCCTCGGCATGGCACCAGGCCAGGATGGCGGAAACCTGGGCCGTGGTCTCCGGCAGCACCACGACCATCGGCGGCTGACGATAGGCAGTCAGACCATCGGATTCGTAGGGGCGAAGCGCGTCGACATCGTCGATCACGCTGTCGCCCGGCACAATCGCCCGCAAGGCCCGGACAATATCCGGGCGCCGCCTGAGAATGGCGGTATCAGGCTCGGGCATTCGAAGGGACATCAGGAATATCCACTGCGCTGGAAACCGGGGAAACGTTCGACCCTATTTTGCCGGATTGAGCTGCTTCTCCTCCTCCGCGATCATCCGGGCGAGAACGCGTCGCGCACGGCCGGCACCGGCATCGGTTGGCAGCAGGACCGGGTTCAGCGACATGAAATCCGCATCGCCGATCATCTCCTGCTGCGCCTCGACCACGGGCAGGTCTTCGGTTTCAAACGGTCCCCGTACAGCGTCGGTCTGCTGCTGCGCGATCTCCTGCGCCATCGGTCCGGCCGAGCGGGGGCAGCACATGGCGTAGAAATAATGAGTCGTTTTCGCCGTTTCTGGCGTGAAGAAATGGATGCTGGGAACGTCGCTGCCTTCCTCGCGCGGCCGACCCGTCTGCGTGGCGCCGCTATACAGCTCGATCAGAGCCGGCGCCTGCCATTTGCAATCGAGCCAACGATCGACGGCCGTACCGGGTTCAAGGCCGAAAATCTCCTCCAGGAAGGAGGGCAAGTGATCGTTGGTAATGAAACGCTTCGACCAGACCGCGTCACCCTCCTGCACCGTCTCGATCTTCCCGCGGCGGACAGCCTCGGTGGCGAAGAGCGGGTGCAGGAACTCGATATGGCTGAGATCCATGATATTGTCGGATTCAAGCTCGTAATGCGCCTTGGCCTTCAGATAGCCCTGACCGGCTGCATATTTCTCCGGGTCCAGCAGCGGAAACACCGGAAGCTTCGCGGGGTCGGCCAGGGCCGGATCGCCAAACCAGATCCAGACGGCGCCATAGCGCTCGTACACCGGATAGGAGGGAACCTTTGCCGCCTTGGGGATCGCGCCATTGCCGTGCGGGTTGTGGACACATTGCCCGTCGCTCCCGAAGCGCAGGCCATGATACCGGCACTGCACCGCATCCCCGACCAGTTCGCCCATGTGCAGCGGCGCGAAACGGTGCGGACAGCGGTCGCCGATGGCGCGAACGCTGCCTTCATGGTCGCGAAAGAACACCACCGGCCGCTCCACCAGCGTCCGATGGAACAGGCGTCCGGGCGGGATCTCTTTGTCCCAAGCCGCCATGTACCAGATATTTTTCAATGCCCGCATCACCAGCTCCCGCTGCGGATCAATCGCTAGGCCGCCTGCGCGCCCGACCATTGGTTAACGTGCCATGGATGGGTGGGGAGGCGGTAGCGCTTCCCCACACTCGTCAGGCCTGGGCCGCTGCCAGCACCTTCGAGATCCGGTTCTCATCAAGCACCGGGAAGCGGCGCGCCTTGCTGGGGCCGACCTTGTTCTCGATGGCGCCGATATTCTCGATCTCACAACGCACGACATCGCCGGTTTCCAGGTGCCGCTGCGGAATCAGCGCATGGCCCACGCCTTCCGGCGTGCCCGTCAGGAGCAGGTCGCCGGGTTCCAGCACGAAGGCGGTCGAGACATACTCGATCTGCTCCCAGATGCTGTAGATGAGTTGCTCGGTATTGGCCTGCTGGCGCAGCTCGCCATTGACATAGGTGCGCAGTTCCAGTCTGTGCGGGTCGCCGATCTCATCCGGCGTGACGATCCAGGGGCCGACGGGGCCGAAACTCTCGAAGGATTTGCCGATGGTCCAGGTATTGGCATGCAATTGCCAGTCGCGCGCTGAAACGTCATTGGCGACGACATAGCCGAACACATGGGCCGGCGCCTCGTCGGGAGTGACATAGCGCGCCGCCCGGCCGATCACGACGCCAAGCTCGACCTCATAATCGAGCTGACGAGTGACGCCCGGATCGATCTCATCGAACGGGCCGGAGATGGAACTAGTCGCCTTGTTGAACCAGACCTGGAATTTCGGCGGGACCACGCCGAGGCGCACGCCCTCCTCCGCATGCTTGCGGTAGTTCATGCCGATGGCCAGGAAATTGTGCGGCCGTTCGACGGGCGACAGCAACCGCGCGCCTTCCAGGGCAACGATCGGCCGAGCACCAGCAAGCTTGTCGGCGAGCCTCTCCAAGGCTTCCGGACCGGCTGCTGCGAGCTGGCGCATTTCGCGATATTCCGGCAGCAGGTCGGAAATACGGATGATCCCATCGCCGACAACGACACCGATGGCAGGCTGGCCATCCCAAATGAAACGCACAAGCTTCATGATCGATCTCTCTCCCCAAAGGCCATGGACGTTGTCGCCCCTCTCCCGAGCTTATCGGGCAAGCCGATGATCCTGTGGCGATCAGAAAGTTCGACCGGTGATACCTGAAACGGGTTCGGCATGCACCGGGCTAAGGGTGCCCGCGCCGGTTGTGCGCGGCCTTGCGCAGAAGGTCACTGAGCTTTTCCGCCAGCGGCGTCAGCGGCAGCCCCCGGCGATGGACCAGGCAGATCGGGTCCGAAGAGATGGGCGGGATATGCTCCAGCGGGGCACAGAAGCCCGCGATGGGCATCAGTTGGAACATCTGATCCGGCAGTACGGTCAACAGCTCGGTATTCGCCACCGTGATGATGGTGATGAGCATGGAGGAGGATTCGACGAGGACCTCCGGCACCGGCAGCCCGAGCCGTTTGAAGGTCGCCTCCAGGTCGCTTTCCGCGCTCCTGTCCTCCAGCGACGGACGTACCCAGCCGACATTGACCAGATCCTCCAGCGACCGGGCGCCGCCAAGCGGATGGCCCACCCGTCCCGCGATTCGACGGTTGTGCGGCATCAGTTCTTCAACCGTGAAACGCTGGGAGACATTCTCCTTGCGGATCGAGCCAACCCAGAAATCCATGAGGCCTTCCGCCAGCTTCTGTTCCACCGGCTGGAAAAGCGTCTGCGTGACCTTGGCGACAGCCTTCGGATAACGCCTGTTGAAAGCGGAAAGGGAGGATGGCAGCAGGCTCATGATGCTGATCGGCGACAGGCCGACCGAGACTTCGCCCGTAAAATCACCGTTCCACTGGCTTGCCTCCTCCTTCGCTCGCTGGATCTCGGCCTGCACGCTCTCGATGCGGCGGACGAACCGCTCGCCGACGGGTGTCAGCGAGACGCCCTTGGAATGGCGTTCCAGCAGCGACTGGCCCAGTTCATTCTCGATCTCCCGGATGCTGCGGGTGATGACCGGCTGGGCGATGCCCAAATGCCGGCTCGCGGCACGCAGGCTCCCCGTATGGACGACCGCAAGCAAATCCCGGAAATGGGTCAACTTCATTGTTCCCCCCGCACTCTTTTGATTTTTTAGGTATCACAAAGAATATCGCGCCATCTGCTTCAGTCAATCCTCGCGCGACGGTTGGAGGTATCGCCGCCGTGATCTTGTCATCTGGCGGCACTTGCAGCGCCGAACTAGCCTCCCCGACATCCAACCACACGAGAAGGCCCGCCGCGTAGCGCCCGACAATCCGGGCCGCAAGCGGCGTCGGTAGTCCGACAGTTTCGCGGACCACAGGCGAAACGGGCGCAGAAGGGATGATCGACCCGTGAAACCAAGCGACAACAACTTCCAGGTCGTGATCGCCGGCGCAGGGCCGTGCGGCATGGCTGTGGCGATCGAACTGGGGCTGCGCGGCATCCGCACGCTTGTGTGCGAACCTCGCTCCGTCGATGCCTATGGTATCGCCAAGGTCAACCTGGTGAATGCCCGCTCGATGGAGCATTTCCGGCGTTGGGGCATCGCGGACCGTCACCGCGCGAACGATCCGGTGCCCGCCGATGTCGCCCGCGACCTAGTTTTCTCCACGCGGGCCAATGGCAAGATCCTGTTCAAGGCCGAAGGCGCCTATGAATGGCGCGAGCGCATGCCGATCGCGGCGGAAACGCCCGAATGGGCGCCTTTCGAGGCCATCGAGAAGTCCCTGCGCACGCGGCTGCTGGAACTCGACGCCGTCACCTTCATCGAGCATTCGAGCGTGCTGGACTTCACCCAGGATGCCGGCGGGGTCCAGGTCACCTATGAGAAGGATGACGGACAGGTGACGGTCGGCGCCAACTATTTCATCATCGCCAACGGCCCCCACTCCCCGCAGCGCCGCAAGATCAACCTGCGGCTGGAGGGCAGGACGCTTTTCCACAATACCTCCTGGTATTTCCACGCGCCGGAGTTGAAGACGCTGTTCGAAAAGACGCATCTGTGCTCGATGACCTTCTTCCTGAATGACGATGCCTTTGGCGACATCCTCGTCCCCTATGGCGGGGATCACTGGGGCTATTATGTGTCGCCCATCCCCGAGGGCGTCGACGCCAACGACTGGAACCAGGTCCGGGAGATGATGTTCCGGTCCGTGGGCCAGCGGTTCGAGACGTCGGGGGAGCGGGGTTGGATCTGGGGAAGCCATGCCCGCATGGCGCGCAGCTTCAACTATGGCCGCGCCTTCCTTATCGGCGACGCCGCGCACCTGACGCCACCCTTCGGCGGCTTCGGCATGAACATGGGCGTCGGCGATGCGGCCGATCTGGGCTGGAAGATCGCCGCCACGCTGGAAGGCTGGGGCGGCCCGCGCCTGCTCGACACCTACTCCCTCGAACGCCGCGACGTGTGCAAGTTCATCATCGACGGTTCGGCCCACAACAACACGGTGTGGGGCAAGGCGCTGGTCCGTGAACATATGGAAGAGGACAGCGCGCGCGGCGAACAGGTCCGTGCGGAGATCCGCAAGGTCATCGTCGAGGAGAAGACCCAGCAGTTCCGCAGCCTGGGCGCACAGCTCGGCTATCGCTACACCGGTTCGCCGATCATCATCGCCGACGGCACGGAACCGCCGCCGATGACCTATGGCGATTATGTGCCCTCCTCGGTACCGGGGTGCCGCGCGCCCCATGTCTGGCTGGGCGCCGATGACTCCCTGTACGACCACCTGGGCTGGGGATTCTGCCTGCTTCAGCAGGACCCGGACATCGACGTCGCCCCCCTAGTGGAAGCGGCCGCGAAGGCGGGACTGCCGCTGAAGGTCTGGAACCTGGACCATCCGGGCGTCCGGGCACTCTATGAGCGCAAACTCACCCTGATCCGCCCGGACCAGCATGTAGCTTGGCGCGGGGACACGCTTCCCGACGATCCGGGCCATGTCATCGACATCGTGCGCGGCGCCGCGCAGTACCGCTGACAAGCGTCGACCGGAAAACCTGACGAAAGCGGGACGATGAAGGACTATATCCTCGACATCAACGGCATCGCCTATGCCTGTACCGAGGCGGGCACGGGTCCCCTGCTGCTGCTCTGCCACGGGACCTTCGGGGGCAGGCGGCTGATGCTGCCGCAAGTGCGGTATCTGAGCCGCTGGTTCCGCTGCGTCGCGTTCGACTGGCGGGGCCATGGCGGGTCGGGCTACGATCCGGCGGGCTGGACGGCCGACGACCTGGTGGAGGATGTCGCCCGGATCATCGCGGCTCTGGGAGAGCGCGAAGCGATGATCGCGGGCGTGTCCCAGGGTGGCGCCATCGGCATGCGCGTGGCGCTGAAATATCCGGAGAAGCTCCGCGCTCTGGTCAATATGTGCGGCGGTCCCGGCGGTCCCCCGCCCGCTGCCGTGGAGCGTATCTATGGTTTCGCGCGGATCTTCGCCATGGAACGGGATGAGGCCGCGCGCCGGGCGGCGGCCATCGATTTCGCCGCCGACTATTTCCACGCGCCGGGCTTCACCGAGCGGGAACCGGAGCGTTTCGCCGAAGAGATCGATGTCATCCTCTCCCATCCGCGCGAAAGTGTCGGGCTGCTGCCCTGCGTGCCCGAAAGCTATGTCGACATCACGCCACGCCTGGGCGCGATCGCCTGCCCGACCCTCATCCTCTGGGCATCGCACGAGGCCCGTCCCACGCTGGGCGCGGCGCTGGCCGCCGCCATTCCCGGGGCGCAACTGGTGACGATCCAGAATGCCGGCCACCATGTGAATGTCGATGCGCCGGAGGAGACATCGAAGGCGATCGAGACATTCCTGCGCACCATCGAATAGCGCCCCGGAACAAGCGCCCAGGCGGGCGCGAAGCTGCAACGGAGGGGGAAATGGCGACGCGGAACGCGGCCATTCTCGACAAGACCATCATCCTGACCGGCGGCGGTGGCGACATCGGGTCGGCGACGGTACAATTGCTCCTGGCCCAGGGCGGACGCGTCGCTGTGCTGGACAGATCGCCAGACGCGCTGGACAGGCTGGCAGCGGCGGCCGGCGGGTCGGACAGGCTGTTTACCGCCCCCTGCGACGTGACGTCCGAAGCCGAGATCAGCGCCTGCTTTGCCAAGGCGCGCGCCGCCCTCGGCCCGATCCATGGCGTAGTGAACGCGGCGGGGATCGAGGGGCGGCGCGCGCCGATCGATCAATGCGCGACGGAGATGTTCGACGCCGTCATGGCGGTGAACGTCAAGGGTGTCTTTCTAGGTATCAAGCATGGCATTCCCCTGCTGCGGGAGAGCGGCGGCGGTGCCATCGTCAACGCCTGCAGCACGGCGGGCCTGAAGGGTGTGGAGGGAATGGCGCCCTATGTCGCCAGCAAGCATGCGGTGCTCGGCCTGACACGCAGCAGCGGCCTGGAATGGGGACGCCATGGCATCCGCATCAACTGCGTCGCGCCCGGCCCGGTGGAAGGGCGCATGCTCCAGTCCATCTATGCCGAGCGCGCCGCCGATCCCAGTTGGCCCAGCCTGGAAAGCCGCCGGGCGCTCAACCCGTCGGGGCGTTTTGGCGAACCAGCGGAGATCGCCAATGTGATCGCGTTCCTGCTGTCGGATGCGTCCAGCTTCGTCAATGGGGCGCTGTTCTCCGTCGATGGCGGTGTTTGCGCCCTGTGACAGGCAACGGGACCCGCATCGCCCCATCACGGTGGATCGGATACATGAATACAGACCAGCAGGCGGCGATGGTCGCGCTACGGTTCCAGGTATCGCTGACGCCGAACTTTCATCTGGGCGCGGATCGCGACAAGCTTGAAATAGCCTCAAAACAAGCCGCATCGAAAAACAAGGGAGAGAAAGCGATGACCCATGAAAAGGCCGCAAGGCCGGCGCCGAACCTGAAATTCGCCCATATCGGCCTCGTGGTTGCCGACATCGACCGGATGACGCGTTTCTATGTCGATGTCCTTGGCTTCACCGTGACCGACCATGGCGTGTTCGGGGAGATGCGCGTGGCGTTCATGTCGCGCGATCCCGAAGAACATCACCAGATCGTCCTGACCACCGGCCGGCCGCCTAATCTGCCGGCCAACACGATCAACCCCGATTTCGGTCCGGTCATCCAACAGATTTCCTTCAAGATGGGTTCGCTTGCCGATCTGCGCGACATGCGCGGCCGGCTGGAGGAAGGCGGCGCCACCAAGCTGACGGCGGCCAGCCACGGCAATGCCTGGAGCGTCTACGCGCATGATCCGGAAGGAAATTACATCGAATTCTATGTCGATACCGACTGGTACGCTGACCAACCCTGCTACGTGCCCCTGGACTTCAGCAAAACCGACGAGGAAATCACCCGGGAGACCCAGGCCATGTGCGAGGCAAGCCCCGGTTTCAAGCCCGTCGCCCAATGGCGCCGCGACATCGCCAAGGTGATGGCCCCGCCCTTCCGCCGCTGAACGCGGGCGCTTTCCGGCATATCCGGACGGAAATGCGGCGAATGCAGGTGTCGCGACGACCAAGGGTCGCGCGATGATCGAATGGAGATTTCATGAAGCTGGTTACGTTCGTTCGCGGGGAAGCGCAGCGGCTCGGTGCGCTTGTTGAGGATCGCGTGCTCGATCTCCAGGCCGCGGCGGCGGGCGCGGCCCCCGCCTTCGCGTCGATGCTGGCGCTGATCGAGGCCGGCCCCGAAGCCTGGGACGCCGCGCGCGCGCTGATCGCGAAGGCCAACGTCGATGCCATGCACGACCTGGCCGATGCGCGCCTCCTCGCCCCCCTGCCCCGACCGACCCGGCTGCGCGACTGCTCCCTGATGCTTGAGCATATGGATGTCGTGCTGATGCAGATGGCGCGACGGGCGGCGGAGGAGGAAAGCGATCCCGACGCCGCCTACGAGCGATTGATGGCATCGGGCAAATACGCGCTCAACCCGACCTTCAAGAAACAATGCGTGTACTACAATGCCGACCACACGTCGGTCAGCGGCACGGAAGTGGACATCGTCTGGCCCAGCTATTCCGACTATATCGACTTCGAGTTGGAATGGGCCTGCGTCATCGGCCGCCCGGCGCGCGACGCCACGCGGGAACGGGCGGCGGAGCACATCTTCGGCTACACGATCCTGAACGACTGGTCGGCACGCGACGTGCAAATGCCGCTCATGTACACGATGAACGGCCCAGGCGAAGGCAAGGATTTTCCGGGGAGCTGGGGCATCGGCCCCTGCATCGTGACCCCGGACGAAATCGGCGACCCGTATGATCTGACGATGACCGCCACGATCAACGGCGTGCAATGGACGCGCGGGACCACCGGATCGATGTACCACCGCTTCGAGGACGCGATCGCCCAGTTCAGCCGGGAAAAGACCATCCTGCCCGGCGAGGTGCTGGGGTCCGGAACCGTCCTCGGCGGCTGCGGCTTCGAGCTGGGGCGCAAGCTCAGTCCGGGCGACCTCGTTGAACTGGAGGTCCAGAATATCGGGGTGCTCCGCAACCGCGTCGTGCGGGCCAGCTGACCACGTCGCATCGAACCAAAAACAAAATCAAATCGGGAGGTAAACACATGAAAACGCTGTTGCTGTCGTCGGTCGGAATACTGGCGCTGATATCGTCGCCGGCCTTGGCGCAGGATCAGAATGCCGCACCGGCGCCCGCCTTGGACGCGGCCCCGGCTGACGCCGGTTTTGTCGGTCTGGAGGAGATTGTCGTGACCGCGCAGCGCCGTTCCGAACGGCTGCAGGACGTGCCCGTCGCGGTCACGGCGGTCACGGCGGCGGACCTGAGTGCCGTAGGCATCCAGTCATCCCAGGATCTCAGCACGGTCACGCCCGGCCTGACCATCCCCCAGACCTCGGGTTACACCCAGCCGCGCATCCGTGGCGTCGGCACGACCTCGAACGGTCCGGGCGTCGAAAATCCGGTCGCGACCTATATTGACGGCGTCTATATCGCCAGCGCGCCCAGTTCGCTGCTGACCCTGAACAATATCGACCGGGTGGAAGTGCTGAAGGGACCGCAGGGCACCTTGTTCGGGCGGAACGCCACGGGCGGCCTTATCCAGATCGTCACCAAAGACCCCGCTGCAACACCGGGTGCCGCGGCCAACCTGACCTATGGCAGCTATCAGACCATCATCGCCGATGCCTATGCGACGGGCGGGCTGTCGGACACGCTTTCAGCCGATATCGCTGTCCGCTATGAGCATCAGGGTGAGGGCTACGGGACCAATCTGTTCAATGGCCAGGATGTCGGCAAGCTCGACCATGATTTCGCGGGCCGCGTGAAGTTCCTGCTGGAACCGGCGGACGGCACGGAAATACGCCTGGCCGTCGATTACGAGGACCGTGACAGCGACCGGGACATCCAGCATCTGCGTCCGCAGGCGGGCGTGTTCGATTTCAACATCCCCCCGTTCGGCGGTCCGTTCCCGCTGGGTGGCACCTACGATGTCAACCAGAACTATGCGTTCCGCAACAAGCTGCAGGCCGGCGGCGCCTCCTTGCAGGTGAACCACGAGCTGGAGGACGTCTCGCTCCAGAGCATCACCGCCTATCGCACATCGGAATTCCAGTTCAACCTGGATCTCGACCTGCTGCCGATCGACGGGTTCACCGCCTACAGCAAGGCGAAGTTCTCCCAGTTCAGCCAGGAGCTGCAACTGTCCTCCAACGATACCGGCCCGCTTAAATGGGTCGGCGGCCTCTATTATTTCCATTCGAAGGATGGCTGGCAGCCGATCGTCATCGGCATCGGCCCCCTGGTCAACCAGCAGGTTCCCGGGGCGGCGGTCAACGTCATCGACGAGAATTACCAGAAGACCGACGCCGTCGCCGCCTATGCGCAGGCCACCTATGAGATCGCCGACGACACCAACCTGACGCTGGGCGGCCGCTACAATTACGAACGCAAGTCGATCGCGGGCACCGACACCACCCTGGTGTCCGGCGTGCCGGTCCTGACCACGCCCTTCCCCCGGCCCGGCCTGGGCATTCCCACCAAGATCGACTTCAACCGCTTCAACTACCGGGTCTCGCTCGACCACAAGTTCGGACCCGACATCCTGGGTTACGTCTCCTACAATACGGGCTTCAAGAGCGGCGGCTTCGTGCTGGCCAAGGTCGACGCCCAGCCGTTCAAGCCCGAGGACATCAAGGCGACCGAGGCGGGCCTGAAGACCCAGTTGTTCGACCGGCACCTCCGCCTCAATGCAGCCGGCTTCCATTATGATTATCGCAACATCCAGGTGCAGCGCTTCGATGCCGGCAGCCAGTTGATTTATAATGGTGCCCGGGCGGAAATGTACGGTCTGGACCTGGATGGCGAGATCGTCCTTGCCCGTGGCCTGTCGCTCAATGGCGGCATCTCCTATGTCCATGCCCGGTTCAAGTCCTTCCCCCAGGCCGACCTGATCGTGCCCAGGGCCGGGTGCCCCGTGCCGCCGCCGGGTGGCGTAGTGCCGTGCGAGGCCGCCGGCAACCGGCTGCCGCAGACGCCGGACTACACGTTCAACATCGGCGGTGATTACAGCATCGACACCGATGCCGGCACCTTCGCCCTGAACGCGACCTATTACCGGTCGGGCAAGTTCTTCGCCGCACCGGACAATGTCGCCTTCCAGGGCGCCTACGACCTGATCAATGCCTCCATCTCCTGGACCGACCCGGATGACCGCGTCACGCTCAAGCTGTGGGGCAAGAACCTGGGCAACACGGTCTACACGACTTCCCTTCTCGAAGGGTTCACCGGCATCGATGTGTCCTATGGCTATCCCCGGACCTATGGCGTGACGGCCGGCGTCAAGTTCTAGGGGCGACCGTTTCCAACACAAGGCATCCGGGAGGTTCGACGACCTTCCGGATGCCTTGTCATTTTCCAATAATGTTCATTCCCCGTCGGGAAATGGGGATCGCGCCTTACGCCGGATCGACGCGAAGGGTCAGTTTCGACAGGCCGCGCAGCAGGTTATGGATCTCCCGCCGCTCCTCCACGATGTGGAAGCGCCTGACGCGACGGATCAGGAAATTCAGCACGGTGCCGATCTCCAGCTTGGCGAGATGCATGCCGGCGCACAGGTGCATGCCATAGCCGAAGGCGACATGGTCGCGGGCATCCCGCGTGATGTCGAACCGCTCCGGCTCGGAATAGCGCCGTTCGTCGCGGTTGGCGCTGGCATAGACCATCAATGCGCGGTCCCCCTTGCGCATCCTGACACCGTCCATGTCATGATCGCGGCTGATCAGCCGGGCGAAGGAACGGACCGGGGATTCCATCCGCAGCACCTCGTCGATCGCCCGTCCCAGAAGGTCCGGATTGGCACGCAGCAGGTCCCACTGGTCGGGATGGCGCGCAAACAGCCACAGCGCGCTGCTGAGCCCGTTGATCGTGGTGTCCAGCGCCGGCCCCGTGTAATCCATCAGCATGTGCCTGGCCTCGCTGAGCGAGAGATCGCCATTATCGGCCGCGCGGAACAGACCGGCCGCCCAGCCATCCGGGTCGAGTGCTTCACGCTCCAGACCATGCAGATAGGTGAAGGCCTCCACGGCGATCGCGATGCCCGTAATCGTGCGCGGGTTGCCGGCCGGACCCAGGGCGTCGAACAGCCCGGCGGCCCAGAACAGCATCTTCTTCTTGCCCTCCTCCGTCAGGCCCAGAAGATCGGTGACCACCGTCAGGGGCAGGTAATGGGCAAGCCCGGTGACGGCCTCGAACTCACCCTTCCCCACAAGTTCATCGACCCGCGCTTCCGCCAGCGCTGACAACCGCTCCTTGAGCTTGTTGAGCGCGCCGGGCAGAAGCGGCCGGTTGAAAACGCGCCGCAGGCGCTGATGGTCCGGGTCGTCCGAAAAGATCATGACCCCTTCGCTGTTCCTGTTGGCCTCGTCATTGAGGCCGATGCCGGCGGTGGAGGTGAAGACCTCCTGGTTCACCAGCGCGTCGCGAACATTCCGGTGCCGGACCACGGCCCAGGCATTGTACCGGCTGAGCCAGACCGCCGGCCCGGCATCCCGCAGGGCCTTGTAATGGGGATAAGGTGTGGCAATCACCTCGTCCGCCCAGAAGTCGAGATCGGAACAGGGCATCCGGCCTTCGGTGGCCATTGCTGTATCAGACATTTCCACATTCTCCCATTTGTCCGAAAGGCTGACGGGTCGGGCCGCGCCGGTCGACGGCGCGGCGTCAGGGACGCGGCCCTTCCCCAGGAAAGCCGGTCAGAACGACCTGGTGACGTTGATCCCGAAGGTCAGGGGGTCGCCATAGACGGCACTGCGGGAGAAGGCCAGCGCATCAAGATTGGTATTCGTGCCAACGAAATAGACATCGTCGGTCAGGTTCTTGACATAGGCCGACGCGGTCCAGTTCCCATCCGGTGACGCCCAACCCAAATGGAGGTTGATCATGGTGCGCGACGGCTGTGACATCTCAACAGTGTTGAAATGGTTGAAGTAGACCTTGTCGAACCAAGTCAAGTTGGCACGGGGCGTGATATCGCCGAAGTCCGTCTGGAATGTGTATCCGATCTCCCCGCCGAACTGATATTTCGGTGCATCCGGCAATTGCTTGCCGGTCAGATCCTGAAGACCGAGGTTCGCGAAGGCGGAGTTAACGTCGGAGAAGGTTTTGAACTTGCCATCCAGATAGGCGCCGTTGAAGGACAGCATCAGGCCACCGACGGGCCGGGCCGTGACTTCGGCCTCCAGTCCACGGATGCGCGCGGACGTGGCATTCTTCGTGACGATCGACGTCCCCACGATGATGCTTTCCTGCAGGTCTTTGTAGTCGTAATTGAATGCCGACATATTGACGCGCAGACGGCGGTCGAAGAGGTCTGCCTTGATACCGGCTTCGTAATTGCTCAGTTTCTCGGGCTTAAAGGGCGGCTGCAAGCCACCGACATTGAAGCCGCCGGATTTGAACCCGCGCGAATAGGTCGTGTACAGGTAAACCGACTTGGTCGCCTGATAGCTGAGCGTGACCTTGGGATCGAACGAATCCCAACTCGCACCCTGGGTTCCCTCACCATTGCCGAGCAGGCCGAGTGCGGGATTGAAGCCGGGGCGCAGCGGATCGTTCAGCACGAACGGATTGACGATATCGACCTGATGCTGCTCGAAAATCGTCTTCTTTTCATCGCTGTAGCGCGCGCCGACATCGAGTTCGAGCTGGTCCGTCAGGTGAATGTTCGCCTGACCGAAAATAGCCTTCGCCTTCGTCCGCACCCGCCCGAAGGAGCCATAGAATTCAAGGAACTGGTCGGGATTGGGGGCATGCAGGATGATGCCCTTGAACGGCACCTGGTTGCTGGCACTGTTGGTTTCGTCAAAATAATAGGCGCCGACGATGAGATCGGCGAAATCGCCGATCTTCTGTGACAGGCGAAGCTCCGCCGACGTGGATTTCGAATGTTCATCGATATACATCTGGGTGAGTTCGGCGGTGGAGCCGTCGATGCTCGTCTCTTGCGACGCCATGAAATGACGATAGCCTGCCAGCAGCGTGATGACGGTCTCGTCAGAGAGGGACAGATCGGCTTGGCCCGAGGAGCCATAGCTTTCGATGCGTTGCTTCGGGCCATGGCCCGCGGCGTCCTGTGGGTTGGTCGGCACAGTGGCGCCGATCAGTTCCACAAATGTCGGTATCGAGGCATTGCCACGCCCGGCATAGCGATAGCCGCCGGCATTCTGATTCTGGGTTGTGTAATCGCCGGTCAGCTTGACGGCGAGTTTCTCCGAAGGCTCGAACTTGATCTTGCCCCTGATGCTGCGGCTATGGTCGTCGTTCACATCGTCGCCGCTACTGAGATTGCGCCCATAGCCGTTGCGATCGACGGTGCGGAACGAAACCCGCGCCTGTACCGTGTCGGAAAGCGGTACGCCGACGGCCCCTTCGGTGCCGACCAGCCCGTAATTGCCGGCAGTCCCGGTAACGTACCCGTCCAGCATGCTGCCCGGATCGCGCGTGAGGATATTGATGGTGCCCGCGATTGCGTTCCGGCCATAGAGTGTGCCCTGTGGCCCACGCAGCACCTCGACCCGTTCGACGTCGTAAAAGCCCAGGAGCGCTGCCTGATTGCGGCTTTGATAAACGCCATCGGCATAGAGTGCCACGCGTGGTTCGCCGCCCGGCGAGATGCTGTTATAGCCGATACCGCGGATGCTGATTTTCGCATCGCCGGCGATGCGATTGAAGTTCAGGTTGGGGACATTCTGGCTCAACCCGGCAACGTCCGCGATGCTGGACAAGCGCAACGCGTCGCCATCGACCGCCGAAATCGCGATCGGCGTGCGCTGCACCGAGGTTGCCCGGCGTTCCGCCGTCACGATGATTTCGACCAGGCCGCCAGCGTCGCCTTGGGCACCGGCTTCAACCGTCGCCGCCAGGTTGCCCTGGGCCGGTCGGGTGGTATCGGCCTGTGCAAAGGCGGGCAGCGATACCAACGACAAAAGGCTGGCAGTGGAAAGCAACAGTCTTTTCATGGTGAAACTCTCCCTGGATGATTTGTTGTTTCTGTTATGAAAACGGCTTTCAGCTGCGCGACCTCGATCCCGAAATTTTCGGGTGACGGGCGAGGCTGGATTTTGCGGCTGTGAGCGTGCATTAGGGGCAGGGGTGGGGCGATACCCGTGCATCGTCTTGGCAAAGCTGGCAAAGCCGTCACGGACCGGTCACCGCTTCGATATCGAGCAGCACCAGATCCAGACGAGAGGCAGGATGTCCGGTACAAGCTGGGACACGGCTCTTCGCATCACTGCCTCCCTTTTTCCGGCTTTTTTAGCCAGGCCGCTTTGACACACGGTTTTATGCAGTCCGGTAAGTGTCGTCAGATGACAAGTTTGGACTTGCGATACCTGGAGCGACAACGAACGCTGCGGGAGCCAAGCGGAAAGCGCAGAGCGTATCATTCAGGTATCGCCCGGCATTTTTTCTAATCGCCCGGCGCCCTTCGCAACCCCGTAGGGTGAGGCTGGCAATAACCACATAAACTCACCGGGAGGCAATAATGGCCGACGAGGTTTTCCGGCATGGAGTGCCGGCATGATGGTCATTGAAAACGCCATCATCACGATTGACCCTGCCATGGCCGACACTTTCGAAAAGGCCGTGGCGCAGGGGGCGCCGATCTTCCGCGCCGCGACGGGCTGCCACGGCATGGCGCTGCAGCGCATCGTCGACGATCCCGCCCGTTATCGGCTGATCGTCACCTGGGAAACGATCGCGCACCATGTGCCGATGTTCTGGGAAACACCCGGTTTCAAGGAATGGCAGGGGCTTGTGGCGAAGTATTTCGCGGACGTGCCGTCCCTTGAATATAACGAGGTTGTCCAGACCTACTTCTGAACCATTCCCGACCCGCCGCTTTTTGCGGCGCCGCAGCCCCGTGCGCGCACCGCCCCGGGGCATGTCCCAACGAAGCCCCGTAGGTGTGCAAATGCAGGCAAGCCATCAGGAGGAAGCCCTCTTTCCTGACCTGCCCGTGATCGACAGCCAGCACCATCTGGTGGATCGCGTCAGCGACGAAATCGCGCCCGTCCTTGGATTGCGCCGCTTCCTGATCGACGATTATGTCGATTATCTCGGGAATACCCATAATGTGATCGCGTCCATCGCTGTCGAGGGCCGCGCCATGTATCGCGCGACGGGACCGGTGGAACGGCGTCCGGTGGGGGAAACCGAATTCCTCAACGGTCAGGCCGCGATGGCTGCGAGCGGGGAATATGGAAGCTGTCTGGTCGGTGCCGGCATCATCGCTCACCTCGATTTTCGCATCGGCGATGGCATCGGCAAGCTTGTCGATGCACATGCGGCGGCTGCCCCACAGCGTCTGAAAGGCTTCCGCCAATCAGCATTGTGGGATGCCGACCCGTCGATCCTGGGCAGCGTTTCCTTTGGCGGCGAAGGCCTGTATCGCCAGGACGCGTTCCTGCGGGGCTTCCGGCAATTCGCAAAACTTGGCTACATCTTCGACGCCTTCGTCCTCGCCCCGCAACTCGGCGACGTCATCGCCCTTGCCCGGCAATTCCCCGATACACAGATCGTCGTCGGCCATGTCGGCCAGCCGATCGGCATCGGAGCCCATGCCGGGCGGATGGGCGCGGAGTATCCGCAATGGCGCAGCGACATGGCGACGCTGGCCGCCTGCGGGAACGTATCCGTGAAACTGGGCGGGCTGGGCTCCTATCTGACCGGCTTCGATACATTCAGGGCCGATCCACCAGCATCGTCGGAACGGCTGGCCGCGGATTGGCGGCCCTATGTCGAAGTCGCCGTCGAACTGTTCGGCGCCGGGCGCTGCATGTTCGAGAGCAACCGACCGACCGACGATAGCGGCAGCTTCGGAACGCTGTGCAACGCCTACAAGCGCATTACCGCCGGATGCTCGGCCGGTGAACGTGTGGCGATCTTCGCCGGCACGGCACAGCGCATCTATCGGCTGGAGATTGAGGAGTACCTTTGACATGAAATATAAACGCTTGGGCTCCACGGGCCTTTATGTCTCCGAAATCTGTCTTGGCGCCATGACCTTCGGTGGGGATCCCGCTGCAGGCACCTTCAGAGGCATGGGTTATCTCGACCAGCCGCAGGTCGATGCCATCGTCGGCCGCGCCCTGGAAGCCGGGGTCAATTTCATCGACACCGCCGACACCTATTTCATGGGCCAGTCCGAACGCATGGTGGGCCAGGCGCTCCGCAATCTGGGTGTGGCCCGCCGGGACATCGTGGTGGCCAGCAAGACCTCCGGCATTGTCGGTCCCGGCCCGAACGACCGTGGCGCATCGCGCGGCCATATCATGGATTCGGTGAAGGCCAGCCTTGACCGGTTGCAGACCGACTATATCGACCTGTACCAGATTCACCAGACCGACACCGTCACTCGGGTGGACGAGACGCTGCGCGCGCTGGATGACCTGCGCAGCCAGGGCCTGATCCGCTATTTCGGTGTCTCGAACTGGCATGCCTGGCGGATCGCGCGATCCCTCGGGATCAGCGAGGCGCGGAACTATGGCCGGTTCGAAGCCGTCCAGGCCTATTATTCCATCGCGGGCCGCGATATCGAACGCGAGCTGGCGCCGCTGATCGAGGCGGAAGGCCTCGGTCTGATGGTCTGGTCGCCGCTGGCTGGCGGCCTGTTGTCCGGCAAGTTCGGCCCCGGTGCCGAAACGCCGGAAGGTGCACGGCGCACAACTTTCAACTTCCCGCCGGTGAATACCGACCGCGCCTGGCCCATCGTCGCGGTCATGCGGGAGATCGGGGCCGAACAGGGGGTGTCCGTCGCCCGCGTGGCGCTGGCCTGGCTGCTGGCCCGGCCAGCCGTCATGTCGGTGATCGTGGGCGCCAGCAACATCAAACAGCTGGACGACAACCTGGCCGCCACCGACCTTGTCCTGTCGTCCGAGGCCATGGCCCGGCTGGACCAGATCAGTGCGCTGGAACCGGAATATCCGGGATGGATGCTCACCTTCCAGGGGGACAGCCGCATCCCCAAGCCGTTCAATCCCAAACCGTAAGCACGGGCGCCGCCTGCCTCCGTTCCAGGGACGCGCTGTTTTGGGTATCGCGACGGCGGAATTCTCATCTGATCTTTTAAACCGCCGCGCCTTACCCTTGACCTCGACAAGCCAGCATATGGCGATCGGTGACGAAAGCGATGCAATGCCCATCCCATGGGCGTCGCCGCGTCGAGCCATCGCGAGCAGCCCCGAGCGAACGCAGTTCCGACCGTCCGGGAACCTGTTCGTGTGCAGGGGCCGATGCCTCCGGCATCGGCATCACCGCTTCGGTCATGGCTCCCCGGTTCGCGCGGGCGCCGGTCTTCGTCACCTGCAAACGACCAAACACATCAAAAGCGGGGAATGGTCAAACGCGATGACACGTAAAATCTATCAGGACGCCGGTTCTGCCCTGGCCGGCCTGCTGCACGACGGCATGACGATCATATCGGGCGGGTTCGGCATCTGTGGCATCCCCGATGCCCTGCTCAAGGCGATTGACGAGACAGGGGTCAAAGACCTGACCATCGTCACCAACAATCCCGGCCTTGACGGCCTGGGTGTCGGCCGATTGGTGAATAGTGGCCGCATCGCGAAGCTGATCGCTTCCTATGCGGGCGAGAACGCCACCTTCGCGAAGCAATATCTCGCCGGCAAGGTACAGCTCGAATATTGCCCGCAGGGCACGCTCGTGGAGCGCATCCGGGCCGGCGGTGCCGGCATTCCCGCCTTCTTCACGCCAACCGGCGTGGGCACAGAAGTGGCGGCGGGCAAGGAAGTCCGCGTGTTCAACGGCCGCGAATACCTGATGGAACAGGGAATTTTCGGTGACCTGGCACTGATCCATGCCTGGAAGGCCGATAGCGAGGGCAACCTCGTCTACCGGAAGACCGCGCGCAACTTCAATCCGGTGATGGCCACGGCCGCCAAGGTCACGATTGCCGAGGTCGAGCATCTGGTCGAACCCGGCGAGATCGACCCTGACCACATCATCACCCCCGGAATCTTCGTCAAGCGCATCGTGCCGTTGGCGCATGTCGAAAAACATATCGAGAAGCGGACCGTCCGCGAACGCGCCTGAAAGGAACCGCTGCAATGCCCTGGTCTCGCGAACAGATCGCCCTCCGCGCCGCCCGCGAGTTATGCGACGGCTTCTATGTCAATCTCGGTATCGGCATCCCGACTCTGGTCGCCAATCTTGTCCCCGACGGGATGGCGGTCCAGTTCCATTCGGAAAACGGCATGCTGGGCATGGGTCCCTTCCCCTTTGCAGGGGAGGAGGACCCGGATCTCATCAATGCCGGCAAGGAAACTATCACCCAGATTCCCACCACCTCCTTCTTCGACAGCGCGCTGAGCTTCGGCATGATGCGCGGCGGCCATATCGACATCTCGATCCTGGGCGGGCTGCAGGTCTCCGAGACGGGCGACCTCGCCAACTGGACGATCCCCGGCAAGATGGTGAAGGGCATGGGCGGCGCCATGGATCTGGTCGCCGGTGTACCGCGCATCGTCGTGGTGATGGAACATATGGCCAAGGGCGAGCCGCGGATCGTCAAGCAGTGCAACCTGCCCTTGACCGGTAAGGGGGTCGTCGACCTGATCATCACCGACCTTGCCGTGTTCGAGGTGCATGCCGGTGAGACGCCGTCGCTGCGCCTGATCGAACTGGCCCCCGACGTGACGCCCGCTTTTGTCCGGGCCAACACCGCCGCCGACTATGTCGAATGCCTCGCTTGAACAAGGATAGACCATGGAACCCGTGATCGTAGGATGGGGACACACGCCGTTCGGCCGCTTCAATGCGCTGGGCATCGAAGAGCTTATCCACACCGCCGCCCGGGAGGCGCTGGCATCAGCCGGCATCGAGGGCAAGGATGTGGATGCCGTGTGGCTGGGCCATTTCAATTCCGGCCTCGTGCCTGACAGCTTCTGCTCCTCCATGGTGCTAAGCACCGATCCGGGCCTGCGCTTCAAGCCCGCCACCCGCTGCGAAAACGCCTGTGCCAGCGGATCAGCCGCCGTCTATGCAGCGATCGACGCGATCCGAAGCGGTCGCGTGCGGGTGGCGCTCGTGGTGGGGGCGGAGAAGATGACCGCTCTCGACACGGCCGGCGTGACGCGGGCCCTGGGTGGCGCCAGCTACCAGAAGGATGAGGCACATGTCAGCTTCCCCGACGTGTTCGCCCGCTATGCGACCGCCTATGCCGCCGCCTACGGCGACCCGACGGAGGCGATGGCCCATATCGCCGTGAAGAACCACGAAAACGCGATGCGCAATCCCCTGGCACAGATGCGTCGCCCCTTGGCCCTCGACTATTGCCTGGTGCCGTCGGAGAAGAACCCGATGATCTCGGCACCGCTGAAGGTGACCGACTGCTCACTGATCTCCGACGGTGCGGCGGCATTGGTGCTGGTCGCCGACGATATGCTGTCCGACTTCCCCAAGGCGGCGGGCTTCCGCGCCGCCCAGCAGGTGAACGACTATCTGCCGATGGCGGCAAAGGACCCCCTGGCCTTTGCGGCACCGCGCCACGCCATCGCCAAGGCCTATGAACAGGCCCGGATCAGTGTTGATGATATCAGTCTGGCGGAAGTCCATGACTGCTTCACCATTGCCGAACTGATGATGGTTGAGGCGATGGGCGTGGCCAGTGCCGGCGAAGGGCGCAGGGCGGTGATCGACGGCGTCACGTCGCGCGGCGGCAAACTGCCGATGAACCTGTCGGGCGGCCTGAAGGCCAAGGGACATGCGGTGGGTGCCACCGGCGTTTCCATGCATGTCATGGCCGCGCGTCAGGTCCTGGGCGAAGCCGGTGACATCCAGTTGCCCGGGGCGTCGCTTGCCATGACGGTCAATATGGGCGGCGATGCCGTCGCCGCCTATGTCTCGGTAATCGAAGCGATCAAGGTTTAAGAAGGCCCACCCCCCTCAACGGGCGTGGGTGCCATAAGGCCGGCGGCACACAGCACTTCCCGCAACGAGATGAAGCGCCTCACCAATCGCCGGCGGGTGCCAACCAGCCGCTGGTGGCGCGACATGTCCAGCGGGGGGTGTCCGTGTGTCTGCGCCAGGAGTTTGCCGATGCCTGCACGTGTCACCTGCATTGAGGATTTGCGCGTCCTCGCCAAATCCCGTGTCCCCCGCATGTTTTACGATTATGCGGATTCCGGCTCCTGGTCGGAGAGCACCTACCGCGCGAACAGTGCCGATTTCGAAGCGATCAAGTTCCGCCAACGCGTCGCCCTGGATATTCAGCCGCAGCCTGGCCAGCACGATGGCCGGGCAGCCGGTGACGATGCCGGTGGCTCTGGCACCCGTTGGCATGCTGGGAATGCAGCACGCCGATGGCGAAATACTCGCCGCTCGCGCCGCCGCCAAGGCCGGCATTCCGTTCACGCTGTCGACCATGAGCATCTGTTCAATGGAAAACGTAGCAGAGAATACCGACCAGCCATTCTGGTTCCAGCTTTATGTCATGCGTGACCGGGATTTCGTCGACCGGTTGATCGAGCGGGCGAAGGAAGTAGGCTGCTCCACCCTGGTGCTGACCTTGGACCTTCAAATCCTTGGGCAACGACACAAGGATATCCGCAACGGCCTCAGCACACCGCCCCGGCCGACACCGGCGAACCTCCTCAACCTCGCGACCAAACCCCGCTGGTGCTGGAACATGCTGCGTACCCGCCGGCGGGTCTTCGGCAATATTCACGGCCATGTGGATGGCGTCGCCGATATGCGGTCGCTCTCCTCATGGACGGCATCACAGTTCGACCCGAAACTCTGCTGGGATGATGTGAAACGTTTGCAGGACCGCTGGAAGGGGACATTGATCCTGAAAGGCATCCTGGACCGGGAAGACGCAGAACAGGCCGCGAATACCGGGGCCACGGCAATCGTCGTGTCCAACCATGGCGGACGGCAACTAGACGGCGCCCCATCATCCATTTCCGCCCTTCCGGGCATTGTGGATGCGGTCGGAAGCAAGGTGGAGGTTCTGATGGATGGCGGCATCCGGTCGGGCCAGGATGTCCTCAAGGCCTTGGCGCTTGGCGCGAAGGGGGTCTTTGTCGGTCGGTCATTTCTCTATGGCCTTGGCGCGATGGGGGAGAAGGGCGTCACGCTCTCGATCGACATCATCAGACGGGAGTTGGACATCACCATGGCGATGTGTGGTCTGCGCGACGTGCGGAACGCCAGTCAAGACATTCTAGCACTGCGATAAGGGCGATGGAGCCCATGTCTCTCAAACGAAACCCTCACCGGTTTTCAAACATCCTATCGCATCTGATTTCATCGTTTTCTCCCGCCAGCACTCATTACACGCAGGAAAGCAGTATATTTCCACCCGATATAAGAGGAAATACATCATTGACTGAAAAGCTTGAAATGGAGAATGGCGCCCCGCGGCCGCTCGCTCAACCGAATGGACCGTATAAAGCTGAGCCGGTCACTAAAACTGACGAGGGTGCTGAACCGTCACCCGTCCTCTTCCCCGTGATCGGCATCAGCGCCGGCTTGTTCGCGGCGAACCTCTATTACGCGCAACCGCTGATCACGACGATCGCCCGCGATCTGAATTTGAAATCCGAATTCGCTGGCAGCGTGGTCAGTGCCAGCCAGTTCGGATATGGCCTGGGCTTGTTTCTGCTGGTGCCCCTGGCGGACATTGTCGAGAACCGCCGCTTGGTGCTGATATGCAGCATCCTGGCGCTGGCCGGGATCATCGGCATTGCGACCGCCCGCTCCGCGATGGCCTTCCTCTGCTTCGCCATGATCGTCGGGGTGTTTTCCAGCGGAACGCAGATATTGATCCCCTATCTTTCACATCTGATCCCTGACGAACGGCGCGGCCGCATCCTCGGCGGCATTATGGCGGGCATCCTGACGTCGATCATGCTCGCCCGCCCCACCGCGCTGTTTGTCGCCGCCGCATCGGGCTGGCGGGTGGTCTATTACCTGTCCGCGGTAGCGACCATGCTCACGGGTGTGGTGCTGTGGCGGCTGATGCCACAGCACCACCCAAAGGAACGCACACATTATCTCCGCGCCCTCTCGACGATGTTCGTACTGTTCGCCTCTCAATCCGACGTTCGGTGGCGAGCGATGTATCAGGCGATCCTGTTCGCCACCTTCACCATGTTCTGGGCGGTCGTGCCCATCCTGCTGGCGGAGCGGTACGGCCTGGACAAGACGGCGATAGGCCTCTTCTCCCTCGTGGGCATGGCAGGCGCCGTTGCCGCCCTCTTGGCGGGCCGCATCGCCGACCGGGGCGGAAGCTGGTCCGGCACGGTGTCGGCAAGCCTGGTGCTGGCCGGCTCCTTCCTGCTGTCGTCCTGGTCGATTTACATGGCGATCCCCGTGGCGCTCGTCGCGGCGTCGCTGCTCATCGACGGATCGGTTCAGGTTTCGCAGATGCTGAGTCGGGTCGTCGTGCTCGATGTAGCGCCGGAGATCAGGGGACGGATCAACGGCATGTACATGACGATCGTGTATGTCTCCGGTGCCCTCGGATCGGTGCTCGGCGTATCTGTCTATGTCACCTGGGGCTGGCACGCCGTCGCAGCCTTGGGCGCGGCCGGCGGCATCGCGGTCTTTGCGGGCCTGCTGATCGAGAAGGCAAGGCGGCACACCTCTCCCGCGGAACCCAGACGATAGAGAAGCGACGACAAATGCCCGCCACCGATCTTTCCCATTTCGAAGAGCCGATTTCTCCAGATCTGTCCCTGGTCGATCCCCACCATCATTTCTGGGGTGATGGTCACCCGGGTGCGAAGGCGTTTGGACAGTTTCTGCCCCAGGATTTCACGGACGACATCGCCCGTAGCGGTCACCGGTTCGCGGCGACCGTTTACGTGGATTGTGGCTGGGCGTTTCGCGACAAGGGACCGGAGCATCTCCGCTGCGTCGGCGAAACCGATTTTGTCGAGGCCACCGCCAAGCGGTTTTCCCCATCCGAGGGTCCCGTCGGCCGGATCGGTGCTGGAATTGTCGGCCGTGCCGACCTGATGCTCGGCGACGATGTCGCATCGGTACTGGAAGCACATCTGGAAGCCTCGCCTGCGCGTTTCCGCGGCATCCGCGAGTTGCTGGCCTATGATCCCGACATCTATCAGGCCCTTAACATCCCGCAGCACAAGTCGCGCGCACCCCGCTTCCGCGCCGGCATGCGCCAACTCGAACGTTCAGGCCTTAGCCTGGATGTCCTGTGCGCACACACGATGCTGACGGATATTGTTGACCTGGCACGGGATTTTCCCGGCGTCCCGATCATCCTGAACCATCTCGCGGGGCCGATCGGCGTTGGGCGCTTTCGCGGCATGCGGGTGCAAGTCTTTGCCGACTGGCGGGCGGCCATCACCGAACTGGCGGCCTGTCCGAATGTCTCCATCAAACTGAGTGGGGTCGGGGCGGACCTGATGGGCTTCGGCTGGAACAATGGTCAAACCCGTCCCAACTCCGAAATACTGGCCACCGCCATCCAGCCCTATATCATGGCGGCGATAGACATTTTCTCACCTGCGCGGTGCATGTTCGCCAGCAACTTCCCCGTCGATGGCCGATCATTTAGCTACGGCACGCTTTGGAACGCCTTCAAACACCTCGCGGCCCGCTATTCGGCCGATGAACGGGACAATCTGCTGCGGGGCACCGCGACGCGAATTTACCGCCTGGCCGTCTGACTGAAACGCGCCCACCAGGGCGAGTACCGAGGTCAGGGCTTCCTGACCTCGGTATGAAACCGCTCAATAGCGAAGCTTCGTCTCGGTATGCTGCAGCCGCGGCGGGCCCGCCATGAACTCACCGATATTTCCCCGCCAGAGCCCGTATTCCGGCGAGTTCCGGAACATCTCCATATGATGGGCGACGGTCTCCCACTGGATGAGCAGAACGAAGACGAGCGAATTCTCAACGGTGAGATGAAGTTCCAAGCTGATGAAGCCGGGCGAGCGCTCGAACAGCGGCCTGGAAGCCTCCACACCCGCGATGAATTTCTCAGCAGTGCCGGGCTTCACTTCGAATTCGACGATTTCCGTGATCATTATCACTCCTTTGTTCGTGGACCGCTACCAATTCAGGTCAGTTCATGGTTTGTCATGAAGCCGGGGGGCGGTTCTGTTCCCCACAGTGTATAGGTGTCCTCGGCGGGGTGGTCATTCGCCTCCCAGTCGATATCCGCCGGGATATAGTCCATGTCGGCCGAATATTCCGCGTGGCTGCCCCAGGGGTCCGTGGCGTAGTAGAAATAGTTCGATCCCAGTACATGCCGGCCAAGCCCCCAGCCCTTGCGGTAACCCTTGGTAACCATCTGCTCGGCACCGAGGCCGATTTCATTGATGGATCCGACATCCCAACTGCTGTGATGGAAACCGGGTCCGCCGGATTTGACCATCGCGAACATGTGATGCTCACTGCCATGGGGGCCATGCAGGAAGCCGGCGAACTCCCCGACATGATCGGAAAGCCGCAAGCCCAGGACATCCACGTAGAATTTGATCTTGCGATGAACGTCAGCGGTGTACAGCGCCATGTGGCTCAGCCGCCGGGGGCGAACGATCGGCGCGCGGCTGCGCGGCGGTGCCCCGGCCACACCAGCGGGAACAGAAATCTCGCAGAAGACGGATTTTTCCATTGGCGACGATTTCGCCTTCGCCGCCACCTCAATCAGGTTTCCCTCCTCGTCGTGGAACCAGATGCCGTTGCTTGCATGGCCGGCGGGAGCAGGCACCAGGGGAATGTTCATCCGCTTGAGCCGGTCACGAAACGCCTGAAGGTCATTCTCGTATATGCCGAAGGTCAGATGGCCGAACTTCTTCCGTGCACCTTCCTTGAGCAGGCACCATCTGTGATTGCTGCCAAATGCATAGAGTCCGGCCTCATTTCCTTCCGGCCGTACCTCCAGCCCAAAGCAGGCGTAAAAATCGGCCGCTTGCGTGAGATCAGGCACGGTTAGCGAAAAATGATCCAGCGAATGCACCCCCAGGGCTCCGAGGCGGCGTCGGCTCCCTTCCCCATCGATCTGATCAGCCATTCTTCGTTCCTCACCGGAAGTCTCAATTATATTCCGCCCAGGACACGCGACATGCGTCCACGCGGCATCACCGCAAGAGAGCGGCGACACCACTGAAGGACGCTGGGGTGGGCCTGGAACAGACGAGCTTCTACGCCGGTGCCAAGATGAATATCAGATAAGGTTTTCGGGTTGGCGATACCCAAACGATTCAGGCTCTGGATGCTCCGGATCTGCGTGGGACGTCTGATACGGCCGACAGTATGCGTTAACCGGGCGCCCCACTGGTCCGCACGAGCCATCCGAAAGTATCCAGGGAGTCGGTGCTGCCGCCAACGACGGTCCTGAGGCTATTTTGCAGGATGGCAAGGGCTTCGACGCCAATCCGCTCTTGCCACTGCTCCCAAATGCCATCGAAGATCTCCTGGCCGGTCTCCAGGAGGTTCAATCCCCGTGGTGTCACGACCAATTGCTTTCGACGGCTGTCCACGGCATCAACCTCGCGCGTGATGTAACCGCGTTCTTCCAAAACGATGATTGTTTTCGCTGCAGCCTGCTTGGACACAGACAGCCGCCGGCCGAGTTCACCAGCGCTGTCCGCTCCGGCGATAATGGCGCGCATCGCGAAATCATGGCTCGCACGCACATCCGGGTGGCCCCGCTTGGCCAGTTCCGCAGTTCCCGCGTCCACCATTGATCTGAAACCAGCGAGAAGCAGGAGGGCCAGTTCTGGGCCGGAGCGGTTCATAAGATAGTCTCCGAGGAGCATGCAGGTCGAGTTAGGTAAATATCCATAGACACAGAGGAAAGGGCCGTCTATATAGACAACCATGTTGTCTATATATATCCAACCTGGAGACCCCGATGCAAACCGCACCCATGGGATTGACCATTCCCGAAGCCACCCACTACCGGGCCGCCGTGAATGGCGCCGATCTTCACTATGTGCTGGCAGGAGATACCGGGTCACCCGTGCTTCTGGTTCACGGCTTTCCAGAAAGCTGGTGGGCATTCCACAAACTCATTCCGCTCCTGGCACGACATCATCGCGTCATCGCGGTCGATCTCCGCGGTTTCGGTGACTCATCGGCTGCCGATGCACAAGATAACAGCGAAACCACAGCCAATGACCTGCATGCTCTCATCGAACATCTCGGGTTTGGACCTGTTCATCTGGTCGTGCAGGACATCAGTGGCGCCACCGGCTTCCGTCTTGCCACCTCGCACGCAGAGGATCTCCTAAGCTTTACAGGTGTCGAGACCGGCCTGGCCGGCTTCGGCCTGGAACTTCTCGCGGATGTCGCCAAGGGAGGGGCTTGGTATATCGGCGTCCTGGCAACGCCCGGTGTGGCCGACGCCTTCTTCAACAATCGCGAAAAGACCCTGATCGGCGAATTTATCATGCCCTTCGCGACTGCCGTGCCGGACGCGGTGAAGGCCGAAGACGTTGCGGAACTCTCCCGAGGCTATGCACGCAAGGGGGGCTGGACTGGCGCGCGCGCGCTTTACGGATCGATGCTCCACGAAGGGGATGCAATTCAGGAGATCGCCAGGAAGTATCCGCTTACCCTTCCAACAATGGCAGTGGATCGCGGCGGTAGCGATTTCACCCTGCGGGGACTTGGCGCTGTCCACCATGGCCTAGTGACTGGTCGGAACGTCAATGGCACTGGGCACTACATTGCGATGGAGGCCCCTGGAAAGTTGGCAGACACGCTGCTGGCATTTTTCGCAGAAGTGGGGCCAGAGCGTTCATGATTGTATTCTGGTAGCCCCCGCAACGCCCGCTAACAATAGTCATCTTCCCTACCCGCAACCGGCATCGATCTATGAGGGAGCTGCCGGGGCTTGGCAACCAAGAAGAGCGGCATGGACCTCAGATCGCAAGATGGGTCCCAGCCTTCAACACGCATGGGCAGAGCAGACTAGGGTCTGTGGGGATTCACAAAAGGGTCGTTATGTGATTCAAGCTCTGGATGGATAGGAATCTTCTGACGGACGCCCAATGGGCGAAGATAGAGCCGCACTGCCTTGGCAAGCGCACCGACCCTG
>NZ_JAGOGJ010000136.1 GCF_017996735.1 Niveispirillum sp.
CCGATACCGATTTCCTCGGCATCGAGGCGGTGGTGGCACATGAATATTTCCACAATTGGACCGGTAACCGCGTCACCTGCCGCGACTGGTTCCAACTGTCCCTGAAGGAAGGCCTGACCGTCTTCCGCGATCAGCAGTTCAGCGCCGACATGAACTCCGCCCCGGTCAAGCGTATCCAGGATGTTACCCGCCTGCGTCAGGTGCAGTTCGCAGAGGATGCCGGCCCCACGGCGCATCCCGTGCGGCCCGACAGCTATATCGAAATCAATAATTTCTACACGCCCACGGTCTATGAGAAGGGGGCCGAGGTTCTGCGCATGTACCATACGCTGCTGGGCGCGGCGGGCTATCGGCGCGGCATCGACCTCTATTTCGCCCGCCATGACGGGCAGGCGGTGACGACCGATGATTTCCTGGCCGCGATGCGCGACGCTAACCCGGATGCGGGTGTGGATTGGGAACAGTTCCGCCGCTGGTACCAACAGGCCGGCACGCCCGGGATCAGTGGGGAGGGGGCTTACGACGCCGCCACCCGCACCTATCGCCTGACCCTGCGCCAGACCCTGGCCCCCACGCCGGGCCAGCCGGTGAAGCAGCCCATGCTGATCCCCGTGGCCCTGGGCCTTGTTGGGCCGGATGGCAAGGACCAGCCGTTGACGCTGACCGGTGAGAGTGCCGCGACCAATGGCACCCGCGTCCTGGCCCTGACGGCGGCGGAGCAGAGCTTCATTTTCACCGACGTGCCGGCGGCCCCGGTGCCGTCGCTGTTCCGCGGCTTCTCCGCCCCCATCAAGCTGTCCTTCGACTATACCGACGCCGACCTGACCTTCCTGATGGCCAATGACAGCGACCCGTTCAATCGCTGGGAGGCGGGGCAGACGCTGGCGTCGCGCCTGCTGCTGGGGCTGGTCGATGACCGGGCGGCGGGGCGCGACATGGTGGTGCCCAAGGGCTTCATCGACGCCATCGGCGCCACGCTGGCGCGGGCGGGAGAGGACCCGGCCTTCGCCGCCCTGGCCCTGACCCTGCCGTCGGAGAATTATCTGGGGCAGTTGATGGAGGTGATCGATGTGGACGGCATCCATGCCGCCCGCGATCTGGTCCGCGCCGCCGTCGGCCGCACCCACCGCGACGCGCTGCTGGCGACATACCGTGCCAACGCCGAACAGGGCGAATTCAGCGTCAGTCCCGACGCCATCGGCCGCCGCGCGCTGAAGAATGCCGCCCTGGCCTATCTGATCGCCGCCGATGACGCGGATGGCAAGGCCTTGGCCCTGACCCAGTATCGTACCGCCACCGGCATGACCGATGTGATCACGGCGCTGGCCCTGATCGCCGACAGCGACCTGCCCGAACGGGGCGATGCCCTGGCCGCCTTCGCCACGAAATGGAAGGATGAGGCGCTGGTCATGGACAAGTGGTTCATGATCCAGGCCACATCGTCACGCCCCGACACGCTGGCCAATGTGAAGGCGCTGCTGGCCCATCCCGGTTTCAACATCCGCAACCCCAACAAGGTCTATGCCCTGGTCGGCGGCTTTACCGGCAATGCCGTTGCCTTCCATGCCGCCGACGGCTCGGGCTATGAATTCCTGGCCGACCGGGTGATCGAACTGAACAGGCTGAACCCGCAGGTGGCCAGCCGCATGGCCAAATCCTTCGCCCGCTGGCGCAAATATGATGCGGAGCGGCAGGCGGCGGCCAAGGTGGCACTGGAACGCGTGGCCCACACGCCCGACCTGTCGCGCGATGTGTATGAGATCATCGCCCGCAGTCTGGAGGGCTGACGTCCCTGCCCCGCTGGCGGTGGTAACCGTCGCCAGCGGGTGGCACCCTCATCGACTATTCATAAGGTTATCTATTCATAAGGTTATCTATTCATATTCGCATTTCGCACCAGCCGATCCAGGATGCATCATCCGAACACCATACATAGGGGTGTTCGATGCTCGGCTTCGGAAAAATAGATCAGAAAATCATCAATCGTGCCAATGCATTGGACGCTTTGAGAACCAACGTCATGGTTGCGGACGAAAAGTTCAACATCGTCTACATGAACCCTTCCGTCACCAACCTGATGCGGAATGCGGAAGCCGCCCTGAAAAAGGAATTGCCGAATTTCAGCGTCGATCGCCTGATCGGCAGTAACATCGACATATTCCACAAAAATCCGCAGCACCAACGGCGCATGCTCGCCACGTTGAACAAACCCCACGCTGCCACCATCCGCGTCGGTCCTCTTGTCTTCGACCTGCTGGTGACGCCTCTGGAAAGCGACGGCCGCCGTACAGGTTACGTGGTGGAATGGGCCGATGCCGCCGCCCGTCTGCAGAATCTCGACTATGAAGCCCAGTTGAAGGCCATCCACCGCTCACAGGCCGTCGTTGAGCTGAATGTCGACGGCCGCATCGTCGACGCCAATGATAATTTCCTGAAATCAATGGGGTACAGCCGGGAAGAAGTGAGGGGGCAAAACCATAGCATGTTTGTCGAACCCGATTATCGGGCCGGCAGCGAATACGCCGCCTTCTGGGAAAAGCTGCGCCGGGGTGAATATCAGGCCGCGCAATTCAAGCGCATCGGCAAGAACGGCAAGGTGATCTGGATCGAGGGCGCCTATAACCCGATCTTTGATGACAAGGGCAAGATCACCAAGATCGTGAAGTTCGCGACCGACGTCACCGCCCAGGTGACATTGCTGGGTGACCTGAAATCCCTGATCGACAAGAATTTCGGGGAAATCAACACGGCGATCGGGCGCTCCAAGTCCCAGGCGTCCCACGCCAACAGCGCTGCAGGAGACGCGGCGGACAATGTCAGCACCGTGGCGGCCGGCGCCGGTGAACTGGCGTCGTCCGTTGATGAGATCGCGCAATCCATGGCCAAATCCCGCTCCGCCGCCGACAGCGTCTTCGCCCGGGCGGAAGAGGCGGAAGCCTGCACCGGCCGGCTGACCCGTGCCGCACAGGCCATGAATGGCATCGTCGCCTTGATCCAGAATATCGCCGGTCAGATCAACCTCCTGGCACTGAATGCCACGATCGAGGCGGCGCGCGCCGGTGATGCGGGACGCGGCTTTGCCGTCGTTGCATCGGAGGTAAAAAATCTCGCGAACCAGGCGGCCCGCGCCACCGAACAGATCACCACGGAAATCGACGGGGTACAGGGTTCGTCTCGGGAAGTGGCCGCCGCCCTGGATGCCATTCGCGAGGCCGTGCATTCCGTGCGTGAACTGGTCACCACCAGCGCCGCCGCCGTGGAGGAGCAGAGTGCCGTGACGAGGGGGATATCCACCGGCATGCAACGCGCAGCACAGGCGGTGAACACCGTCTCCTCCAACATCAACGGCATTTCCGGTGCAGTGGATGCGGTCGAGGGCGCGGTGGAAAAGACCCGGCAGGCCGCAGAGGTACTGGTTCGCTGATCACGGGGGTAGTTCCGGCCACATATCACAGGAACCGCCCCTTTCCCCGTGACGGAACACAGCCGCGGCAGATAGGATAAGGTTTCCTGTCCTCATGGAAGCTGCGGATCGCCTTGAACTTCCTGCGCAAAATCCTGGCCCCCAAGGCTGCGCCCGTGAAGAAGCGGGTGCGGCCGGCTCTGCCGCCGCCCCGCCTGATGGCGGTGGAAGGCGTGCCGGTGCCGGTGGAGGTGCGGGTATCGGGGCGGGCGCGGCGCCTGTCCATGCGGGTGGATGCCGCGCGCAACATCGTGCGCATCTCCACCCCGCCGCGCGTGCCGGACGCCGACCTGCACCTGTTTGTGAGCCGGCACCGCGACTGGCTGGCACAGCGCCTGTCGGCCGTGCCGGACAAGGTGGCCTTCGTGCCCGGCGCCATCGTGCCCATCCTGGGCATCGACCATGTCATCCGCCATGTGCCCGCCGGCCGCCGCACACCACAACCCGTGACGCTGGCCGACGGCACCCGCGAATTGCGTGTGGGCGGGGAGTTGGACTTTGTGCCCCGCCGGGTGGCGGATTATCTCAAGGCGGAGGCGCGGCGCCTGCTGACCGCCCGGTCGCAGGAAAAGGCTGCACGGCTGGGCGCCCGCATCACCGGCATCGCGGTGCGCGACACACGATCCCGCTGGGGAAGCTGTTCGCCCGACGGGCGGCTGTCCTATTGCTGGCGGCTGGTCATGGCACCCGACCCGGTCTTCGACTATGTGGTCGCGCATGAGGTGGCGCATCTGCGCGAAATGAACCATTCCGCCCGCTTCTGGACCCTCTGCGCCAGCCTGACCGACGGGGTCGCCGAACATCGCGACTGGCTGCGCGCCAACGGCGCCCGGCTGCACCGTTATGGCGCCTAGGGATTTCGGCGCTGGACTGCCGGGCCTGGCGGCGCTGCTGACCCTGTCGCTGCTGCTGGGCCTGCCCGCCATTCCGGGCCATATGCTGGGGCCGGACCACCGGGGGCCGGTGCTGGAACTGTCCGTCCTGCTGGCCGTCGTGATCTTGCGGCCCCGCCGGCCCGGCAAGGGGGTCATCTGGACCCTGGCGATCTTCTGCTGGCTGATCCTGCTGCTGCGTCTGGCCGATCTGGTCAGCATGATGACGGCGGGCCGCCTGTTCGAACCGGCCTTCGACCCGGCGCTGGTTCCCGCCTTATGGGACGTGCTGGCACGCGGTCCTGGCGGGCTGCTGGCCGGGGCCGCCCTGTTGACGGCGCTGGGGGGCATGCTGTGCCTGTGCCGCTGGCTGTCGGGGCTGATGCTGCGCGCATCGCCGCCGGCATTGCCGGCCCTGGGCATCCTCGCCCCGCTGACCCTGCTCACCATGCAGCCCCTGCCCCATGGCCCTCTGGGCGTTCTCTGGGACCAGGGAAAGCGTTGGCAGGCCGCGCAAAGGCTGGAGGCGGGGATGGAAGAGGCCCTGGCCAGCGACCCGGCCGCCAGCTTTCGCGACGATCAGATCTTCGCCGCCCTGCGGGGGAAACCGATCATCCTGGCCTGGGTGGAATCCTATGGCCAATCGGCCCTGACCGACCCGCGTCAGGCGGGGCCGGTGGGCGGGCGTTTGCGGGCGATGCAGCGGGAACTGGCCGAGGCCGGGTTCCATATCCGCTCCGGTCTGGTGGAAAGCCCGGTGATCGGCGGGCGCTCCTGGCTGGCCCATGGCACCCTGCGCGCCGGCATCCGCCAGGATCAACCCCTGGCGCAGCGTCTGGTGCTGGCGGCCGGCCGCTGCGGTCTGGTCTGCACCCTGAACCGGGCTGGCTGGCGTACGCAGGCCGCCATGCCCGGGCTGACCCTGCCCTGGCTGGAGGGGCCGGCCTGGGGGTTCGAGAGGGTGATGGACCGTGCCGCCTTTGCCTATGCCGGGCCGCATTACGGCTGGTCGCCCCTGCCGGACCAGACCCTTCTGGCCAGCCTGTCGCCCGACTGGACGGGGCCGCGCCCGCTTTACCTGGAAATCGTGCTGACCAGCAGCCACGCCCCCTGGACCCCGCTGCCGGCCTGGAAGGCGGATGCAACGGGTCTGACGGATGGTTCGGCCTATGCGGGCGACGACCTGCGCGCCGATTACACGGACATGGCCGCCGGATATGGGCGATCGCTGGATTACAGCCTGCGCGCGCTCGGCGACTGGCTGGCGCGGGAAGTGCCGGGCGACGCGCTGGTCATCATCCTGGGCGACCACCCGGCGCTGGACTGGATTTCCGCCGGCCAGGGACAGCGCGTGCCCCTGCATATCCTGACCCGTGATGCCACCCTTCTCGACCGTCTGGACGGGTTGGACCTGGCCGACGGCATGCTGCCCACCGCAGGGGCAAGGCCCCTGCCAATGTGGGACATCTTCCCGCAATTGCTGGCCCGTTTCGGCCCCCTGCCCTTGCAAAGCCCGCCGATCCATGCCGACATGCAGCACAAGACGGGAAAGGCAGCGCCATGATCGACAAGCTGGAATTGTTCCTGGCGCTGGCCCGCGCCCGCCATTTCGGCCGGGCGGCGGAAGAGGCCGGGGTGTCGCAGCCCACCCTGTCCGCCGGCGTAAAACAGCTTGAGGAGATGCTGGGTGTGCCGCTGGTGGTGCGCGGATCGCGGTTCCAGGGTTTCACGGCTGAAGGTGAAAGGCTGCTGGAATGGTCGCGCCGGCTGGTCGGCGACTGGCGATCCATGCGGCAGGATATCGAGGCGCTGCGTAAGACCGTCTGCGGCCATTTCCGGCTGGCCGCCGTGCCGACCGCACTGGCCATGGTGCCGAAACTGACCATTGCCGTAATCGACAAACACCCCGGCGTGGATTTCCTGATCCTGGCGTCGAACTCTCAGAAGATCATCGAACAGGTCGAAAATCTGGCCATCGATGCGGGCCTGACCTATCTGGACAATGAACCGGTGGGAAACTTGATCCAGATCCCCCTCTACCGGGAGCGCTATCACCTGATCACCGGACCCGCCAGCGATTTTTCCGGCCGCGATGAGGTGCATTGGTCGGAATTGCAGGACGTGCCGCTGTGCCTTCTGTCGCCCGACATGCAGAACCGCCGCATCATCGACCGG
Organism: Niveispirillum sp.; assembly: GCF_017996735.1. GTDB lineage: Bacteria > Pseudomonadota > Alphaproteobacteria > Azospirillales > Azospirillaceae > Niveispirillum. The sequence goes on from NZ_JAGOGJ010000136.1 coordinate 6,511, forward strand.
GCCCTGCATCAGGTGGGCGTGAAGGCCGAGGTGGCGGTGGAGAGCAATTCCATGACGGCCCTTGCCGCCCATGTGCGCACGGGCCGGTGGACCAGCATCATGCCGACCGTCCTGATGGAGGCCTTGGGCCTGCCAGCGGAACTGGAGGCCATCCCGCTGGTCGACCCGGTGATCGAACATACGATCGGGCTGGTGATGATGGACCGTCAGCCCCATTCCCCCATGGCCGCCGCCATGATCGCAGCGGCCCGGAAATTGTCGGCCAAGCAGGGGATGCTCCCTCACCCTCCCATCGCTTAGCAGCGATGGGCCCCTCCCTCTCCCACTGACGTGGGCGAGGGGCAAACCTTAGCATCAGGCCTTGTGGTTCGCCCCTCGCCCGCTTGCGGGAGAGGGAGGGGCCCGAACGGGTCAGCGTTTGGGAGGGTGAGGGCTCAACGCCCCAGAATCTCCCCCAGCGCCGTCAACAGCTTGTCCGTCTCCGCATCGGTCCCGATGCTGATGCGCAGGAAGTCGCTGATCCGGTCCTTGTTGAAATGCCGGACCAGGATGGCCTTGGCCCGCAGCGCCGCCGCCAGTTCGCCACCCTTGTGACCCGGATGACAGGCAAAGACGAAATTGGCCGATGATGGCAGCACCTCGAACCCCAGCGCGCGCAAGGCCCCGGTCAGCCGGTCGCGCGTGGCGATGATCATGTCGCGGTGCGTTTTGAACCATTCCTGATCCTGCCACGCGGCCAGCGCACCGGCCTGGGCCAGCCGGTCCAGCGGATAGGAATTGAAACTGTCCTTCACCCGTTCCAGCGCGTCGATCAGGTGCCGCTGCCCCACGGCGAAGCCGACGCGCAAACCGGCCAGACCGCGCGACTTGGACAGTGTATGGACCACCAGCAGGTTGGGGTATTTCTTCACCAGCGGGATGGCCGTCTCCGCCCCGAAATCCACATAGGCCTCGTCAATCACCACCACCTGATCGGGATGGTCGGCGACCAGCGCCTCTATCCAGTCCAGCGGCTTGGCAATGCCGGTCGGCGCGTTGGGATTGGCCAGGATGATGGCGCCACAGGGCTGCCGGTAATCCTCCAGCCGGATCTCAAACCGCTCATCCAGCGGCACCAGCACCGACTTGATGCCGTACAGCCGGCAATATGTGGGATAGAAGCTGTAGGTGATGTCCGGGTACAGCAGCGGCGCTTCATGGTTCAGCAGGCCCTGGAACACATGGGCCAGCACCTCATCCGAACCGTTGCCGACGAAGACTTCCCCCGCATCCAGCCCATAGGTCTGTGCCACCGCCTTGCGAAGATGGATGCCCGTGGGTTCGGGATACAGGCGCAGCGCATCGCCATTGGCCGCCGCAATGGCGGCGATGGCGTGGGGCGACGGGCCATAGGGGCTTTCGTTGGTGTTCAGCTTCACCAGCCCGGAAATCTGGGGCTGTTCCCCCGCCACATAGGGGCTGAGGGTGTGGACGATGGGGCTCCAGAAACGGCTCATTCCAGTAACCTGGCTCTCATGTCGGAAAGGTTCACGGCGACAAGGATATGGGCTTCCAAAGCCTGCCGCCCATGGCGAAATGCCAGCCCTACCATGCATTTGGACGCTGTCGGTCCCCGGGGAATATGTGCGGGTGCGAACGGTTCGATCAGGATGTGCAATCGCTCAACAAAACAATCCCATTGATCATGGGGGCGTTTGGGCGAAACCTGCATGCGTGATTGCCCGCTGGAGTTCCCAATGACCCCCCCTTTGCCTTGGGACGCGCGCCACGCCGCCGATATCATTCATCGGCATCTGCATCTGGAGGGTCCAACCCTCCCGATCCTGCACGCGCTGCAGACGGCGTTTGGCCATATCCCCGACGACGCCGTGCCGATGCTGGCCGACGCGTTGAACCTGTCGCGTGCCGAAATCCATGGTGTCGTGACCTTCTACCATGATTTCCGTCATGAACCGGCGGGCCGCCACGTCATCAAGGTCTGCCGGGCGGAAGCGTGCCAGTCCCTGGGCGCGGAGAAGACCGCAACCGCCCTGCTGGAACGGCTGGGCATCGGCTGGGGCGAGACGACGGCGGATGGGACGGTGACGGTGGAGGCCATCTATTGCCTGGGCCTATGCGCCTGCGCGCCCGCCGCCCTGATCGATGGTGAGCCGGCAGGCCGCCTGGACGGGGCCAAACTGGCGGCGGCGGTGGATGAGGTGCGCTGGTCATGACCCGGATCTTCATTCCCCAGGATGTGGCGGCCCTGGCCGTGGGCGCCGAAAAGGTGGCAAAGGCCGTCGCGGCGCAGGGTGGCGACGGCGTCACCATCGTGCGCACCGGCTCACGCGGGCTGTTCTGGCTGGAACCGCTGGTGGAGGTGGAAACGCCCGCCGGCCGCATCGCCTATGGTCCCGTCACACCGGCCGACGTGCCGGGCCTGTTCGCGGCCGGGTTCCTGACGGGGGCGGCGCATCCGCTGTGCCTGGGGCCGACGGCGCAAATCCCCTGGCTGGCCCGTCAGAACCGCCTGACCTTCGCCCGTTGCGGCATCATCGATCCGCTGTCGGTGGAGGATTACCGGGCGCATGGCGGGTTCAAGGGCATTGCCCGCGCCCTGGACCTGGGCCCGTCCAACACCATCGAGGAGGTGGTGAGATCCGGTCTGCGCGGGCGCGGCGGGGCGGGTTTTCCCACCGGTATCAAGTGGCGCACCGTCGCCGCCGCCCCTGCCGACCGTCGCTATATCGTCTGCAACGCCGATGAAGGCGACAGTGGCACCTTCGCCGACCGTATGATGCTGGAAGGCGACCCGCTGGCCCTGATCGAGGGCATGGTGATCGCCGGTTATGGCGTGGGGGCGGACAAGGGCTATGTCTATTCCCGGTCGGAATATCCGCACGCCAACCATATTTTCACCCGCGCCCTTTATGTGGCACGCAAGGCGGGGCTGCTGGGCCCTTCCATCCTGGGCACGGATTTCGGTTTCGACATCGAACTGCGCGTGGGCGCCGGCGCCTATGTCTGTGGAGAGGAAACGGCCCTGCTGGAAAGCCTGGAGGGCAAGCGTGGCGTGGTCCGGGCCAAGCCGCCCCTGCCCGCCATCAAAGGCCTGTTCGGCCGGCCGACGGTCGTGAACAACCTGCTGTCGCTGGCGACGGTGCCTACCATCCTGGCCAATGGCGCCCAGGCCTATGCCGATTACGGCATGGGGCGTTCGCGCGGCACCATGCCGATCCAGATCGCGGGCAATGTGAAGTTCGGCGGCCTGTTCGAAGACGCGTTCGGCATCACGTTGGGCGAGATCGTGAACGAGGTCGGCGGCGGCACCCTGACGGGGCGGCCCGTGAAAGCGGTGCAATGCGGCGGCCCGCTGGGTGCCTATTTCCCGCCCTCGCTGTTCGACACGCAATATGATTATGAGGCCTTCACGGCGCGCGGCGGCCTGATCGGCCATGGCGGCATCGTGGTCTTTGATGACAGCGTCGACCTGTCGGCCCAGGCCCGCTTCGCCATGGAATTCTGCGCCATCGAGAGTTGCGGCAAATGCACCCCCTGCCGCATCGGCTCCACCCGCGGGGCGGAGGTTATCGACCGTATCCGCGCCGGGATCGAGGTGGAAGCCAACATCGCCCTGGTGGAAGACCTCTGCCAGACCATGAAATTCGGCTCGCTCTGCGCGCTGGGCGGCTTCACCCCCTACCCGGTGCTGAGCGCCCTTCAGCATTTCCCCGAAGATTTCCGGCGCGGGCAACTGCCCGTGGCGGCGGAATAGGGGGGCGGGGATGGTTGGACACACCGCCATTTCCGGCTATGATGCCCCCATCGCCAGCGCGCGAAAGGGAACACCATGCCCCAGCTTGACCGCATTACCCAGGACCCCGGCATCATGGGTGGCAAGCCCTGTATCCGGGGCCTTCGCGTCACGGTCGGTATGCTGGTCGGGCAGGTGGGCGCCGGACGCGGTATCGACGATCTTCTGGGCGACTACCCGTACCTGGAGCGTGAGGACATCCTGCAGGCCCTTCGCTACGCGGCGTGGCGGTCGGAAGAGCGCGAGATCATTCTGGCCTCGGCATGAGGCTGCTGATCGACATGAACCTGTCGCCGCGCTGGGTGGATGTCCTGGCGGCAGCGGGAATTTCGGCGGTGCATTGGATGGATATCGGGTCGCCGCATGCACCCGACCGGCAGATCATGGACTATGCCGCCGCGAACACCATGATTGTGCTGACCCACGATCTGGATTTCAGCGCCATTCTGGCCGCGACAAGGGGTATGCGGCCCAGCGTCGTGCAAATTCGCAGCGACGAGATCACACCGGAAGCCATGGCGTCCATTCTGGTCACTGCCCTGTTGCAAGTCGCGGACGATCTGGCCGCTGGTGCCTTGTTGACGATCGATCCCAAACGATCCCGTCTGCGGCTTCTGCCTTTGGGCTGACTTCCATCTCTTTGAATCTGCCGGCTCCCCTGGGTGCCGCCCCAATCACCCCCCTGCATCAGGAGCGGGCACGATGACCCTCATCCACGAAACCGATTTCGGCACGCCGGCGTCAAAGTCGGAAAAGCTGGTGACCCTCACCATAGACGGGCAGTCGATCACCGTGCCAGAGGGCACCTCCATCATGCGGGCGGCGATGGAGATGGGGACAAAGATCCCCAAGCTCTGCGCCACCGACATGGTTGACGCCTTCGGGTCCTGCCGCCTGTGCCTGGTGGAGATTGAGGGGCGGCCGGGTACGCCCGCTTCCTGCACCACGCCCGTGGCCCCCGGCCTGAACGTGAAGACGCAGACGCAGCGCCTGAAGCAACTGCGCAAAGGGGTGATGGAGCTATACATCTCCGACCATCCGCTGGATTGCCTGACCTGTGCGGCCAACGGCGACTGCGAATTGCAGGACATGGCCGGGGCCGTGGGCCTGCGGGAGGTGCGCTATGGCATGGACGGGGCCAATCATTTCAAACCCGACAGCCCGCTGGCGATGCCGAAGGATGAAAGCAACCCCTATTTCACCTACGACCCCGCCAAATGCATCGTCTGTTCCCGCTGTGTGCGGGCGTGTGAGGAGGTGCAGGGGACGTTTGCGCTGACCATCGAGGGGCGGGGCTTTGACAGCCGGGTGTCGCCCGGCCAGCATGACGCCTTTCTGGACAGCGACTGCGTGTCCTGCGGTGCCTGCGTCCAGGCCTGCCCCACCGCGACGCTTCAGGAAAAGTCGGTCATCGAGATCGGGCAGCCGGAACATTCCGTCGTCACCACCTGCGCCTATTGCGGCGTGGGCTGTGCCTTCAAGGCGGAGATGCGCGGCGACGAGCTGGTGCGCATGGTCCCCTATAAGGATGGCAAGGCCAACCGGGGTCATTCCTGCGTGAAGGGACGTTTTGCCTGGGGTTATGCCACCCACAAGGAACGTATCCTGTCGCCCATGATCCGTGACAGCATCGACCAGCCCTGGCGCGAGGTCGGCTGGGAAGAGGCGATCGGGTTTACGGCCAACAAGCTGAAAGCCATCCAGGCCAGATATGGCAAGGACTCTATCGGCGGCATCACCTCTTCCCGCTGCACCAACGAAGAAACCTTCCTGGTGCAGAAGCTGATCCGCGCCGGCTTCGGCACGAACAATGTCGATACCTGCGCCCGCGTCTGCCACTCCCCCACCGGCTATGGCCTGAAGACCACCTTCGGCACCTCTGCCGGGACCCAGGATTTCGACAGCGTCGAGCATACCGATGTCGTCATCGTCATCGGTGCCAATCCCACTGACGGGCACCCGGTCTTTGCCTCCCGCCTGAAAAAGCGGCTGCGCCAGGGGGCAAAGCTGATCGTCATCGATCCGCGTCGCATCGATCTGGTGAAGTCGGCCCATATCAAGGCGGAGGTGCATCTGCCGCTGTTGCCCGGCACCAATGTCGCCATCGTCACATCATTGGCCCATGTCATTGTGACCGAAGGGCTGGTGGATGAGGAATTTGTGCGCGAGCGCTGCGACTGGGCGGAGTTCCAGGAATGGGCCGCCTTCGTCTCCGAACCGCGCAACAGCCCGGAGATTGTGGGGGCCATGGCGGGCGTGGAGCCGGATGCCATCCGCCACGCCGCCCGCCTGTTCGCCACCGGCGGCAATGGCGCCATCTATTACGGCCTGGGTGTGACCGAGCATTCCCAGGGCACGACGACCGTCATGGCCATCGCCAATCTGGCCATGGCCACGGGCAATATCGGCCGGCCCGGCGTGGGCGTGAACCCGCTGCGCGGGCAGAACAATGTCCAGGGGTCCTGTGACATGGGTTCCTTCCCGCATGAATTCTCCGGTTATCGCCACGTCTCCGACGATGCCACAAGGCAGATGTTTGAGGAATTGTGGGGCGTGCCCCTGTCGGGCGAACCGGGCCTGCGTATCCCCAACATGCTGGACGCCGCCGTCGACGGCACCTTCAAAGGCCTGTATGTGCAGGGGGAGGATATCCTTCAGTCCGACCCCAACACCCACCATGTCGCCGCCGGTCTGGCCGCCATGGACTGCGTCATCGTGCAGGACCTGTTCCTGAATGAGACGGCGAACTACGCCCATGTCTTCCTTCCCGGCTGCACCTTCCTGGAAAAGGATGGCACCTTTACCAATGCCGAACGCCGCATCCAGCGGGTGCGCCGGGTCATGGCGCCCAAGAATGGCTATGCCGACTGGGAGGTGACACTGCTGCTGGCCAAAGCCATGGGCTTTGAGATGGATTACGCCCATCCCAGCCAGATCATGGATGAAATCGCCAGGGTCACCCCCAGCTTCAAGGGCGTGTCTTATCAACGGCTGGAGGAGATGGGCTCCATCCAATGGCCCTGCAACGACAAGGCCCCCCTGGGCACGCCCGTGATGCATATCGATGGTTTCGTGCGCGGCAAGGGCAAGTTTGTCATCACCGAGTATATCCCGACGGAGGAACGCACCGGAGCGCGTTTCCCGCTGCTGCTGACCACGGGCCGTATCCTGTCGCAGTACAATGTCGGCGCCCAGACCCGCCGCACCGCCAATGTTGTCTGGCATGAGGAGGACCGGCTGGAAATCCATCCGCACGACGCGGAGAACAGGGGCATCAGCGATGGGGACTGGGTGAAGCTGCAAAGCCGGGCGGGCGAAACCTCCCTGCGCGCCCTGATCACCGACCGGGTGGCGCCCGGCGTGGTCTACACCACCTTCCACCACCCGGACACGCAGGCCAACGTCATCACCACCGACTATTCCGACTGGGCCACCAACTGCCCGGAATATAAGGTGACTGCTGTCCAGGTCAGCCATTCCAACGGCCCCACCCAGTGGCAGCAGGAGTATGAGGCGCAGGCCAAACAGTCCCGCCGGATCGAGGGCCACGCGGTCGAGGCCGCCGAATGAGCCAGCCCGCGAAACCCCTCCATCGGCTGGCCTGGCGCGACGGCACGATGCAGGCCGGCACCCGCATTGTGGCCGACGAGGTGCCCGTCGCCATCGTGCATGACGGCGCCACCTACGCCGTGATGATGGCCAGCCCCGCCGATCTGGAGGATTTCGCCATTGGGTTCAGCCTGACCGAGGGCATCATCGAAACGCCGGACGAGGTGGACGACCTGGAACTGGTGGAAACCGACCTGGGCTGGGTGGTCCGGCTCTGGTTGTCCCAGCGCCCGCGCGCGGCACTGACCACCCGCCGCCGCCGCCTGACCGGTCCCGCCGGTTGCGGCCTGTGCGGGGTGGAAAGCCTGTCGGAAGCAGTGAAACCGGCCCGGCCCGTGGGACCCGGCCGCCCCCTGACACCGCTTGCCCTGGCCCAGGGTCTTGATGCGATGTCGCAACAACAGGGGCTGGGCCATCTGACCCGCGCAGCCCATGCCGCCGCCTTCCTGGCGCCGGATGGCAGCGTCACCGTGCGGGAAGATGTGGGCCGCCATAATGCGCTGGACAAGCTGGTGGGCGCGTTGGCCCGCAGCGGCCTTGATGCCGGGCAAGGCGCCATCCTGATGACCAGCCGGGTGTCGGTGGAACTGGTGCAGAAGGCGGCGATGGCCGGCGCCCCCATCCTGGCCGCCATTTCCGCCCCGTCCACGCTGGCCGTGAAACTGGCCGACGATGCCGGCATGACCCTGGTGGCCGTCGCCCGTTCCGACGGGTTCGAGGTTTTTTGCCACCCCGACCGCATCCTGATCAATGAGGAGCAGACCCGTGTCGCCTGACAAGCTGGTCATGATGGCCAACCAGATCGGCGCCTTCTTCGCCAGCCAGGGCCCGGACGGCGCGAAGGGTGTCGCCGATCATATCAAAAGCTTCTGGGACCCGCGCATGCGGGCCGGCATTTTCGACCATCTCGATAAGGGCGGCGAGGGCTTGAGCCCCATCGTCGTCCAGGCGTTGGAGAGCCTTAAACCCAAGCCATAGGGAGTTCTCTCGAACCACATCAGGGCACGCCCTGACCATTGGCACCCTTCAGGAGTTCTGATGACCGGGAACGCATCCGCGTCCCGGAATGGAGGTTTTTGTTCCCACACAACAGACCGGCGCCATCAAGAAGCACCGGCATTTCGCGTCCATCCAACTTCCGCCTTACAGGGGCGAACGAACAGGAGGAAACAAGGGCATGGTAGCGGCAGATCAAACCCAGGGTCAGGGCATTGGACAGCCCGGCCTTCTTGACCGTGAACGCATCATCGCGCATGCGGGCTTCAATCGCTGGCTGGTACCGCCAGCGGCACTCGCCATCCATCTTTGCATCGGCATGGCCTATGGTTTCAGCGTTTTCTGGCTGCCGCTCAGCCAGTCGATCGGCATTACCGCACCGGTGGCTTGCCCCGCCGATGCCGGGTTGCTGAATGCCCTGTTCACCACATCCTGCGACTGGAAGGTCGCGGATCTGGGCTGGATGTACACCCTGTTCTTTGTCCTGCTGGGGTCCAGTGCCGCCATCTGGGGCGGATGGCTGGAACGCGAAGGCCCGCGCAAGGCCGGGTTCGTTGCCGCCATCTGCTGGTGCGGCGGGCTGCTGATCTCCGCCATCGGCGTCTATACACACCAATTGTGGCTGATGTGGCTGGGCTCCGGCGTCATCGGCGGTATCGGGTTGGGCCTGGGCTATATCTCGCCCGTCTCCACCCTGGTGAAATGGTTCCCCGACCGGCGCGGCATGGCGACCGGCATGGCCATCATGGGGTTCGGCGGCGGCGCCATGATCGGATCGCCGCTCGCCAACATGCTGATGAACGGCTTCAAGACCGAAACATCCGTCGGCGTGTGGGAGACGTTTGTCGTCCTGGCCGTGATCTATTTTGTCTTCATGATGGCCGGCGCCTTCGGCTACCGCATCCCGCCGCAGGGTTGGGCGCCCAAGGGTTGGACGGCACCGCCGCCCAGCGCCAAGCCGATGATCGCGCATGGCAATGTGCATGTGAAGGATGCGCACAAGACCAGGCAGTTCTGGCTGATCTGGGCTGTGCTGTGCCTCAACGTTTCCGCCGGCATCGGCGTGCTGGGCATGGCCTCGCCCATGTTGCAGGAGATTTTCGGCGGCGCCCTGTTCGGGCAGCCGGAACTGGGCTTCTCCGACCTGAACCCCGATCAGAAAAAGATGATCGCCGGCGTCGCCGCCGGGTTCACGGGCCTTCTGTCCCTGTTCAACATTGTGGGCCGGTTTTTCTGGGCCTCCCTGTCGGACAAGATGGGCCGGAAGATGACCTATTTCACCTTCTTCGCTTTGGGTATCGTGCTGTACGCCTCGGCCCCGTCCCTGGCACATATGGGGTCGAAGATCGGGTTCGTGGTGGCCTTCGGCATCATCCTGTCCATGTATGGCGGCGGTTTCGCCACCGTGCCGGCCTATCTGGCGGACATGTTCGGGACGAAGTTCGTGGGCGCCATTCATGGCCGCCTGCTGACGGCCTGGTCCACGGCCGGCATCCTGGGTCCCGTCGTCGTGAACTATATCCGCGAGGCGCAGATCGCGGCAGGCGTGCCGCGCGCCCAGGTCTATGACTACACCATGTATATTCTGGCCGGCTTCCTGGTGCTGGGTTTCATCGCCAACGCCCTGATCACCCCCGTCGATCGCAAATGGTTCATGAAGGACGAGGATGCGGCCGCGCCGGTGGTGAATACCGGCAATGGTCAGATCGGAAGCGCGGGCGTGGGCAGCGGCGGGCTGGACGCCAAGGTGGTGCTGGCCTGGCTGGCCGTCGGCATCCCCATCGCCTTCGGGGTCTATCAGACGCTGCAAAGCGTGGTGAAGCTGTTCGGTTGAACCGATCACACACTTATACCATGTGTGGACGGCCCCTGCTGAACAAGGGCTAGGCGAAAGAATTTGTCTGGGTCGAATGCGTTCATGTGTCCGGCCTGTTTGAGCGGCGGATGACCGCTGGCCCAGATGGGTTCCGCCAAGC
>NZ_JAGOGJ010000020.1 GCF_017996735.1 Niveispirillum sp.
ATTCCCAATTGACGCGCCTGGAACGGCTATTCTCGTGGCCGATATCCTGTTTTCGTGACGATATAGCTTTCGCATATCTCCATCTCCAAATGACTAAACAATACCATATTGCACTGTATGGAGTGTTGCCATACGCTTGCGTCATCACGGGGGCGATGCGCACCTTGCCGGCATCGCGGCCATTGATCGGAAGAGGATGAGATATGGCCGACACGAGGCTGCACGAACTCGCCGACCGCTACTGGGCATTCCAGCGGGAGGAGTTCCCTTTGATCGGCATTCAGGCGGGCCAGCCGGCCGCTGGTGATCTGCTGCTGCGCGATGCGCCAGCCGATCATCTGCGCCGTGCCGCCTGGGCCGACCGGGTGTTGCCGGAACTGGATGCCATCGATCCACGGGGCCTGGATAGCGGCGATCGGACGACCCATGCGCTGCTGCGCCGTGAACTGGCTGCCTATGGCGAACTGGTGGCCTGCGGCGGGCATTTGCGGCCATCGCTCTATCCGATGGGGCCGGACTTCAAGTTGACTTGCTGGGCCAGCGCCACGGTTCTGTCGAACCTGCCCGAGGCCCGGCGCTATCTGGCCCGCCTGTCCGCTGTGCCCGCCGCACTGGCTGGCCTGTGTGAGACGTTACGGGCGGGGCGGGAGCGTGGGTTTCGTTACCCGCAACTGGTTATCGATCGGGCCGTGGCCCAGGTACGCGGCTCCCTGGCCGTGCCTGTGGCTGAACATCCGTTCGCGTTGCCCCTGCGCCGCATGGCGGGGCGCATCGCCGCCCGTGCCCCCGTGGTGGAGCAGGGGCTGGCGCTGATCAATGACCAGATCTATCCAGCGCTGCAAGCCTATGCCAACTTCCTGGCGCGAGAACTGCGCGAGGGGACGCGGACCAGCGTGGCCTGCACCGACGATATCGACGGAGATGCCCATTACCGCTTCCTGGTGGCGCAGGCGACGACGCTTGAACTCTCGCCCAAGGAGATCCATGCCCTGGGCCTTGCCGAGGTGGACCGGATCAGTGCCCGGATGCTGACGGTCGCGGCGGCAGCGGGCTGGCCCGGCGATCTTCCGGGCTACCGTGCCTCATTGCAGGCCGACCCGTCGCAATATGCTACCAGCGCCGACATGCTGCGGACGGAAATGGAGGTGCTGTGCAAACGCATCGACGCCCGCATCCCGGAATTTTTCGGCCGCCTCCCGCGTGCCACCTTTGGCGTTAACAGCATCCCGGTGGCGATTTCCGAGAAGATGCCGCCGGCCTATGCCCAGCCCAATCCCGCCGATGGCAGCGCAGCCGGCGTGCTGTGGATCACGTCCGTGCCGGGGAAGCTGCCGCGTTATGCACATGCACCCATCGTTCTGCATGACGCCTGGCCCGGTCATCTCATGCAAATGGCCCTGACCCAGGAGATGAAGCACCTGCCGCCGTTCCGCCGTTACGGCGCCCATCGTTATGCGGCATGCCTGAAGGGCTGGGCGCTTTATTGCGAGCAGTTGGGCGCGGAGATGGGCCTTTATGACACGCCGGAGAAACGCTATGGCCGCCTGGAGATGGAGATGTGGCGCGCCGTGCGGCTGGTGGTCGATACGGGGCTGCATGCATTGGGCTGGAGCGGTGAGCGGGCCGTTGCATTTTTTGAAAAACACATGTCGATGCCACGGTCCACCGTCGAGGCGGAGGTCGATTGCCATGTCGCGATGCCGGCCCAAGCCCTGGCCTATCAGCTTGGCAATCTGAAATTCCGCGAAATCCGGCAGCGGGCGGAGGAGGCCCTGGGCGACGGGTTCGACCTGCGACGCTTTCACGACGCGCTGCTGGCGCTCGGGCCGGTTCCGCTGCGGATGCTGGAGGGGTTGATGGCCGACTGGACAGCCCGCCAGACGGTGCGTGCCGCCTGACGGGCCGCCTGTGGCTATTGACCTGGCGGCGCGGTTGCGTCGATGCCGCCACGGTTGGTGGGTTGTCAGGGCTTGCGTCCAAAGCATGCGCGCAGAAAGCTGAACCAGGCGGGTAAGGCTCCCGTCAGGTGAGTTTCCAGCGCGATGAGTTCGGATGAAACCTGCAAATTGGGCAAGGGATTCAGCGAAGTCTGGGCAAGCAGCTCACTCGTGCCGCGGGCGGTGACCCACTGATAGATGCCCGGTTGTGTCAGTTCGCGCACGCCAAGGGTGACATGCAGCCGACGCCCCGAATAGTCCTGTTTCGAAGCGACGGCCTGCCTGTAAAGCTGGAATATCTGGCTATCTTTCTCAACAATCCCAGGGCTGCCGGCTCCGATGCATTTGAAGAGGGCTGATTGTTTGATCGCGACATAAGTTGTAAATAAGCCACCATAGGAATAACCCCAGAGGCCGATATTGCTCGCATCGATCCGGAAGGTCTTTGCCAATTGGGGATGCAGCTCCTGTTCGAGAAAGGCGAGGAACTTATCGGCGGCCTGGCTGGCGAACATTGCCAGATAGCGACGACCTTCGTCTTGCGACAGGCGCCCGGCTTTCACAGCGGGCTCAACGGTTTGGCGTATTATCTCAGGCACGGCTTCACCCGGCGGGGTCAGGTCGCGCATGCGCAGCCAAGCCCATGCATGGCTTTCTGGTTTGGAATAGCCCACGGATACAAGGATGAAGGGGAGTTGGGGTGACAGGGCGTCGCCTTGTCCCGCCTGATGAAATGGCGCAGTCGTCGGGAAGAAGAGGTTTCCATCCATCTGATAGATGATTGGATAGCTTGTGCTGTTGTCGGCACTGTATTGCGCTGGCAGCGTCACCCAGGCGGCGAAACGTGCGTTGGCTATTTTTGAGTCGATTTCGAAGTAACGCGTTGACGGAAACAGGGCATCGAACGACGGCGCGGATTCCATAAGACCGGCGGGGCCCATGGCCGCGGACGGTGCCGGGCCCGCCGGTTCGGCGGCGGCCATGCGTGCCGGCAGGGTCGTCGCCGCAGCGGCAAAAAGGGCGCTGGCGCCGGTCGACAAGGCGGATCTGCGATCGATAGGTTTATCCATGGGCTCCCTCCCGGTTGGATTGCTGTTTCAGGGCTTCAGCCGGTCGCCGTCGCTGTCACGAAAATCGACGACCGGCCGAGACCGGCCGTCAAATTCGATCAGAATTTCGCGCTGGCGCGGATGCCCCAATAGCGGGGGTCGCCGTAGACCGACCCGGCCGACGGCGCGCCGAACTGGGCCAGGGCGGATTTGGCCAGCCAGTCCGTGACGTAGGTCTTGTCAAACAGGTTGCGCGCGAAGAGCGATATCCGATAACGCGGCCAGACCAGTGATACGCTGGCATCGACCAGATTATAGGCATCGCGGGTCGGGCAAGGCCCGAACACCGCCGCTTCACCGCAGAAGTGGGTCGGTCCGACACCGTTGACCGCGCCACTGAATTCAAGCGAAAGCACGTCGGACACGGGTTCGGTGTAGGTGGCGGCGAGGCGATAGCTCCATTTCGGCGCACGCTGGAACTGCTCGTCAACATTGCCGATACCGGGTGCGATGTTGGGCGACAGGACGGTCGGCGTTACCGGGTTATAGCCGCCGTTCGCCTCCAGCAGCAGCTCAGGCGTTATGCGATAGGAGCTGTCGACCTCCACACCGTAGGATCTGACCTTACCGACAGGAACGGTGACGACGCGCGGTCCGATCGGTGTCGGGACGGTCGCTGCTGCGTTGAAGGATTGTGCATCGATATAGAACACGGCAACGGAAACATTGCCACGTTGCTCGTCGAAACTGCTCTTGAAGCCGGTCTCATACGACCACAGCGTCTGGTTGGGGAACGTCCTCTGCGGACTGGTCGTGTTGGCCAGCGGGGCGTTGAAGCCGCCCTGCGTGAATCCCTTGCTGACGGATGCGTAAATCTGCGTTTCGGAATTGAACAGGTAGCGCGCTGTCAACTTGGGCTGAAGGCCGTGAAATTTGGCGCTGATCGATGGGCTCGCCAGCGGCTGCAGTTCCGATTTGATTTCGTCGTAGCGGACGCCGCCGCCCACCACGACATGGTCACTCAGCGTATATTCCAGATCCGTGAACCCTGCGGTGGCCGTATATTCGGTTGTCGGATTGCCTTGGAATATCGATGTGCCGCCAAACGCGACACCGCCGAGCAGGTTGCCGCAGGAACCGCAATCTCCGGATTTGCCGTGGTTGTAATAAATCCCCGCCAGCCACTTGAACGGTCCATCGCCGGTCGATTGGGCGCGCACTTCCTGGCTGAAATCGTCCAAGGCGCCTGTCCCGCGCACGGCGAAAAAGTCGGACGGGCCCATGTCGGCGTCGTTGGTGTCGCTGAATTTCTGGGTGTTGTAGGCTGTCGTACCGACCACATCAAACGCGTCGGCGGAGTAGGTGATCTTGCCCGAATAACTGTCGCTGCGCAGCCGGCTTTCCGATCGACTGCCCGCGAGTACGCCTGCCGGGGCGCCAAATGTCGGGGTCAACAGCAGCCGGCCGTGCTTGTCGTTGATGTCGGATACCTGATGATAAAGGAACGACGGCCCCAGCTTGTTTAGGTGGGAATATTTCAGATCGAGCGAAAGATTGCTGGCGGGCGTGATCGTCACACGACCCGTGAAGGCTTCGTAGTCGTCGCGGTCGGCATTGCTGCCGTCGCTGAAATTGCGAAAGCCTGAGCGCCGCTGGATCGCGCCGGACAGACGAGCCGTAACCAGATCTTCGATGATGGGTCCGGCAACGGTCGCTGAACTTCGTCTGGTCCCAGCGTTGCCCACTTCGGCGTTGACCTCGGCTTCGGCCTGGTTCGTCGGGGCGCGGGTGACATAGCTGATCGCGCCTGAATAGGCGTTGCGTCCATAAAGTGTGCCCTGTGGGCCTTTCAGTACCTCGACCCGTTCAAGATCGAACAGCGGAATGGCGAAGGCCACGGCCGAGGGCTGGTAGACGCCATCGATGTAAAGGCCGACACCCGGCACGCCCAGGCCGCGCATCGTCACCGAAATTCGATTGACCCGCGGCGACGTGATGAAGAAGTTCGGGAGCCTGGACGACAGATCGCTGATCGTCATATTGCCCTTGGCCGCCAAGTCTCTCGATGAAAAGACTTCGATCGTCGCCGGGATGTCGAGAATTTTTTCCTCGCGCTTGCGCGCCGTGACGACAATTTCCTCAAGCATGACCGGGGATTCGGCCGCCTGATCTGTCGGATTGGATTGCGCTACATCCTGTGCGAGCGCGGATTGCATTGGTAGGACGCTGGCATAAGCCAGAAGCAAGGCCTTTTTGTGCATTCGCATCTTGATCTCCCCATGTTCTGTTCAGTGGATTTTTTGACGGTTCCCCCGTTCCCTGGCTTCAGATCAGAGTTGCACCGTGTGATGGAGAGCAGCCCGATATCCGCCACAGGATCGTCATCGAGGATGATGAGGTCGGCACGGGTCCCAGGTGCGGTGCAGACAAGCTGTCGTTTGTCCGCAGAGCGCAGCCGTCCCCCAGGTCAGCGGTCTCATGTCAGCGCTTCTTCGCGGCGCAGCATTGGCACCGGACGCTCAGCTCTCGGCGTCTGCCCTCATTGTCCGACCGGCCAGCAGAAAGCAGATGCCGCCCGGCAGCAGGGCTGCAAAGGCGATCAGCATGGCAATCCGCAAGCCCATCGCAGTGCCAAGTTGTGCGCCGAAACCGTCACTGAGGACGCCAGTGAGTACCGGCCCGCCGCTCAGGCCGATGGAATTCATCACGAAATACAGCAGCGCAATTGCCGTCGCCCGGCGCGGCGATCCGCAGACAATATGGACGCCGGCGAAAAGGGAAGGGCCCGCGCCGAAGATCAGGCAGCCGCCGATCAAGGCCGCAATGACAAAGACGTTGAAATCGTGGGTAAGCAGCGCGACGAGATAGGCCGGCAGCGCCGCGATCATCAGCAACCCTGTCAGCAAGGGTACCGCCGCCGGAGTGCGGCGTCCCAGGCGGTCGGTCAGGTATCCGCCAGCAACCGCACCGACGATCGCAGTGACCGCCGATATCGAGCCGTAGACCGCACCGGCATGGGACAGCGACAAACCGAAACTGCGCACGAGGTGTGACACGACGAAGATCAGCGCGCCGTAGCTGACGATACCGTAGAATCCACCGCCTGTGATCTGCCACAGAAAACTGGGCTTGCGGGCCAGCGCCGTGATCGAGGGGCGAAGTTGCTCGCCGGCAGCCTGTGTGCGCGCCCGCGGCAACATGTGGCGCGGCTCAAGCAGGCAGCGGCTGGCGATGATCGCAACCAGCAGACTGGACAAGCCGAAGATCACGAACATGGCACGCCAGCCGAACAGACTGGCGATCTGCGCCCCGCCAATCAATGCTGCCGCATAGCCTGCCACTCCCGCCATGGCGAAGATCCCGATGGCCTTGCCCCGTTCCTGCGGCGGAAAATAATCGGCGATCAGACTCTGCGAGGTCGGCAACGCTCCGGCTTCCCCACCCCCGACGGCGAGGCGGGCGAAGAACATCTGTACAAAATTCTGCGCAGCGCCACAGATCGCGGTCATCAGGCTCCAGAAGGTGATCGAGATCGTGATGATCAGCTTGCGATTGCCGCGGTCGGCCCATCGGGCGATCGGCAGGCCGAGCGTTGCGTAAAACAAGGCAAAAGCAACGCCGGTCAGCAATCCCATCTGGGTGTCGGTGGCATTGAATTCGGCTTTGATCGGTTCGATCGCGACGGTCATGATCTGGCGATCGACATTGCTGACGGTTGAGACCAGGAACAGCACGGCCAGCATCTTCCAGCGCTGCCGCAACGAAAAGAGCTGCCATGGCTGCGGCGGAGATGGCGGGTTCGTGGAGGCTGAGGGTTGGCTGGTCATCAGTTCGACTTGAAGATCTTGCCGGGATTGAACATCCCCCGTGGATCGAGAGCGCGCTTGATCTGGTACATCACATCGACAGCCTCGCCGAGTTCGTCGACCAGTGCCTCCTGCTTACCCAGACCGATGCCATGTTCGCCGGTACAGGTCCCGTCCATCGACAGCGCCCGCGCAACCAGGCGGGTGTTGATCGCCTCGACTTCTTCCCATTCGGCCGGAGCGTCGGGATCGAGTGCGAAGACGACGTGGAAATTGCCGTCGCCGACATGACCGCAGATGGTCGCTGGCACCGATGCGGCGTCGAGATCGCGCTTCGTTTGGGAAATGCAGTCCGCCAGCCGGCCGATGGGCACGCAGACGTCGGTCGCCCAGCCGACCGATCCGGGGCGCAGCCCCAGGGTTGCGTAATAGGCCTCATGACGGGCCTTCCACAGGCGCGTTCGCTCTTCCGCCTGGGAGGACCAGGCGAAGGCGCCGCCGCCATTCGCCGCAGCGATCTCCCCGACCATCGAAACCTGCTCGTCCACCGCAGCCTGTGACCCGTGAAACTCCAGGAACAAGGTTGTCTTCTCGGGATAGTCGAGCGTCGACCAGCGATTGACGGCCCGCATCTGCGCATCGTCGAGAAGTTCCGCCCGGGCCAGCGGCACGCCGAGCTGTATCGCCTCGATCACCGTCCTTGCGGCCCCGTCCAGGGTCTCGAACCCACAGACCGCCGACGCGATGATATCGGGGATGGGATGCAGGCGCAGCGTCACCTCGGTGATGATGCCCAGCGTGCCTTCGGCCCCGACGAACAGGCGGGTCAGATCGTAACCCGCGGCCGATTTCCGCGCGCGCCGCGCGGTGCGGATATCGCGTCCGTCCGCCGTGACGACGCGCAGACTAAGCACCGCCTCGCGCATCGTTCCATAGCGGACGGCATTGGTGCCTGACGCGCGTGTCGAGGCCATGCCGCCGATCGTCGCGTCGGCACCGGGATCGACCGGGAAAAACAGTCCCTGGTCGCGAAGATGGTTGTTGAGCGCCACCCGCGTCACCCCGGCTTCGACGGTGACGTCGAAATCCTCGGCATTGACGGCGAGAACGCGGTTCATCCGGCTCATGTCCAGAGAAATGCCCCCGGCGACCGGAAGGGCCTGGCCTTCGATCGAGGTGCCGGCGCCGAATGCCGTCAGTTTGATGTCATGCGCCGCGCACAGCCGGACAACGAAGATGACATCCTCGGTGCTCTCGGCGAAAACCACCGCGTCGGGCAGGCTTGGGGCGAAATGGGTTTCGCTGCTTCCATGTTGGGACCGGATCGCCTCCGCATAGCTCACGCGGTCGCCGAGCGTCCCGTCGAGCGCTTCGCGCGCCGCACGGGACAAGCCGCCCGACGGCGGCAGGCTTTTGACTTCCTTCATTTTGTTTCCCTCGTGGGGATTGCAGCCGCCTTTTGCGCCGCCGAAAAGGCCTCGGCCAGCGTGGCCATCAGCGTCTCGTCGCCCACCGGCTTCAGCCGCAGGGTTACATCCTTCTTTGCGTACCGTAGAGCGGCGAGATCCTGGACAGCTTCCTGCCAGTCGCCAGTCAGGGTGAGGTCGGCCGAGGATTGCGGTTCGCCCAGGGCGAAGGACACACCTGCCTCTGGGTCGAAGCGCATCTGCCACCACACGGGCCGGCCTTCCGGGCCGCCGGTCAGCTCATAAGCCAGAAGATAGGGGCGCGTGAGCTTGGCCGCGGCGGCCTGTGAAAGCTTGTCGTCGGCCAGAATCCGGTTCATGAGCTGCACATGCCGATAGGACATGAAGCCAGGGGGCGGGCTCGTGGCCGCCCAATCACGCACAGGGCCGAGGTCGATGTCAGACACTTCCGGATAGTTCGCCCGGAAGGCCGGATCGAGGCCAGCCCCCTCACGGCTGAGATAATGGTCGAGGAAGGCTTGGCAGAAATCATTCACGATGCTGGCCATGCGCTGGCCGTCAATCGGACCGATCATGGCCGCGAGCACCGGGTCGGCACGCAGTTCGGGCGGGATCAGGCAAAGGTCGGTGAAGGAGAGGTGCGTGGCACCGCTCACCTCCACGCGATGGATATCGGCACGGGTTCCGGCGGTTGCGAGTCGCTCGTGAAAGAGTTCGGAGTGCGGATGGCTGTTCGTGATACCGAAGGCCGCCAGCAGCAGCGACAAATCGCTGTGCATGATCAGCAGGGGAGCATGGCAGTCGCGGTCCAGCATGTCGGCGTCCCACACGCCGCCATCCAGATTGATGCCGGCCCTGACACGCGGGTCGCGCTGCGCCGCCGATACCGCCGCGCCCCCGCCGAAGGACATGCCGAACGTGCCGAGCCGGTCAAGATCGACGATATCGAGCAGCGCTTTTGCCTTGGCCGGCAGATCGGCCGCGTGCAGCCGGTCGATGACGTGGATAAAATCCCCTGCCCAAACCCGGAACTGGGTTGCCATCTTCGTTTCATGGCAATTGGTAAGCATCGCGTCCAGCCGCGTGGCGGGGTCCGGTGCGGAGAATGCCGCAACGTAACTGGGCTTGGCGGCGGTTGCCGTCAGATCCTCCAGAAGCGACGGATGGCATTTGATGGTATCACCATTCTCGTGAAGGGTGGCCTGGTCGACATAAGGATGGCTGATGGAGAGAACGACGTAACCGTGGCTGGCGAAATGCTCCACCGGCATGATGTTGGTTTGCGGGCAGGCGAAGCCCCCATGGGAAAAGATCAGGACCGGCCGCCGTGTTCCCATGAGCGGCGGCGCATCCTCCCAAGCATGCGTGGAAACATCCAGCAGGGCGGAGATATCGGTGCTGGTCGGGATCAATTTGAAAAATGGCGCTACCTGATGCAGCAGTTCCGCCGGCTTTGCATTGGGGCGCGGCACGCCGTCTTCCGCCGCCGTCGGGTACCAGGCCCTGACGGGAATGCGCCGCGTTGTGCCGGGACTGAACGTTTCTTCGCGGCTTGTGTCGGTGAGTTCGAAGTCCATCACGCCGATGCGGTACGGACCCGAGGGCTTCGGCAACTGGATTCTGGCGCTCATTGGTCGGTCTTTCTGCCGTGGGATCGATGGCGGGCGGTTTCCCCCGTCTAGAAATACCAGCCTGCCGTCAAGCCGATGGTGCGGGGCCGGAGGATCGTCACCTGGGCGGGCCCCCCGAGTGATGACAAAGCTGTCGCAGCACTCAACTGCGCGCGCTTGTCGAACAGGTTGTGGACATAGGCCTGCAGATTGACCTCCCCGAGTGTGATCCCGGCCCGTATATCGGTCAGATTATAGGCCGGCAGGCGATATTGCGGCAGGCCGGCATTGGCGTCGAAGCTGGCCGTACGTTTGCCGGCGTAACGCCATGTTGCACCGATGGTGGGCTGAAGATCACTCTGTCGAAAGACGTAATCGGCGTTGATGCTGGCCGTGAAACGGGCGGCGTTGGGCAGCCGCTCGCCCTTCCTGGCGCCCAGTGCCGCGTCCGCACGGTCTAGGGCGCCGTCATTATAGGCGAAAGCCCCGCTCAGGGTCAGCCCAGCGGTGGGGCGCGCGGTCAATGCCAGTTCCGCTCCCTTGATGTGGGCACCGCCGCCGCTGTTCTGAATGGCCGAGACACCATCCACAACCGTGGCCAACTGAATATCCTGCCAGTCGATATAGAAGACAGACCCGTCCAGCGAAAAACGGCGATCGGAGGTTTCCGCCTTCAGGCCGCCCTGGTAGCTGCGGAGCGTGTCGGAAGAGAAGGCCGGCGGCGCCACCAGCGCGCCGGTCGTCGGGTTGATTTTTGCGATATTCGGGCCTCCGGGGCGGAAGCCGGTGGCGTAACTCGCATAGGCCATGACATTATCGTTGAAGCGGTAGCGTCCGCTGACGAGATATGTGGTCACACCCTCGTCCGATTTCGCCGCCGGGGCCGAGGGCACAAGCAGGCCGGTGGAGTTTTGCGCGTATTTCTGGTCATTCTGTGCCCAGCGGATGCCGCCGGTCACGTCGAACCTGTCCGTGAGATGCCAGGTCAGGTCGCCGAAAAACGCATATTCCCGGTAGAGGCTGGGCGCGGTCGCATTTGCCAGATTGATCGGCAATTCCACAAGCCCGGTGCCGTAGGCCGGGAGTCCGGATCGCACCGACGCGTCCTCATGCGTATAGAAACCGCCGAGCTGCCATTCGAACCGGTCACCCGTCGGTGATGCCAGCCGCGCCTCCTCGGTGAATTTCCGCATAAGATACGTGGTCTCATTACCGACGGCGATCGCAGGTATGCCCAGGCTTTGCAGCAACGGTGCATAAAGCGCTGAATTGTCAGCAAGCTGATAGCGCTTGGTCTTCTGATAGCCGGTGATCGAGGTCAGCGTGGCGCCGCCGAAATCGTAGGAAATCGTGCCGCTATAGACGCGGAAGGTGGAGGTGAAGCCCTCCACCAGCGGATGAGACTGAAGGAGCGGATCGTTGAGCGGCTGGCCCTGGAGCGTGTAATCGGCATAGGCATTGCCGTCACGACGGATATCCTGGCCGAAGCCGGTAAGGCGAATGGTGAGGCCCTCGGCCGGCTCGATCAGGATATCCGCACGCCCGCCATCGACCCTGGTGGCGTCGACATTCCTGTCCCCGGTCATGGCATTGTCGAAATAACCGCCTGGCCTGGAATGGAAGCCGCTGGCGCGCACTGCGACCTTGTCGGTCACGATCGGTATATTCACGACCCCATTGCCGTTATAGCTGGCGTTGCCGTGACGCGTGGCGGAAGCCCCGGCCTGGACACTGCCCCCGAAGGTGCGCAGCGAAGGCTGGCTGGTCACATATTTGAGCACGCCGCCCATCGAACTGGCGCCGTACAGCGTGCCTTGCGGCCCCCGCAATACCTCCACGCGGTCAAGATCGAAAAGGGCGACATCCGTCACGAACGTGCTGGAGCCGCCATAGACGGTGCTGGAGCCATAGGGAATATCGTCGACATAGATGCCGACGGTGGGGCCGACATCGACGCCGGTGGTGACACCGCGCATGCTGATCCCACCCAGGCCCGCGCCCTGGCCGGTGACTTGCAGCCCCGGCACGGTGTTGGCGAAATCGACAAGTTGCGTCGCGCCCAGCTTTTCCAGGTCCGTCGCCGTGACGGCGGTCACCGATTGCGGGGTGTCGATCAGCCGCTCGTACCGCTTCTGGGCGGTGACGATGATCTCGGTGAGTTCGAAATTCTCTTCGGAACCCGGCGTCCCATCGACATTCTGCGCTATCGCCGGTGTGGCGATCAGCAGGGTGGCCCCGCACAGGAGCAAGGCCTTCCGCCTTTTGAACAAATCCGCAGCCATTGTTATCCCCCTGTTCAGGTGATCGAGCCGTTAGGCTTCTTATCGGCATATTAGATACAGCGCTGTACTGTATTTTTTGTTCGATGCATGCGTCAAGCGGAATCGGACGCACCATGCTGCATGGAGGTTAGAGATATTGGGTTTGAGCCCTTGTCGGACGTCGCAGGATTTTGATGCAAGAATGCACGTCCGTACGGTTCTCCTCCGCCGGTACGGGCCCGGTGGGCGCGGAGGCCGCCAAAGTCACCGGAAAGGTTGCGGACAGCGGCGCTGTCCGGTGCGTCCACTGTCCGTTCAGGTCATAAGGCCCTTGGGCGACCTGCGCTATTGCGAAGCCGCGGGCGTCGCTTACAGGCTGTTCTTGACGATCTCGCCATTGCGCATGATCAGGTCGAGCTTGCGGCCATTGGCGGCGAGCAGGCCGATCTCCCGCAGGGGATCGCCATCGACGACGATCAGATCCGCATAGGCACCCGGCTTGACGCAGCCGAGCTGGCCTTCCTGCATCAATATCTCGGCACCCATAGAGGTGGCCTGGCGCAGCATTTCCAGCGGGGTGAAGACCTGTTGGCGCAGTTCGAACTCACGGCATTGCTGATCATAGGTCGAAGCGAGAAGGTCGGTGCCGAAGCCGATCTTGATCCCCGCATCACGCATATGTTGCAGCCCCTCGATCGCCGAGTCCGCCGCGACCTTGAGCTTGGTCATGCTGTCGGGCGTCATGCCGAGCTTCGCGCCGACCTCCATCGTTGCGAAGATCACCGCCATGGTCGGCACGACATAGGCGCCGCGCTCGGCGACGAACCGGGCTGTCTCGGCATCCATCAGCGTCCCATGCTCGATGCAGCGGACACCGAACTCGATCGACCGGCGGATGGCGCTGACCGGATGACAATGGGCCGACACATAGGTGCGGCGCTCGGTGCATTCATTGACGATCGCCCGGATTTCGTCCTCGCGGAACTGGTTCATCCACATGGGATCGCTGGGCGACATCACCCCGCCGGACGCGACGATCTTGATGCAATGGGCGCCGCGTCGAAGTTCTTCGCGGGCGGCCTTGATGCATTCATCGACGCCGTCGACCACCACGCCGCCCCAGTTCATCGCGCCGCAAGAGCAATAGCCATGGGTATGGTGCTTCTCGTTGGGCAGACGGTAGTCGACATGCCCCCCGGTCATCGACAGGACCTTGCCGGCATAGAAGAAGCGTGGGCCGCGGATCAGCCCATCCTGGATCGCCGCAGCCAGCGGATAGTCGCCGCCGCCGATATCGCGGACAGTGGTGAACCCGCAATCCAGCGCGTGGCTGAGCTTTCTTGCGGCATAGGCCGTCCGGTAGGGGGCGTCGCGACCGTCCACGACCTTTGCGTTGAAGTCGGAAAAATAGGCATGGATGTGCAGGTCGATCAGCCCCGGCATCAGCGTTTTGCCGGCTGCGTCGAGCCGCACGGCATCCTGAACGGCAATCGGTCCCGGCGAGATTTCACGGATGCGTTCGCCCTCCACCAGTATGGACATGCCCTCCGCGCACTCTTCATTGAAGCCATCAAAGATGCGTGCGTTCTCGATCAGGACCAGACTCATGCTTTCCTCCCTCGGCGTTGGGCCGGACGGAATGATAGGTGGGGGTGTCGGGGGAATCAATAAAATACAGTATTGAACTGAATCTGGTGCGCAGCTAGGCTGGCAGCTCGATGAATGTCACCGGTAGCGGCTGGCTCCACAAGCCAATCAATGGCGGCGGATGCACGTCTTTATCGACTGCACGGGTGTTTGTTGACGATGGCCGGTGGCTTTGCCAATGTCCGGCAAGGTCTATTCGCGGGACAGTTGGGACATAAGATGAAGAAGGACATGCCGGAGACCGATCCGATTGACACCTCCGTGACCAAGCGGCCCCGCCGCGCGCCGTCAGGGCCACGGTTGGGGCGGGAGGATTGGGTTTTGGCGGCCAAGAAGGTCCTGATGGCGCGGGGCATCGAGGCGGTGAAGGTCGACCGGCTGGCCAAGGATTTCGGTGTCACACGGGGCAGCTTCTACTGGCATTTCAAAAGCCGGGGAGACCTGTTGCAGGCGCTGCTGACCTATTGGGGCGATACCAATACCACGGCCCTGCGTACCGCCATCCAGGGCAACCGTGGCGATGGTATGGCCCAGTTCAAGGCGATCATCCGCATCTGGGTCGAAGAAAAGGATTTCTCCCCCAGTTTCGATATGGCTGTCCGCGATTGGGCACGCCATTCCAAGACGGCGGCGGCCCTGTTGCGCAAGGTGGATGACGAACGCATCCAGCTGTTCAGCGACATCTTCCGCAATCTGGGTTATGACGACGCGGAAAGTGGCGTACGCGCCCGTGTGCTTTATTTCCATCAGGTCGGTTACTATGCCCTGGCCATCAAGGAAACCCGGGCGGAGCGCACGGCCACCCTGCCGCTGTATTATAAGATCCTGACAGGCCTGATGCCGCCCGACAGCCTTATTTAGCGCCTTGTCGGGGAAGGGCGGCGTAACGGTCCTTTGCCTCCCCCGCGCGAACGGGGGAGGCCATTTCCGCGAGTGACGGGAGCCAGGCCTGGGCGTCGTCACCTCAGTCACGCGAAGACGACAGTCTTCTGGCCGTTCAGAATGATGCGATGCTCCGCATGCCATCGCACGGCGCGGGCCAGCACTGTGCATTCGATATCGCGGCCGATCTCCACCAGGCGCTCTGCCGTCTGGCTGTGGTTCACCCGTTCCACACCCTGTTCGATGATGGGGCCTTCATCCAGGTCGGTGGTCACGTAATGGGCCGTGGCGCCGATCAGCTTCACGCCACGCATGTGCGCTTGATGATAGGGCTTGGCGCCCTTGAAACTGGGCAGAAAGGAATGGTGGATGTTGATGCAGCGGCCGGCCAGGGCGGCACACAGGTCGGGTGACAGAATCTGCATATAGCGGGCGAGCACCACCAGATCGGCCCGGGACTGGCGTACCAGTTCCAGGAATTGGCCCTCCTGCTGTGCCTTGCTGCTGCCGGTGACCGGCAAATGGTGATAGGGCAGGCCGCTCCATTCCACAAAGGACCGCATGTCGGCATGGTTGGAGACGACGCCGACCACCTCCACTGGCAGCAGCCCGGATCGCCACCGGTGCAGCAGGTCGAACAGGCAATGGCCGAAGCGGGAGACGGCGATCAGGACGCGGGGGCGGACGGTCATGTCGAACAGCGTCCAGTTCATGTCGAAACGGTTCCCCACGGCTGCGAAGGCCCGCTCGATCCCCGCCAAGTCCGTCGTTCCGTCCTCCAGCCGGAATTCTACCCGCATATAGAAGGTGTCGGTATCCGGGTCGTTGAACTGGTTGGACTCCACGATGGACGCGCCATGGTCGGCCAGGAAGCCGGAGACATTGGCGACGATGCCCCGCTGGTCGGGGCATTTCAAGATCAGGGCGGACGTGGAAAGCGTGGACATGAGCCGGGTACTCCGCAGGAATTGAATGGAGGTCTGGACCCGGTGGCGCCGATCATCCAGGTGGCGGCGCATCCTTATTGCCGCCGTCCGTGGCACAAGGTCGGCAGCCGGTGTCCAGGTCAGATAATCCAGTACAGTATTGTATTGTGATCCGATGTCAATGCCCTCTCGCGCGCCCGTGCCGACCGGCGGGACACGGCCGTGCCTGCGTGCATAGCGCGCCGTGGAAACGTTATGATGCCCCTTGTCAGCCGGTCCGGTTTGTTCTAGCGTCTTAAAAACAGTTCTGTATGGAATGGAAAGAGGCGAGTCGAATGAGTAGCTACTCGGCTTGGGGCTTGCTGCGGCATGGGCTGGGCGCGCGGGATTGGGCGCCGGCATGGCGCGATGCGACGCCCCGCAAGCGCTACAAGGTCGTCGTCATCGGCGGCGGCGGCCACGGTCTCGCCACCGCCTATTACCTGGCGAAGAACCATGGAATCCGTGACGTGGCGGTGCTGGAGAAGGCGTGGATCGGCGGCGGCAATACGGGCCGCAACACCACCATCGTCCGTTCCAACTACTATTACCCGGAAAGTGCCGCCCTCTACGAAATGTCGCTGAAGCTGTACGAGGGGCTGTCACGGGACCTGAACTACAACATCATGCTGAGCCAGCGCGGCATTGTCACGGTGGCGCACAGCCGGCACGAGCTTGAGGTGGTGCAGCGCTGGGCCGGGGCTATCCGGGCCAACGGCATCGACAGCGACCTGCTGACCCCGGCGGAGATCGCCCGACTGGCACCCATCTTCGACACCAGTCCGCAGGCCCGCTACCCCGTCTGGGGCGGCTTCATCCAGAGGCGTGGCGGGACTGCGCGCCATGATGCGGTGGCCTGGGGCTACGCCCGCGCTGCCAGCGCCCTGGGCGTGGACATTGTCCAGAACTGCGAAGTCAACGCCATCCGCCGTGGTGCGGACGGGCGCGTGACGGGAGTGGGCACCACGCGCGGCGAGATCGAGGCCGACTGTGTGGTGATGTCGGTGGCCGGTCACAGCACTGTCCTGGCCGACATGGCGGGATTCCGCCTGCCGGTGACCAGCTACGCCCTGCAGGCCATGGTGTCGGAACCGGTGAAGCCCCTGCTGGACGTGGTCATCCTGTCGCTTGCCACCGGCGTCTATGTCAGCCAGAGCGACAAGGGGGAGATGGTCCTTGGCGGCGCACTGGATCTCTACAATTCCTATGGCCAGCGCGGCAACCTGCCCACGGCTGTGAATGTCGCCGGGGCGGCGGTGGAACAATATCCCGCGCTCGGCCGCCTGCGCATGCTGCGGCAATGGGCCGGCATCGTTGACGTGGTGCAGGACAGCAGCCCCATCCTGGGCGAAACCCCCGTGCCCGGCCTGTTCATCAATTGCGGCTGGGGGACGGGCGGTTTCAAGGCCATCCCGGCCGGCGGCTGGCTGATGGCCCACCATATCGCGACCGGCAGTCCCCATGCCGTCGCCGCCCCCTTCTCCCTGCGGCGCTTCACAACCGGCGCCCTGATCGATGAAGCCGCCGCCGCCGGCATCGCGCATTAGAGGTCATCATGCTGCTTATTTCCTGTCCCCATTGCGGCCCCCGCGACGAGATCGAGTTCCGGTGCGGCGGTGAGACCCATGTGGTTCGCCCCGGCCCCGCCGAAGCGGTGAGCGAGGACGCCTGGGCCGACTATCTGTTCATGCGTCAGAACCCGCGTGGCCTGCATGCCGAGCGCTGGCTGCATGCCGCAGGCTGCCGTACATGGTTCAACCTCCTCCGCGATACCGTCACCCATGAGATCAAGGCGGTCTATCCGATGGGCCATGCCCGGCCGGAGGTGGCGTGATGGCCGGCCAGTCCAACCGATTGCCATCCGGCGGCCTGATCGACCGGTCCCGCCCCCTGCGCTTCACCTTCGATGGCCGGACCTATATGGGCTACCAGGGTGATACCCTGGCCTCTGCCTTGCTGGCCAACGGCGTGCGCGTCGTGGGGCGCAGCTTTAAATACCACCGTCCCCGGGGCCTCATGGCCGCCGGGGTGGAGGAGCCCAATGCCATCGTCACGGTGGGTGACGGCGAGCGATCCGTGCCCAACCTGAAGGCCACGGAGGTCGAACTGGTCGACGGTCTGGTGGCCCGGCCCGTCAATTGCTGGCCCACCGCCCGCCATGATGCTGGCGCCCTGATGGGGCTGCTGGGCCGTTTCATGCCCTCGGGGTTCTATTACAAGACCTTCATGTGGCCGAGCTGGCATTGGTACGAGGGTGCGGTGCGCCGGGCCGCCGGTCTGGGCACGGCGCCTGCCGGTCCCGACCCGGAAATCTACGAACATCATTATGCCCATTGCGACGTCCTGGTGGTCGGCTCCGGCCCGGCGGGATTGGCGGCGGCCGTGGCCGCTGCGAGCAGCGGGGCGCGCGTCATGATGGTGGAGCAGGAGGCCGCGTTCGGTGGCAGCCTGTTGACCACCGATGTTGTCGTCGATGGCCTGCCGGGCAGGGACTGGCTGGCGCGGCAGTTGCGCGCCCTGGGCTCCCTGCCGGAGGTGACGCTGCTGGCCCGAACCACTGCCACCGGCTACTATGATCACAACGCGCTGAGCCTGCTGGAACGGGTCACGGCTGGCCCTGTGCGCCAGCGCCTGTGGCAGGTGCGGGCGCGGCGGGTGGTACTGGCCACCGGTGCGCTGGAGCGGCCCCTGGTGTTCCCGGACAATGACCGGCCCGGCATCATGCTGTTGTCGGCCATGCGCCGCTATGTTGCGCAGTACGGTGTGGCCGCCGGCCGGCGCGCCGTGGTGTTCACCAATAATGACACCGCCTACCAACAGGCACTGGCGTTGCACAGGGCCGGCATTGCCATCGCTGCGGTGGTGGATTGCCGGGCGCGGCGCAGCAACGCCGGGGTCACCGCGCTGGAACGGGCAGGCATACCCCTGATCTGGCAAGGGGTGGTGGAGAAGACCCATGGTCGGGCCGGTTTGACGGGGGTCACCGTCGCCACGCCTGCCGGACGCCGCCGGCTGGCGTGCGATGTGCTGGGCATGTCCGGTGGCTGGAACCCCGCTGTGCATCTGCACAGCCAGGCCGGCGGCAGCCTGTCATGGGACGAAGCCGCCCTGATGTTCACGCCGGGCAAAGTGGGACAGGCGTGCCGCAGTGTGGGCGCCGGCAATGGGCAACTGGCCCTGGCCGACTGTCTGGCCGATGGCTATGCGGCGGGCATCGAGGCTGTGCGGCTGTGCGGCCTGCCGGTGACGGATGGCCCTCCTCCCACCACGGATGTCGACGGTGGCTCCACCGCCATCCAGGCGCTGTGGCAGGTGCCGGGCGGCAAGGCGTGGGTGGACTTCCAGAATGACGTCACCGCCGGCGACGTCATGCTGGCGGCGCAGGAGAATTTCCGCTCCGTGGAGCATCTGAAGCGCTACACCACCCTCGGCATGGCGGTGGACCAGGGGAAGACCAGCAACATCAACGGTCTGGCCATCCTGGCGGAACAATGCGGCCGTACCATCCCGCAGACCGGCACCACCCGCTTTCGCCCACCCTACACGCCGGTGACGCTGGGCGCCTTCCGTGGCGCCTACCGTGCCGATCTGTTCCGGCCCCGGCGCCAGATGCCTGTGCATGAGTGGCATCAGGCCCAGGGTGCCGTGTTTGAGGATTTTGGCGGCTGGCAGCGGCCGGTCCACTACCTGCGTCCTGGCGAGGGGCGGGAACAGGCCATGCATCGCGAGATCCGGGCGGTGCGCACCGCCGCCGGCCTGTTCGAGGGCTCGCCCCTGGGCAAGATCGAGGTCAAGGGACCGGATGCAGCCGAGTTCCTGGACCGAATCTACGTCAACACCATATCCACGCTGAAGCCCGGGCGCCTGCGCTACGGTCTGATGACCAACGAGAATGGCATCATCATCGACGATGGCGTGGTGGCGCGCCTGGGGCCGGATCATTTCCTGGTGGGCACCACGGGCGGCAATGCCGGTCGCATTGCCGAGTGGCTGGAGGAGTGGCTGCAATGCGAGTGGGCCGACCTGCGCGTGGTCACCATGCCGGTGACCACCGCCTGGGCCACGCTGACCCTGACCGGGCCACGGGCGCGGGCCATCCTGGAGCGGGTGGGGGCGGATTTCGACATCGGTGCCGCCGCCTTTCCTCACATGAGTTTTCGCGATGGTCATGTCGCCGGTATCCCGGCCCGCGTCTGCCGGGTCAGCTTCACCGGTGAGGTCTCTTATGAGATCAACGTGCCGGCCGGGCGGGCCACCGCCCTGTGGCAGCGCATCATGGGGGAAGGGGCCCCCCTGGGTTTGCAGCCGGTGGGCATTGACGCCTGGATGGATTTGCGCACGGAGAAGGGCTACCTGCATGTCGGCGCCGACACTGACGGCACCACCACGCCGCTGGATGTGGGCTGGGGCCCCGCCGTTTCGCGCAAGGCCAAGGATTTTGTGGGTAAACGCTCGCTGCTGCGCTCCAGCAACGCGCGGGCCGATCGTCTGAATTTTGTCGGCCTGGAGCCGGTGGACGGGGTCCGGCCCATTCCCGTCGGCGCCCATCTGCGTTTTACGGACGGGACGGTCGGGCTCACGGATGGCCACGTCACCTCAGCCTGTGTCTCCGACACGCTGGGCCGGCCCATCTCCCTGGCCATGGTGCGCGGCGGGCGGGAGCGTATGGGCCAGACGGTGCGCGTCCTGGCCCCCGCCGGCGCCTTTCAGGCCCGCATTGTCTCCCCCCTGTTCTATGATCCTGAAGGAGAGCGGTTGAATGCCTGATGCACAGGATAAAGTCGGGCGCGCCAGGCCGTCCATCCATCGGTTCAACGGGCTGCAGGTGGAGCATCTGGGCCCGCTGCCGGCCGCCATGCTGCGGGTGCGGGCGGTGGAGGCGGCACGGGCCGCCGCCGCCCTGGCGCCCCTGGGCCTGGACCTGCCTTTGGCCCCCAACACCGTCCGGCTGGGCGACAGGCGCCTGATATGGACCGGTCCGGGGGAATGGCTGCTGATGGTGGCGGAAGGCTGCTTGCCGGACCTGGCGGCGATCGGGGCTGCCCTGGGCGACATCCCGCATCTGCTGGCCGACATCACCGACGGGCGCGAGGTCATCGCCCTGTCGGGCGGCAACGCCCGTACCCTGCTGGCCAAGGGGTGCAGCCTGGACCTGCATCCGCGCCAGTTTACGACCGGGCGGTGCGCCCAGACCCTGCTGGCCCGTGTGCCGGTGTTGCTGATGCAGACCCGCGATGAGCCGCGTTTCGATCTGGTCGTTGATCGCAGCCTGGCGGCCTATCTACGGGAGTGGATAAGCGTGGCGGCCGGTGGTTTCCGGCCCGACGACGCCCAAACCTGACGCGCCGCCTGTCCCAAAAATCGGAAAGTGAGGATGCCATGACCGCAACGGTCATCAATGGCAAAGCCTATGCCGCGAGCCTGCGCCAGCAGGTCAGCGCGGCTGTTGCCCAATTGCGGGAGGATTGGGATGTGACGCCCGGCTTGGCGGTGGTGCTGGTGGGGGAGGACCCCGCCAGCCAAGTCTATGTCCGCAGCAAGGAGGCACAGGCAAGGGAAGCGGGCCTGCGCTCCACCACCCTGCGATTGCCGGCCTCCACCAGCCAGACGGAATTGCTCGGCGTGGTGGCCGATCTGAACAGCGATCCCGCGGTGGATGGCATCCTGGTGCAGCTTCCCCTGCCGCCCGGCATCGACAGTGGCAGTGTGCTGGCGGCCATCGACCCGGCCAAGGATGTGGATGGCTTCCACGCCATCAATGCCGGCCTGCTGGCCACGGGCCAGAAAGGCCTGGTGCCCTGCACGCCGCTGGGTTGCCTGATGCTGCTGCGTCATTGCCTCGGGGCCCGCGCCATGGCGGGTTTGTCGGCCGTGGTGCTGGGCCGGTCCAACATCGTGGGCCGGCCCATGGCCCAATTGCTGATGCGGGCCGACTGCACGGTCACGATCGCGCATAAGGGCTCGCGCGACGTGCCGGCGCTTTGTCGCCAGGCCGACATCCTCGTGGTGGCCGTCGGCCGCCCGGAACTGGTGCGCGGCGACTGGGTGAAGCCCGGTGCTGTCGTCATCGATGTCGGCATCAATCGTGTGGCGACCGCCGACGGCGGCAGCCGGCTGGTGGGCGATGTCGCGTATGAGGAAGCACGGCAGGTGGCGGGTGCCTTGACCCCGGTGCCGGGCGGCGTCGGCCCCATGACCATTGCCTGCCTGCTGTTGAACACTATCATCGCCGCCTGCCGCCGCCGCAGCCTGGCGATCCCCCGCTATATCGCGGACTACTGATCTTTTCCTCACGCGGATGGGCCCCTTGCGTGTCTTGTCCCGTGATGGCGTGGGAGACATCGGATGGCAGTCCATCGCCGGTATTTCATGTCAATGGTATCAGGCCACCAGCCGCCCGTCGGGGTCCTCCACGATCTCGCCCGGCAGGACGTAGTCCAGGATCGCATGGATACGGGCCTGGCGGCTCTGGTTGCGGACGGCGTGGGGCTTGCGGTTGTTGATCTCCCAGATCTCGCCGGCCGCCAGATGGCGGATCACCCCGGCGATGGCGAAATCCACGCCCGGCGCGGTGACGATGGGGAAATGGATGCGGTGGGCGCGGGATAGCGAGGCACCATTGTCGCGATGCGAGCCGATGGAACCCCCCGCCGCCAGCCGCACCAGGATGATGCGCTGGAAATAGCCGGGACCCGTGGCGCCGGGACGCGGGTTGCGGGCGTAGAAATCCCGGACGATGTCCATGACCGGTTCCAGCAGGGGCTGGAACTGCGCGAAGGAAGGCTGGATGGTGGCGTCCGTGTGCCGCATGTCCGGATCGAAGATCAGGACCACCGTCTCGGTCTGCGCATGGGCGCGATAGACCTGCTGGCGCCCCGTCTCCACCCTCCAGGCCTCTTCCCCCATGACGGCGACGGCGGCCTGGGCGGAGGCGGGATCGGCGCTGCCGATGAGGCGGTATTCCCCGTCGAAATACATGGGCTTTCCTCCGATCACGCCGACGGTATGACCGGCCGGCTGCCGCGCACGGCGAAATACCAGATGAACAGGTAGGATGGTGCCACCAGAACCAGGAACACCCACTGGAAATCCGCCACCTGTTTCAGCAGGGCGAACAATTGCGGGACGACGGCACCACCGGAAATGGCCATGACCAGGATGGCGGAACCCGTGCCGGTGTGCCGACCCAGCCCCTTGATGGCCAGCGGGAAGATGGCGGGCCACATCATGGCGTTGGCAAAGCCCAGCGCCGCGACGAAGCCGACGGAGACGTAGCCGTGGGTTGCCCAGGCGCCCGCCGCCGCCGCCGCCCCCAACAGGGCGGAAAGCGCCAGATAACGTTCCTGGCTGACCACGCGCGGGATCAGGACCAGCCCCGCGACATAGCCCATCATCATGCCGCCCAGCGTCAGGGAGGTGAAATAGGCCGTCTGCTCGAACGGCAGGCCGAACGCCTCGCCATAAATGCCGATGGCATCGCCGGCCATCACCTCCACGCCGACATAAAGGAACAGGGCGACCGCGCCCAGCCAGAGATGGCGGAAGCCCAGCAGCCCGCGCCAGTCGCCGCCGCTGCTGCGGTCCTCCGCCGCCTGCAGGTCGGGCAGGGAGGAGCGCCACACGCCCAGCGCCAGCAGCGCCAGGATCGCGGCCATGGCCAGATAGGGGCCGTGGACCTTCTGCGCGAAGCTTTCCAGAAGCGGTGTGCGCGCCTCGGGCGCGGTATTGGCCACTTCCGCCGCCAGGTCGCCCACGCCCTGCATGACCAGAAGGCCGAAGACAATGGGCGCCAGCATGCCCGCCCCCTTGTTGCAGATGCCCATCACCGCGATGCGCCGGGCGGCACTTTCCGGCGGGCCGGCCAGCACGACATAGGGATTGGCCGCTGTCTGCAGAACCGCCAGCCCGCCGCCGATGACGAACAGCCCGGCCAGCGCGCCGGGGAACCAGTGCATGGTGGCGAACTGCCCGAACAGGACCGCACCCACGGCCATGACCCCCAGGCCCAGCGCCATGCCCCGCTTCATGCCCGTACGGCGCAGGATGGCGGCACTGGGCAGGGCCAGCACCAGATAGGACAGATAGAAGACCATCGGCACCAGGAAGGCGCCGACATCGCTCAGCGAGAAGGCCAGCTTCACGAAGGAGATCAGCGGCCCGTTCAGCCAGGTGACAAAGCCGAAGATGAAGAACATGGCCCCCAGGATCGCGATGGTGCCGCGCGGGGCGGCGGGGGCCGGCAATTCCGTGTTCATCCCTGTTTCCCTTGTTCTCGTCCGGGCATAGGGCACCATCCGGACGGTCTGCTCGTCCGTCTGTGCGTTCCCCCTCTGTCCGCCCCGGTTTTCCGGGATTGCGCGTAAGACCGGCTCTCGATGAGGTTGACACATCAAGAGCCGGTCCGGCGGCGACGGCCGCCGCGCGCCACGTGGCGCGTAGCCAGGCCCACGGATGTGGGCGCCGGCGATTGAGGTCCGGTGATCGGTACCGACCACCGGGAACTGGTATAAGGCGGTCAGTCGCCGATGGGCTGTTGCGGGGCGATCCCGTGCAGGGAGGCGACGCTGGCCCGGGTCTGGCGCAGCATCAGCTTGGCACGGGGCCCCAGGCTTTCGGCAACCTGATAGGCCAGCAGATCGATCATCAGCAGTTGCGCGAAGCGCATCGGATTGGGCTGGAACTCATGCACGCCCGACTGGGTCAGGTCGACATGCAGGCAGATATCGGCGTCGCGGCCCAGCGGGCTGTCGCGGTCGGTAATGGCCACCGTCTGCGCCCGGTAATAGCGGGCCAGTTCGACACTGTCCTGCAAGGCGCGCGGCCGGCCGGTGGAGGAGACGAAGATGGCGGCGTCGGCCGCCTCCAGCGTCGCGGCACTCATCCGCTGCATGTAGCTGTCGGTGTAGAAGGTGGACGCGATGCCCAGACGGAACAGGCGGTTGTGCATCTCCTGCGCCAGGATGGCGGAACTGCCGCCCAGGCCATAGATCAGCACCTTGCGGGCCCGCGCCAGGGCGGCGGCGGCCCGGCCGATCATCTCCATATCCAGTCCCGCCATCGCCCCGTCCAGGGCGGCCAGCGCGCGGCCATGCAGGTGGCGGGCGAATTCCACGCTGGCGGCACCGTCGAAACCGGTGGGCGGTTCGGTGGCCGGGCCGGTGCCGCCGGCCTCCGCCGGCAGGCGGGCATCACGCTGGGCCTGACGCAGGGCCAGATCCTGGATGATGCGGTATTTCAGGTCGCGGAAGCCTTCGCAGCCGATGGTGCGGCAGAAGCGGACAACCGTCGGCTCGCTGATCCCGATATCGGCCGCGATGGCGCGCACGCTGGAACGCACGAACTCTTCCGGTTCGGCCATCAGCTTTCGCGCGATCTTCGCCTCTGACCGGGAAAGCGACGGCAGCAGCGCCTCTATACGATCCAGCAGATCGTCCGGCATCGCATTGTCCTGATATCCCATCGACCGTCCCACCGGATTCTGCTGTGTTCGGATGTCGTTGGATGTTTGTTACATTTTGGTCGAACAATCAACGACATTTTTGGATGAGGCGACGCAGGGGCAGGACGCCTTTCGGTAGTGAGTTGATTATAAAAAGAATTTCTGTAGCCCTTTTGGCGCTGCCCGGGGCGCGGAGTGGGGACGTCCGGCTGTCGTTTGCCCGGACTCCGCCCCCGGATTCAAAGATGCACTACCGGTTTCAGATCAAGAATGTATCAAAGCTACATTTTATGTTTGACGTTCCGATCAATTCGGCGGATGAAGGAGAAAGGCCGATGGAACGGCGGATGTCGGGGAGAGGGTGGTGATCATGGCAATTGAACGGATCGGCGGGGTGAAGACGGGCACGGGCGGGCAGGCGCTGCCCTTCTGTCAGGCGACACGGGCCGGCGGCTTCGTCTTCGTGTCGGGCCAGGTGGCCATGGATGCGCAAGGCGAGATCATCGATGGTGGCATCGTCCCACAGACGCACCAGACAATGCGCAATGTCATCGCCATCCTGGACAAGGCCGGCTGCACGCTTGCCGATGTGGTGAAGGCCAATGTCTGGCTGGACGATGCCCGCGACTTCCAGGCTTTCAACCGTGTCTATGCCAGCTATTTCCCCGATGGCCCGCCGGCGCGGTCCTGCGTGCAATCCCCCCTGATGGTCGATGCCAAGGTGGAGATCGACGTCACCGCCTATCGAGAGCCGGCCTGACCATGGGCCTGTCGCTGGGCTGGTACGCCTATCCCTGGAACCTGCATGACCCGGTCCATGATCTGGCCCGCATGCAGGGTGGCGGCATGATGCACCTGACGGTTGCCACCTCATACCATGCCGGGAAGTTCATTCAGCCGCGCGACCCCGTGGCGCGGGTCTATTTCCCGGAGGATGGCACCGTCTATTTCCGCAGCCGGGGCCGCGTGAGCCATGGCACGCTGAAGCCGCAGATGGCGGCGGTGACCGGCGCGCGCGACGTGCTGGGCGAATTATGTGCGGCCGGGACAATGCCCATCCGGGCCTGGACCGTGCTGAACCACAATAGCCGCCTGGGCCTGATGCATCCGGACTGTACCGTCCGCAATGCCTGGGGCGATGCCTATATCTACAGCCTGTGCCCGGCCCATCCCTTGGTGCGCGACCATGCCGTGGCGCTGTGCGCCGATATCGCGGACAGCCTGGATGTGGAAAGCCTGCTGCTGGAAACACCGGGCTGGCTGACCTATGCCCATGGCTATCACCATGAATTTGCGCAAAGCACGCTGCCGGAAGCAGCGGAAGAATTGCTGGGCCTCTGCTTCTGTGACCATTGCCGGGTCGGCGCCAGGGCGGCCGGGATCGATGCCGATGCTCTGCGGCTTCAGGCTAGGGCCGCCATTGATGCGGCGCTGGCGGGGGGTGAAGCGGCGGTGGATGCAGACCTGCTGGCGGCTTTCCACGCATGGCGCTGTGGCATCGTCACCGCCCTGTGCGCTGAAATCCGTGCTGCCGTGCGGACGGCGGTGACGGTGCGCGTCATCTCCACCTGCCAGCGCCCCCACGCCACCACCTATCGTGAAGGTGGCGACCTGCGTGCGTTGAACGCCGTCACCGACGGGCTGGAACTGCCCCTCTATCAGGGGTCTGCGGCGGATGCGGCGGCGGATCTGCGCCATGTCCTGGACCTGCTGGCGGGGCAGGGGCCGGCGCCGCGTGTCATCCTGCGTCCGGGCTTGCCCGACATGGGCAGCGAGGCGCAGTTGGTGGAGACGGTGGCGGCCGTGCGGGCCCAGGGCATCGACGATATCTCCTTCTATAATTTCGGATTGCTGCCGGCGCCGCAGATCGGCTGGGTCGATCGGCTGGTGCGGACGCTGCGCGAGGGTGGGGCGAATGGCTGATTTTACGGCGAAAAACATCATGATCA
Source organism: Niveispirillum sp. (assembly GCF_017996735.1). Taxonomy (GTDB): domain Bacteria; phylum Pseudomonadota; class Alphaproteobacteria; order Azospirillales; family Azospirillaceae; genus Niveispirillum. The sequence goes on from NZ_JAGOGJ010000020.1 coordinate 26,973, forward strand.
CCGGGGCGGCCGGCGGTATCGGCGTCGGGCTGTGCCGGCATTTCCTGGATGCCGGTGCCCGTGTGCTGGCCCTGGACCTGGATGCAGGCGGGCTGGACCGGCTGAAAGGGGCCATGGATGCCGGCGAACGGCTGCATGTCGCCGCGGTCGATCTGACCGATCTGGCGGCGGTGCGCGGCGTGGTGGATGGGTTCGGTGCCATCGACATCCTGATCAACAATGCCGGTGCGGCGGCGGCCACGGCCCTGGTCAACATGACGCCAGAGGCCTGGGCGCATGATCTGGGCATCAACCTGACGGCGGCGTACCATTGCGTGGAGGCGGTGAAGCCCGCCATGATGGCGCGCGGCGCCGGCGTCATCGTCAATATCGGCACCGTCAATGCCATGACGGCCCTGGGCCACCCGGCCTATAGCGCCGCCAAGGCGGGGTTGATTTCCTATACCCGTTCGCTGGCCATCGAATATGGGCCGCTGGGCATCCGCGCCAACATCATCTGTCCGGGCACGGTGCGCACCCAGGCATGGAACGCGCGGGCGGAGCGCAATCCGGAGATTTTCACATCCTTGCGCAAATGGTACCCGCTGCGCGATTTCCCCGACCCGTCGGACATCGCCAAGGCCGCTGCGTTCCTGGCTGGCGATGATGCGCGCATGATCACCGGCGTGGTGCTGCCCGTGGATGCCGGCCTGACGGCGGGCAATCCGGTGATGGCGGCCGAACTGACCTTGGAAAAGTTCTGATCATGCTGAAGCTCGCCCCCCTGTTGTCCGATCCGCTGCCCCCCGGCACCAAGGGATTGCCCCCGCTGCCCCCCGGTTTCACGCTGGACAAGATCGCGGGCCAGGGCTGGCGGGTGCTGGCCGGGGATGTACCGCTGCCGGCGGCCGTGCTGAAGCGGCCCGCCATGGACCGCAACATTGCCCGCATGCAGGAATATCTGGCCGCCAGCGGCATGAAGCTGGCCCCGCACGGCAAGACAACGATGTGCCCGCAATTGTTCGAGCGGCAGTTGCAGGCGGGGGCCTGGGGCATCACCGTTGCCAATATCCAACAACTGGCGCTTTGCCACGCCATCGGCGTGCAGCGCGTGCTGATCGCCAATGAGGTGCTGGGGCCGGCCGAACTGGCCGCCTTCGCCACCATGAGCGCCGGGGCGCCCGACAGCACCTATCACCTGCTGCTGGACAGTGTGGAGGGGGCGCGGCAGTTGCAGGCGGCCATGGCCGCCCGGCCCGACGCGCCAGCGGCCCGCGTGCTGATCGAGGTCGGGTTTCCGGGCGGCCGCTGCGGCGTGCGCAGCCTGGAAGGCGGTCTTATCCTGGCCGACGAGATCCGCCGCCTGGATCGGCTGCGTCTGGTGGGGGTGGAAGGGTATGAGGGGCTGCTGCCCGACCCGCAGGCGGTGGATGCCTATCTGGACAATGTGGTCGGGCTGCTGACCATCCTGCGTGCCGACGGGCGCTTTGCCGATCCCGACCATATCCTGCTGAGTGCGGGAGGGTCGGCCTATTTCGATCTGGTGGCCCGGCTGTTCGGTGGTGTTGCGGCGCCCGGCATCGTGCCCATCCTGCGCAGCGGCTGTTACATCACCCATGATGACGGCTTCTATGGCCGCCTGCTGGGGGACGTGGCGGCACGGGGGCAGGCACCGGGTCTGGAACCGGCGCTGGAGGTCTGGGCGCGGGTTCTGTCGCGGCCGGAACCGGGGCTGCTGGTCCTGTCGGCGGGCAAGCGTGACCTGTCCCATGATATCGACCTGCCCGGCCTGAAATCCTGGTTCCGGCCGGGGCTGCATACGGCACCGCAATCCACCCATGGCTGGCGCATCACGAAGCTGAGCGACCAGCATGCCCATGTTCTGGCCGAGATGCCGGCGGCGGCGACGCCGCTTTGCGTGGGCGACATGGTGGCGCTGGGTATTTCGCACCCCTGCACGACCTTCGACAAATGGCGCGTGCTGCTGGAAGTCGATGACGATTACCGCGTCACCGGCGGCCTGAAAACCTTCTTCTGAAAGGGCCCGCAAAGTGGCTTCGGATATCCAACCCGATCTGGTGCTGCGCGGCGGCACCGTGATCGACGGCACCGGCGCGCCCGGCTTTACGGCCGATGTGGCGGTGGGCGGCGGGCGCATCCTGGCCGTCGGCGACCTGCGCGGCGTCCGCGCGGCGCAGGAGATCGACGCGGCCGGTCGGGCCGTGGCCCCCGGCTTCATCGATGTCCATACCCATGACGATCTGGCCTGCCTGACCAATCCCGACATGGTGGCCAAGGTCAGCCAGGGGGTGACCAGCGTCGTCGTCGGCAATTGCGGCATCTCTGCCGCCCCGCTGTGCTTTGCCGACGGGGTGGAGGAACCGTTCAACCTGCTGGGGGCTCTCGGCGATTTCCGTTATCCGGATTTCGCGGCCTATCGCGCCGCCGTGGAACGCGTCGTGCCGCGCGTCAATGTCGGCGCGCTGGTCGGCCATTCGGCCCTGCGCCTGATGTGCATGGATGATCTGGGCCGGCCGGCCGATGCACGCGAATGCGGGGCCATGGGCGACCTGCTGCGCGACGCCCTGCGCAACGGCGCCCTGGGCCTCAGTTCCGGGGTGTTCTATGCGCCGGGTGCGGCGGCCGATATCGCGGAACTGACCTGTCTGGCGCATTTGGTGGCGGCGGAAGGCGGGGTCTATACCGCCCATATCCGCAACGAATATGACGGGGTGGCCGATGCCCTGCGCGAGGCCTTTGCCGTGACGGCGGCGGACAGGCTGCCGCTGGTCATCTCCCACCATAAATGCGCCGGCGTGCGCAATTGGGGCCGGTCGGCGGAAACGCTGGGCCTGATCGATGCCGCGCGGGCGTCGCAGCCGGTGTTCATGGATTGCTATCCCTACAATGCCGGCTCCACCGTCATCCGCGCCGATCTGGCGGATGGGGAGATCGAGGTGCTGGTCAACTGGTCCGAACCGCACCCGGAAATGGCCGGCCGCACCATGAAGGACATCGCCATCGAATGGGGCTGTACCCAGGCGGAAGCGGCGACCCGGCTGATGCCCGGCGGCGCCAGCTATTTCCAGATTCACGAGGAGGATATGCGGCGCATCCTGTCGCATGAGGCCTGCATGGTCGGTTCCGACGGGTTGCCCAACGACCCCTTGCCGCATCCGCGCCTGTGGGGCACCTTCCCGCGCGTTCTGGGCCGGTATTCCCGTGACCTGGGGCTGTTTTCGCTGGAACAGGCGGTGCACCGGATGACGGGGCTGTCGGCCGCCACCTTCCAACTGGGTGACCGGGGCCGTATCGCCCCGGGCATGGCCGCCGATATCACGGTTTTCGATCCGGCCGTGATCCTCGACCGGGCGACCTACAGCGATCCCAAGGCCATCGCGGCGGGGATCGACCTTGTCTATGTGAACGGCACCCTGGCCTGGGCCGACGGGACGCTGGCGGGGGAACGGGCGGGGCGGTTCCTGGCGCGGTCAGGCTGCTGCTGATCCCAGCACCGCCTGCGCCGGACCCAGATGGGCCGCGTAACGCCGCCAGCCGCCAACCGACGATGTGTTGATGGGCTGGCGCACCTGCACCGCGCTGGCCGTGGCGACGGCGGCGCGGTTCTCCTCGATCCGGACACAGGCCGGGTGCCAGGACAGGCCGCAGAAATCCAGCAGGCGGCGCACGCCCGGCTCCGGATCGGCCACCAGCGCCTCATATTCCACCATTTCGAACCGGTCGGGCAGCAGGGCCGCCCAGCGCGCCGCCAATTGCCGGAAGCCGGTATAGAATTCCGCCGCCGCCGCCAGATCCAGGGAATAGCGGTAGAGCGGGGTGGCGAATTCGAAAAGCTGGCGGTAATTGCTGACCACACTATCCAGCGGATTGCGGATCAGGCAGACAAAACGGGCCTGGGGCAGGGCGGCGGCGATCAGGCCGACAAGCTGGATATTCAGGTGGAACTTGTCCAGGAACCGTTCCACCCCGCCCGCAAGCTGCCGCCCCTTCTCCACATAGGCATGGCCGATCCCGTCAAGGTCCACGCGCCCTGCCGCCACCTTTTCCAGCACCGCGCCGTCCACCAGATGACGGGTGGCGACGCCCGTCGCCTGACGCAGCAACTGGGCGAAATGCTGGAACTCCCCGATGGAGGTCAGGTCGGGATGGCCCGACAGGATACGGTCGACCAGTGTGGTGCCCGACCGGGGCATGCCGACGACAAAGACGGGTCTGGCCGGGGATGTGCCGACGATGGCCGGGGTGGGTGCCACCAGGACCGCCGTGAGTGCCCCGGCACTCTCCCGCGGATCGGCGCCCAGGGTCTTCAGCAGGGCCACCTTGCCATCGCGCAGATGGGCAAAGGCCTCGTCATAGCGTCCCAAAGCCTCGCATTCCCTGGCGGCGGCATGGGCCAGATGGATGCGGTCGCGGGCATCGGGCACCGCCGTGATCAGGCCCGTCAGCCGGTCCAGATGGTTGTGCTCCACACTGATGCCGCCCAGCGATGTCAGGGCCGCGTGTGCCTTGATGTAACGCGGGGCCAGACCGATCGCCGTTTCCAGCGCCGCACGGGCGCCATCGAAATCGCCGGTGAATTTCAGGCTGCTGCCCAGGTTGAAATGGACGGCCGGGTTGCGCGACCCCTCATCGGCGGCCCGGCGCAGCACCTTGGCCGCCTGTTCATGCTGGCCCAGCCTTGTATGGATGGCGGCAATGGCGTCCAGCACCAGATCGGACAGGGGCGAACAGGCCAGTGCCGCCCGCGCGCATTGCTCCGCCGCCGCGATGTCCATGCGCCGTGCATGGCATTTGCCCAGTTGCGCCTGATATTCACCGGTGGCCGGGGCCAGCGCCACGGCCCGTCCGCACATCTCCAGTTCCTCCACGAACCGTCCCCTGTCCCCCATGGCGCGGGCCAGCAGCGACCAGCCGGCGGCATCCGCCGGATCGCAGGCCAGCGCCGGGCGCAGCAAAGCCTCGGCCTTGTCCGGCCTGCCGGCGATCAGGGCGGCCAGCGCGGCGGCATGGAGATCATTTTGGCGAATCATTACGGTCATGGATGGGGATCATATGGAGTTTCGCTACATCGGATGATATCATACCGACATGATTATCTGCCCTGAATTCATTTTTCTCCATCTGCACAAGTCCGGCGGGACTTTTGCCAATCAACTGCTGCTGAAATGCGTGCCCGGCGCGCATAGGGCGGGTTATCACCTGCCTTACGCGGAGCTGCCGGCGGCGTTCCGTCACCTGCCCGTGGCCGGCACCGTCCGCAATCCCTGGGACTATTACGTCTCCTGGTACTTCTTTCAGCGTCAGCAGGAACGGCCCAATGCCCTGTTCCTGGTCTGCTCCGACAAGGGCGCGCTGGATTTCGACGGCACCATCCGCAATCTGGTGACCCTGCATGAAAACGAGTCGCGGATAAAGGCGCTGGAGGCTGCATTTCCGCGTGAATTCATGCAGCACGGGCTGAACCTGACCAGCCGCTGTATCGCCCATATCCGGGGCTCCGGCCTGGGTTTCTACAGCTTTCTTTATCGCCGCCTTTATGCCGATGCCGCGTCGCCGCGCATCATTCCCACCGAATGCCTGCGCGACGGGTTGCGCGCCCTTCTGGCCGATCTGGCCACGCAAGCGGGACCGCTGGCCACCCTGTTCCTGGATCAGGCGCCGCCGCTGAACACCAGCCGGCACGGCCCCTTCCGTGACTATTACAGCCCGTCCCTGCGCGATCTGGTCGGCCAGCATGAGCAGACGGTGATCCAGGCCCATGACTATCGGTTCTGATCTTGTGTCGTAGTGTTGATACAAAAATGATTGATTTGTGCGGTCAAAAATGTAACGTACCGACATCCGGTAATTCCTGATGGGTGACATCCCGGGAAAGACCGGAACGGGATACATAAGACGGCCGGCATTGACCGGCACGGGGGGTAGAGCGATGGAGCATTTCTTTACGGATCTTCCGCGGCGCGGCCTGCTGCTGACCGGGGCGTCGGTTCTGGTGCTGGCGGCCTTGGCACCTGTTGCCGGCGCGCAGGCGGCGGGTGATGAACCCTATGTGTTGGAAGAGATCATTGTCACCGGCGTGCGCGCCAGCCTGAAAAGCGCCATCGACATGAAGCGCGCGTCGGACGCCATCGTCGACGGCATCTCGTCGGAAGATGTGGGCAAGTTCCCGGACGCCAATATCGCCGAGGCCCTGCAGCGCATCCCCGGCGTTTCCATCGACCGGTCAGGCGGCGAGGGGCGTTATATCAGCATCGACGGGCTGGGCCCTGACTTCGCCAATGTCCTGTTCAACGGCCGCCCCATCGCCAGCGAGAATCCGGGCCGCTCCTTCAGCTTCGACACGGTGGCATCCGACCTGATCGGCAATGTGCTGGTCTATAAGAGCCAGCCCGCCAATGTGCCGGAGGGTGGTGTGGGTGGCACGGTCGATATCGTCACCGCCAAGCCCTTCGATTTCAAGGGCTTCACCTTTGCCGGCAATGTCTCCGCCAATTACGAGGAGAACAGCCGGGATGTGACGCCGCAAATCTCCTTCGTCACGTCCAACCGGTTTTACGATGGCCGTCTGGGCATCCTGGCTTCCTTCGTGCATCAGGAGCGCAAGCAGCGTACCTATGATGTCCAGAACAGCGGCATGATCCACAATCTGTTCTTCGATGCCGACGCCTATGCCTATGTCTCCGACGACCGGGACGAGGCCTGGCGTATGCAGGACCTGACCCGCAGCGTGGTGGAGGAGAAGCGCAGCCGTACCGGCGGCACCCTGGCGGTGCAGTTCGAGGCGACGGAAGACCTGACGCTGGGCTTCGACTATCTTTATTCGAAGTTCAACGTGACGACGGAGATCAACAGCGCCAGCAACTGGTTCTGGGCCGTGCAGGACACCAACCGCAACGTCATCGACACCAACGGTTCCTACACCACCTTCGACCATGGCATCGGCTATGACCTGTCGGGCTATGCTTTCAACCTGACGAAGAAGAAGCGACCGACCACGACACAACTGGGCGGGTTCAATGCGGCGTGGGAGCCGTCCGACAGCTTCAAGGCGGTGTTCGACGCCTCCTACTCCACAGCGCGTAACGATAATCGCGGCCTGGACGAAAGCCAGACGCTGGAAATCCTGAACCAGCCCGGTTTCCTGGTCCATATGGATGGCGGTGTGCCGTGGTTCGACCAGAACGGCAATCTGGTGGCTGAGGCGAACGAACGGCTGCTGCGCGCCCGCATCAACAAGAACAGCGGCGCCTATATCGATGCCAGCACGGGACAGGCCAAGCTGGATACGAGCTGGCAGGCGCTGGACAATGTGAAGCTTGATATCGGTGCCGCCTATGTCGAGGCGCGCAAGACCAACGAGAACTGGGAAACCCCGCTGCCGATCCAGCGCCTGTATCAGGCCAATGCCATGGGGCAGGTGATCGACTATGCCAAGATCGTCAAGGGCATCTATCGGGGTGGCGACAAGTTCGGCAACGACAAGCTGAACGCCGACATGTTCATGATCGATGGCGATGCCTTGCGGGCCTGGATGGCGGACCCGGTCAACCTGGCCAATCGCACGCGCAACGCCTCTGCCGGCGGGCTGGCCGATTTCATCGCCAATGGCCGAAGCTGGAAAGCCGTGGAGACGGGCGACAGTTTCGAGATCAAGGAGAAGGTGACATCCGGTTATGCCAGCGTGAAGCTGGATGACGAGATTGCCGACATGCCCGTCAATGTCACGGCGGGCCTGCGTATGTCCCACACGGAATTGACCTCCACGGGCCGCATGCGCGTTCTGACCGGTCTGGCCGTGCAGGCCGGCGACAATCCGGGCGTGCTGTACAAGACCTTCGCCAGCAACGACCTGACTCAGGTCAGTGCCAAGAACAGCTACACCAACTGGCTGCCATCCTTGAACGTCAAGCTGGATGTCCATCCGGACGTGGTGCTGCGCGGGGCCGTGTCGCGGACCATGACCCGGCCGACGCTGGAGGATCTGGCACCCCAGATCTCCTATGGCAGCACGTTTGTCGTGGCCCGCTATGCCACGGGCAGCAACCCGAACCTGAAGCCCTTCCTGTCGACCAATTTCGATGCCTCGGCCGAGTGGTATTTCGCCGATACCGGGGCCCTGGCGCTGGGCTATTTCCGCAAGAAGGTGGATAATTTCATCGTCCAGGGCACGGCGGAGGAGGTGATAGCCTCCGTCGCGAACCCGGCTTACCAGACCTTCATCGTCACAAGACCGGTGAATGCGGAAAAGGCCACGATCGAGGGGGTCAACGCCTCCTTCACCTATGCCTTCGACATGGGCTTTGGTGTGCAGGCCAACTATACCCACGTCACCAGCAACGCCACCCTGGACAAGTCACAGCCCAATGTCAGCTTTGCGCTGCCGGGGCTCAGCGATACCGCTAATCTGGTGGGCTTCTATGAACAGGGGCCGTTCTCGGCCCGGCTTGCCTATAACTGGCGGTCGGACTTCCTGGGATCGCTGCTTTATAACGGTTCCGGCGAGCCGCAATATTTCGCGCCCTATCACCAGATCGATGCGCGCCTGGGCTATCAGTTGACACAGAGCATGGCCGTGACCGCGACGGGTGTGAACCTGACCAAGGAAAAGGTGAAGGCCAATGGCCGTTATGAAAACCAGTTCCTGAGCTATACCGATTATGGCCGCCGGTTCACCCTGATGCTGTCGGTGAAGCTGTGAGGGCGGCGTCGATCCTGCTCGCGGCGGCTCTGCTGGCGGGCGTTCCGGCCTGGGGGAAACAGCCCCCGGTCCCGCCCGTGGCCGCCACCAGCGCCGTGCTGTCAGCCGACCATCTTCTGCCGCTGATGCAGGAATGGCGGGGCGGCACCGGCACCCTGTCGCTGGCCGCGACATCCACCCTGGCACTCGACCCCGCCGCCCCCGCCGACTGGACGGGGGAGGCGGACCTGCTGGCCAAGGATCTGGCCAAGGTGACGGGCCGGACATGGCAGGTGGTGCGCCGCGCCGCGCGGGAAGGCGAGGTGGCTTTGCGCCCCACATCCGCCCCCCTGGCGGCGGAAGGCTATCGCCTGTCGGTCGATATGAAGGTCACCGTGGAGGCGTCGGCCGCGGCGGGGCTCTATTATGGCGGGCGCACCCTGCTGCAATGGCTGCTGACGGCACCCGATCCGGCCAAGGCGCTGCTGCCGCGCGGGGTGGGCAACGACCATCCCCGTTATGGCAGGCGCGTTGTCATGCTGGATCTGGGACGGCGCTATTTCCAGATGGACAGCATCAAGGCCCTGATCGCGCGCATGGGCTTTTACAAGCTGAACACCCTGCATCTGCATTTCACCGACTGGCCGGCCTTCCGGCTGGACAGCCCGCGCTATCCCGGCCTGGCGCCGGCCGGCGCCTCCTACAGCCGGGAGGATGTGAAGCAGATCGAGGCGTGGGCGGCCCAACACCACATCACCATCGTGCCGGAGATCGACATCCCGGCCCATGCCGTGGCCCTGACCGATTACAAGCCGGAACTGGGCTTCAAATGTCCGTCCATGCGTTCATCCCACTGGCTGCGGGAGGCGGCGCCCACCATCGGGGACAAGGCCTGGACCGTCGATATCACCCGGCCGGAGAATGCGGAATGGCTGAAGGGACTGCTGGGTGAATTCATTCCCTGGTTCTCCGGTCCCTATTTCCATGTCGGTGGCGACGAGTATCAGTATGACGCGGACAAGGAACGCTGCCCGGAACTGATGGAAGCGACGAAACGCATGGGCCTGAAATATCCGGGCGATGTCTTCATCGACTGGATCAACCAGTCCAATCAGGTGGTGAAGGCCCATGGCAAGCGCACCATGATCTGGAGCTGGTGGGGCTTCAAGGATGACAAGACCTCCACCCTGCCGGACCGCGACATCATCGTGGAGGTCTGGAACCAGGAGATGGAGGCCCAGATCAAGAAGGACGGTTTCGACATCATCCTGACGCCGGAGGACACGATGTACGTGACCCCGTGGGAAGACATCAACCGCAACAGCAATTACGGCCTGTTCGACCTGGAAAAGGTCTATGAACGCTATCCCCACGACACCTCGCCCCAGGTGCTGGGCTATGCGCTGGCCATCTGGGCGGACCGGGCGGAACGGCATACGGATCATTATTTCCTGAGCCGGGCGGAGGAACCGATGCTGGTCATGGCCGAACGGCTGTGGACGGGACCGGCCCGGGGTAGCGTCTGGGACCTGATGCGCCGCGCCGATCGCATCGATACGGCCCGGCGCGGGCTGGCGGAACGGTAACTCCTTCAAGGCACTGACATCATGAGCAAACCCGCCTTCCTCGGCATCGACTGGGGAACGACGAACCGGCGCGTCCATGTCATGGGCACGGACGGTTCCCTGCTGGCCACGCAGGTCGATGACAGGGGCGTTCTGTCCCTGACACGTGAGCAGTTTCCGGTGGAGATCGCGGCCTTGCGTGACCGGTTCGGCGACCTGGCCATCATCGCCGCCGGCATGGTCGGATCGGCGCGGGGGTGGGTGGAGGTGCCCTATCTTGCCTGTCCGGTCACCTTGTCCGACCTTGCATCGCGTCTGCACTGGGTCGAACCGGGACGCACGGCCATCGTGCCGGGCGTCGCGATTGCCGATCCGGCCCGCCCGGAGGTGATGCGCGGGGAGGAGGTGCAGATTCTGGGTGCCCTCCAGGCCGGGTTGGTGCCGCCCGATGCCCTGCTGTGCCAGCCGGGAACCCATTGCAAATGGGCGACCTTGTCGCGTGGGGCGCTGACCGGCTTTTGCACCGCGATGACGGGGGAACTGTTTGCGCTGCTGCGCCGCCACAGTCTGCTGTCCGGCCTGCTGGACGGGCCGGTGGAGCCGGGGGCGGATTTTGATGCCGGGTTGGCGTTGGCAGTGAAGGGCGCGCCGCTGGGCCGGCTGTTCGGGGAGCGGGCGGCCACCTTGCTGGGCCTGAGGCAACCGGCGCAGGTTGCCGCACGGGTCAGCGGGCTGCTGATCGGCGGGGACGTGGCCGAACAGGCGCTGGCGCCCCGTCAGCCGGTACATCTGCTGGCCGATGGGGGGCTGGCCCGACTTTATGCCGCGGCGATCGCGACGGCGGGCGGCGTTGTTCACCCGGTTTCCAGCCAGGCTGCATTCCTGGCCGGCATCAGTTCTATCTGGAGCATGGTTTGATGACTGCAAAAGAAATCCTGGCCCGGGCAATGGCAGAATGCCCGCTGGTCGCCATTCTGCGCGGCATCACCCCCGATGAGGTGGAGGCGGTGGGGGATGTCCTGGTCGAAGCGGGTTTCGTGATGATCGAGGTGCCGTTGAACTCCCCGGACCCGCTGCGCAGCATCGAATTGCTGGCCCGGCGCCTGGGTGACCGGGTGCTGGTGGGGGCCGGTACGGTGCTTGAGGTCGGGCAGGTGGCGGCGGTACGCGATGCCGGCGGGCGGCTGATTGTCTCGCCCAATGCCGATGCCGCTGTCATCAAGGCCAGCGTCGCGGCCGGCATGGTGTCGCTGCCGGGCTTTCTCACCCCGTCGGAGGCGATGGTCGCCATCGCCGCCGGGGCCACGGGGCTGAAGCTCTTCCCGGCGGAGGTGGCATCGCCCGGCTTCCTGGCGGCACAGCGGACCGTGCTGCCTGTTGACCTGCCTGTGCTGGCCGTGGGGGGCATCACACCGGAAACGCTGGGTGATTGGCGCCCGATGGCCGATGGCTTCGGTTTGGGCTCCGCTCTCTACCGGCCCGGGATGAAGACAACGGAAGTGGCGGCAATTGCCCGACGGTTCACGGCAGAACTTTGAACAGCGTGCGACGGGCGACCGTCGTAAATGGGCACCTGATTTAAATCGACATGGATGGATTTTCCTGCCCACTGCCACCTGCCATTACCAGGCTTTAGGATCAATACCGGCCTCCGGCCGCTGGCCGGCAACCAATATCCTCAGGATGCCGTGTACGGTGTCATCGGCCTGCGGGCGGTCCCCACCTGATGCGCTGACACCGGCCGGCAATGCTCCACATTGTTCCCCGTAGCAGAATGTCCGGGGGTGGGCCGTCGGGTCCGCGACATGTACAGCTTTGGACGTCTCGGCTCATGGGAACACCATCCCGTCCATCAGCTTGCGTGCCGTGCGCAGCAACGCGGCTGTGCGTACCGCCCCGCTCTCATCCAGGTCCAGAACGCAGCTCATCTCCCCCGTCGGGTGTTCCACCGACAGGGTTTTGCGGGGCCCCGGCGGCAGTATCGCCACCTCGGCGGCGGGTGATCCCGGCACCAGACAGGCCGTGGCCACACTGACCGCGCCCAGGACCCCGATGGTGGCGTGGGCGCGGTGGGGGATGAAGCTGCGCACGCAGATGGCCCCCCCGTTGCGCGGCGGGGCCACCAGCATGATCTTGGGCACCGACTGGGCCGCCACATCGCCCAGGTTCATCAGGGGGCCGGCCTTCAGGCGGATCGCCTCGATCCGGGCCTTCAGCGCGGTATCGGCGTCCAGCGTCTCGCGATCCTCATACCCGGTGATGCCGACATCGGCCGCCTTCATCACGATGCAGGGCATGCCATTGTCGATCAGGGTGACACTCACCCCGTCGATCACATCACGGGCATTGCCACTGGGCAGCAGGGCACCACAGGAGGACCCGGCCGTGTCGCGGAATTCCACGGGCACGGGCGCGTGGCTGCCGGGCACGCCATCGATGCGCGCGTCACCCTGATAGTTCACCTTGCCGCCCGGCGTCGCGACGGTGGCGACCGCCACCTGTCCGGTATTTTCCATGAAGATGCGCACCGGCGTCTCGTCCCCCGATGCGGCAACCAGGCCGCGTTCGACGGCGAACGGCCCGACACCGGCCAGGATGTTCCCGCAATTCTGGGCGTCGGTGACGATGGCCTGATCGACGAAGACCTGCAAAAACAGATAATCCACGTCGATATCCGGCCGCTGCGACCGGCTGACAACCGCCACCTTGCTGGTCAACGGGTCGGCCCCGCCCATGCCGTCGATCTGCCGCGCATCCGGTGATCCCATGATCGCCAGTAGCAGGGCGTCGCGCCGCGCCGTATCGGCCGGCAGGTCCTGTTTCAGGAAATAGCCACCCTTGGACGTGCCGCCGCGCATCCACATGCAGCGGATACCGTTATGCCCCCCTCTTTCAGACATATTTCAGCCCCATCGCCGCCAGCTTGCCCCGCATGTCATAGATATCCAGGCCCAGTTCACCGGCCCCCAGACGGGTACGCTTTGCCCCTTCTGCCGCCTCGCGCGCTTGGGCCTTGTCCAGGACGGCGGCGGCCTGTGCGCGCGGGACGACACAGACGCCGTCATCATCGGCGACGATGACGTCGCCGGCCTGGATGGCGGCGCCTGCGCAGACGATGGGCACATTCACCGATCCCAGTGTAGCCTTCACCGTGCCCTGTGCGAACACGGCCTTGGACCAGACGGGGAATTTCATCTCCGTCAGGTCGCGGACATCGCGCACACCGGCATCAATGACCAGCCCACGGCAACCGCGCGCCATGGCCGATGTGGCCAGCAGGTCACCGAAATAGCCATCCTCACAGGGGCTGGTCGGCGCCAGGACCAGAATGTCACCCGGTTTGATCTGCTCAATCGCTACATGCACCATCCAGTTGTCGCCCGGCGGGGCGGAGATGGTGACGGCCGATCCGGCAATGCGTGCGCCGGCATAGATAGGCCGCAGAGGACTGGCCAGCAGACCGGTCCGCCCCTGCGCCTCATGCACCGTTGCCACGCCGCAGCGGGCCAACCCGTCAATGACGGACGCCTCGGCGCGCTGGATATTCTGGACGACGATACCGGACATGACGCTTCTCCCGCGAAATCGATCAGACTGTCTTGACCGCGCGTGCCGTCCGGGGCAATTCAGAAGCAGTCCGGTGCCATAAGTTTTTGCTAATCGTGGTGTAATGCATATCTGGAATCTTAATCTTCGCCACCTGCGCGCCGCGCTTGAGGTGATGCGGCGCGGCAGTATCAGTGCCGCCGCCCAGGCCGTGGCCCTGACCCAGCCGGCGGTGACGCAGGGGCTTGCCCGGCTGGAGCGTGAACTGGGTCGGCCCTTGTTCGAACGGCGGGCCGACGGCATGGAAATGACGGAGGCTGCGCGATTGTTGCAGCCACGGCTGGAGGCGGCGCTGGCCCATATCGCCTCTCCACGTGTGACCATGGCGCAGGTCCGCGCCCTGATCCTTGTCGGGGGTGCCGGCAGCCTGGCGGAGGCGGGGCAGGCGGGTGGTCTGTCGCAGCCCACCCTGCACAGGGCGGTGAAGGATCTGTCGCTGGCGCTGCGCCGCGACATGGTCGAGCGGCGGGGGCGCGGCATCGCCCTGACGGAGGCCGGGCACCGGACCCTGCGCGCCTTCCGGCTGGCGCGGGCGGAACTGACGGCGGCGCTGACGGAATTGCAGGCCCTGGACGGGGTGGAGGTGGGGCGGGTGGCCATCGGGGCTATGCCTCTGTCGCGCGCCCGGCTGCTGCCCGGCGCCGTCGCCGCATTTCACCGCGCCCATCCCGACATCACTGTCACCATTGTCGAGGGGTCGCATGCCGAACTGATCGAGCCGTTGCGCGACGGCGATCTGGACCTGTTGATCGGTGCGCTGCGCCTGGATCATCCACCCGTCGATGTTGATCAGCGCGCCCTGTTCGGCGACCGGCCCGTGGTCTTCGCACGGCCCGACCATCCCCTCCTGACGCAACCCGATCCATGGGTGTGCCTTGGCGATTATCCCTGGGTGGTGCCGGCGACCGGCACGCCGTTACGGGCGCAGTGGGAGACGATGTTCCGGGCCGCCGGTCTGCCCGTGCCGGTCGTGCCCATCGAATGCGGGTCGGCGCTGACGGTACGTGAATTGATCCGGAACAGTGATTTCCTGACCCTGATGTCACCCGACCAGTTCGTGGTGGAGCTGCAGGCGGGTGTGGTGGCGCAACTGGGCCCGGCGCCCGGCGACCTGCACCGCACCATCGGCATCACGACCCGTACCGGCTGGCGCCCGACGCCGGCCCAGGCCGATTTCATCAAGGCTTTGGTCGCCGTCGCCAGTAGCATAGGCAAAGTCATTAGCTAAAACTTATAGCCGCCGGCCTGAACTGATTGGCCTTGCCCTGTGCTTGTCGTCAGGGTTGGGCCATGCAGATCGAACCCACCCCCCTATCGGACCTTGCCCTGATCGGCTTCGGTGAGGCCGGGCGCACCTTCGCCTTGGCGGGCGCCTGGAAAGCCGCCACGGTTTTCGACGTGAAGACCACGCGGCCGGATACGGCCTCCGCCAAATGGGCCGACTATGATGCCGCCGGCGTGCAAGGCTGCGAAAGCGCCGCCGCCGCCCTGGCGGGCCGGTCGCTGGTCCTGAGCCTGGTCACCGCCGATCAGGCGCTGTCGGCGGCGCAGGCCTGTGCCCCGTTCCTGTTGCCCGGCACGCTCTGGTGCGACATGAATTCGGTGGCTCCCCGCACCAAGCAGCAGGCGGCGGCGGTGATCGAGGCGGCAGGCGGCCGCTATGTGGATGTGGCGGTGATGGCCCCGGTGGAGCCGGCCCGCCTGTCGGTGCCGCTGCTGGTCAGCGGGCGCCATGCCGACCGGGCTGTTGCCGCCCTTTCCGCCAACGGTTTCGCCAGGGTTGCTGCGGTGGGGGACGCGGTGGGCCGCGCATCCTCCATCAAGATGGTTCGGTCGGTAATGGTGAAGGGCATCGAAGCCCTGACGGCGGAAATGATGCTGGCCGCAGACCGGGCCGGTGTGGTGGGGGAGGTCCTGTCCTCGCTGGGTCCGGAATGGCAAACACGCGCCGATTACAACCTGGACCGCATGCTGGTCCATGGTCTGCGCCGCGCCGCCGAAATGGCCGAGGTTGCCAGGACCCTGGAGGATCTGGGCGTCGAACCCGCCATGACAAGGGGCACCATTGCCCGCCAGCACAGGATCGGGTCCATCGCCGCCGGTTCGCCCGACGGGCTGCACCATAAGCTGAGACTTCTGACCCGCGACGGGACGGAGATGACATGACGCTCGTGATCGATTGCCATGGCCATTATACCACGGCCCCCGATGCCCATACCGCGTGGCGCGAGGCGCAGGTGGCCGCGTTCCGCAAGGGGGAGCCGGCCCCGCCCTATCCCGACATCTCCGATGCCGAGATCATTGAGAGTATCGAGCAGAACCAGCTTCGGCTGATCCGCGAACGCGGGGCGGACCTGACCATTTTCAGTCCGCGTGCCTCTACGATGGCGCATCATGTCGGCGACCAGGCCGTCAGCCTGGAATGGTCGCGGCGTTGCAACGATCTGATTGCGCGGGTGGTGAGGCTGTTCCCGGACAGCTTCGTCGGCGTCTGCATGCTGCCGCAATCGCCTGATGCGGGGCTGGAGGCGTCGATCGCCGAACTGGACCGCTGCGTCAACGACCTGGGCTTCATCGGCTGCAACCTGAACCCCGATCCCGGGGGCGGGCATTTCCGCCACCCGGCCCTGACCGACCGCTACTGGTATCCGCTCTATGAGAAGATGGTGGAACTGGACGTGCCGGCCATGATCCATGTTTCAGGGTCCTGCAATGCCTGTCTGCATGCCACGGGCGCCTTTTATATCGCTGCCGATACGATCGCCTTCATGCAATTGATCGAGGGGGACCTGTTCCGGGATTTCCCGACCCTGCGCTTCATCATCCCGCATGGCGGCGGGGCCGTACCCTTCCATTGGGGCCGCTATCGCGGGCTGGCCGACATGCTGAAGAAGCCGTCGCTGGACACGCATGTGATGAAGAACGTTTTCTTTGACACCTGCGTTTATCACCAGCCCGGTATCGACCTGATGGCCAGGGTCATCGACAATCGCAACATCCTTTTCGGTTCCGAAATGGTAGGCGCGGTTCGGGGTATCGATCCGACAACCGGCCATTATTTCGACGATACCAAACGCTATATCGAAGCGCTGGACATTACGGAGACGGAACGACACCAGATCTATGAAGGCAATGCCCGCCGCGTCTTTCCGCGCCTGGACGCGCTTCTGAAGGGGAGGGGGCTGTGACAGCGGATGAGAGCAGAGAGGACATCCACGCCTATCTGGCGGCGTTCGACGATATTCCCGGCACAACGGTCTTTACGGTGGCCCGCGCGCGTCAGGGCTACTGGATCAACCAGTTCGCCATGAGCCTGATCAAGCCGGAAAACCGCGCCCGCTGGAAGGCGGATGAGAAGGCCTATATGGATGAATGGCCCCTGACCGCGGAGCATAAGGCCGCCATCCAGGCGCGCGATTACAACTGCCTGATCAATATGGGCGGCAATATCTATTTCCTGGCCAAGATCATCTCCACCGACGGGCAGAATTTCCTGCATGCCGTCAGCACCATGACCGGGATGAGCGTGGAGGCGTATCAGGCCATGATGCTGGCCGGCGGCCGCGCGCCCGACGGCGTCCGGTCCATCAAGGAGGGCACCTGACATGGCGCGCATCACAGCAGGGGTTGGCACCAGCCATGTTCCGGCCATCGGCGCCGCCATCGATCTGGGCAAGACCCAGGAGCCGTACTGGCAGCCTGTCCTGGCAGGCTATGACTGGTCGAGAAACTGGATCAGGCAGGAAAAGCCCGATGTGGTGATCCTGGTCTATAACGACCATGCCACAGCCTTCGACATGCGGATCATCCCGACCTTCGCCATCGGCTGCGCGGAAAGTTTCAAGCCGGCGGATGAAGGCTGGGGGCCCCGCCCCGTGCCCATGGTCCAGGGGCACCCGGATCTGGCCTGGCACATCGCGCAAAGCTGTATCCTGGACGAGTTCGACATGACCATCATCAACGAGATGGATGTCGATCACGGCCTGACCGTGCCGCTCAGCCTGCTGTTCGGGCAGCCCGATGCCTGGCCGGTGAAGGTGATCCCGCTGGCGGTCAATGTCGTGACATATCCGCCGCCATCGGGGAACCGGTGCTGGATGCTGGGCGAGGCCATCCGCCGCGCGGTGGAAAGCTTTCCAGGCGATCTGAAGGTTCAGATCTGGGGCACCGGCGGCATGAGCCACCAGTTGCAGGGCCCGCGCGCCGGCCTGATCAATGCCGCCTGGGACAATCGGTTCCTGGACATGATGAGCCAGGACAGCCAGCGCCTGCGCGCCATCCCGCATATCGAATATCTGCGGGAAACGGGAACGGAAGGCATCGAGATGGTGATGTGGCTGATCATGCGTGGCGCGCTGGGGCCGGATGTCCGGCAACTTCATCGCCACTATCATGTGCCGGCCAGCAATACGGCGGTCGGGCACCTTGTGCTGGAGCCCGTTCGATGAGGATCGCGCTGGTCGGCGCCGGCGCCTTTGGGGAAAAACATCTGGACGCGCTGAAGAATATCCAAGGTGTCACCCTGACATCCGTGATCAGCCGACGCCTGGATCAGGCCCGCGCTGTGGCGCAGAAATACGGTGCCGCGCATGCCGGCACCGACCTGGGCGAGGTTTTGGCCCGTCCGGACGTGGATGCGGTGATCCTCTGTACCCCCACGCCGATGCATGCCGCCCAGGCCATGGCCTGCCTGGATGCCGGCAAGCATGTGCAGGTGGAAATCCCGCTGGCCGATAACTGGGCCGACGCCCAGGCGGTGTGGAGGAAACAGCGGGAAACGGGTCTGGTCTGCATGGTCGGCCATACACGGCGTTTCAACCCGTCGCACCAATGGCTGCACCGGCGCATCGCGTCGGGTGAATTGGCTTTGCAGCAGATGGATGTGCAGACCTATTTCTTCCGGCGCCAGAACATGAACGCCAGGGGCGAACCGCGGAGCTGGACCGATCATCTGCTGTGGCACCATGCGGCCCACACTGTGGACCTGTTCGCCTATCAGTCCGGTCGCATCGTCCAGGCCAATGTGTTGCAGGGGCCGGTCCATCCGGAACTGGGCATCGCCATGGATATGTCGATCCAGTTGAAGGCGGAGACGGGGGCGATCTGCACCCTGTCCCTGTCCTTCAACAATGACGGGCCGCTGGGTAGTTTCTTCCGCTATATCTGCGACAAGGGCACCTATGTCGCGCGCTATGACGATCTGGTCACGGGGCGGGAGGAGAAGATCGACCTGTCACAGGTCGACATGTCGATGAACGGCATTGAATTGCAGGACCGCGAATTCATCGCCGCCATCCGGGAGGGCCGGGAACCCAATGCCAGTGTCGCCAGGGTCCTGCCTTGTTACGAGACCCTGCACAGGCTGGAACAGCAACTGAGCCGGTGATCCCTGACCCCTGATTGGCCGATGTCGGCCTGGAGGATAATGCTGTGCGTCATGAACTTCTGCTGCTGTCGGGGTTGCTGTGCGATGAGACCGTCTGGTCCCGGCTGACCCCGGATCTGGCGGACATGATCCCTGTTCGTGCCTTTGATTTCAGGGGATTCGACAGCATCGGCGCCATGGCCGAGTATGTTCTGGACAATGCCCCCGCCACATTCGCCCTGGCCGGACATTCGATGGGGGCGCGCGTGGCCCTTGAAATCCATCGCCGCGCGCCCGACAGGATCGACCGTCTGGCGCTTCTGGATACCGGAACCCATCCCGCCAAACAAGGTGAAGCGGAAAGCCGCCAGAAGCTGGTCGATCTGGCCCATGCGCAAGGCATGGCAGCCCTTGCTGATCGCTGGCTGCCCCCCATGCTGGCACCGGCCAACCGGGCGCAGGCGTCGATGATTGATCCGTTGCGGGACATGGTGCTGCGCATGACCCCGGATATTTATGAAGCGCAGGTGAAAGCCCTGCTCAACCGGCCTGACGCCGCAGCAGGGCTTGGCCAGATCCGCTGCCCCACCCTGGTCGGTGTCGGACAGCATGATGAGTGGAGCCCGTCCGGCCAGCATCAACTCATCGCCCAGCATATTGACGGCGCCTCGCTGGTGGTTTTCCCCGACAGCGGCCATATGGCGCCGTTCGAGGCCAGCCGGGAGGTGGCGGCCGCCTTGCGGGCCTGGCTTGAACATTGACAGGTGAATGTCGAACAAAGGGAAATATCAGATGGAAATCAGTGCCGTTGAGAAGCTTTGCATCACCCAGGAATGCACCAGCCTGATTACCCTTTATTCGGCGCTGAATGATGCGGGTGACTATGACAGGCTGGTCGCGCTGTTTACCGAAGACGGAACATTCGCAAGACCCAGCCGGCCGGAAGAAATCCTGACCGGCCGCAAGACGATATTGCAGGCTTTCCAGGCAAGGCCGCCGCGCAAGACCGTGCATATCGTCTCCAACATCTTGATCACGATTGAAAGCGGGACCAGCGTCAAGGCCCGAAGCATCATCACGCTCTATTCCGCCTCTCTGGAAACCCGGAGCGCCGCACCCCCCATCATGGTGGGCCATTTTTCGGATGAGATCGTGAAGCAAGGGGCGCAATGGTTGTTCAGGTCGCGCAGAGGAATGATCGATTTGCAGTTTGGCGGTTGATATCACCCGATCTATCGGTGCGGTCGATATGACGGATCGGCCATCCCAACTTGATGACGGGCACGACTGCCCGTATGCCAATATTCCCTTACAAATTTCAGAGAACAGAAATGAAGCTGGCAAGCCTTGACCTTGGCGGTCGTGATGGGCGGCTTTTTGTCGTTTCCCGCGATCTGACCCGCGCTGTTCCCGCCACCGACATCGCCAACACCCTGCAGGATGCGCTGGATGATTGGGCGCGTATTGCCCCGCGTCTTCAGACCCTGTCGGACGCGCTGAATGCCGGGTCGCTTACCGGGGCCGTTCCGTTCGACCCGTCGCGCGCCCTGGCCCCGTTGCCGCGCGCGTGGCAATGGCTGGACGGTTCTGCCTTCCAAGCGCATGGGGAACTGATGGCGAAGGTCTTCGGCATCACAAACCCGCAGACCGACAAGCCCCTGATGTATCAGGGCATGTCGCACCGTTTCATCGCCCCCACGGCGCCCGTACCCTTTCCGACGGAAGAGGACGGGATCGATTTCGAAGGTGAATTCGCGGTGGTCACCGATGGGGTTCCCATGGGAACCGATGCGGCCCGCGCCCGCGACCATATCCGGCTGGTCCTGTTGCTCAATGACTGGTCCCTGCGGGCCGCCGCGCGGGCGGAAATGCTGACCGGCTTCGGCTGGGTCCAGGCCAAACCGGCCTGTTCCGTCGCCCCCATCGCCGTGACGCCGGATGAACTGGGTGACGCCTGGGCCGACGCCCGTGTGCATCTGGATCTGCTGGTCGATCTGAACGGCCAGCGTTTCGGGGCCGCCAATGGCGGGGCCATGGGTTTCTGCTTCGGCCAGTTGATCGCGCACGCCGCCCGCACGCGCGACCTGTGCGCCGGCACCATCATCGGATCGGGCACGGTGTCGAACGAGAATTATCGTGAGGTCGGGTCGAGCTGCATCGCCGAACGGCGGGGGATCGAAATGCTGGACGAGGGTGCGGCCCGCACCAGCTTCCTGCATTTCGGCGACCGGGTGCGGATGGAGGTGCTGCGCGACGGGCAAAGCGTCTTCGGCGTCATCGACCAGGAAGTCATCAAGGCTTGATTGCCATCCATCACCAAGGCCGATGCTTTGTATCGGTATAAACGGCTTTGGTGATTTGTTCGGCGGGCTTATGGTTTTTGCATGGAGGCACGCGACGGCGGCCTCCCCATCAAACCACGATAACGACCCGCTTCATCGGCGGGCTATCCGGCTGCCACCCCCTGGGCGGGCGGCCTGGGAGGAGCATGTGCCTTTGATCCGTACTGCGCTTGTCGTTGGCGGCGGTATCGCCGGCATGTCGACCACTTTGGTGCTGTCGCGCCTGGGGGTGGCGGTCGATGTCATCGACCAGGATCCGGCCTGGCGTGTCTATGGCGCCGGCATCTCCATCACCGGTCCGACGCTGCGCGCGTTTCAGCGGCTGGGCATCCTGGATGAGTTCCGCCAGCACGGTTATTGCTCCGCCAGCACGCGGCTGTTCTCACCCACCGGCCACCCGATCGGGGAAGTGGCCATCCCGCCGCTGGCGGCCGACCTGCCGTCGGGCGGGGGCATCATGCGGCCCGTGCTGCATGAGATCCTGGCCAGCCGTACCCGCGCGGCGGCGGCCGATATCCGCCTGGGCGTCACTATCGACAACTATGCCGAGGATGCCGATGGGGCGGAGGTGACGTTCAGCGACGGGCGCACGGGCCGTTACGATCTGGTGATCGGGGCCGATGGCATCTATTCCCGCACCCGCGGCCTGCTGTTCCCCGACGCGCCCAAGCCGCGTTTCACGGGCCAGGCCTGCTGGCGCACCACGGCCCCCCGGCCGGACGGCGTGACGGGTGTGGAGATGTTCCTGGGCGCGCCCATCAAGGCCGGGGTGAACCCCTGTTCGCCTGACCAGATGTATCTGTTCGCCCTGGAGGCCATTGCCCCCAACACCCGCCATGCGGAAGCCGATCTGCCCGATCTGCTGCGCGAGCGGCTGGCGGGTTTTGGCGGCTCCATCGGCTTTGTCCGGGATCAGATCAGCGACCGGTCGGTGGTGAATTTCCGCCCGCTGGAGGTGCTGCTGCTGCCCGGTCCCTGGCATACCCGGCGCGGTCTGCTGATTGGTGATGCCGCGCATGCCACCACCCCGCATCTGGCATCGGGTGCCGGCATGGCGATGGAGGATGCGGTGGTGCTGGGCGATGTGCTGGCGGGTGCCGACAGCCTGTCCGCCGCCTTCGGCGCCTTCATGGCGCGGCGTTACGACCGGGCCGCCATGGTGGTGAACAATTCCGTCCGGTTGGGCGAGATCGAACTGAGCGGCGTGCATAGCGACGAACATCCCCGCCTGATGAATCAGGCCATGGCCGCCCTGGCCCAACCGCTTTGATCTTTTGGGAGAGACCTGACATGACCCGTGTGACGGATATCCGCTATGTCGGCTATGGCGTGACGGATCTGGAGGCCGAACGCGCCTTCTACCGCGACAAATGGGGCCTGCGCGAGGTGGCGGCCCAGGATGGCATGGTCTATTTCGCGGCCGAGGGCGCGCCGGAGCTGTATGTGGTTCGCCTGCGCGCGGCCGATGTGCAGCGTGTGGATGTCATCGCTCTGGCCGCCGACAGCAATGCCGATGTCGATGCCTTGCATGACAAGGTGGTGGCCGCCGGTTGCCGTGTGATCTTTGCGCCGACGGCGCTGTCCTCCTTTGGCGGCGGCTATGGTTTCCGCTTCTTCGGCAAGGATGGCCTGACCTTCGAAATTTCCGCCGGGGTGGAGCGCGGGCCATCGCGACCGGTGCTGGCCCGGGAGGCGCTGCCGGAAAAGATCAGCCACATCGTCATGCATTCGCCCGACCATAAGGGCGCCGTGGACTTCTTCGTGAATGTGCTGGGCTTCCGTGTGTCGGACTGGCTGGGCGATTTCATGTGCTTCCTGCGCTGCAATGAATGGCACCACCGCGTGGCCTTCCTGCCCGGCCCGCCCTGCCTGAACCATGTCGCCTATGACATGCCCGACATGGACGCGATGATGCGCGGCGTGGGCAAGCTGAAGAAGGCGGAAGTGGAGTTGCGCTGGGGTCCCGGCCGGCACACGGCCGGCAACAACACGTTCAGCTATTTCACGACGCCGGCCGGTTTTGCCGTGGAATATACGGCGGAGCTGGAAAAGGTGGATGACGCCACCTGGGTCGCCACCGTTCACAAGCCCACACCGGAAACCATGGATCAGTGGGGCGCCGGCAGCGGCGGGCCGCAGACCATGCCGCACCCGGCGCCCGATGCGGGCCTGTTCCAGGCAGTGGGGGTCTGAACCATGGCTTTGTTCCAGTATTTCCCCAACAATTACATCTGGAACCTGTCCGTCAACATCGCCATCGAAAGCGGTGGTCGGGTCGGTGAGATCGAGGATATGTGCCGCCCCCTGCTGGACGCGGCGGCACGCGGCGAGGATGCCGGCACCGGCGCCTTCCTGGCGCAATGGGTAGCCATGGCGGATAAGCTGGTGGGACTGGCGGCGGAGGATGAGGCACGCGGACGGGCCTTTTCCGCCGGGGCCAAGCTGCAACGCGCCTCGCTCTATTACATCACCGCTGAACGGATGCAGGGCCACGGCCATCCGGGCCGGGAGGAGACCTTCCGCAAAGGCCAGGATGCCTTCCGTAAGGGCACGGCCCTGTCGCGGGAGAACTGCACCCGTGTCGAGATCCCGTTCGGCGACAGCTTCATCCCCGGCCTGTTCACGCGCGCCGAAGGGGTGGAGGGGCCGGCGCCCTGCGTGCTGTATGTCAACGGGCTGGATAGCTGCAAGGAGCTGCTGTTCTGGTCCTGGCTGCCGCAGGCGCTGGCCAAGCGCGGCATCTCCACCCTGTGCATCGACCAGCCGGGCACGGGCGAGGCGCTGCGCGCCAACAACCTGTACGCCACGCATGAAACCGAACGCTGGGCCACGCCCGCCTTCGATTATCTGGCCGCCCGGCCCGATGTGATCGCCGACAGGATCGGCATGGTCGGCATCTCGCTCGGCGGGTACTTCACCCCGCGCGCGGTGGCGTTCGAGCCGCGTTTTGCCAGCGGCGCCGTATGGGGTGCCAACCATGATTGGCGCGAAGTGCAGCAGAAGCGCCTGAAGCGGGAAGGAGAGAACCCGGTTCCGCATTACTGGGGCCATGTGCGCTGGGTCTTTGGCGCCACGGACATGGATGATTTCTTCGCCAAGGCGGAAGGCATGCATCTGAACGGGGTGCTGGACCGGATCAAGGTGCCGTTCCTGGTCACCCATGGGGCCAGGGACCGCCAAATCTCCGTCGATTACGCCCACCAGACCTATGATCAACTGGTGAACTCCCCCCGGCGTGAACTGAAAATCTTCACCGAGCGGGAAGGGGGCGTTGAACATGTCGGGGCCGACAACATGTCGTTCGGCCGCGACTATATCGCCGACTGGTTTGCCGAGACCCTGGGCGGGCGGACGGCGTGAGTGTGACGCTGCATAGGACTGGCGGGGAGGTGACGGTGGACGTCACGCCCGGCCAGTCCCTGTTTGAGGCCATCGCCGTCCAGGACCGTGGAATGATCACGGCCCTGTGCGGCGGTTGCTGCATTTGTGGCACCTGCCGGGTGCGGGTTCTGTCGGGCGATCCCGGCCCGATGGGGCCGGATGAGGCGCATCTGCGCCGTCAGTTGGACATTACAGACCCCGCCATCCGTCTTGCCTGCCAGATGCGGCCCGCCACCGGGCTGCGCGTTGAAATCATCGAGCCGGAGTAAGCGCCATGCCGCGTATCGTCGATCTGTCGGTGCATCTGGAAAATGACGTGCCCGCCGACCCGCCCTTCATGCGGCCCAAGATCCGTTATGCCAGCCACGCCGAGGGGGCGGCGGAATATTGCCAGATGTTCCCCGGCCTGAAGGCCGAGCAATTGCCCGACGGCGAGGGGCCGGCGGCGGAATGGGTGGAGCTGACCACCCATAACGGTACCCATATGGACGCACCCTGGCATTACCATTCCACGATGGATGGCGGCAAACGGGCCATCACCATCGACGAGGTGCCGCTGGACTGGTGTTTCCGCCCCGGTGTGAAGCTGGATTTCCGTCACCTGCCCGATGGTCATGTGGTGACGGCGGCCGAGGTGGAGGCCGAACTGGCCCGCATCGGCCATGTGCTGCAGCCGCTGGATATCGTGCTGGTCAACACCGCCGCCGCTGCCGCCTATGGCACGCCGGACTTCCTGGCCAAAGGGTGCGGCATGGGGCGGGAGGCGACCTTGTATCTGGTCGAACGCGGCGTGCGCGTCACGGGCATCGACGGCTGGAGCTGGGATGCGCCATTCCCCTTCACCGCCGCGAAGTTCAAGGAAACGGGCGACGCGTCGCTGATCTGGGAGGGGCACTATGTCGGCAAGGATGTTGGCTATTGCCACATGGAAAAACTGACCAACCTGGAGGCACTGCCCGACACCGGCTTTACCGTCGCCTGCTTCCCCGTCAAGGTGCGGGCCGCCAGTGCGGGCTGGACCCGCGCCGTCGCCATCCTTCAGGATTGATCCAGGGACCGGTCGATCAGCCGGTCCACGGTCCCATCATCAAGGAACCCCGCCGCCAGTGCCCGATCCGCCCGCAGCGGCGGCTGGCGGCCAAACCGTGCCTCCACCATCGGGTCCGGGGCATAGGTCACGGCCACCGGCCCGAACCGGCGGGCCAGGGCCTCCACCAACTCGCCGATGGTCAGCCGCAGGACGGGCGGCAGCCAGACCTGCCCCTGTCCCGGCAGGGTGACGGCATGAAGCAGCGCATCCACGGCGGACGCCACCGACATCCACCAGCACACAGCATCCGGCCCGACGGGCAGGGTCACGGGGCGCCGTTCCACGGCCGCCCACATTACCTCGCTCATGAAGGCCGATATCAGGCCCGAGGGGGCCGGCGGGCGCGCCACGATGCCGGGCAGGCGCAGGCTGCACCCGTCGATAAAGCCGCGCCGGCTGTATTCGGTCACCATCAATTCTGCCGCCAGCTTCTGTACGCCATAGGACAGGGTGGGGCGGGGCGGGGTGGCATCATCGACCGTGGCCGGCAGCGGGTCGCCATAGACGGCGACGCTGCTGGCAAAGACGAGTTTTGCCGGCTGACCCTGCCGCCGCAGCGCGTCCAGCAGGCCCAGGGTGCCCTGCAGGTTCACCGCCATGCCCAGGTCAAATTCCCGCTCCGCCAGCCCGCCCGGCACACTGGCCAGATGAAAGACGATATCGGCGGGAAGGGCCAAGGCGTCGCTCCACAGGGCGCTGTCAGCGATACTGCCGGTGACAGGGCATAGGCGCGGATCGTCGGGCAGGTCCCCGAACCGCTGATCCACCAGGGTCAGACGGGCTTGGGTACCCGACAGCAGACGGCGGACAAGCGCACGGCCGACAAAACCGTCGGCGCCGGTGATCAGGATATGCACGGCGTTTCTCCGCTCTTTCTTCAGCTTCCATCGGTGATAAGGGTGCCGCCATCAATCACGATATTCTGTCCCGTGATGAAGGCCCCGGCGGCGGACGCCAGCATGACGGCGACGCCGGCCACCTCTGTCACCTCTCCTGGTCGGCGCAGGGGCGTCATGGCCATGCGCCGTTCCATGAAGGCCGGATTGGACAGCAGGTCACGCGCCAGATCGGTGCGGATGAAACCGGGGGAGATGGCATTGACCCGGATGTTGGACGGTCCCCATTCCACGGCCAGATTGCGCGCCAACTGCGCATTGGCAGCCTTGGACAGGGCGTAGAGGCCCAGCGCCTTGTTCCCCCGCAGGCCGGCGAGGGAGGACATGATGATCATGCTGCCGCCCCCCGCCGCCGCCATGCCGGGCAGGACCATGCCGGCCAGCCACAGCACACTTTGCAGATTGATGGTCATGGTCGCCTGCCAGTCAGCGTCACTGGCCGTGCTGATGGGCCCGGCATGCGGCGCCACGCCGGCATTGCAGACCAGGATATCCAGCGGCCGGGCCGCCGTTACCCGTTCCACCAGGGCGGACAGCGCCGCGCGATCCATCACGTCGCAGGCAATGGCATGTACGGCCAGCCCCTGCGCCTGCAACCCCTGCGCCGCCGTTTCGCAGCCTGATGCATCCTCACTGCAAATCCACACCGTGGCGCCATGGCCGGCCAGGGCCGTGGCAATGGCCAGACCCAGCCCGCGCTGTCCGCCGGTGACCAGGGCATGACGACCGGATAGGTCGAACAGGCGGCCATAGCCGGTCGCGTTCATGGGGAGTCCTTGGCAGGGGGAAAGTCGATGGGACGACGATAGGGGCTGTACGTCCATCACCGAAGTCGTATTTACTGAACCAAACTATCGGCATGACCGATGGATGGGAGGATAAACAATGCGGTTCCAGAAACTGGACCTGAACCTGCTGGTGGTGCTGGATGTGCTGCTGGAAGAACGCAGCGTATCGCGCGCGGCCAATCGCCTGAACCTTAGCCAGTCGGCCGTCAGCGGCAATCTGGCCCGTCTGCGCGAATTTTTCGACGATGATATCCTGGCCCAGATCGGCCGGTCGATGGTGCCCACCCCGCTGGCCGAAAGCCTGGCGGAGCCGGTGCGCGATATCCTGATGCAAATCCAGGCCGCCATCGAAACCAAGCCAAGCTTCGATCCCGCCAGTGCCACCCGCACCATCCGCATGCACGCATCGGATTACGTAACCGAAGTGCTGTTGGCCCGGGTGATCCGGGAGGCGCGGGGGCTGGCGCCCGGTATCAAGGTGGAAATCGACGGCATGGATGATCTGGTGCTGGAGCGGCTGTCACGGGGCCATGTGGATTTTGTCATCACGCCCGACAATTTCACCGATCCCGATCATCCCAAGGAAAAACTGTTCACCGACACCCATGTCGTCGTGGTGTGGGAGGGGAATACCAAGGTCGCGGACACGATCAGCTTTGAGCAATATATGGCGCTAAGCCATGTGCTGGTGCGGTTCGGCCAGCGACGTGCCCCCAGTTTCGATCAATGGTTTCTGGACCGGTTCGGCCATAGCCGCAACGCCGAGCTGTTCGTGGCCGACTTCACTACGGTGCCCAGCATGCTGATCGGAACGGATCTGCTGGCCACCATGCATGAACGGCTGGCGCGGCTTTATGTGCAGCGTCTTCCCCTGCGTATCCTGCCGCTGCCCATCGAGTTTCCGGTGCTGACGGAGATGGTGCAATGGCATCGGCATTTTCAGCGTGACCCGGCCCTGGTCTGGTTCCGCAGCCTGATGCGCCGCTGTGCCGCCGAACAGGATGCCGGCTGAACCATTGGCCAGAGTGATAGGTTGGATCAGAAATTACGATTTCGGTGATGCATTCGCCGCTGATATGGTTGCCTAACCAAAAACATCAGACTGGCCAGAAGGTCGGCGTTTGGGGAGGGGGCCGCGAAAGGCGGCCATTGGCGGCAAAATTTTAGTCTTCATGACCGCGACGCGGCAGGACCGTCCGCACGGACCCTGTCACCCCCATTCGTCACTTTCCGGTCTGATCCCTAATCCGGCGCCACGTCCGGAAACGCCCCCACCTTGTCCGGGTGGTGGGTGATGAACCATGGAGGAAGCCAGAATGCGTGCCCCCCTGCTGTTGTCCACGGCCATCCTGACCGCCGTCGCAGCCTACCCTGTCCAGGCACAATCCACCGATACCGGCACGTTGGAAGAGATTGTCGTCACTGCCCAGCGCCGGTCGGAGAACCTGCAGAAGGTGGCCGTGGCGGTGTCGGCTGTCTCCGCTGACGATCTGATCACGGCCGGCGTCACGGATACGACGGGCCTGACCAAGCTGGTGCCGGCCCTGGTGGTACAGCCGGGCGGCGGGTCCAATACCGGCTTCTATCTGCGCGGTGTCGGCACGCTGGGCCCTAATTCCTTCTCTGAAAATGCCATCGCCTTCAACTATGGCGGCGTCTTCATCGGTCGGCCCACGGCGCCGGTGGGCACCTTCTTCGATCTGGCCCGTGTCGAGGTGCTGAAGGGACCGCAGGGCACGCTTTATGGCCGCAACGCCACTGGCGGCGCCGTCAACGTCATCCCCAACCGGCCCGACAATAGCCGCACCGCTGGCGATGCCGGCTTCGAAATCGGCAATTACAGGCTGCGCAAGGCCAATGGCATGATCAACACCCCGGTCAGCGACACGCTGGCCCTGCGTGTTGCGGGGCAGGTGGTGGACCGTAACGGCTACCTGTCCGATGGTTACGATGATGAGGAAGGCCAGGCGGCCCGCGCCTCGCTGCTGTGGGAACCGGATGACCGGCTGAGCCTGCTGCTGTCGGGCGATTATTTCCACCAGGGTGGCAAGGGTGTGGGCGGCATCCTGGTGCCCGGCAGCCTGAGCCCGACGGCACCCGCGGTGAAGGACCGGATCGGCGGATCGGAAACGGCCAGCATTGCTGAACTGCGCCTGCGTTTCCCGGGCCTGATCAATCCCGGGCTGGTGGTGCCGCCCAAGGATGATGGTTTTAATGACAATACCTTCTGGGGCGTGACGGCGACGCTGGATTACCAGTTCGATGCCGGCACCCTGACGGTTCTGCCCGCTTATCGCGACAGCCGCCCGGACTTCCTTTTCTACAGCGTCGGCTTCCAGGGTAGAGTACAGGAAGTGTCCAAGCAAAGCTCGGTGGAGGTGCGTTTCGCGTCGGCTGAGGACAGCGCCTTCCGCTATGTCATTGGCGCCTTCTGGTTCCGGGACGAGGTCAATGCGCTGAACAGCTTCTTCCAGGGCGGGCTGTCCACCACGACCTTCATGCCGCACCAGGAACTGGTCAGCAAGGCCGCGTTCGGCCAGGGGACCTATGACGTCGCCGAGGGGCTGCGTCTGGTTGCCGGTGTCCGCTACACGCATGAGAATAAGCAGCAGGAGACCCCTGTCCGCCAGAGCAGCGTCAGCAACCCCAACCCGCCCTTCGTGACCGCCATCGGTGACGAGAATTTCAACAGCGTCACCTGGAAAGCCGGCATCGAATATGATGCCGGGCCGCAATCGCTGCTCTATGCCAATATCGCGACCGGCTTCAAGGCGGGTGGCTTCTACCCGGCGGTGGGCAAGAACAGCTTCGATCCGGAAAAGCTGACGGCCTATACGGTCGGGTCCAAGAACCGGTTCATGGACAACCGCCTGCAACTGAACGCCGAAGCGTTCTGGTGGGATTATAAGGATCAGCAGATCGGCTATATCGGCCCCGTCGAGGTTCGTCCCGGTGTCTATGGCCAGGCGTCCGTGACGGCCAATGTCGGTCAGGCCCGCATGTATGGCATGGAGGTCGAGGCGCAGTTCCTGGCGACCAAGAACGACGAGATCGGCATCAATCTTCAGTACATGGACAGCAAGTATAAAAGCTTTGTCTATACCGCCATTTCGGCCGGCGGTACGCCCTTGCCCAGCGGCTGTGCGGTGACGCCGAATACCTCGCTGCCGGTGGCGGCACCGGCCCGGCTGTTCACGGTTGATTGTTCGGGCAAGGCGGCGGTGAATGCACCGAAATGGTCGCTGAACCTCAGCTACAGCCATACGTTCGAATTGTCGGCCGATCATGACCTGATCCTGGGCGCGCGCAGCCGCATCGAAAGCGGGCGGTTCCTGTCCATCGATTACCGTCCCGAACAGCACCAGGGCGGCTACATGACGTCGGATGCTT
Source organism: Niveispirillum sp. (assembly GCF_017996735.1). Classification (GTDB taxonomy): domain Bacteria; phylum Pseudomonadota; class Alphaproteobacteria; order Azospirillales; family Azospirillaceae; genus Niveispirillum. The sequence goes on from NZ_JAGOGJ010000020.1 coordinate 58,073, forward strand.
GGGCGACGCTGGAGGCACCGGCGCAGGGCTGGTCCGTCACGGGCTATGTCAACAACCTGACGGACAAGGATGTCTATTCCACATCCACCACCCGGCCCATCCTGAACGTCGTCTATAACGGCCTGCGCCCGCCCCGCACCTACGGGCTGCGCGGTTCGGTCAGCTTCTGATCGGGGATGATGATGGAACAGGGTGTAAAGGCGGGCTTTGCCCAGGGGCTGGCGCTGCTGCTGCCCCCCACCTCCGCCGTGATGGGCATTCTGCTGCTGGTGCCGGTGGCGCCACAGATGATGCAGGCCTTTGCGGATGTGCCGGGGGTGGAATTCCTGGTGCCCATCCTTCTGACCCTGCCCGGGCTGTGCATCGCCCTGTTCTCCCCCGTGGCGGGACTGCTGGGGGATCGGTTGGGGCGGCGGCGGCTGTTGATCGGGGCCATGCTGGTCTATGGGCTGGCCGGCATGGCGCCTGTGATCCTGTCGGATATTCACCAGATCCTGATCAGCCGCGCGCTGGTGGGGATCTGCGAAGCGCTGATCATGACATTGTGTACGACGCTGGTCGGGGATCTGTTCTCCGGCCGGGCGCGGGAACGCTGGTTGGCCTCACAGACGGCTGTGGCGTCGGTTTCCGCCCTGCTGTTCCTGGCGCTGGGTGGCTTGCTGGGACGGCAGGGATGGCAGGCGCCGTTCCTGATCTATGGGCTGATCTGGCCCATGGCCCTGGGGGTGTTCCTGCTGGTGCGGGAACCGCCACGGGTGCAGCGGCAGGTGCCGGGCTGGTCGGCCCTGCCGGGGCGGCATGTGGCACTGACCTCGGTCACCACCATCCTGGCGGCTATCCTGTTCTATACGATCCAGATCAATGTCAGCACCGTGTTGCCCGATTTCGGCGTCACCGACCCGGCCCGGATCGGCCTGTTCTCTGCCTTGGCCAGCATCGGCACGCCGGTGGGCAGCCTGATTTTCTGGACCGTGGCCAGGCGGGATGTGCGTCTGCTGCTGGGCCTGGAATTCGCGCTGATGGCGGCCGCGTTCATCGCCATGGCCCATGCACCGGATGCGACATGGTTCGTCGCGGGCGCCTTTGTCGGGCAGATGGCGGCGGGCCTGTTGCTGCCCACGCTGCTGACCTGGGCCATGTCCACGCTGGCGTTCGAGGTGCGGGGCCGGGGCATGGGCCTGTGGCAGTCCAGCTTCGCCATCGGACAGTTCATGTCCGCCCTGGTGGTTCCGGCCCTGGCCGCCGCGACGGGTGGCACCATCAATGCCTTCCCCGTCATTGCGACCTGCTCGCTGCTGGTGGGTCTGCTGTCGCTGCTTTTGCTGTTCCGCTCGCGTTGGAGTCCTGCATGACCTCCTCTTTCCGCCGCATCGTCACCGGCCATGATGATCAGGGCCTGTCGATCATCCGCGCCGTCGATACATTGACACCCAGCCTGATCGACAGTGGCGATGCGGCGTTCCAACTTGTCTGGGCCACACCCACGGTGCCGGCGGACCTGAATGACGGAACGGACGGCATGCTGCCGGCGGGCAAGACGCTGCAGGGCGGATCGGTGATCCGGATCGTCGATATGCTTCCCGGCAAGGCGTCGCCGCTGCACCGGTCATGGTCCATCGATTACGGGATCGTCCTGTCGGGCAATCTGGAACTGGAACTGGATGACGGATCGGTGACGGCCCTGTCGGCCGGCGATATCGTGGTGCAACGGGCCACCAACCATCTCTGGCGCAACCCGTCGCCCGACCAGATCTGCCGCATCGCCTTCATCCTGATCGAGGCCAAGCCGGTGATGGCGGGGGGCCGGGTGCTGCCGGAAATCCACCCGTGACGCCTGATCACCGCCCGCTTGTTGGGGCGGATGCCGTGACGGTCCTGTCACGTGCTGTTTTCCCGCACCGTCTCCCCCGGTCATCAAGGGGAAGGCGGTGGGTGAATGTTCCACCCTAAATCAGACATCCCCTAAGATCGACGGTCGAACTGTTTGACCGTCGGTACGACGCCGACTGGCGCCGCGCCGCACGTGCGGGCTTGAAAGAGTGACCCTCGGTCACTCTTTCAAGCTGCTGGTATAACAGGACAGGCCGGCGCGAAAGCGTATCCCGCGCTCCAGCCCGCGCAGCTCCGCCAGGCCGCGCATACGCCCCAGCAGGGAATATCCGGGATTGGTGACGCGGTTCAGATCATCCAGGATCTGATGGCCATGGTCGGGTCGCATGGGGATGCTGCGCCCCTGCATTTCCGAAATCTCACAGATGGCGGTGACGATCGCCGCCATGTTGGCATCGCCCTCCAGGTGGGCTGCTTCATGGAATGATTTGCCGTCCGCTTCCCGCTGCACCGACCGCAGATGGACGAAGCCGATACGCTGGCCCAGCCGCCGGATCATGCCGGGAAGATCATTTTCCGCGCGGGCGCCAAACGAACCCGCGCAGAAGCACAGGCCGTTCGCGACGCTGGGCACCTTCTCGAAAAGGGCCGTGACGTCGGCCTCCGTGCTGACCACGCGGGGAAGACCAAAAATGGGAAAGGGCGGGTCATCCGGGTGGACGACCAGTTGTATCCCCCACTCCTCCGCCGTCGGGCACACAGCGTCGAGAAAATACTGGTGATTGCGGCGCAACTGGCCGGCATCGATATCCGAATAGGTCTGGATCGCTTCCAGGAACTGCCCGGAACTGAAGCTTTCCTCGCTGCCCGGCAGACCGGCAATGATGGTGCGTTCAAGCGTCAGGCGCTGTTCCTCCGTCATCCCGGCGAACAGATGGGCCGCACGCTGACGGACATCGGGCGAATAATCCGCCTCCGCACCCGGCCGCTTCAGGATGAACTGGTCGTAGGCGGCGACGGCGTCCCAGTCAAACCGCAGGGCGCGCGCGCCATCGGGCATCGCATAGGCGAGGTCCGTTCGTGTCCAATCCAGAAGCGGCATGAAATTATAGGTCACAACCCGGATGCCACAGGACCCGAGGTTCCGCAGGGTCTGACAATAGGCATCGATCAATTGTGCCCAGTTCCCGGTGCGGGTCTTGATGCCTTCATGCACCGGCACGCTTTCCACCACGTCCCACGACAGGCCGGCGGCTTCGATCAGGCGTTTGCGCGCCAGGATGCTGTCCACGGTCCATGTGGTGCCGTTCGGGACCTCGTGGAGAGCGGTCACGATGCCGGTGGCACCCGATTGGCGGATATCGGTCAAACGAACCGGGTCGTTGGGACCGAACCAGCGCATCGTTTGCGTCATGAGCATTCTGGAATTCCTCTGCACGGGCATCCGTCAGGCACTTCGTGGGCCAGATGCATGTCAATCGAACTGACATTGCCGATGATTGCGACGGACATCGGCGACTGATTACCACTGCCATCATGAAAATCAACAAAATTGGTAAGGCCAAATTATACGCCGGAGTAAGGGGCGGAACCGGGCGATCGTGTCGCGCGGGCTGCTGCTCCGTATGAATCAAAGACCTTTTCATATCTGACCAGTTTCTCTCCAGGTGTCGGACATCGGTTTGATATCGCCTAGTTTCCAATACCTCCTATCACTGGAACTGATATGTTGGCATTTACCCTCCCGCCCGCTGTTGATAAAACTATATAATTTATTGTTTTAATTGGATTTTATTTTCTGACTTTCCCTCCCCTTCATAGGCTGGCGCTGCTGGTCCGGCTTGCTCTCCCGTTCTTGACGGCCGGGAAGATTGAGCCTTATTGGTAATGCCAGTTACGCAGTCTCAACATTCCGCGCCGGGGCGTGGGGATCATCGCAAGCTGAACAATGGTTGGGAACGGGGCCGGAGGGCCGGCACTTCGTGCTGCTGCCCCTGTCGTCGCCTACGTACCGCCTTCATGCAGGCATGGGCCGGCTGCGCGGCCGTCAACGGCGACTGCTGTCGTCATCTTCAGAAAAAAACGTGAGGGAGTGAAAAATGGTCCGTCCGATGATGTGTTCCGCCCTGGCCATTCTGGGGCTGGCGACGCCGGTTATCGCCCAGGAATCCGCCGGCGGCACCGAACTCGTTCTGCAGGAGATTGTTGTTACCGCGCAGAAGCGGCAGCAGAGCGCGCAGGACGTACCGGTGGCGATGAGCGTCGTCGGGGCCGACGCCCTGGCCAATGTCGGCGGCAGCAGATTGCAGGATCTGACCCAGCTCTCGCCCAGCCTGACCGTGACCCAGGGCGGTGATCAGAACAACAACTCCGTCATATTGCGCGGCATCGGCACCTCGGCCTTTTCGATCGGCGTGGAAGCGGCTGTTCTGGTTGTGATCGACGATGTGGCGACTGGCCTGTCCGGTCAGGGCTTCAACGACCTGCAGGATATCGAGCGCATCGAAGTGCTGCGCGGTCCCCAGAGCACGCTTTTCGGAAAGTCCGCCTCCGCCGGTGTCATCAACATCACCACCAAGGCACCGACCGACCATTTCAGCGGCACGGCCGAGGTCATGGTGACCGACGATGACGAACAGCGCTATTCCGCCGGTCTGTCCGGCCCGATCAGTGACGAACTGAGCTTCAGGGTCAGCGCTGCCATCGGTCGTTATGACGGCAATATCAAAAACATTGCCACCGGCCGGATGATCAATGGCCGCGACAGCGAGAACTATCGGGCCAAGCTGCTGTGGCAGCCCTCCGACCGTTTCGACGCCACCCTGTCCGGATATTATTCCAAGACAGAGGCCGATTGCTGCGATTACGTGTTGCTGAAGAAGACGCCCGGCGTCCGCACCCTGTTCGGCGTTCCCACCAACGCGCAGTTGGAGGGGATCACGCCGGGGCCCGACAATTTCACGGCGCGGGTCGATCCCGATCCGGTTTCCGACGCCAAGGATTATGGCGCCAGCCTCAAGCTCAACCTGTATCTGGATGACCATGTCCTGACCAATGTCACCGCCCGTGGCCATTATTTCGCTAATGACCTTGCGGATTTCGACGGTACCAGCGGCCCCCTGCTGGGCCAGCCCAACGGCCTGACCCAGTTCGGTTTCTTCCGTGGGGACACGTTCAGCAACGAGTTGCGGCTGTCATCCTCGACAGCGGGCGACCTGCAATATGTCACTGGTCTTTATTATGCCGACAATACCTATACGCGCCGTTTCACCCGTACCGGCCCGGCGCAGCCCGGTGATTGGCGGGGGGAGACGGGTTCCAAAGCCTATGCGATTTTTGGTCAGGCCGATTACGCCATCGTTCCCGGCACAAAATTGATCGGCGGTCTGCGCTGGAGCCGGGAAGATATCAGCTTCACCTATGATCGTTACAACAATAGCGGCGGCAACCCGCCCTTCAATACCAGCGGTTCCTCCCACGACACGGTTGTGACCGGAAAGGCAGGCATCCAGCAGGACATTACCGATGATGTCATGGCATTCGCCACCTATGCCCGCGGCTACAAGGGGCAGGCTTTCGACCTGACCTCTTCCTTCACCACGCCCACCAACCCGGCGCGCAACCCGGTGCGCCCGGAAACGTCCAACAGTTATGAACTGGGCATGAAGGGCAGCTTCCTGGATCGTCGCGCCCGGTTGAGCCTGACCGGCTTCCTGACCGACTATAACGACTTCCAGGCCCAGTCCCAGGTGGCGGAGTTTGGCGGCAGCCTGTTCCTGGCCAATGTCGGCAAGCTGCGGACCAAGGGGGTGGAGGCCGAAGGGTCCTGGCTGGCCACCGACAATCTGACGCTCAATGGCAGCATCGCTTATGTTGATGCCGTGATCCGGTCATTCCCCAATGCCGAATGCTATTTCGGGCAGACGGCGGCGCAAGGATGCACGCCCCGGCCCACCGGCGGCCGGGCGCAGGACCTGGCGGGTCACCGTCTCGCCAATTCCCCGGAATGGAAGTTCAATGTCGGCGCCGACCTGGAACTGCCATTGGGTGACCTGCCCTTCACCAGCACCGTCAATGTCAACTATGCATGGCAGAGCGACGTCAATTTCGATCTGCGGGGCAACCCGAATACGGTGCAGGACTCCTACGGGATCACCAATGTCAGCATCGCCTTCGAAGACAAGGCCGAAGGCCGCTACCGGCTGACGCTGTTTGCCCGCAACCTGTTTGACAAGCATTACTTCGCCAGCGTGAATGATCTGACAAACGGTTTGTCCGCCAACCCATACCCGAATCCTTCCGCGGTTATCGACCTGCGGGGACGGCGGGCGCGCGATGCAAGCCGCTATCTCGGGGGCCGCTTCACGGTCAAATATTGATCCGGCATTCCACCATCCCTTGGCTTGGCTTCACGCGGCGGCGGTCGCCACCGTACCACCGGTCATGAATGATGCCCGGTGGTATAACCACCAGCTTGAAGGTTCCCGATGAAGCACATTCTGTTCGCTACGACCGTCGCTGCCGCCATTGCGCTGGGGACGTTCCCCGGCGTTGCCTGGGGGGCGGCGGCCGAGAAGGCCGATCCGCGGATCACGATGGCGCTGAAGGACGGGTGGCGTTTCCGTCTGGGTGATGCGGCGGGCGCGGAGAAGGTCGATTTTCCCGATGCCGGCTGGTCCACCGTCGCCGTCCCCCATACCTGGAACCGGGTCGGGTTCTACAAGACCGCGTCCCCCACCCGGATCAATAGACCGGAGACGCTAGAAAAGACGCAGGGTACGGGCTGGTATCGCCTGTCCTTCACGCCGTCATCGGACTTCAAGGGCAAGCGGGCATGGCTGCAGTTCGATGCCGTCAGCCGGCGGGCGGATATCTGGCTGAACGGGCAATATCTGGGCCGGCATGAGGGTGGTTTCTCCCGGTTCCGCCTGGATGCCACCGCCGCCCTGAAGCCCGGACAGGCAAACCTGCTGGTTGTGAAGGCGGACAACAGCAAGCCGGCGCCCGGTACGTCGACGGCCGATATCCTGCCCCTGGCCGGTGATTTCTTTGTGCATGGCGGCATTTATCGCAACGTCGCGCTGATCGCGACCGGTGATATCCATGCCGACATGCTGGACCATGGTGGCCCCGGCATCTATGCGACCACCAAGGCCGTGGACGGGACCAGCGCCCAGGTCCAGGTCGCCATCCATGCGCGTAACAGCGGCAGCCGCAAGGCAAAGGTCACCATCATCACGAAGCTGGTTGACGCGGACGGCCGCACGGTAGCGGAGGGGACGCAGACCACCCGTCTGGCGTCCGCCGGCACCGTCACGCTGGACCAGCCCTTGTCCGTGACGAACGCCCGGTTGTGGCAGGGCACCGCCGATCCCTATCTCTATGATCTGGTGGTGGAATTCCAGGATACGAGCGGCCGTGTCCTGGACCGCGTGACACAGAAGTTCGGGATCCGCGAGGTCCGGGTCGATGCCGACAAGGGCCTGATCCTGAACGGCAAGCCGGTCCGCCTGCATGGTGTCGGCCTGCATCAGGACCTGGAGGGCAAGGGCTGGGCCATGGATGAGCAGGATATCGCGACCGATGTCGAGATCATCCGCGAGATGGGGGCCAACACCATCCGGCTGACCCATTACCAGCATGGTCCCACGATCCATGAACTGGCAGACCGGTATGGGCTGATCCTGTGGGATGAAATTCCGCTGGTTTCCGCTTGGACCCCACCCGGTAAAATGGTGGCGACGGACGGTCTGATTGCAAATGCACGCCAGCAATTGCTGGAATTGATCAAGCAGAACCAGAACCATGCCGCCGTCGTTACCTGGGGCATCGCCAACGAGGTCGATTTCGGGTCCACCCCGGTGGCCCCCTTCATCGGCATCACCTCTGGTTCCGATCCGGCGCCGCTGTTGCGGGAACTGCGGGCGTTGAGCGCCTCCACCGACCCCAGCCGCCCGACGACGCTGGCCACCTGCTGCGAAGGCGGCATGTTCGGTGACGCGGAGATTCCACTCGTGGCGTCAGAGGCGGATCTGGGCGGTGCGAACCGTTATTTCGGCTGGTACTACGGCAAGCCCGCCGACCTTGCGTCGAATATCGCCGCGCTGCGGTCCGCCCGGCCCGATCAACCGCTTTCCATCACTGAATATGGGGCCGGTGGCGCGGTGACGATCCACACGGATGATCCTCTGGGTGGCCCCGTGGATGCACGCGGCCGCGACCAGCCCGAGGAATATCTCAGCTATTTCCATGAGCAGACCTGGGCTGTTCTGGGGCAGCGCACCGACCTTTGGGCGACCTGGCTCTGGAACGCCTTTGACTTCGCCACGCTGGTCCGCAAGGAAGGCGATGCGGAGGACATCAATACCAAGGGTCTGGTCACCTATGACCGCAAGGTCAAGAAGGACGCCTTCTTCTTCTACAAGGCCAATTGGAACCCGGCGCCGACCGTCCATATCACCGGCCGCCGCTATGTAAACCGGGCCTATCCGGTCACGCATATCCGGGTCTATAGCAACGCCCCGTCGACGGAGCTGCACCTGAACGGGCGGGCATTGGGTGTCCGCAAGGACTGCCCCCAGAAGATCTGCATCTGGGAAAATGTGCAGTTGGATGAAGGCGGCAACGAGGTGACGGCCGTTGGCCTGTTCGCCGACAGCCAGGTCAAGGACAATGTAAGCTGGACCCTGGAGGCGGGGGCCGCGCGGGCCTATCGTATCGACAGCGGTGCGCTGGTCGCCGCCGAAAGCGCGGGCGGCCGGTTCGGTTCGGATGCCTTCTTCACCGGGGGTACTGCCGGCAATGTGCAGCCCCCCAGCGGCTATGGTCCTCCGCGTCCCAAAAAGGCGGTGAATGGCACGGCCGATACGGCACTGGTCTCAAGCTATCGCGAGGGGGACTTCACCTATCGCCTGCCGCTGAAGGATGGAAGCTATCAGGTCACCCTGTCTTTCATCGAGCCCTCAGCCGCCGCGGGGGAACGGCAGTTCGACGTTATCGCCAATGGTGAAAGGAAGCTGCGTTCCCTGGATATCGCCGCCGCCGCAGGGGCGCCGATGACCCTGGTGAAGCGGGACTTCACGGTCAAGGTCAAGGATGGACATCTGGTCCTGCACTTCGCGCCGACCAAGGGACAGGCCATCGTCTCGGCGGTGGAGGTGGAGCGGAAATAGGACCGGTCCGGGGCTGGAAGGTCCCAATCGATTGCCGTGTAACGACTGGAGCGTATTTCCGACGACCGGAAATACGCTCCAGCTTTTTGTGCCTCCACCATCGGTGCTGTTGCCAAGGTCAAGACCCTGACCTTGGCAACAGCGCGGAACCGTTCAGAACAAGGTCGCGACGTCGGCCGTCACTCCGACAAGGGTGACCGTGCCACCGCCGACCAGGGTCAGGATGGTGTTGCCATCGACCATGGTCGCCGTGGACAGGATGCCGGCCAGATCCTCGACCTCCTCATAGAGGGCCAGGTGATCAACCCCGACGGTGAAGTCGGCGATGATCGTGCCGCCGGACTTGCGGCCGATAGCGAAGGTGTCGGCCCCTTCGCCGCCCCACACTGTGTCGGCGCCACCATCGGCGAAGATCAGGTCGTTCCCGGCTCCGCCATTGATGACATCGTCGCCTTCACCGCCGAACAGCGTGTCATCGCCCTCTTCGCCGAACAGGATATCGTTGCCGGCCTCGCCGACGCCGATATCGTTGCCCGCACCAAGGCCGATCAGGTCGTCACCGCTGCCGCCGATGGCGGTATCGTTGCCGGCCCCACCGACCAGGATGTCGTCGCCGGCGTCGCCATGCAGCAGATCGTCACCATCCTCGCCGAACAGCGTGTCGTTGCCGATACCGCCATCGACGGTGTCGTTGCCTTCGTTGCCGGTAAGGATGTCGTCGCCCGCTTCGCCGAACACGGTGTCGTTGCCGGTGCCGCCGAAACCATGATCGTTGCCGGGGCCGCCACCGACCAGATCATTGTCGTCGCCACCCAGCACCCAGTCGTCGCCTTCACCGCCATGCACGACATCGTCGCCGGCATCGCCCATCAGCGTGTCATTGCCCAGGGTCGATGCGACGGTGTCGTTGCCGCCACCGCCCGACAACAGGTCGTCGCCGGGACCCAGGATCATGACCTGGCTGCTGGTGTCGCCATAGACCGCCTGATTGCCCTCGCCACCCAACAAGGTGGCCTGCCCGATCACGGCAATGAACTCCACATTATTGACGTCGACCGTGATCGGCGTGTGGACGGCGCTGGTGTTCAGCACGATGGCGGTGGGCAGGGAACCGCTCAGCGTGTTGCCGGAGACCTGGACGGTGCTGCCGTCGGGCTGGTTGGTGTCGCCATCACCCGACAGGTCGATACTGCGGACCAGCAGGGCGCTGTCCTGCGGCAGGATCGACAGGAAGCCGGTGCCGCCGCCCGTCAGGTCGGTGCGGGATTCGGTGCCCGCATCGGTGCGCTGTTCGATCTCGCGGATCAGGTCGCTCAGCGACTGCGCCCCGGTCGTGCGGGTCGAATTGCCCGAACTGGAGACATTGACCCCGATCGGCACACCCACGCTCAGCGTCGTCACCGTGCTGACCTGGCCGGTCACCGGGTCCAGCATCCGTTCCCGCACCACCGGCACATCGGCCAGATTCTGGTTGGGGGTGTTGGGGTCTTCCTGCCGGCTTTCGGTCGGGGCGACGATCACGACGGTGCTGACCTGGGTGCCGTCGGGCAGGACGGCGGTGCTGCCCTCCACCAGGGCGCCGTCGATATTCTCCGCCGGCGGCGGGACCTCCGGCACCGGCTTCTCCGGCGTCACCTGCACCTTGGTGGCGGCGGCGGTGAAGGCGGGCGAGACGTTGCCGACGGCGTCCGTCACGGTGACCATCAGGCTGAGCGCCCCGTCACCAAGGCTGGACAGGTTCAGACCGCCGATGCGGGCATCGGCCGCCGTCAGCACGCCGCTGCCGCTGATCGAACCGCCACCGGCAGAGGTGATGGTCCAGACATAGCTGGCGCCCGGTTCCGCCCCGGCGATGGTGAAGGCGACATTCACCTGCTCGCCGGCATCGATGGTCGTGTCCTCGAAAGCCACGGTGACCCCGGTCGGGGCCGTGGTGTCGATGATCAGAGACTGGTTGCCGGGGGCGGAGACATTGCCGGCGGTATCGGTTGCCGTCGCCGTGATGGCATTGGCGCCATTCACGTCGAGCGACAATGTGCCCGATGCCGGCATGTCCGTCCCCAGGTCGATGGACCAGGTGCCCTGCGTGGCGACGGTTGTATAGGTGGCGCCGCCCACCGTGACGGTGACGGTGGCGCCCGCCTCCGCCGTACCTGTGATCAGCGGTGTGGGATCGCCCGTGCTGGCCGCCGAGGAGATTGTCGGGGCCTCGGGCGGCGTGGCGTCGATAACCACATTGCCGTTGCCCGGGGCGGAGACATTGCCGGCCGCATCGGTCGCGATGGCCGTGATGGCGTTGTCGCCCTTGGGGTTGAGCGACAGTGTCCCGGAAACCGGGGTGGCCGTGGCCAGATCCACCGTCCAGACGCCGCCGGTCGCCACCGTGCTGTAGGTGGCGCCGCCCACCGTGACGGTGACGATGCTTCCCTCTTCCGCCGTGCCGGTGATGGCGGGGGTGTTGTCGCCGGGGGCCACGGGGTTGACGCCGGGCGCCGTCGGCGCGGTGCTGTCGATGATCAGGGTCTGGCTGCCGGGTCCGGAGATGTTGCCGGACGCGTCCGTCGCCGTCACCGTGACGGCATTGTCACCATCGGGTTTGAGCGACAGGCTGCCGCTGGTCGGCGTGGCTGTCCCGGTGTCGATGGACCAGGCCCCGTCCGTGACCGTGGTGGTGTAGGTGGCACCGCCGATGGTCACGGTGACGACGCTGCCGGCCTCCGCCGTGCCGGCAATGACGGGCGTATTGTCATTGGTCAGCGCCGGGGAGGTGATGACGGGCGTGCCGGGGGCGGTGGTGTCGATGGCCAGCGTCTGGGTGGCGGGGGCGGAAACGTTGCCCGACGCATCCTTGGCCGTGACGGACACGCTGTTGTTGCCATTGCCGTTCAACGACAGGGTGCCGCTGGTCGGCGTGGCCGTGCCGGTGTCGATGGACCAGTTTCCGCCGGTGGCCGTGGTGGTGTAGGTGGCACCGCCGATGGTCAGCGTGATGGTGGCGCCCGCCTCTGCCGTGCCGGTGATCACCGGGGTGCTGTCGTTGGTCGGGCCGGTGGAGGTGATGACGGGTGTGCCGGGGGCGGTGGTATCGATGGTCAGCGTCTGGGTGCCCGCACCGGACACATTGTCGGCCGCATCGGTCGCGGTGACCGAAACGCTGTTGTTGCCATTGGTGTTCAACGACAGGGAACCGCTGATCGGGTTGGCGGTGCCGATATCGATGGACCAGTTTCCGCCCGTTGCCGTGGTGGTGTAGGTGGCCCCGCCGATGGTCAGGGTGATGGTGGTACCGGCTTCCGCCGTGCCGGTGATCAGCGGCGTGCCGTCATTGGTCAGGGCGGAAGAGGTGATGACCGGTGCGCCGGGTGCCGTCGTGTCGATGGTCAGCGACTGGGTGCCGGGGGACGACACGTTGCTGGCGGCATCGGTGGCCGTGACGGAGATCGGGTTGGCACCGTTGGAATTCAGCGACAGGCTGCCCGCTGTCGGGGTGGCCGTGCCGGTATCGATGGACCAGTTTCCACCGGTGGCGGTGGTGGTGTAGGTGGCGCCGCCGACGGTCAGGGTGATGGTGGCACCGGCCTCCGCGGTGCCGGTGATGACCGGCGTGCTGCTGTTGGTGATGGCGGACGAGGTGACGACCGGCGCGCCGGGTGGCGTGGTGTCGATGGTCAGCGTCTGGGTGCCGGGGGTCGATACGTTGCTGGCGGCATCGGTGGCCGTGACGGAGATGGCATTGGTGCCGTTGGTATTCAACGACAGGGAGCCGCTGGTCGGGGTGGCCGTGCCGGTATCGATGGTCCAGTTTCCGCCGGTGGCCGTGGTGGTATAGGTGGCCCCGCCGATGGTCAGGGTGATGGTGGCGCCCGCTTCCGCCGTGCCGGTGATGGCCGGCGTGCCGTCATTGGTGAGATCAAGCGAGGTGATGACCGGTGCGCCGGGTGCCGTCG
>NZ_JAGOGJ010000021.1 GCF_017996735.1 Niveispirillum sp.
GGATATCGGGGGGTCGATGGATGACCATATCCGCCTGTGCGAGGAATTGTTCAGCGCGGCACGTGGCGAGTTCAAGCATCTGGAATATTATTACTTCCACAATTGCGTCTATGAGGGCGTGTGGAAGGACAATAAGCGCCGGAATGTGGAGCGGCTGTCCACCTTCGACGTGATCAATACCTACGCTGCCGACTACAAGCTGGTCTTTGTCGGCGATGCCTCGATGAGCCCCTATGAGATCACCCAGCCAGGCGGCAGTGTGGAACATTTCAACGAGGAGGCGGGCATCGTCTGGATGCGCCGGCTGCTGGACAAATATCCGCATGCCATCTGGCTGAACCCGTCGGATGAACGCTACTGGTCCTATACGCAGTCCATCGGTTTGTTGCGCAAGGTCATGGATGATCGCATGTACCCGCTGACCCTGGCGGGGCTGGACGCGGGCATGCGGGAACTGATGCGATAAGGGGGAGCGGGGTTTGGCTGCCTTCTGCCCCATCGACGCCGCGACCGGTTGCCCTTACACTGCCGGAATGATGAGGGGTCATCCTGCATGCTTGTGTTAAATCAACGGTTTGTAAGATATCCTTCACCTTGATTCTCGCTCCGATTCGGGAAACTCTTTACTTGTCCCTGCGTTATCCGCCCGTTATCGCCCTGTCTTTGCTGCCGGCCCTGCTGGCGGCACCCGTTCTGGCGCAGGAGAAGAAGCCCGATCCGGCCAAGCAGCTTCAGCAGGTGCAGCGCGATCTGCAGGAAGCGGACAAGGCCAAGGCACAGTTGGATGCCAAGGCTGAGGCCCTTGAAAAGGAACTGGCCGACCTGCGCGCGCGCGCCATCGAGGCGGCAGACCAGCAGCGCAGCCAGGCCGACGAACTGGCCCGTCTGGAAGGCGCCCTGGGCGAGTTGGGGGAGGAGGAGAAGGCCCGGCTGGACAAGATCGAGGCCGACCGCGCCGCCCTGGCCGACCTGCTGGGCGCGTTGCAACGCCTGTCACGCCTGCCGCCCGACACGATGGTCGCGGCCCCGCAATCACCCAGCGATACCGTGAAAAGCGCGCTTCTGCTGCGATCGGCGGTGCCGGAGTTGAAGACCCGCGCCGATGCCCTGTCCAAGGAATTGCAGGGCCTGGTCGATCTGCGCCGTCAATTGGCACAGCAGAAGGACAAGACGGCGCGTGCGGCGGAAAGTCTGGCCCTGCGCCAGAAGGATCTGGCCACCCTGGTGGCCAGGCGCGAGGAAGTGTCGAAGAATACCGACAGCGAGCGTACCAGACTGGCCAGCCGCGTTGCGTCGCTGGGTGAGCGGGCGGGCGACCTCAAGGACCTGATCGAAAAGCTGGAAGCCGAACGCAGGGCCGAGGCGGCGCGTAAGGCGGAGGCCGAGCGGCGCCGGCAGGCACAGGTGGAGGCCGATCGCGAGAAGCGGACCCGCGATCGGGTGGCCGGTCTGAAACGCGCCCCGCCGGAGCCACAATCGGCCGGCATCCTGGGCGGCATGGTCGCCCCCGTCAGTGGCAAGGTGGTCAAGCGGTATGGCCAGACGGATGAGGTGGGGGCGACCAGTCGGGGCCTGACCTATACCGGTCGGGCTGGTGGCCCCGTTGTTGCACCGGCCGACGGGGCGGTGATGTTCGCGGGGCCGTTCAAGGGTTACGGGCTTCTCTTGATCCTTGAACATGCCAACGGATATCATTCCCTTCTGTCCGGTCTGGGGCGTATTGATGCCCAGGTGGGACAGCGCGTGCTGGGCGGGGAGCCGGTGGGACTTCTGTCGGGGGATGGGGACCCGACATTGTATTACGAGCTGCGGCGCGGTGGTCAGCCTGTCAACCCCGCGCGCGGCCTTGCAGCCTCCGACGGCAAAGGACAAGGTTGATCATGAGCAAGCTGTTCTCCACTGCCGCCATCGCGGCCCTGCTGGCCTTCACCGCCCCCCTTGGTGTGACGGACGGTGCCCAGGCGCGCGAACCGCTGAAGTCGGAAACCTATAAGCAACTGGACCTGTTCGCCGATGTGTTCGAACGGGTCCGGTCCGAATATGTGGAAGAGGTATCGGACGAACAACTGATCGAGGCGGCCATCGACGGCATGCTCACCTCGCTCGACCCGCATTCCTCTTACCTCAACAAGAAGAATTTCGCCGATATGCGGGTGCAGACCCGGGGCGAATTCGGGGGGCTGGGCATTGAGGTGACGACGGAGAATGGCTTCGTCAAGGTCATCTCCCCCATGGATGACACGCCGGCCGCCCGTGCGGGGGTGCAGCCGGGCGACTATATCACCCATCTGAATGACGAACAGATCGTTGGCCTGTCGCTGAACGAGGCGGTGGAGAAGATGCGCGGCCCCGTGGGCAGCGACATCAAGGTCACCATCCGTCGCGCCAGTGTCGCGGAGCCCATCCAGTTGAACCTGACCCGCGCCAGCATCAAGGTACAGTCCGTCCGTTTCCGCGTGGAGAACAATGTCGGTTATATCCGCATCTCCAGCTTCAACGAGCAGACGCAGCCCGGCCTGGACAAGGCCATGGCAAAGCTGAAGGAACAACTGGGGACCAAGCTGATCGGCTATGTCCTGGACCTGCGCAACAATCCGGGGGGGCTGCTGGATCAGGCCGTTTCGGTGTCCGATACCTTCCTGGAGAAGGGACGGGAGATCGTGTCCACCCGTGGACGCGGCGGCAAGGAAGGGGACCGTTACACGGCCAAGCCCGGTGACGCCGCCGACGGCCTGCCGGTGGTGGTCCTGATCAATGGCGGCTCGGCCTCGGCATCGGAGATTGTGGCCGGAGCCCTGCAGGACCATAAGCGCGCCATCATCCTGGGCACCCAGAGCTTCGGCAAGGGATCGGTGCAGACCATCATCCCGTTGCAGGGCCAGCAGAGTGCCATGCGCCTGACCACCTCGCGCTATTACACACCTTCCGGCAAGTCGATCCAGCAACTGGGCATCACCCCGGATATCGAGGTGCAGCCCGCCAAGATCGAGGAACTGGCTGCCGCCGGACAGCGCCGGCGTGAGGCCGACCTGCCCAACGCCCTGCGCAATACCGACCAGGGGGCCGCCGCCAAGCCGGCCCCGACACCGGCCCCCGGTGCGGCGGCACAGCCGCCTGCGCCAGCAGCCGCACCGGCACCCAACCCGGCGGCAACGCCCGTCGCCGCCAACAGCAATGCTGATGCACCGCCGGTGGATTACCAACTGGCCCGCGCCGTCGATCTGCTGCGGGGCGTGTCCTTGTTCAACCAACCAAAACACACCAATTAACCGAGCCAAAGCACCCGCACCGTGGCCTTGTTCCCGCTCTCCAGGAAAAAAAAGACGCAAGCCGACCCGGGGGATGGCGGAAGCGCTGCTGTATTGGCATCGCGTCTGGGGGCCAAGCGCCAGGCCAAGGCGCATGATCGGGCGGCCAAGAAGGACGGCAAGCGCTGGTCCTTCGGCCGCAAGGGCAAGAAGGCAAAGCCCGCCGCGGCCGACGCGATGGACCTGGCCTTTGTGGCCGATGACGAGCATGTGTCCGATCCGGGTGACGGGGCGGGCGCAACAGGCCGCAAGAAACATAAGAAGAAACGCGGGAAGCCGTCGCCGCCCTTGATCGGCGCCATGGTTCTGGTTCTGGCCCTGGCCGGTACCGCCACATGGCTGGCCATCGAGGCGCCGGAAACCAAGCGCCGGCTGGAATCGGTGCGCAGTCTGGGGCGTGGTGTGCCCGTGATGCTGCCTGATGGCACGCCGCGTTTTGCCGACGCGGCCCAGGCAGCGCCGGAGGAAGAGGTGCCGCTGGACCCGGTCGATATGCCGGTAACGCTGACACCGTCGCGCAATGACCAGTTGCTGGAGCGGCTGCGTGTGGGGCGGGTGCCGCGCGTGGCGCCCGATGGCACCGCGCCCTGGCAATATTATGCCCGCCCCTTTCCACAGGAGGACAAGCGGCCGCGCATCGCCATCGTCCTGACGGGTCTCGGCCTGTCGGAAGCGGCCACGCATGAGGCGATCGACCGGCTGCCGGGTGCCGTCACCTTCTCCTTCACCCCCACGGCGGAGAACTTGCAGGCCAAGGTGGACGAGGCGCGGGCCAAGGGGCACGAGGTGCTGCTGTCGGTCCCGATGCAGCCCGTCGGCTATCCCGCCAATGATCCAGGTCCCAACACGCTTCTGTCCAACCTGTCGGATGAAGAGAATGTCCGGCGACTGGAGGCGACGCTGGCGGCCTTTACCGGCTATGTCGGTGTGACGTCAAAGACCGACAGCGGGACGGAATTCCTGACCCAGCGGGAAAGCCTGCGTGGCGTATTGCTGCAGGTGCAGCGTCGGGGCCTTGTCTTTCTCGACCTGTGGCAGGTGTCGGGCAGCAAGGCGGCGGCCGTGTCCAAGGAATTATCGCTGCCCCGTGCCATCAGCGATCTGCAGATCGACCGCATCCCGTCTGGTATCGGCATCGATGCGCAACTGGCACAACTGGAACGCCTGGCCCAAGCCAATGGCGTGGCGGTCGGCTTTGCGGAAGTGAGCAATCCCGTCAGTCTGGAGCGGCTGTCGGTCTGGTCGGCGCGCCTGCGCGACCGGGGCATCGTTCTGGCCCCCGTCACGGCCATCGTGAACCGGCAGCCCGACCGATAAACCTCACACGCCCGTCGGGCGCTGCATCATCATGGCCTTGGATACGATCAGGGCGATGTTGTCGCCCTCTACCTCGATCGATTTGTTGGCCGTGCGGGGCAGGGGGATTTTGAGCTTGCGGCAGAACACGATCAGCATGGCCGCAACCTCGCTCTCCTCCATCTCCACCTCGCGATAGGTGCTGGACCCCGTGGCCTGGATCTTGACGCCCAGCACCAGGGGATCGGCGCTGCGGATGACGATCGGACCCAGAAGGCCCGGCGGCTGCTTCGTGGGGAACAGTTCACGGAAGGTCTTGACGGCTTCCCGGATGGCTTCCGGGGAAAACATGATGTGGCGGCTATCAACAATCATCGTGGAAAAAGCTTTCGGTCAGGCAATGAATGGCACGAATGTCGCAGACCAAGGTCGGGGATGAAACCGCGCGCGCGTTCCGGCTGATTCAAGTCCAGGATATTGCGGGTGATTACAGCCAGTTCTATCCCATTCGTACAGGGGCTTTCCATAAGCGGATGGGCGTAGATACAGCGGCCGAAGCACCACTGAAAGCGGAAAATCAAGGGGAGGATACAATGACCGGAGCCTACCATCCCATCCATGCCCGTTCACTGGCTGATCCGGCCGGTTTCTGGGCAGAGGCGGCGACGGCCATCGAATGGGATGCCTTCCCGGAAACCATCCTGGATGACAGTGACGCGCCCTTTTACCGCTGGTATCGCGGCGGACGGCTGAATATCTGCCATAATGCGCTGGACCGGCATGTGGCCGGTGGTCGCGCTGAACAGGCCGCCCTGATCTATGACAGCCCCGTCACAGGCGTGAAGCAGACCCTGACCTATGCCGCGTTGCTGGACAAAGTGTCACGGTTCGCCGGCGTGCTACGCGATCTGGGTGTGGAAAAGGGTGATCGGGTCATCATCTATATGCCGATGATCCCGGAGGCGGTGGTGGGCATGCTGGCCTGTGCCCGCATCGGGGCCATTCATTCCGTCGTATTCGGTGGGTTCGCCCCGCATGAACTGGCGACCCGTATCAATGATGCCACGCCCAAGGTGATCCTGTCGGCCAGTTGCGGCGTGGAGGGGGCCAAGGTTCTGCCCTACAAGCCGATGCTGGACGCCGCCATCGAACAGGCCAGCCACAAGCCAGACCATTGTGTGGTGTTCCAGCGTCCGCAGGTGGCAGCCTCGCTGGTTCCTGGTCGCGATGTCGACTGGACCGAGGCTTCGGGGTTGGCGGTGCCGGCGGCCTGCGTATCAATGGCGGCCACCGACCCGCTTTATGTCCTGTACACGTCCGGCACGACGGGACAGCCCAAGGGCGTGGTGCGCGACACCGGCGGTTATGCCGTGGCCCTGGAATGGACCATGGAGCATTTCTACGGCGCCAAGCCGGGGGAGGTATTCTGGGCCGCCAGTGACGTGGGCTGGGTTGTGGGCCATTCCTACATCGTCTATGGCCCCCTGCTGCATGGCTGCACCACCCTGGTCTATGAAGGCAAGCCCGTGGGCACGCCGGATGCCGGCGCCTTCTGGCGTGTGATTGCCGAGCACAAGGTGTCGGTGCAGTTCACCGCCCCCACGGCCTTCCGCGCCATCAAGCGGGAAGACCCGAATGGCGAATTGCTGCATCTCTATGACATGTCCAGTCTGCGCGCGCTGTTCCTGGCCGGGGAACGGTCGGACCCGGACACGCTGAACTGGGCAGAAACCCACCTGAAAGTCCCGGTGATCGACCATTGGTGGCAGACGGAAACCGGCTGGCCCGTGGCCGGCAACCCGCTGGGCATCGAACTGATGAAGGTGAAATATGGCAGTACCGCTGTCCCGTTGCCCGGCTGGGACATCCGTGTCCTGGCCCCGGACGGAACGGAGGTGAAGCGGGGCGATATCGGTGCCATCGTCGCCAAACTGCCGCTGCCGCCGGGCACGCTGCCCACCCTGTGGAATGCGCGCGACCGGTTCTTCAAAAGCTATCTTGCCGATTTCCCCGGCTATTATCAGACGTCGGATGCCGGTTTCATCGATAATGACGGCTATATCTATGTCATGGCCCGCACCGACGACATCATCAATGTCGCCGGCCACCGCCTGTCGACGGGGGCCATGGAAGAGGTGTTGTCGGGCCATCCCGATGTGGCCGAATGTGCCGTCATCGGCGTCGCTGATGATCTGAAGGGGCAGTTGCCGCTGGGTTTCATCGTGTTGAAACGCGGCGTGGACAGGCCCTATGCCGACATCATCAAGGAAGTGGTGAAGAAGGTCCGCGACGAGATCGGACCCGTCGCCGCCTTCAAGCAGGCCATCGTGGTGGACCGGTTGCCAAAGACGCGGTCGGGCAAAATCCTGCGCGGCACCATGCAGAAGATCGCCGACAGCGAACCCTGGAAGATGCCCGCCACCATCGACGACCCCATCATCCTGGACGAGATCGGCGATGCCCTGAAGGGCGCCGGCTATGCGAAAGGATAGGACAAGGGGTGCGCTAATTCGGCAACAATGATGACGATTTCTTTACGGTCATCGTTGTCATACGGACATGGCCGGTTGACCGGAAGGCGTCATGCACATAGGGTCGCCTTGCTCGTTCGGCAGAGTTGAACGGGTGGGGCTTCAGGGAAACGGGTAAAAAATAGAGGGCCGCCAACGTAGCGGCCCTCTTTTTATTTGCCTATGGATGTGTGTTGGCTTTGGACTGCCCGGGCAGGGGCAGCCAAGGGGAAGCGGGTGGCCGGAACCACCCGCTTTGGTCAGCAAGCCTGACGTCAGGCGGCAGCCGCCTGGGTCACGCCCGGCAGCGCGGCCGGGGTCAGGTTGCTGATCTGGATGGTGCGGGGCTTCATGGCCTCCGGCACCTCACGGACCAGTTCGATATGCAGCAGACCGTTTTCCAGCGCGGCATTGTTCACGCGGATATGGTCGGCCAACTGGAACCGGCGTTCAAACGCACGACCGGCAATGCCACGATGCAGGAAGGTGCCGCCCTGCTGTTCCTTCGCCTTGCCCTGCACGATCAGCAGGTTGGGATGGGCGGTGATTTCCAGATCGCCCAGGCCGAAGCCGGCAACCGCCATGGTGATGCGGTACTGGTCATCATCCAGCTTTTCGATATTGTACGGGGGGTAGGCGTTATGGCTGTTATCCTCGCCATTCAGCGCGCTTTCCAGCAGGCGCGTCACGCGGTCGAAACCGACGGTGGAACGGAAAAGCGGCGAGAGATCATAGCTGCGCATAGGTATCCTCCAAGAGCGATACGTTGAGGGTCAGGGCTCCCGCTATCGGCCAGCCCCTTGGTTTTGTGGCGTTTTTCGACCCCGACACCGGGCGTCGCTTCCACGCTTAATGAGTTAAGCAGCGCCCAATCCCCCTTCAAGAGGCGGGCACAAAAAATGTCCCATGCCGGATCAATGGTCGCCAGACCCCACCACCTACTTTTGCCACAATTGTCAGTCGGGATCGAAGGGCACACACTGATCCACTGATCAAGGCATGCATGGCGCCCAACGGAGCCAAGGATGCTGGAAGGAGATGCGGGTGACCCGACCGACGGCCTTCTTTAACCGCGCCTATGACGAAACCATGACGCTTCTGGTCGAGGCGCGGAACTATGTCGCCTATCAGGAAGCGACAGACCAGCGGGGCCTGCCGCCAACCGTCCGCCTGCAGGTATCCTATGAAAGCATGCGGGTGACCAGCCGCCTGACCCAGGTCATGGCCTGGATGCTGGCGCAGAAGGCGGTTCATGCCGGTGAATTGACGCAGCAACAGGCCGTGGGGGAGGATTATGCCCTGTCCGGCGGCACCATCTGTGCCGACCCGTCGGGTCCGGACAATCAGCAATTGCCCAACGCGCTGCGCTCCCTGCTGGAACGTAGCCACAGCCTTTACATGCGCACAACGCGACTTGAGGAGATGGTGAGGCGGAACGTGGCGTGACGTTCCGCCCGATGCCGGATCAATCGAACAGCGCGTCGATATCGGCCTGGGAAATGCTGCTGGGCTTGCCTTCCTGCGGCCCGTGCAGGGCCAGCCCGTTATCATGCTTAGAGATATCGGGCGGCAGGGGCATCGCCTCGAACTCCTTGGTGTTCCAGACAGACATCATGCCGTCGATACGTTCCTCGATAAAGGCCAGCGCCTGAACCACCTTGGTGATGCGCTGACCGGTCAAATCCTGGAAGTTGCAGGCTTCGAAGATGCGCAGGGTGACGTCATTAAGGTCCTTCAGGCGGCTGCTCTGATACCCTTCGGGTAACTGGGAGCGCACCTCGTTAACGATATCCTCGACCTCTTCGGCGGCGGAGATGATGGTGTTGGTGGCCGTTTCGGTTGCACGCACCACGGCGGATAGCTGTTCGCTGGCCTCCATGAACGTGTCCTGATTGGACAGCGGGTGGCGCAGGGCCGCCATCTCCAGCTTCGTGGCCTTGATCCGGCCCGCGATATCGGAGATTTCGATCTGGATCTTTTCGATCTGGGTATGGTCGACGGTCAGGAACCGGTCCAGTTTTGCGCCCAGGGCGCCGATGGCCGCTATCACCTCGCTATTGTCCATCTCGACATGAACGGGTGCGGGGGGCGGGGGCGGCAGGGCGGCTCCGGGACTGACGACGGCCGCTTCCCCGGCACGGGGAGTGGGCGACCTCTTGGCCATCTGGATTTCCGCCATGAAGGGTCGCCGCGGCGTATGCACCATTCCCATCTCTCCCCCATCCCCCGGTTGCCGACCGCGACCTATCCGAAAGGCTTCATACCATCGGGTGCGGCGCAGCACATTCGCACTGTGACCGAAGGCGGCGAAGCCTGCAAGACGGGATCAATGACCAAAAGATGAAGGAGGGGAACCGGCACACCACCAGATGCCTTCAATCGCCAGTCAGATGCTGCCATATCCTATGCTAGGCCGGTTTTCCGTTCTCATCCCGCAACCAGCGGCAGCCGACGGGACCGACGCCGGCCGCCAGGGCCGTTTGCAAGGCGGGCAGCAGGCTGGACAGCGTCTCTTCGGTTTTCCAGGGCGGGTTCACCAGAATCAGGCCGGAGCCATTCAGCCGGTCGGAACGGTCATCGTCCGACCAGCACAGTTCTGCCGCCAGCATCTTGGGAATGCCCGTATCCTCCAGCATCTGATGAAACTGCCAGACGGCGGCCCGGTCCTTCACCGGGTACCAGAGCAGATACTGGCCCGTGGCCCAGCGGCGATGGGCCAGCGCCAAGGCGGCCACCAGCCGTTCATATTCATCCGGTGCCTCGAACGGCGGGTCGATGACCACCAGGCCCCGGCGTTCCTTGGGCGGCAGGTGCGCCTTCAGTGACAGCCAGCCATCCATATGATGGACCGAGACCTGTACGTCACCCCGGAACAGGCTGCGCAGGGTCTGCACATCATCGGCGTGCAGTTCGGCCAGGAGCAGCCGATCCTGTTCACGCATCATCATGCGGGCGATCAGGGGGGAGCCCGGATAGGTCCGCACCCCGGCCGCCCCCTCATTCAAACGGGCCAGCAGATCCAGATAGGGTTTTGCCCCTTCCGGCAGCGACGCCGCCCCGTTACCGTCCATGACCCGGCGGATGCCGCGCAGTGCCTCACCCGTGCGGCTGGCCGCCTGATCATCCAGATCGTAACGGCCGATGCCGGCATGGGTGTCCAGCACAAAAAACGGCGTCTCCTTGGCCAGCAGCCGGTCCAGCAACCAGGCCAGGACGGCGTGCTTCATGACATCGGCGGCATTGCCCGCGTGGAAGATGTGGCGGTAGTTCATTTCAGTTGTTCTTCGTCATGGTCTGGGCCTTTACCGGGCTGGCCACGCCCAGGCGGGTTTCACGCACCGTGATGTAGACGCCGCTGGCGACCACGATCAAGGCGCCCAGGGCTACGGCCGGATGCGGAACCTCCCCCCAGATCAGAAACCCATACCCGGTGGCCCACAGCATGGCAGTGTAATCGAACGGGGCGATCACGGCCACCGGTGCCCCGCGATAGGCGGTGGTCAGAAACACCTGAGCCAATCCACCGATGACGCCCAACGTCACCAGAAGGGCTGCGTCCTGGGGCGTCGGCATCACGAATTCCCGCGACATGGCGATACCGGCCACGATGATGCCGGTGGCCATGAAATAGAACACGATGCTGGTACTGGGTTCCGTCGCCGACAGGCGCCTGACGGAGATCATGGCGCAGGCGGCCAGGAAGGAGGAGGCGAGGCCGAACAAGCTGCCGATCGCCTGGGTCCCGCCCGTCATGATCCCGTGCAGAAGGGTTGCATCCGGCCGCACCATGATCAGCACACCGCTGAACCCGACCACCAGCGCCACGGTCCGGCGCCAGCGCACCTTTTCCCCCAGCACCAGCACACCCAGCAGGGTGGTCCATAAGGGGGCGGTGAAGGCCAGCGCGGAGGCGTTGGCCAGCGGCAGATAGGTGATGGCCGTGAAGCCGCAGGTCATGGAGATGACGCCGATGATGCTGCGGGCCAGATGTCCCCATGGCCGCTGTGTCCGCAGTGACATGATCCCGCCGGCCCGCCAGATCAGTGGCAGAAGGACCACCATGGCAAACATGGCGCGGAAAAAGATGATCTGGCTGACCGGATAACGCCCGCCCAGCCATTTGATGCTGGCATTCATGGCGCTGAACAGCGTGACGGCCGCAACCATTGCCAGAATGGCGCGGGCGACAGGCGGCAATGTGGCAAGGCGCGGCATGAAGGGCGAATTCGGCAGCCGTGATGGACATCGCCATGCGTGCGCCATCATGCACAGCAACGCCAGCCCATCCTTCACATGGCTGACATGGCGACGTGCATTGATTTTATTTTAAAGATTACTGCTGGCCGGAAGGTCACGCAGGAGGATCAGCCGACGGGCGTATTCTCGTCATGCTTATCGAACGCGCGGCGCGTGCGGGGGCCGACCGACGGCGGGTTGCTGACATCGCATTTGCCCGACGTCATGATCAAATCAGCGCTGGAACCGGCACCCAGGCTAACCAATTGGTTCTTGATCTTGCACTGATAGGCGGCGGCCTTGACACCCGAGGAGCCGTTATACTTGGTCACGGCGGCAGCCCAGCTTCCCGTCTCCCGGCGCAAGGAAACCAGATACTTGGCGGCGTACCGGACATTGGCTTCCGGGTTCACGATCTTTTCGACCGGGCGAAAGGCCTGCTTGTGGTGGGCCAGCGACAATTGCATGCAGCCGGCATAGACATTGCCGCGCAGGTTGCCCTGGTTATCGCGCAGATAAGTGGCGGCTTCCGCCTCCGACCGCGGGAACAGCACACGACCACGCACATTCATAATGAAGGGGCTGGGTGTACCGCCGCCGCCGCTTTCGACCAGCGACACGGCCAGCAGGATGCCTTTGGGGATGTTCATTTCCTTCTCGGCCTCGACAATATGATCCAGGCAACCGGCGCGTGCCGGCAGGGCCAGGAGCATCAGTCCGATCAGGAAGGTGAAGGCGATCAGCAGGCCGGAATCCTGACGGGAGTGGGTGGCAACGCGGGATTGGCGCATCGTCATCTCAATCGTCCCCTTTGGTTCCGGTTATCCATGACGGGTCACCCCGCCGGTTTATCCCGCTTGCGTGCGGGTCCTGCAATCAGACCACCGTTACTCGAATGCGGTGGCCGCTCCCTCAAAGTCACCGGCTTCATGCACCGGCCGCATAGCAATCCCAGAATTGGCGCATTGGGTCAACCAAGAATCGTCGAAGTTGATGCGAGTTTGTCACATAGGCGGGATTTTTCACTGTTTGCGGCCTCTGTCGGGAACCCTGGAACATGCTATAGCGCCATTTCAGCCCCCAGATGTCCCCAGTCCATAACCAGGATTCGCCATGTCCGACCCCATCGCCCGTGCCTATGAATTGCTGGATGCCCAGGACCGGGCGGGCGCCATCGCGTGCCTGCGCACGGCCGAGGGGGCGGAGGCGACGGGGTTGCTGGGGGAATTGCTGCTGGAGCAAGGGGAGGCGCTTGATGCCGCCGACGCCCTGACCCGGGCGCTGGTGGCGGAACCCGACCATATCCCCTGGCGCCGCGCGCTGATGACGGCCCTTATGGCTGCGGGCCGGGCAGAGGATGCGCAGGCGGCGTGCCGCAGCCTGCTGGACCGCCGGCCGGACGACGCGGCGGGACAGGCCGGCATGGCCCGGTTGCTGCTGGATGCGGGCGACCGCGAGGGCGCCCTGGCCCACGCGCGCGATGCATGGTTCCTGGCGCGGGGGGACCTGACGGTCGTGACAGCCACGGCATCGGTCATGATCGACGCGGATGAAGGGGTTGCGGCGCTGGAGATGTTGGACGCCACGGTGCGGCGGGCGCATCCGGCCGACCCCGCGCAGCCCGCCGCCTGGGTGGCCATGGGCAAGGCCTGGCTGCATCTGGGGGAAGCGGAGAAGGCCACCAAGGCCTGGCGCATGGCGTTGCATCTGGATGACGAGGACAGGGCCGGCGCGGCGGCGCTGCTGGCCGGGCTGGTGCAGGCCGAACGGCAGACCAGCCTGCCGCCCGCCTTCGTGCGGGCGCTGTTCGATACCTATGCCGACCGGTTCGACCGTGAACTGGTGGGCAAGCTGCGCTATGACGCGCCGCACGCATTGCGGCAATTGCTGCTGGACCAGGGGGTGCCGGCGGGTGGCCGTGTGCTGGATGCGGGTTGCGGCACGGGACTGGCCGGTGTCGCCATGCGTGACAGGGCGGGGTCTCTGGCGGGCTTCGACCTGTCACCGCGCATGGTGGAAAAAGCGCGGGCGCGCGGCGTCTATGACATGCTCTGGGTGGGCGAACTGGTGGACAGCATGCTGTCCCGGCCGGACGCGTTCGATCTGGTCCTGGCCGCCGATGTGCTGGTCTATGTCGGTGACCTAGCCCCCGTCATGGCGGCAGCGGAACGGACCTTGCTCCCCGACGGCCGCTTTGCCTTCACCTGCGAACGCACACAGGGGGACGGGTTCGAACTGCATGAGGGCCGGCGCTTCGCCCATAGCGAGGCCCATATTAGGGAGGCGGTTCGTGCGGCGGGGCTGACGCTGTCCCACCTTGCCCACCACAGTACCCGCATCGACCGGGGCGATCCGGTGCCGGGCTGGATCGCACTGGCTGTGAAGGGCGCATGAAAAACCCCCGGCGGACATGCCGCCGGGGGTTCCCGTTTTCGGATTCCGAAACGATGGATCAGCCCTGCTCGCGCTTCATCCAGGCTTCCATCCACTTGATATCATAGTCGCCGTTGATGAAATCCGGCTCCGCGATGATCTTCTGGTGCAGCGGGATGGAGGTATCGACGCCAGAGATGACAAACTCCTCCAGCGCGCGGCGCAGACGCATCAGGCATTCATTGCGCGTGTTGCCATGGACGATCAGCTTGGCGATCATGCTGTCGTAATAGGGCGGCACGCGATAGCCGTCATAAAGCGCGCTGTCGACACGTACACCCAGGCCGCCCGGCGCATGATACTGCTTGATCTGGCCCGGCGACGGCATGAACGTTTCGGGGTGTTCGGCATTGATGCGGCATTCGATGGAATGGCCGTGGAACCGCACATCCTGCTGCGTATAGCCAAGGGGCGCACCCGTGGCCACGCGGATCTGCTCGCGCACCAGATCGACGCCCGTGATCATTTCGGTGATCGTGTGCTCGATCTGCAGGCGGGTGTTCATTTCGATGAAATAGAACTGCCCGTTCTCGTACAGGAACTCCATGGTCCCCACACCGCGATAGCCCAGAAGCTTGGCGGTGCGGGCGGCCAGCGAACCGACCTTCTCCCGCTCCTCGGCGTTCAGCGCGGGGGAGGGGGCCTCTTCCACCACCTTCTGGTGACGGCGCTGGATGGAGCAGTCACGCTCGCCGAAATGCACCACGTTGCCATGGTGATCGCCCAGCAACTGCACCTCGATATGGCGCGGGTTGGCGAGGTACTTTTCCAGATACACCTCGTCATTGCCAAAGGCGGCGCGCGCCTCGCCACGGGCGAGCGAATAGGCTTCCTTTAACTCGTCACGGCTGAAAGCGACCTTCATGCCCTTGCCGCCGCCGCCAGCCGCCGCCTTGATCAGGACGGGATAGCCGATCTGGTCCGCGACATTGGCCGCCGTTTCGAAACTGTCCACCGGACCGTCCGAACCCGGCACGCAGGGCAGGCCGCGCGCAATCACCGTCTTCTTGGCGGTGACCTTGTCGCCCATGATACGGATATGTTCCGGCGTCGGCCCGATCCAGGCAAAACCATGCTCGATCACCATATCGGCGAACTGCGCGTTTTCGGCCATGAACCCGATACCGGGATGGATGGCGTCGGCGCCCGTGATGGTCGCCGCCGACAGGATCGCCGGGATGTTCAGGTAGCTGTCCTTGGCGGCCGGCGGGCCGATACAGACGCTTTCGTCGGCCAGACGCACATGCATGGCGTCAGCATCGGCCGTGGAATGCACGGCCACAGTCTTGATCCCCATCTCGCGACAGGCGCGGTGGATGCGCAGCGCGATCTCGCCGCGATTGGCGATCAAGACTTTTTCGAACAGCCCGTCCTGGGATTTCACCGTCATGGGTCGATCACTCGACAATCAGCAGGGGCTGGCCGAATTCGACCGGCTGTGCGTTGGCGACCAGGATCTGGGTCACGGTGCCGCCCTTGGGGGCCTTGATCGGGTTCATGACCTTCATGGCTTCGATGATCAGGATGGTCTGGCCGGCCTTGATCGTGTCGCCTTCCTTCACGAAGGGCGGGGCGCTGGGTTCGGACGCCATATAGGCGGTGCCAACCATCGGCGACTTCACCGCACCCGGATGCTGGGCCGGAGCCACAGCGGCGGCAGGGGCCGGCGCGGCTGCGACCGGAGCCGCGGCCGGAGCCACCGGGGCGGGCGCATAGGCCGGGGCGTAGCCCATCGGGGCCGGCGGCGCGGCGCGGCTCAGCCGGATGCGGCGCTCGCCTTCCGAATATTCCATCTCCGTCAGGCCCGACTCCTCCAGGAGTTTGGCCATGGTGCGCACGAACTTGGCATCCAGATCGAAGCTCGACATGGTATTCTCAACCTTTTGAAAGGGACCGTGGGTTTCAGGACTGGGCCTTGGCGCGGACCAGGCGGTCGGCCGCCTGCAGCGCCAGGACATAGCCGTGGGAACCCAGGCCACATATGACCCCCCGCGCAGCCATCGAGACATACGAATGATGCCTGAACGGTTCGCGACGGAAGATGTTGCTCAGATGCACCTCAATGACCGGCAGGTCAACCGCCGTCAGCGCGTCCAGTATGGCCACAGAGGTGTGGGTATAGGCCCCGGCGTTCAAGAGGATGGCGGACCGGTTTTCACGGGCCTGCTGGATCCAGGTCACCAGTTCGCCCTCATGGTTCGACTGGCGGAAATCAATCTCAAGGCCCAGCCGCGCCCCTTCGGCACGGCACAGGGCCTCGACATCGGCCAGCGTCTCCGCCCCATAGATATGGGGCTCGCGGGTGCCGAGCATGTTCAGGTTCGGCCCGTTGAGGATAAGGATCGAAGGCTGTTGGGCCAAGTCGGCCGTCCCTAGTAATGATCACCAAAAGCCGGGGCGTTATAACATGACCAGCCACGGGGGCAATGGTCATCGACATGACGTAACGGAAGGTGGTCGGCCACATGCCTTTGTGATCGGGTTTCCCGAATCCTGTTGCTCCATGCCGGCGAACCGGGGCGGCCCGCCGCAGGGGGCGAACGATCGCGCCCGCCCAAAGGCCAGGGCACCGTAGACCAGCACCTGCGCTGGAAATGTGGCCAGCCGTTGAACATTGTCCATGGAAGGGCCGGCGGCGGCGGGGATATCGCCTTCGACCGGACCGTCGCCATCGGGAGGGGCGGTTGATCCGGCACCATGCGATCTTGCAGTGCCGTCCCATGACGGGGCACCAGTAAATTGAAATTAAAGGTTTTCAGGGGGACGATAATCAACCGCGCATCCGGGGCCGCGGTGCCGAAACCAAAGGGTGATGAGCGGACCGGGATGTGCCTCCACTACTGGTTCTACAGACATCCGGGTCCGGCGACGGCATCGCTTCTGGCATCTGCATAGGGTGGAAAGCAAAGCCCCATGGGACGCAGGTAATCATCTGTCGGCGGCATGTGATCGACACCCTTATCCGCATCCGGCTGTTCCACATCTGGCCGTTCGTTCAGGCGATGTCCCGGTTCCTGCACCCTCTGGTCGGAGGGTGTGGGGCAGGTCGCTTCGGGTCGCCTGTGCCTGCAAATAACCCAGGACCCTTTCCAGATTGCGACGAATCGCATCGTCGCAAATGCTAGTCGCCATGCGCCTTCCTGTTCCCGTCACGCCGCGAAAACGACGTGGTGGGAACAGGAGGGGAGCCGCGACCGGATCGTTCATCCCGGTGCTTATGATGCCAAATCCGGGATGGTACAGCCGTCAGCCGCCAGCCTTCTTCGCGGCGCGGGTAGCATTGAACAAGGCGATGAACTGTTCGGTTTCGATGGCGCCGGGCACCACCGTGTCGCCGATGACAAAACCGGGCGTGCCGCGGATGCCCAGCTTCTGGGCCAGTTCCATATTGGCCTTGATCTCCGCCTCGATGGCGGGATCCCCCATATCCTGTTCCAACTTCTTGACATCCAGCCCCACCTGTTTGGCGGCGGCGCGGATGGCGTCGCTGTCCAGGCGGCCCTCATGGCTCATCAGGGCGGTGTGGAACGCTTCGTACTTGCCCTGTTTGTTCGCGGCCAGGGCTGCCTTGGCCGCTTCCTTGGAGGAGGGGGCCAGGATGGGGAATTCCTTGTAGACGACGCGGACCTTGCCATCGCCCTTCACGGCGGCGCTGCGTTCCGGATGGGTGCGCTTGCAATAGCCGCAATTATAGTCAAAGAACTCCACCAGGGTGACGTCGCCCTTCGGGTTGCCGCCCACGGGCGACAATGCTGCTTGTTCCAGCGCCTGCCGATTCGATTTCAGCGCCTCGACCGTGGCTTTTTCCCCCTCGGCCTGCTGCTTCTTTTCCAGCGCTTCCATGGCTTCCAGCAGAATTTCCGGGTGGGTCAGCAGATAATCGCGGACGATCTGTTCCACGGCCGCCTTGTCCAACGGCTTGTCGGCGGCAGAAACGGGCAGGACCGGAAGGGTGGCTGAAACCGCGATTGCCGCAAGCAGGACCCGGAAGCGGCCGGAAACAGGAAGACGAAGGACCATGGTTCACACATCCATTGAATGATTGCCCGCACCATGGACCGGCATCGCGGCATACGCAACCGCGACGCGGAATGATCGACCCGTTTTCAAGAGGCTTGCCTACGGGCGCGAGCTATGCCGTGATACGTAAGTGTGCATTGGTACTGCCAATGGCAATGTGTCAACTTGGACCCATTGCGGTAATGCCCGGGAACGGGGCAGGTAGGAATGTGATCGTGGGGAGCGGCGACGGTCTGATGGCGGGGGGCGACGACGAATTCCTCTTCAAGGAGGAGGGGCCGGAGGTACCGGTCGCCCCGGATATGTCCGTGTCACGGCAGCCCTGGCTGATTCTGATCGTCGATGACGATCCGGAAGTGCATGCCATGACGCGGCTGGTGATGAAAAAATTCACCTATCGCGGCCGCCCCGTCCAGTTTCTGTCCGCCTATTCGGCGGAGGAGGCGTTGGGCATCCTGCGCAACGATCCCGGCATCGCCATGATCCTGCTGGACGTGGTGATGGAGACCGATGACGCCGGTCTGCGTCTGGTCCCCCGAATCCGAGACGAACTGGGCAATAGTCAGGTCCGTATCATCCTGCGCACGGGCCAGCCGGGTCAGGCGCCGGAGGATGACGTCATCCACGGCTATGACATCAATGATTACAAGGCCAAGACCGAACTGACGGCGCAGAAGCTGGGTACGGCCACGGTCGCCGCCCTGCGCTCCTTCGAACATATCACGGAGTTGATCCGCTCGCGGCAGGGCATGGAACGCATCATTGATGCCTCCGGCAGCCTGTTTGCCCTGCGCGCCATCGACAGGTTTGCCGAGGCGGTGCTGCGCGAACTGGCGCGGGTGCTGAACGCGCCGGTGGACGGGCTTGTCTGCGTGCCGCGCGGCAATGCCCGCGCCGATGCCCAGATCCTGGCTGCGTCCGGCCGCCATGCCGACAGTATCGGCCTGCCGCTGGGGCACAGCGTCGATCCCGGCCTGGCCGCCAAGGTCATGGACGTGCTGCGCGCCCGTCAGCATCATTTCGATGACAACGATGCCATCCTGTGGCTGCGCACAACCGACGGGCGCGACGCCGTGGCCTGCCTGCATGTGGGTCGTCCGCTCGACCAGCTTGAACGCAAGCTGGCGGAGGTGCTGGGTGCCAAGATCGCCATCGGCTTCGACAATCTGCACCTCTATGAACAGGTGAAGCGCTCACACAAGGCGGCGGTGATCGCGCTGGCCGGTCTGGCGGAATATAAGGACCCCGATGGCGGCGGCGACCATGGCTTGCGCCTGTCCCGGCTGGTGACGGAGATCGCCTTTGCCATGCGGTCGCAGGAAGGATGGGACACCACCATCGACGACGACTTCCTGGACCAGATCACCATGGGGGCCATGCTGTATGATATCGGCATGGTCGGCGTTCCCGACAGCGTGATCCGCAAGGATCAGCTTCTGGACGAGACAGAACGCCAGCAGATGGAACAGCATTGTGAACGCGGTGCCGCCATTCTGGAAAAGGCATCCCGGCTGGTGGAAGGCAGCAATTACCTGTCCTTCGGCGCTGCCATCGCCCGGGCCCATCATGAACGCTGGGACGGTAGCGGCTATCCGGGTGGGCTGTCGGGGACCGATATTCCGGCGGCGGCCCGTATCGTGGCCGTGGCCG
Source organism: Niveispirillum sp. (assembly GCF_017996735.1). Classification (GTDB taxonomy): domain Bacteria; phylum Pseudomonadota; class Alphaproteobacteria; order Azospirillales; family Azospirillaceae; genus Niveispirillum. The sequence continues at coordinate 19,454 of NZ_JAGOGJ010000021.1, forward strand.
ATGTCTATGATGCCCTGACCCATCGCCGTTCCTGGCGCGAAGCGGTGCCGCTGGCCGATGCGTTGAAGACCATCGGGGACGGGGCCGGTACCCTGTTCGACCCCACGGTCGTGGCCGCCTTTTTCAAGGTGCGACAGTCGCGCGGGCGGATGCGGTAAAGCCGCATCCGCGTCTTGCCCTCAGTTATATTCCCGTGTCCCCGGATGGCTTTCGACCATCACGCGGATATCCTGCGCCCGGATCCATTCCGGCGAGCCGGCGGGCAGCATGCGTTCGGCCCGGTCGGCATGGTATTTGGCGGCCCGGATATCGCCGCGCGACAAGGCTTCTTCCGCGCGCGCATAGGCCAGCTGCGGCTGCATGTCCGCACGGCTGTAGGCGGATGACAGCAAGCGCCAGGTCAGGGCCGAATTATGCTCCAGCCGTGCCGCCGCCAGCAGATTGGTGATGGCCTCGTTCAGGAAACGGTCATTGCCCACCTCCAGCAGCGCATGGCCCAGGGCGTTGCGCAGCAGACCGGATTCCGGGTCCAGTCGCACAGACTCGCGATAGGGGATGACGGCGTCGGCGGCCTTCCCATCCTCGAACAGGATTTGGCCTTTCAGTTCATGGAAATAGGCGTTGTCCTTCTCCTGCGCGATCAGGCTGTCGGTGATGGTCAGCGCCTCACGCACATTGCCCCGCTGATAGAGCGCGATGGCGCGGGCATAGCGGGCGGGGATGCCGGTATCGGTCGGTGAATAATGGCGCAACGCCACTTCCGGCCGCATGAAGCCCATCAGCTTGGCCACCATGCGTTCATGCATGGTGTAAAATTCTTCTGGTAACCGCTTGCCATTATTCTTGGATTTCGTTTCCACGAAATTGCGGATGGCCTCGATGCGGTTGCGGGTCAGGGGGTGGGTGCGGACAAATTCCACCTGCCGGCTTTCGGGCAGCAGTTCCTGCCCGGCCAGCCGCTGCATCATCTTCATCAGACCTTCGGACGACCAGCCCAGCTTTTCCAGATACTGCATCGCCGCCTCGTCGGCGGAGCCTTCCTGGCCGCGCGTGAAGGCAAAGAAGGTGCGCATGGCCGCTTCCTGCCCGCCGCCCATCAGGCCGATGCCCACATCGGTGCGGCCCGCACCGATGGCGGCGGCCATGCCCAGCAGGGTGAAGATGCTGGCGATGGTGGCGGCGTTCGACATGGCGTCGCCGGCGCGGGCCAGATGGCCGCCGGCGATATGGCCGGTTTCGTGCGCCGTCACGCCGACCAGTTCGTCCACCGTCGTGTCCATCAGGAAGCCGGTATGGAAGAACATGTTCTGCCCGCCCGCGACGAAGGCGTTCAGGCTGTCATCATTGACCATGGCGATGGTCACCGATTCCGGCACGACCCCTGCCACCTGCAGGATGGGGGTGGTATAGACGCGCAGGATGTGTTCGATTTCAGTGTCGCGGATAAAACTGATCGACCTCTGCGCCATGGCGGGTTGCACCGCCAGGGTCGCCGACATAAACAACGCCACGGCCGCACTGGCAATCCGCTTTGGAACCGCAAACATGTCTCTATCCATCGGCAAGGCCCCTCGGCCCGACACTAGCCACGAAAAACATGGCGAGGGAAGGGCGAGTTTGAAAGCCCCGGTCGGTGAAAGTGCCTGGACACCCTCCCGGCGCGGCAGCGTGGCACCCTTCATCGTGATGGAGGTGATGCGTGCGGCCAATGAGCGCGCGGCGGCCGGCGGCGATGTCCTGCATCTGGAGATCGGCCAGCCGGGAACCCCGGCGCCCAGGGGCGTGATTGCGGCGGCGCATGCGGCCCTGGATAATGACCGCATCGCCTATACCGACGCGTTCGGCATTCCCCCCCTGCGGGAGGCCATCGCCCGCTGGTATCGCGACCATTACGGCGTGTCGGTTCCGGCCGAACGTATCGCGGTGACCACGGGGTCATCGGCCGGGTTCCTGCTGGGCTTTCTGGCGGCGTTCGAACCGGGTGACCGGGTGGCGCTGGCGGCCCCCGGCTATCCCGCCTATCGCAACATCCTGCGGGCGCTGGACCTTGTGCCCGTCGAAATTCCCACCGGCCCTGAAACGCGGTTCCAGCCCACGCCGGCCCTGCTGGCGGCGCTGGACCAGCCCGTGAAGGGGCTGATCGTGGCCAGCCCGTCCAACCCGGCCGGCACCATGCTGTCGCCGGAGGCCTTGCGCGACCTGGCGCTCTGGTGCGAGGCGAACGGCGTTCGCCTGATCTCCGACGAGATCTATCACGGCATCGAATTCACCGCTCTGAAGGGGCAAACCGCTTTGGCCTTCAGCGAGCGGGCCCTCGTCATCAACAGCTTTTCCAAATATTTCAGCATGACCGGCTGGCGCCTGGGCTGGATGGTGGTGCCGCCCGAACTGGTGCGGTCCGCCGAATGCCTGGCGCAGAATCTCTATATCTCCGCCCCGACCCTGTCGCAGCGGGCCGCCATCGCGGCGTTTGACTGCACGCCGGAGGCGGATGGCCATGTCACGCGCTATCGCCGCAGCCGCGATTTGCTGCTGAACGAACTGCCGCGCGCCGGTTTTGATAATCTGGCCCCGGCCGATGGTGCCTTCTATGTCTATGCTGATGTCAGCGGCCTGACCGATGACAGCGAAGCCTTCTGCAAACGCATCCTGGCGGAAACCGGTGTGGCCATCACGCCGGGCCTGGATTTCGATACGCAGCGCGGCCACCGCTATCTGCGGATCAGTTTCGCGGCGGCAGAGGCGGAAGTGGCGGAAGCGGCCCGACGGCTGGTCGCCTGGCGGCGGGGCTTTAGCGCAGGGTGACGGACCAGGCAGTGTCGCGCGTTTCCGAATGCCATTCGGCCCGCAGGTCTCCATCATCCTGCCCCATGATGGTCAGGTAGTTGCGCTGGGCCAGCAGCCGGCGGCCATTCTCGTCCATCGGTTCCATGGTCAGGGTCAGGCGGTCCCACAGGCTTTCCCGCCGTGCGGCCAGCCGTTCCATCACCTCCACCCCCAGCCCGTTGGGGGGGGGATGCACGATGCCGGAACTGACCAGTTGCCGGATTCGGGTACCGGGACCGGACAGGACACCATTGGCCGCCAGATGCACCTCTCCCGACAGGATGGTGACGCAGGCGCCGCTGCGCCGGGCAAAATCGGCCAGGATGCGCAGCACCGTGCGCCATTCCTCCAGGTGCGCCGGGCTGCGCCATTGGTCGCGCAGGTCATCCTCCATCGACTGACGCCCCGGCAGCAGGTTCAGCACCCGCTCCGCAAAGCCGAATCCGGGGAAGATCAGCGGGACCGACGACATCAGCAGCAGATGCCGACAGGACGCGAACCGTTCCAGCCATTCCGGCAGTTCCGACAGGGTGGCGGGTGACATGACCTGACTGTCCGTCCGCTCGCTGCGCAGGTCGGGTGCCAGCACCCCGATACCGTTCAGCATCAACCCCTGGCTGAAGCCGGGCGGACCGGCGGCCAGCAGCGTGTCGGAAGGATCATCTTCCCCCATGCCCACCTGAAACAGCCGGAAGGCCCGGCGCGCGGCGGCATAGATGGCCTGGTAGGCGGGGCTGTCCAGCAGTTCGGCCGGATGCGATCCCCAGCCATCGATGATGTCATGGTCGTCCCACATGCAGAGCGAGGCCACGCCCGCCTGCATCGCCGCCGGCTCGGCCAATGTCCAGGCATGCAGGTATGTCGCGATATACCAGGCCTCCAACTGGGCCTCCAGGTCCGGGCCGGCCGCCAGACCCGGTCGCTTCATCAGCTTCTTGGTGGCCGAAAGCTGCCGCAGCGCGGGTACCCGTTCCCACAGGCCATCGGCATAGACCTGATCGCCCCCCATCAGCAGCAGGTGCAGCGGCTGCGCCCGGTGGCGGCCCAGCAGGCGTGCCCAGAGCGCATTGCGCTTCAGCCCCGCCTCCTCAATGGCGCCTTCATCCTCGCAGCCGCCGCAACTGACGAAGGCGATACGCGGGGCGATGGCCGTGCCGGGGATCGACAGGGTCCAGCGCCGTTCATCGTCCTGGAACCCATAGGCGGCCCGCCCATCTTGCAGCCCGCGCGGCACGGCGAAATCATAGCGCCACATGCGCAGAATGCCCGGCGGGCAGGGAACACCCGTCGGCCCCACGGGCGGCAAATCCTTCCATTCATGCAGAAAACGCGGCGGCACGGGCAGGGTGACGCCATCCACCCGCAGATCGGGCGGTTCCGCATCGCCGGCCAGCAGAAAACAGGCGGACACACGCCAGCGCTGGCCCGACCCGGTCGCGCCCTGGGCACCGCGTGCCCGGAGCAGCGGACCCAACAGGATCACCGGCGGTGCCGGTCGCGGGCGGGCACGCTTTCGGGAAGGGGGATTGGTGGGACTCATCGGCCTCAAATGGGTGATGGGCGGGCGGGACCAAGCTGTAACAGTTTGCCCAGGCTCATAGCCAGGGACTGATCCCGCTTTTTTCCCATTGCCAAGCGGTCGGCGGCAAGGCGGAATGGTGACATCTTTCTGTCATCGCCGCTGTTGAAAGTCTGCCTACCCATGGATGCCCTTTACCGTTCGCGTGAAATTGGCCGCAAGGCTGAGGATGTGGATGCCCTGAAACGTTCCTTTCTGGAATGGCTGGTTTATTCGGTGGGCAAGGATGCCAAGACAGCGACGCGGCGCGACTGGTTCACCAGCGGCGCCCTTTCCGTGCGCGACCGTGTCGTGGATCGCTGGATGGACACGACACGCGGGGTTTATGCAGCCGATGCCAAGCGCATCTATTACTTCTCCATGGAATTCCTGATCGGCCGGCTTCTGTCCAACAATCTGGACAATCTGGGCCTGACGGAGGTTTGTCGGGAGGCGGTGGACCGGCTGGGCCTGCGGCTGGAGGAGGTGCTGGACGCCGAACCCGACCCGGCGCTGGGTAATGGCGGCCTGGGGCGGCTGGCGGCCTGCTTCCTGGACAGCATGGCGACCCAGCATCTGCCGGCCTATGGCTATGGCATCCGCTATGAATATGGCCTGTTCGAACAGCGTTTCGATCATGGATGGCAGGTGGAGTTCCCCGATAACTGGCTGCGTTTCGGCAACCCGTGGGAATTTGCCCGGCCGGAAGTGCTGTATCCCATCCATTTCCACGGCCATGTCGAAACCTATGTCGATGGCGCGGGGGTGGAGCGCCGCCGCTGGGCCGGCACCGAAACCGTCCATGCCATGGCATTCGACACGCCCGTCGTCGGTTACGGTGGCGAAACGATCAATACGTTGCGCCTGTGGTCCGCCCGCGCGATGAGCGATTTCGACTTCACCCGCTTCAATGACGGTGACTACCTGAAGGCAGTGGAAGGCAAGGTCCTGTCGGAAAACCTGTCGCGCGTGCTGTACCCCAACGACGCGACGGAGGTGGGCCGCGAACTGCGCTTCAAGCAGGAATATTTCTTCACCAGCGCGTCCATCCAGGACATCCTGCGCCGCTATATGCAGCACCATAAGGATTTCGATGCGCTTCCGGAAAAAGCGGCCATTCAGTTGAATGACACGCATCCGGCCATCGGCATCGCCGAATTGATGCGTATCCTGATCGATGTGCATGGGCTGGATTGGGACAAGGCCTGGGACATCACCCGCCGCACCTTCAGCTATACCAACCACACGCTGTTGCCCGAGGCGCTGGAAAGCTGGCCCGTCGGCATGATGGAACGGGTCCTGCCCCGGCATATGCAGATCATCTATGACATCAACGCCCGTTTCCTGCAGAGCATCTGGGGTCGTTCCGATGTCGATACGATCCGTCGCCTGTCCCTGATCGACGAAAATGGCGAAAGGCGGGTGCGTATGGGCGGGCTGGCCTTCCTGGGCAGCCACAAGGTCAATGGCGTGTCGGCCCTGCATACCGATTTGATGAAACAGACGGTGTTCGCCGATTACCATCGGGTCTTTCCCGACCGCATCACCAACAAGACCAACGGCATCACCCCGCGCCGCTGGCTGCATCAGGCCAACCCGGCCTTGTCACGCCTGATCAGCAGCCGGATCGGCGATGGCTGGATCACCGACCTGGAACAACTGGCCTTCCTGAAGGAAAGGGCAGGGGACGAAGTCTTCCGCGAGGAGTTCCGCCGGGCCAAGCGGCAGAACAAGAAACGTCTCGCCGCCTATATCGCCCGCCACCTGCATATCGATGTCGATGTCGACAGCATGTTCGATGTGCAGGTGAAGCGTATCCATGAATATAAGCGGCAATTGCTGAACCTGTTGCAGACTGTCGCGCTCTATAATGATATCCGGGACAATCCGAAGCGTGACTTCGTGCCGGTGACAAAGATCCTGGCCGGCAAGGCGGCCCCCGCCTATCACCAGGCCAAGCTGATCATCAAGCTGGCTAACGACATCGCCCGCGTCGTGAATAACGACCCGCTGGTGCGCGGGCGTCTGAAGCTGGTGATGCTGCCCAATTACAATGTCAGCCAGGCCGAAATCATCATGCCGGCGGCCGACCTGTCGGAACAGATTTCAACGGCGGGCATGGAGGCATCGGGCACCGGCAACATGAAGCTGGCCTTGAACGGCGCCCTGACCATCGGCACGCTGGACGGGGCCAATGTGGAAATTCGCGACCATGTGGGGGCCGACAATATCTTCATTTTCGGACTGAACGCGCAGGAGGTGCAGGAGCTGCGCCAGAATGGCGGATTCGACCCGCGCGCCGTCGTGGGCGCCAATCCCCATCTGAAACGTGCCCTGGACATGATCGGCGGCGGCGCCTTCAGCCCCGATGATCCGGGCCGGTTCCGCCCTATCGTCGATGCGCTGTTGCACGGCGACCATTTCCTGGTCACCGCCGATTTCGAGGATTACCGCAATACCCATGCGGCAGCCGTTTCGCTTTACCGCGATCCGGCGGAATGGATGGCCAAGGCCGTCTTGAACACAGCCGCCATGGGCTGGTTCTCCTCCGATCGCACCATCCTGGACTATGCGCGGGAAATCTGGAACGTGGCCCCGGTTCTGCCGGGTGGCGGCGACGCGGATTGACGCCGTAGCCGACGCGGAGTGTCAGTTGCTGCGTTTCAACCGGGTCCCCAATTCGGGCTTGTCGTTCTGGTACTGGTAGCGGAATGGCTGCTTGTGGGTGATCAATTCGCCTTCGTCACCGACCGGGGCCGATGGCTGGAAGCGCCATTCCCGGACGGCGTCAGAAGCCAGTGAGGCATATTGCGGGTTGCCCGATTTTTCCAGGATGCGGATTTCCTTCACCTTGCCATCCGCCGTTGAAACCTTGTATTCAATCAAGGCATAGCCGGCCAAGGCCAATTCAGAACCACCAGGGATGCGGGGCAGTTCCTGAAACAGGGGATTGGCGACACCGGCCTCAACCGGCAGGCCGCGTGTCGCCTCGACCATCTGATCCTCGCGAACCTGATCGCCGCGCTTATGCGCGATGAATGCCAGCATGCCATAGGTGGGACGCAGGATGGAGCCGATCGCATTTACCGACCGGTTCGGCTCCGCCCGTTCCGCTAGGGACAGGAAAAGCGGCTCCGCGTCCCCATATCGCTCCGTCTCCAGTGTCAGCAGCGCCTGTTCATAATCGACCATGAGGCGGACGGCATTGCCGGGTTCCAACTTGGCCACGATCTCGCTGGCCCGGTTCAGGTATTTCCGCGTTACCACGATATCCTGAATCTGTTTGAGATATCGTGCCTGATCCAGAAGGGCTTGGACCAATCCAAGGGAATCCTCGCCATAGTTCTTGGCATTGAGGGCGATCACGCGGTCCCGGGCATCACGGGCGGCGGGGAAGTCACCGATACGCTGGAAAGCCGCCGCCAACTGCGTGTACAGGCTGACCATGGTGGCATCGTCGTCACTGACATGCCGGCCCAACGCAGCGATCGACTTGCGAACCATGGAAGGCGTTTCACGCGGCCGTTCGGTCTGCAGGAAAATGTCGACGGCGTTCAGCAGCAACCTTTCATGACTGGTGGCCTTATAGGTGGGCGACTGTTCGTATAATTCCGCCGCCGTCCAGGCCAGGTCGAAGGCTTCCTTCAGGTTTCCTTCATTCATCTTGGCAACGGACGCTTTGTTGGCCTCCTGCCATGTCATGGCTGCGGCCGGCGGCGCCGACAGCAGCAGGAAACACAAGGCCAGCTTTGCCATACGCATGGAAACCCCCGGATGATATCACGCGATGGCACGATATCTCTCTCGGGGGTTTGCATTCAATAGCCGTTAAATCCGAAAAATTGCATGTCACAACATGCAATTCCCGAAACAATATCAGCTTGCGGCGTTGCCCACGCTTTGGCGCACGGTGATCAGGGACCCCGGTGTGCCGGGATTGGCAGTGGGCTGGAACCGCCAGTTCAGGACTGACTTGCTCATCATCGCCACATATTTCGGATCACCGGCGCTTTCGACGATCCGCACCTCCTTCACCTTGCCATCAGCGGTGGAGACGCGCAGTTCCATGGTGGCGGAACCGCTGACCGATCCGTCATTGATCTCCGGGACAGAACGGAACAGGGGCCGGGGGCCGCCCACATGCTGTGGCAGCCCACGCGTGGCCTCGACCATCCTGTCCTCGGTCTGCGGGTCGCCCTGGCGCTGGGCGATGAAGGCCAGCATGCCGTAACTGTCGCGGGCCAGGCTGCGCACGGCCACATTTTCCGACGTCTTGGCCTGACGGACGATGGAGCGGAACTGCGTGGCGGCTGCACTGTCGCGGCCGGCATCGATGGCCACCATCGCCTGTTCGAACTCCACCTGCAGGCGGATGGGGTGGTCCGGCGCCAGACCCTTGGTCAGGCCATCGATCCGGTCCAGGTAACGCTGTGCCGTCACGGGATCCCGGGCGGCCTTCGCGGACCGGACCAGTTCCAACTGCGCATTGATGCTGCCGACGGAATCGGCGCCGAAATTCTTCTCATACAGTGCCGCCACCCGTTCATAGGCGGTCTTGGCCCTGGCATTGTCGCCGAGCGCCAGATAGGCCTTGGCCAATTGCTCGTTCAACGCGATGGTTTCGGGCGCATCGGCCGGCGCATGCCGGCCGATGGCGGCCAGCGCCTTGTTCAGCATGTCCGGCGTTTTTTCCGGATTCTGGATCTGCAGGAAGATGTCGGCCGCGTTCAACAGCAGCCGTTCATGATTGCCGGCCTTGTAGTTGGGCGTCTTCTCGTAAAGTTCCGCCGCCTGCCAGGCCAAGTCGAAAGCCGGCTGCAGCTTCCCTTCGACCATCAAAGCGACAGAAGCCTTGTTGGCTTCCTGCCAAGTGCTCGCCGCGTGTACTGGAGAAGCCAGCAATAGCGCACAAGCCGCAACGGGGATCAATTTCGTTGCAAACATGCAACCTCCAGCAAATGTCAAGTAAAACCTGCGTGTAACTTACGCCGGTTCTCAATTGGGCTCAAGCCACGAAAGCGGGGGCGCTCAAAGTTCATGGATGTTCGATCTGCAAGACACGCTGCCCAGCCCTGCCGCCGGGCGGGGGCGATTTCGCTGGTGCAGTGGGCGGGGGATGGGCATAGTCCGCCCCGTACCGAGTGGCTGTGGGGCCCCCGGTGGCGACCCATGCCACCATCAAGATACGCCCCGAATGATGAAAGTCGGGTCGTGTCGCTGCCCATCACCTGATGATGGTGCCGCCCTTCGCTTTCCGAAACAGTCGAAGCCGCTCCCAGCGCAACCGCTGGCGCCGGGATGATCCCGTCGTCCGGCATCCCTTGCGCTCCACCCGCGTCCGGACCCTTGTCAAGGGCCGGCGGTGCGGAGCGTTTGGCTTTGTCCTAAGAAAGCACGTTCCTTGACCATTACTTTTTCCGAACTCGCCCTTCCCGCCGCACTGATGCAGGCCGTTGCCGAACTGGGCTATGTCACCCCGACCCCGATCCAGGCGCAGGCCATCCCGGCCGCCCTGGAAGGCAAGGATGTCGTCGCGTCCGCCAATACCGGCACCGGCAAGACGGCGGCCTTCGTGCTGCCGGCGCTGGCCCGTATCGCTGCGTCGGAGCGTCAAGCCGGCTCCTGGGGTCCGCGCGTCCTGGTGCTGACCCCCACCCGTGAACTGGCCAGCCAGGTGCTGGAGCAGGTTCGCCTTCTGTCGAAGTTCGGCCGCATCCAGACGGGCACCGTCCTTGGTGGCATGCCGTACCGCGCCCAGATCGAGATGCTGCGCCGCCGCGCCGACCTGATCGTCGCTACGCCGGGCCGTCTGATCGACCATCTCGAAAATGGCAAGGTCGATCTGTCCTGCGTTGAAATGCTGGTGCTGGACGAAGCCGACCGCATGCTGGACATGGGCTTCCGTGACGCGGTGGAACAGATTTCCAGTGCCTGCCCGGCCGAGCGTCAGACCCTGCTGTTCACCGCCACGCTGGACCGTACCGCCGAAAAGCTGGCCGCCAGCCTGACCAAGAATCCGGTGCGGGTTGATGTGGCCGGCAAGGCCGTCACCAACACCTCCATCGAACAGCGCTGGCTGCGCGCCGACGGGCTGGACCACAAGCACAAGCTGCTGGGTCGCCTGCTGGAGGATGAGGCGTTCGGCAAGGGCATCATCTTCATGGCCACCAAGGCCGATTGCGACGTGATGGCCGACCGCCTGTCCGAGCAGGGCCACCGCGCCATGCCGCTGCATGGCGACATGCAGCAGCGCGAGCGTAACCGCGTGGTGCAGTGGCTGCGTGACAGCCGCATCAATGTGCTGGTCGCTACCGACGTTGCCGCCCGCGGCATCGATATTTCCGACCTGTCCCACGTCATCAATTTCGATCTGCCGCGCGTCGCGGAAGATTATGTGCATCGTATCGGCCGCACCGGCCGCGCCGGTGCCACCGGCATCTCCTACAGCCTGTTCACCCGTCACGACCGCAATCTGGTCCGTGCGATTGAGCAGTATACGGGCCAGCCGCATATCCAGACCACCCTGCCGGGCCTGGAGCCGATGCCCGAGCCGGAGCGCAGCAAGTTCCGCCCCGCCGGTGCCAAGCCGTACGGCGCCCGCAGCAATCAGGCTGGCAAGCCCTATGGCAACAAGGGCGGCTATGGTGGCCAGCGTCGTGAAGGCGGCTGGGGTGGTGAGCGCCGCGAGGGTGGCTATCAGGGCGGTGAACGCCGTGACGGCGCCCAGGGTGGCGAGCGCGCCGAAGGCGGTTTCCGCGCCGAACGCCGTGAGGGTGGTTACCAGGGTGGCGAACAGCGTTCGCAAAGCGACCGTCTGGGCGGCTGGCAGGGGGAGCGCCGTGAGGGCGGTTTCCAGGGCGAGCGCCGTGAACGCCGTGACTTCCAGGGTGAAGGGCAGCAGCAGGGCGGTGAGCGCCCGCAGCGCGCCTGGGCTCCGGACACCAGCCCCGTGGCCGGTGAAGTCCGCACCCCGCATCCGCACAAGGCCAATCCCTACAAGCCGCATGCCGGCAAGGGCCGTCCCCACGGCCATGGCGGTGAAGGCCGCGCCGACTTCCGCGGCGATGCCGGTCACACCGGTGAAAAGCGCCGTGACTTCCGCGGCGAGCGCCAGGGTGAAGGCCGCGCCGAGGGCCGCGAGGGTGGGGCCACCCCGCTGCGCCGTCCGTTCCGGCAGGGCTGATAACTGATTGGGAAAGCCCCTCTCCCGCCGCTGGCCGGGGGAGGGGCTTTTTCATTTCATGTTTCGGCCCGTATCCGTTAATTCACCCACGCCTGCCTTTCCGTTTGCCGAGTAGCATCCATGCCCGACAACATTCTTGAAACCGAAGTCGCCAAGCGTCGTACCTTTGCCATCATCGCGCACCCTGACGCGGGTAAGACGACGTTGACGGAAAAGCTGCTGCTGTTCGGCGGGGCCATTCAGATGGCCGGCGCCGTGAAGGCGCGGGGCGAGCAGCGGCGGGCGCGTTCGGACTGGATGAAGGTGGAGCGGGAGCGCGGGATTTCGGTCACCGCCTCGGTGATGAATTTCGACTATGCCGACCGGACCTTCAATCTGGTGGATACGCCGGGCCACGAAGACTTTTCAGAAGACACCTATCGCACCCTGACCGCCGTCGACAGCGCCGTCATGGTCATCGACGCGGCCAAGGGCATCGAGGCACAGACGCGCAAGCTGTTCGAGGTGTGCCGCTTGCGTGACGTGCCGATCATCACCTTCGTCAACAAGATGGACCGCGAGGCGCGCGATCCGTTCGAACTGATGGACGAGGTGGAGCGTGACCTGCAGCTTGAGGTGACGCCCGCCTCCTGGCCCATCGGGTCGGGGTCGGATTTCCGGGGCTGTTACGATCTGATTCGCGATCGGTTGATCCTGATGGACCGCCGGTCGGGCGATGTGGCGACCGATGGCATTGAATGCCATGGCGTCGATGATCCCAAGATCGACGAACTGATCCCCGCCGATCAGGCGGCCAAGCTGCGCGAGGACGTAGCGATGGTGCGGGAACTGTGCCCGCCCTTCAATCTGGAGACCTACCGCGAGGGGCACCAGACGCCGGTCTTCTTCGGCTCCGCTATCAATAATTTCGGCGTGCGTGAGCTGCTGCTGGGGCTGGCCGAATATGCGCCGCCGCCGCGCCCACAGAAGGCGGATGGCCGCGAAGTGAACCCGGACGAGAGCAAGGTCACGGGCTTTGTGTTCAAGGTTCAGGCCAACATGGACCCCAACCATCGCGACCGCATCGCCTTTTTCCGCCTCTGCTCCGGCCATTTCAAGCGCGGGACAAAGCTGAAGCATATGCGCAGCGGCAAGATCCTGGCTGTGAACAATGCTGTGCTGTTCCTGGCGCGCGACCGCGAACTGGCCGAGGATGCGTTCCCCGGCGATATTATCGGCATCCCCAACCATGGCACGCTGCGCATCGGCGACACGCTGACCGAGGGTGAGGAACTGCGCTATACCGGCGTGCCCAGCTTCGCGCCGGAACTGCTGCAGCGTGTGCGCCTGGACGACCCGATGAAGGTGAAGCATCTGCGCAAGGCGCTGGAGCATTTCGCCGAGGAAGGCGCTTCCCAGGTGTTCAAGCCCGTGGTCGGCGCCGATTGGGTTGTCGGCGTGGTGGGCCAGCTTCAGTTCGAAGTCTTGGCCGCCCGCATCGAAGCCGAATATGGCATGAAGGCCCGGTTTGAGACCGCCGGCTATGACGCCGCCCGCTGGGTGGAAAGCGATGATCCGGTGGCGTTGAAAAACTTCATCGACAGCCGCCGTGCCGACATCGCCGAGGATCATGACGGTGCCCTGGTCTATCTGGCTCGCAATGGCTGGCAGTTGAACCGCGCGCAAGAAGATTTCCCCGAACTGCGCTTCCTGAAGACCCGCGAGCAGAACAAGAGCGTCACGACAGCGGCAGCCTAAGGGCTTTCCTTGACCCCTCGACCGGGAACCCGGTTGACGGGTCTTGTCACCCCATATATGTAGGTGCCTACATATATGGGGTAAGCGGCCATGGATTATGTAAAAGCGAAGGCCGGAGCCGCCATCGGCGCAAGGCTGCGCCGGCTGTCGGAACGGATCGACGGTGAGGCGACGCAGGCCTACGCGGCGCAAGGTGTCGTCTTCGAACAACGCTGGTTCGGGGTGCTGAACCAACTGGCGTTGAACGGCCCGATGAGTGTGGGTGAGTTGGCCCAGGCGCTGCGCATCACCCATGTCTCCGTCAGTCAGGCGCGCCTGTCGCTGGAGAAGGCTGGAATGATCCAACAAGAACCGGATGCTGCCGATGCGCGCCGGCGATTGCTGTCGCTGAGCGGGGCGGGCAGGGAACTTGTCACCCGGCTGGGCCCCCTCTGGGCGGCATTCGAGCAGGCATCGATGGAACTGGACCGGGAGGCCGGCGGGCTGGTCGAGATGCTGGACCGGTTGGAAGCGGCGCTGGACCGGCGGTCGCTATTCCACCGGGTAACGGCCATCTGCGGGGAGGGGCGGTCATGACCCTGTCCAGACGTATGGTGCTGACCGCCGCCCCGCTGATATTTGCCGGTCTTCCCCGTCTTGGGCACGCGGGGGCGTCGCGGGATTGGCTGACGCGGTGGCTCGACGCGTTCAATGCTGCGGACGCCTCGGCCTATCCGGATTTTGTGCGGGCCCATATTCCAACCCTGATTCCCTATCTGGATGATGATCTGGCGCTGCGCGAGGCAAGCGGCGGCTTCACTCTGCTGCACCGTGAGGAGACGGGACAGGGCGAGATCACGGCCTGGCTGCGGGACCGCAACTGGGACCGGTTTTCCAAGGTGGTGCTGAGCGTCTCGGACCAGCGGATTGAAGATCTGTCATTCCAGGGAGCGCCACCACCAGCGGATTATAAGGTGGAGCGTCTGGACGAGGGAGTGACCCTGGCCCTGCTGCGGACCAAGCTGCAAGAGGAAGCGGTGGCCGGCCGCTTCTCCGGCGCCGTCATGGTGGCCAGGGGGGGCAAGGTGCTGTTCCGGGAGGCCTATGGCACCATGGATGCGGAAAAGACGGCGGTAAGGCCGGACACGCGTTTCTGCATCGGATCGATGGGCAAGATGTTTACCGCCGTCGCGGTGCTGCAACTGGCGCAGCAAGGGCGGTTGCACCTGACCGATACGGTGGCGACCCTCTTGCCCGCCTATCCGGATACGCCCTTGGCCCGACAGGTGACGGTGCGCCATCTGCTGAGCCACACAGGCGGGACGGGAGATTTCTTTGGTCCGGACTATGAGGCGCACGCAGACGAATTGCAGACGCCGGCCGATTTCATCCCGTTGTTCGGTGGTCGGGAGACGGCATTTCCGCCCGGATCGCGCTGGGGCTACAGCAATTTCGGCTACATCCTGCTGGGTGCCATCATTGAGCGGGTGTCCGGTCTGGACTGGGCCGCCTATGAGCAGCGCCATGTCTTTCAGCCGGCGGGGATGGTGGCGACGTCGCCCCTGGCCGGCTTTGTCGATACGGCCACGCCCCTGACGGGCGCCATGCAGACAGGGCTGAAGCCCCTGGCCTTCTATAAGGGCCTCCCAGCAGGTGGAGGCTATTCAACCCTGGACGATCTGCACAGGTTCGGCCAAGCGCTGACCGGGGGCACCCTGCTGGACCCGCCGCATCTGGACCTGTTGACCCAGGGTGTGGTGCAGGCCGGCAGCGCGCAATGGGCGATGGGGCTGCGCGTGGCTCGGCGTAATGGCGTTTTCTGGTATGGACATGGGGGCAGTGCGCCGGGGGTGAATGGCGAGTTCGCCTGTTACCCGGCATCGAGATATCGGGTGACGGTATTGGCCAATCGCGGCCACCCGCACGCCGCGAACGTTGCGGAATTCATCGGTTCCCGCCTGCCGCCCACCTGATGGGGAGCGGCAGGCGCCGGGTTCAGAACACCCCCAGCAGATACAGAACGATGATCACGGGGATGGGGATACCCAGAGCCCAAAGCAGAATGCCGCGCATGTCCTTCTCCTTCCATGGTGGCGATGCCTTATGGAAAGAGAACGGCGGCGGGGGGCAAAGGTTCCCGCCGGGTCAGCGTGCGGCGATAGAGACGGTGATCGTATCGGCGTAGCTGCCCGCGACGGCATCGATCTTGGCCGGGACTTTGACATTGAAATTTCTGGTGGAGACGGTGCGTCTGGCGCTTGTGCGGGTCAGGACGACCGGTGCGGCCAGCGACTTGTCGCCGGAGTTATCATACCGGATCGTGTAGGGAACCTTGTTCCCCGAAGCATCCACCAGGGAACCGCCATTGGCGGAAATGATGCTGATCTTGAACCCATTCCCCAGATTGCACTTCTCCCCCACCTTGGCGATGGTCAGGCTGCCGGTGCCTTTCACCAGATTGATGCTGTTTGTATAGGTCTGGTTGATCTGAACAAAACAGATCGTCTCCATCGCCCCTTTCAGGGCAACATTGCCATTGGCAACCGCGGCCTGGGCGGAGAAGGCGCCCGCTAAAAGCGTGGCCACCGCCAGGAGAGGGCGGAGCGGATTGGACATGGGTAACAACCTCGGTTCGGTGGCCTTTTGGCCTTATCGGCGGAAGGCTCCGCCACCCCGGACCCAAGCAATGGTTGTGCCATCAGATTGATAGCTGCATACGGGGCAATGTCAGTCCGCACCGTGCATAACGAATTGCAGAATGCGAGAAATGGCTTTTGCAAAATGCGAGGAAAGGCACTTCAGTCAGCGCTGCGCGATGCTTTCCAGGCTTTGGCCAGGGCCACGAATCCCGCCACGTCGATCTCCTCCGCCCGGGCGGTGGGCGCGATGCCGACGGAGAGCAGCAGGGGTTCCGGTTCCTTCATCACCGATTTCAGGCTGGCGCGCAGCATCTTGCGCCGCTGACCGAAGGCGGCCCCCACCAGCGCCTCCATGGTGGCGAACTCGGGATCATCGGCCGGGCGGTCGCGCGGGGCCAGATGCACAACGGCACTATCCACCTTGGGCGGCGGCGTGAAGGCGCGGGCCGGCAGATCATAGAGGTTCCGGCAATGGGCCAGCCATTGCGCCATCACGGCCAGACGGCCATAGGCATCGGTGCGCGTGCCCGCCACAATGCGGTCGGCCACTTCCTTCTGGAACATCAGCGTCAGCGACCGGTATTCGGCGATCCGCTTCAACCAGCCGATCAGCAATGGGGTCCCGACATTGTAGGGCAGGTTGGAAACGACGGCGCGGGGGGCGGGCACCAGATCGACCGGGTCGACGGTCAGGGCGTCCGCTTCGATCAGGCGCAACCGGCCGGCCGACGCCTCCACCACATCGGCTAGGGCGGCGGCAAAACGCGGGTCGCGTTCGACGGCGGTGATGCTGGCGGCGGGGCTTTCCACCAAGGCGCGGGTCAGGCCACCGGGGCCGGGCCCGACCTCCACGATATTCACGCCGGTAAAGTCGCCTGCCTCGCGCACGATGCGGCGGGTGACGTTCAGGTCCAGCAGGAAATGCTGACCGAAGGCCTTCTTGGCCGCCAGATCATGGGTAGCGATGATTTCGCGCAGGGGCGGCAGGTGGGATAGGTCGCGACCGTCACTCATGGGACATACTCGGTTGCCGGCGGGCGGCGATGCGGGAAGCGGCATGCAGGGCGGCGATCAGGCTGCTGGCATTGGCGGACCCCGTGCCGGCCAGCGACAGGGCCGTGCCATGGTCGGGCGAGGTGCGCACAAACGGCAGGCCCAGCGTGATATTCACGCCCGTATCGAAATCCAGCGTCTTCAGCGGGATCAGCCCCTGGTCGTGATACATGCAGACTACGGCGTCATAGCGGGCGCGCGCCCCGGCATGAAACAAGGTGTCGGCGGGGAAGGGGCCGGCGGCATCGATGCCGTCCGCTCGCAACCGGGCCACGGCGGGGGCGATCACCTCGATCTCCTCCCGCCCCATGGCGCCATTTTCACCGGCATGGGGGTTGAGCGCGGCCACAGCAAGACGCGGACGGGCGATGCCGAAATCGGATTTCAGCGCCGCATCGGTAACGCGGGCGACATGCAGAATGGCATCCGACGTCAGATACTGCGCCACATCCTTCACCGCGACATGGATGGTGGCCAGCACAACGCGCAACCCGCCGCCTTCCAGCAGCATGACGGTCCCGTCATCGGGCAGGCCCGCCAGATGCGCCAGATATTCGGTATGGCCCGGCCAGCGAAAGCCACAGGCATAAAGGGCGCTTTTCTGAATGGGATTGGTGACCAGGCCCGAGAGCCTGCCGGCCCGTGACAGGGCGACGGTCCGGTCGATGGCGGCGATCACCGCCGATCCATTGGCGGGATCGGGCTTGCCATAGGTCACGGGGGCGGGCAGGGGGATGGGCAGAACGGGCAGGCGATCGGCGAACAGGTCGGCCACCTGATGCAGTTGCCCCTCCTCCACCATTACCAGCGGTACGTCAAACCCCAGCCGTTCAGCCAGGGCAGCGATACGGTCGGGGTCGTCCAGCAAGACGAAGGGCGGCACCGATGCCGCCCCGCGTTCCATCCAGGCCTTCAGGGCGATGTCGCCGCCGATGCCTGCCGGTTCCCCCATGGTCAGGCCCAGCGGCGCCGCCATGGTTCACATCCTGGTCTCAATGGTGGCGTTGCGGCGCAGGTCGCGCAGATAGCGGCGCTGCTGCAAATCCATGCGTTCCTGGTACAGCATGTTGCGCACCTGATCGGGCGGCGGCAGGCTGCCTTCGGGCACGACACGATCGCAGACCATCAACAGCATGGCGCCACGGTCGGTCATCAGGGGTGCCGTCGCCTGACCGACACCCAGGGCACCGACCAGATCGGCGATCTGCTGCGGAACGTCGCCCAGCTTGGTCAGCGGCTGGGTGAAGACCTGGGCGCCCGGCACCTGCTGCGTCGCCTGTTCCAGCGCCTCGCAGCCCTTGGCCTGCTCGCTCACCTGCTTGGCAACGTCGAAGGCAGCGTCCTGCTGCGCCTGTGCCGGTCCGGCGATGGGAACCACGAACTGCCGGATGGCGATCTGGATATTCTTCGGATCGCCGGCGGCGACGATACGCTGATCCCGCAGCCACAGGATGTGATAGCCGGCGGACCCGCGGATGGGCCGGGAGAACTGACCCTTCTGCATCTGCTGCAGGGAACGGTCCAGGTTCTCCTCCAACTGGCCCTGCTGGATCCAGCCCAGATCGCCGCCATTGGCGGCACCGGCCGATTGCGAGAACTGGCGCGCCACGGCGCTGAAATTTGCGCCACGGCCGATCTGTTCGACCAGACGCTCACCCAGACGCTGCACTTCCGGCTCGCTGGCGGCGTTGTCGACGGCCAGGAAAATCTCGGCGACCTGATATTCCGGCTTGCCGGCATTGGCACGGATACGTTCGATATAGGCATTGACCTCGCTGTCGGGCACCGTCACCTGCTGACGCACCACGCGCTGGACCACCTTGCTCCAGGCGATCTGGGCCAGCATCTGCTGGCGCATGGTGATCCAGGGCACGCCGGCCTGCGCCAGCGCGGCCTTCAACTGCTCGATATCCATGCGGTTGCGCTGCGCCGCCGCTTCAAGGTCGTCGTTGAGCTCATCCTCGGTGACCGACAGGTTGCGTTCCCGCGCCTCCTGGATCTGCAACGCCTCGTCCGTCAGCAGCCGGATGACCTGCGGCAGCAGGCGCTGGCGCGTCTCGGCATTGTCGGGCAGGCCGGAGGAAATGATGGCCAGTTGCAGACGGCCTTCCACGTCGGCGACCGTGATCGGCTCCTCGTTCACCACGGCGGCGATACGGCCAAGCTGGCCCTGCGCCCCGTTGGCGCCTTGGGCGTGCCCGGGCATCGGGCCGGACAGCAGGGCGATGGACAGGGCGGTCGCCCCCAGGAGGGCGTTGCGCGCAAGGCTTTTCATGGTCGGTCGGGTCACATTCTGCGTCATGGGGCGATCTTATAGAGGCTTGCAGGCTTAAACGCAAAGCGTACCGCTGCTCATCCATCCTCGGTGTGCAGCAAGGCAGCGACGGATAGCAGCACCGTGACCCCGGCGGGTGCCCAGGCGGCCAGCAGCGCCGGCACCGAACCGGACATGCCCAGCGCCATGATCACGTCCTTCACGATGAAAAGCAGCAGGGCCGTGACAATCCCAGCCCCCACCAGGGTAAGGGTACCACCGCCCCGCATCTGCCGCAGCGAAAAGGCCGCCGCCAGCAGCACCATGGCGGCATAGAGCACCGGCTGGGCTAGCAAACTATGCCAATGCAACCGGTGCCTTACGGGTGAAAGGCCTGTCAGTTCCAGCGTGCGGATGAAGTTCGGCAATTCCCAGAAGGACAGGGTGTCGGGGCTGGCGAAACTGTCCTGGATACGCTGTTCGGTCAGGTCGGTCGGCAACTGGTAGCGGGACAGGAACTGTGCCGGTTCACCCGGCTTGTTATACCAGACCTCCGACAGGTTCCAGTATCCGGGCACCAGTTCCGCCGCGCTGGCATCCAGCCGGGCCGACAGCCGCTGGCCCGGTACCGACAGCAGCACCATCACGCGCCGCAGTTCCAGCGTGCCGGGAACGACCGACTCCGCATGGATGCGATAGGCCCCCTCGGGCGTCAGTTGGGTCAGCCAGATACCGGATCGGCCGATATCCAGCGACGATGTCTGGCCGCGCAGATACCGGTTCTCCATCCGCTCATACCGGGTCAGCATGGCGGCGAAGATCGGATTCAGCACAGTGACCAGCACCACGCCGATGATGGCGGCCCAGGCCAGGACGGGGGCTGTAAACTGCCAGACACTGATGCCGCTGGCCCGCGCCACCACAAGCTCATGCGTGCGGGTCAGGCGCCAGAATGTGTACATGGCGGCGAACAGCACCACGAACGGGAACACTTCCTGCCCGATCTCCGGCAGTTTCAGCAGGCCCATGGTGACGATGATGTCAAATGTGGCTTCCGGCCGGTTGGCGGCGCGGCGCAGCAGTTCGACCGTGTCCAGCAGATAGACCAGGGCCAGCAGCGATGACAGGCCCGCCGCGAACCAGATCAGGAATTGCCGGCCGATATAGATGGCAAGGGTGGAGGACAGGCGCATGGCTTACACCTTCCCGATGGTGGGGCGCTGCACCACCGTTTCACGCCGCAGATACCAGAGGCCCAGCGGCACGGGCGCCAGCACGAAGAGGTACAGCAGCCCCGCCAGCACCGGCACCTTGCCGATCAGACTGACAATGCCCAGCACGGCCGCCTGCAGCACCAGGGCGCCTACGGCCGCGATGGTGATGCGCCGCCCATGGCCCCGGCGGGAGAATTCCCCCGGCAGCAGGGCGGCCAGCGCGATGATTGCGAAGGATAGGACCAGGAACGGCGAGGCCAGGCGGTTATGCAACTCCGCCCGCAGGCGACCGGCGAAGCGTCGGTCGGTCGGGTCGGTGGCGTTCGGCGTCCACAGATCGGCCAGCGGCCGTTCGCGCGGTTCCACCCAGCGGGGCGGCAATTCACGGCGCAGCGACTGCAGGTCGACGGCATAACGTTCGAACTCCAGCCATTCGGTGCGGCCGGTGGCCGTGATGAACTTGCTCTGTACCCCATCATGGACCAGCACGCGGGGAACGCCCTCGGCATCGGTCAGGGTACCGCTGGCCGCCGCGATGGTGGTGGTCTCCCCCTCCGTCCGGGAATCGTGGATCAGGATATCCTGCAGGGTACCATCGGCCAGCCGGTCGCGGACATAGATGGTCAGCCCATCGGACAGTTCGTTGAACGTCCCCTCGCGCAGCAGCGCAGCCGACATGTCGCTGCGCACCGACTGACGCATGGCCACCAGGCTGCGCTGCGCCGCCGGCCCCAGATAGACCGACAGCACAAAACAGAGCAGCGTCGCCAGCCCGGCCAGAATCAGGACCGGCCTGGCCAGAGCCATGGGCCCCAGGCCGGCGGCCCGCATCACCACCAGTTCGCTGTCCTGGGTCAGCCGGTTATAGGTGAACAGAACCGCCGTCAGCACGCCGAAGGGCAGCACGACGGGCAGGAAGGTGGGAAACGACAGGATCGCCAGATGGGCGAAAGCGCCGAAGCCGGCCCCGCCCTCCACGACCAGTTCGACCAGACGCAACGACTGGGTCAGCCAGATGGCGGCCGACAGTGCCCCCGTTACCACCAGGGTGGCCAGGACCAGATTGCGCAGAAGGTAGCGGTTGATCTGAGACATCATTTCCCAACGGGGCCGGTGCCACGCCGCCCGGCATTATCACCAAGCACATAGCGCGCGATTGCGTCCTGTTCGTGGCGGACCGACAGATTTTGGCCCAGGGTGACCTTGACATGGATACGTGGCTGTTCTTTATCGACTCCTTGCCATGCACACAACCGCCGGCGCCGTGCTGACGCCGGTTCATGACAATAAGAGAGCTCCGGAATGAAAATCACCTTCGCTTCGCCCGGTACGCCCAAATCCGGCATCCTGGCTGTTACCGTTGCCGCCGACCGCGCGCTGGGCGCGTTGGGCCGTGAACTGGATCAGAAGACGGGCGGCCAACTGACCCGCGCCATGGAACAGGCCCGTTTCAAGGGCAAGGCGGAAGAGGTGCTGGCACTGGTGGCGCCGTCGGGTCTGGACGTGTCGCGCCTGCTGCTGGTCGGTGTCGGCGCCGCCGATGCGGTGGATGCCAACGGTGCCAACAATGCCGGTGCCGCCGCCTATGCCGCCGCGCAGAATGCCGGCGAAGCCGACCTGGCCATTGCGCTGGACGCGCATGAGGGGCTGACCGGCGATGCCGGCGAGCTGGCCGCGGAAGTGGCGTTCGGCGCCCTGCTGCGGTCCTATCGTTTCGACAAGTACCGGACCACGCTGACCGACGACAAGAAGCCGTCGGTAAAGAAGGTCGCCGTGCAGACCGACGCCGCCAAGGCCGCCAAGAAGGTCTGGGACAAGCTGGAGAAGGTGGCCGAGGGCATCTTCTTGACCCGCGATGTCGTATCCGAGCCGCCGAACGTCATCTATCCGGAGACGCTGGCCGACCGCTGCGTCGAATTGTCCAAGCTGGGCCTTGAGGTCGAGGTGCTGGACGAGAAAAAGATGAAGAAGCTGAACATGGGCGCGCTGCTGGGCGTGGGCCAGGGTTCGGTGCGTCCGCCGCGTCTGGTCATCATGAAGTGGAATGGCGGCGCCAAAGATGAGGCACCGGTGGCCTTTGTGGGCAAGGGCATCACCTTTGACACGGGCGGCATCTCCATCAAGCCGGCCGCCAACATGGACGAGATGAAGTGGGACATGGGCGGTTCCGGCACCGTCATCGGCCTGATGGCCGTGCTGGCCGGCCGCAAGGCCAAGGTCAACGCCATCGGCGTGGTCGCACTGGCCGAGAATATGCCCGACGGCAATGCCCAGCGTCCCGGCGACATCGTCACCACCATGTCGGGCCAGACGATCGAGGTGCTGAACACCGACGCCGAAGGCCGTCTGGTGCTGGCCGACGCGCTCTGGTACTGCCAGGATCAGTACAAGCCGAAATTCATGGTCGATCTGGCCACCCTGACCGGCGCCGTCATCGTCAGCCTGGGCAATGAACATGCCGGCCTGTTCTCCAACGATGACGATCTGGCGGCCAAGCTGACCGACGCCGGTCTAAAGACGGGGGAGAAGCTGTGGCGCCTGCCGCTGTCGCCTGCCTATGACAAGGATATCGACAGCGACGTGGCCGATGTGAAGAATATCGGCCGTCCGATGAATGCCGGTTCCATCATCGGGGCGCAGTTCCTGCAGCGTTTCGTGAACAAGGTGCCGTGGGCGCATCTGGACATCGCGGGCACCGCCTGGGCCAAGGCCGACAAGGGCATCGTGCCGAAGGGCGCCACGGCCTTTGGTGTGCGCCTGCTGGATAAGCTGGTCGCCACGCATTACGAAGGCTGATCATTGTGACGGGCAGGGGCCGGCACCAATGCCGGCCCCTGCTCCCCTGTTTTCTGCTACGGAGAAGGTTCCATGCGTCGTCCTATCCTCGCCCTGTCGCTCGCCCTGCTGGCCGCCCCGCTGACGCTGGCGTCCGCCCTGCCGGCGCGGGCCCAGGAAGTGGTCGTGGAACCGAACCGCCAGATGAAGGCAGTGCTCCCCGATGAGCCCGACGGCTGGGACATGGGCGATATCCGCGTCGCCACCGGCGCGCTGCCCATGTATTCGGTCGCCACGGCAGAGGCGACCTATAAGAAGGGCAATATCCAGGTCGTGGTGGGAGCCGCCCGCAGCCCGACCCTGTACAAGGCCGTCATGGGTTCCATCAAGGTGCCCAGCACCCTGCCGCCCAATGGCAAGGTGGAGGTGGTGAACGGCCAGAAAGCCATCGTCACCGCCTATCCGGAAGCCAAGGTGCCGCTGTACCAGATCCAGATCGCCGCAGGCGTGGACGGCATCGTCATGCTGACCACCCGCACCGGCACACTGGACGACCTGCGCGCCATGGCCAAGGAAGTGGATTTCGATCCGTTCCCGATCCGTTGAGGCGTGGTCAGATATTCTCGTCAATCAGCGTGAAGGTGCTGCCGGGCTTGCCCGACACCACAATGGTGCAGACCCCCCAGCTTGCAGGGATGGTCCAGGTGACGCCGGCGACGGCCTTGGCCTGGAAGGTACGGGCATCGCACTGCGCCTCCACGCTGTCCAGTTCTCCCTGGATATTGTCCAGGGAGAGCGTGCGGCGCACAGGGCGATAGCTCCAGACCGGTTTTTCCGGGGAACAGATTTCCGGCTCACATTCGGCTGGGACCCGGCCCGTTACAGAGATGGCCGTTGGCGAAGCCACCAGATCGGTCAGCGTGGCCAGTGATTTCATCAGCCGTTCATCGCCATCCCTTTCGCCCAGCCCCTTGGTCCGTGCCGCGATCTCCTTGGCTTCCAGATAGAGGCCTTGGGCCAGGGCAAGACGCAATGCCAGACGTCGCAGCCAGGCCTGCTCGCGCAGGGGCAGGTCATTTTCGCTGCTGCGCAGTTGCCTCAGGTAAAGCAAGGCGATGTCGGGCTTGTTCATCAAGGCCATGGCCTGCGCCCGCCGGGCCAGGATATTCACCATTTCATAGAGATAGGTGCTGTCCTTGCTTATATCGGCCAGACTGGTCATGGCCTTTTCAGCCTGCCCCTGTTCAAGCAGATCATCCACGGCCCGAAGCCGGCGCCCCAGTTCCGGACTGGCACCCTGGCTCGTCTTGTCGATCATGAAGAACACCCGCTGAAAGACATTCAGCGCCTGTACCGGCTTGCCATTGCGTTGGGCTGGCGAATATTTACATTCCAACAGCCATTTCACGGTATGCGGGCCGAAATCGCCGCGTCCCATCTGGTTGGCGATGATCACATCCTTCACCGCCCCGTCGACCGTCACGGTGAAGCGCAGATCAACCCAGCCTTCTGTCCAGCGTTCCCGCTCCTTCGCCGGATATAACGGATACTCGCGCTGACATTCCCCGCGTTCTGCCGGTTTATAGGTTCCCTGCTGTACGGCGGGCTGGGCGAATGCCGGCGCCGTGGCCCCGATCAGCAAGGCCAGACCAAATGCACAAGCAGTCCCGGTATATGCACGCAACATAGCCACCCCATGCCATGATGATGCAGGTCATGGTAGTGGCCGATGCCGTAAATGCAAGCGGATGCGATTAGTTTTCCAGCGCCGCCTCGCGCGCCGCACGGCTCTTTTCGATGCGTCGGGCCATGAAGACCGAGACCTCGTAAAGCATCAGCAGCGGGATGGCCAGACCGACCTGGCTGATCACGTCGGGCGGCGTCAGGATGGCCGCCGCCACAAAGATGATGACGATGGCATAGCGGCGCTTGGACGCCAGACCATCGGCCGTGACCAGCCCGACCCGCGCCAGCAGGGTCAGCAGCACCGGCAACTGGAACGCCAGACCGAAGGCGAAGATCAACGCCATGATCAGCGACAGATAGTCGGCCACCCGGGTTTCCGCCTGTACGGCCAGGGTGGTGGCCGTCGCCTCCACCTCAAAGCCCAGGAAGAATTTCAGCGCCATGGGCATGATGAAGAAATAGACCAGCCCGGCGCCCAGGGAGAACAACACAGGCGTGGCCACCAGGAAGGGCAGGAAGGCCTTGCGCTCATGCTTGTACAGGCCAGGCGCCACAAATTTCCAGATCTGGGAGGCGATGATGGGGAAGGCCAGCATGGCGCCGGCCCAGAACGCCACCTTCACCTGGGTCAGGAAGAATTCCTGCGGGGCGGTGAAGATCATGCGCCGTTCGGACGCCTTCACGCCCAGCGCCTCCACCAATGGATGCATCAGGAACTGGTAGATATGATCGGCCACGGCAAAGCAGGCCAGGAAGGCGATGATCAGGGCGCCACCGCTCCACATCAGGCGATTGCGCAGCTCGATCAGATGTTCGAGCAGCGGCATCTTGCCCGATTCCAGCTCATCCTGTTGGGTCGGTTCGCTCACGCCGTCTTATCCTTGCTGGGTTCCGTGGGCAGGGCGGGTTCAGCGTTGACGGACGCCGCGACCGCCGCCGCGGCGTCGGCATCGGGTGCGGCACCACCGGTGACCACCGGTGCCGGTGCCGTGGCGGCGCTGGCCAGATCGGCGATGTCCTCACCACTGGGGTCGGCCTTGGCCACGGCCTGATTCTCCGCTGGCTTCGGCTGCTGGGCCGGGGTGGTGAAATCCTCCACCGCCAGGGTCTTGCGCACGCCGCCATCCGGATCGATGCTTTTTTCCAGTTCGTCCGTCAGGTTGAAGGAACGGGCCTTCTGCACCTGTTCGCGCAGTTCGTCCAGTTCCGCCTGACGCACCATGTCGTCGACATTGTTCTGAAACTCCCGTGCCATGGAGCGGGCGCGGGCCATCCATTTGCCCAGTGTGCTCAACGCCTTGGGCAGATCTTTCGGGCCAATGACGACAAGCGCCACCACCCCGATCACAAGCAGTTCGGACCAGCCGATATCAAACATGGTGCCTCACGCCTTCGGCGCTTCATCGGTCTTGGCGGGCGGGGGCGCGTCCGGCTCCGCCTTGGTGCCATCAGACAGGTTGGATTTGAAGTTGCGGATACCTGAACCCAGGTCACCCATCACCTTGGGCAGCTTGCCGGCGCCGAAAATGACCAGGACGATCACCAGGATCACCAGGATCTCCCACACGCCCAAACCACCCATGATTTCCACTCCGCCTGACAAGGGGACGCCAACGCCCGGACCACCGGAAAGGCGCGGGATCATGGCAGAAAGCCCCGGTGGCCGCAATGCGGCCGGGTAACATGCCAACCCCGACGGGGAAACGCGTTACCCCTTTGCAAACACGAAGGCCTGTCGCGGTTCCAGCGTTACACTGACATGGCTGCCATCTTCGGGCAGGAAATGGCCCGGGGCGCGGGCATGCAGGTGGTGCGGCACCCCGTCGCGGTCCAGCACCCGCAGATGGATCAGGCTGGTCCGGCCCAGCAGGCGGGATGCCTCCACCCGTGCCAGATTGGGCACACCCGTCACATCGCCATCGGCCGCCATGGTCAGGCGCAGCGCCTCCGGCCGGATCAGCACATCGACCGCCGTACCCTCATCCAGATGCGGCACCGTCAGGCAGCCCACCGGCGTATCGACCCGCGAATGATGCACCCGGCCCGACAACTGGTTCACCTCGCCAAAGAAGCTGGCGGCGAAGGCGTCGGCGGGCTTGGTATATAGCGTCGTCGGCGATCCCACCTGCACCAGCTTGCCATCGCGCAGCAGGGCGATCCGGTCGGCCAGGAACATGGCTTCCTCCGGATCATGGGTGACGATCATGGTGGCGGCACCGCTGCGCTTCAGCACATGCAGCGTCTCGTCCCGCACGGTTTCGCGCAGGCGCGTATCCAGGCCGGAGAAGGGCTCATCCAGCAGCAAAACCGCTGGACGCGGCGCCATGGCGCGGGCCAGGGCCACACGCTGCTGCTGCCCACCCGACAGGGCATGGGGGAAGGAACGGACAAAGCCTTCCATGCCCACCTGTTCCAGGGCGGCCATCGCCCGTTCGTCGCGTTCCACTGCCGGCAGGCGGTTCAGGCCGAAGCGCACATTGTCCAGCACGTTCAGATGCGGGAACAGGGCATAATCCTGGAACACCAGACCGATGCCGCGCCGTTCCGGCGGCAGGGAGGCGCCGGGCTGGGCGATGGTCTGCCCGGCGATGGCGACAGTACCCTGCTGAATCGTCTCCAGCCCGGCGGCGAGGCGCAGCAATGTGGATTTGCCACAGCCGGACGGTCCCACCAGACAGACGATCTCCCCCGGAGCAACCGACAGGGAGACGTCGTTCAGCGCCCGCTTGGCACCGTAATGATGGCTGACATGGTCCAGCGACAAGGAGGGCAGGGGCCGGGCAGCCTGACGCGGGATTGCCATGTCCAGCGGCGGGGACCGTCCGGACGACCGGTCCGGGGGGCAGCCAGCCGCCCCGTCATCCCCGCGCCGCAGGTCCATGCGCCTATGATCGCTGATCGTCGCATCCATCTTGGCCGACGCCTTCCACCTTGTCCGCGGCCCGCCGGCCGCACCATGCATCCATACTTAGGATGCCACCCGATCCTTTGCAAACCGTTATTAGTCGCGTATCGGGCATGCGACCATCCGCACCGGTCCCTCGACCGGCCCGCCCAGCCAGTCATGCAGGCTGGCACAACGCTTCTGCGCGCAGATCACGTGGTCGCCGGCATGATTGCTGGCCGCCAGGGTCAGGTCGGGCAGGGGCGGCAGGACGGGATGACCGACCCACCAGCCATCGATCAGCTTTGCGTCGGGGGCGGGTTCCATGCCCACCCCGCTGCCCTTGACCCGCGACCGTTCCAGGATCAGCCCTTCGCCCGTGATCCGGTAATCCTCCTGCCATTCGACCTTTTCGATGGAATGGGTCCAGGACAGGGTGAAATGATCGGCCGGCACCCGCACAGCCGGCTGGCCGCCCGCAATCAGGCAGAGGACAAGGGCTGTCGCACCCGCCATCAGACCGGCGCCAGACGGCGGCCGCGCAATATCTGTCGGCCCAGGAACAGGGCCGACAGGACAAACCCCGCCTCATCCGTCAACGGCATGGCCAGGACCAGCAGCACCGCCGCCGTCAAAGCCCAGGCCAGTTCCCAGAATTTCAGCTTCGTCTTGTAATGGCCGATGGTGACGATGCCCAGCATGCCAATGCCGACCAGCGCCTTGACCACCATATAGGCCGTGTCCAGCCAGTCACCCGTTTGCAGCATCAGGGCCGGGTCGAACACGGCCATGAAGGGCACCAGATAACCCGCGACCCCGATACGGGTGGCCAGCCAGGCGATCTCCATATGTCCGGCCCGCGCGATGGGCGATGCCGCCAGGGCGGCCAGCGCCACAGGCGGCGTCAGGTCGGCCATGATGCCGAAATAGAAGCAGAACATATGGCTGACGATCAGCGGCACGCCCAGTTGCTGCAGCGCCGGTGCCGCGATGGAAGCGGTGATGATGTAATTGGCCGTGGTCGGCAGGCCGGTGCCCAGGATGATGCAGGCCATCATGGTCAGGACCAGGGCCAGCAACAGATTGCCGCCCGACAGGTCGACAATGATGCCGGCCAGCCCGGAGGCCAGCCCCGTCAGGGTCAGCATGCCGATCAGGATGCCGACCAGGGCACAGGCGATACTCACCGCCACCGCCGCCCGCGCCCCATCGGCCAGCGCATCGGTCAGCGCCCGCAGCAGATCACGGCCCGACCGGAACAGCAAACAGGGCAGGGCCAGCAAGGCGATGACCACCATGGCCATCTGTTCGGTCCGCAGTCCCAGTTGCGTCAGGCCCCAGGCACCCAGGCCCAGCCCCAGCCAGAAGGCCACACGCAGCGCCACCGGCCCCACCTGCGCCACCAGGGCCAGGCCCATCATCAGCACGACCGTGCCGGCAATGCCAACCACCCCCGCGAACAGGGGCGTGCGGCCTGACAGAAGCAGCGTCACCAGCGCCACCAGCGGCAGCAGCAGATGCCAGCCCCGACGCAGCGATGGCCAGAGCTTGGGGCACTCACTTTCCGGCAGTCCGCGCAGGCCCGCGCGCTCCGCCTCCAGATGCGCCATCCAATAGGCTGAGGCGAAATAGAGCACGGCCGGAATGGCCGCCGCCTTGCACACCTCCAGATAGGAGATGCCCAGCGTTTCCGCCATGATGAAGGCGGCGGCCCCCATGACAGGCGGCATGATCTGCCCGCCCATGCTGGCCGTCGCTTCCAGCGCACCCGCGAATTTCGCGGAATAGCCGAAACGCTTCATCATGGGGATGGTGAACTGGCCCGTGGTCAGGACATTGGCCACGCCGGAGCCGTTGACCATGCCCATGAAGCCGGACGACACCACCGACACTTTCGCCGCCCCGCCCAGCCGCCTTCCGACCAGCGCCATGGACAGGTCGTTGAAAAGCTGGATGACACCCGCCTTTTCCAAAAACGCCCCGAACAGGATGAACAGGAAAATGAAGGTGGAGGAGACAAAGGTCGGCGTGCCGTAGATGCCCTCTGTCGAGAAATGGAGCTGTTCGATCACCTGATCCAGATCGTAACCGCGATGGGCCAGAAGGTCGGGCATATATTGACCGAACATCGCATACGGAATGAAGATCAGGCAGAGCAGCGGCAGGCCCCAGCCCATGATGCGCCGCGCCGCCTCCGCCACCAGCAGGGTGTTCAGCGCCCCGACCCAGAGATCCAGATCGGTGGGGGTCCCCGATCGCAGAATCAGGTCATGTTCGAACACCCAGTGGTACAGGCCCAGCAGGAAGGACAGCCCGCCCAGGAACCAGTCGTAAACCGGCACCCGTTCCCGCCTGCCGCCATCGCGCGCGCCGATCAGCAGGAAAGCCATCAGCAGCAGAAACCCGACATGCACCGACCGCACCACCAGACTGGACAGCGGGTTGAACGTAGCCGTCCAAAGCTGAAACAGCGCAAAGGCGACGCCGATGGCGAAAATGACGCGGCGATCGCCGGCGGTCAGCCGGGTGATGGCAGAAGTCGGATCATCCTTTTCCACCGCGCGGCGGACGGCATCCTCGTCGATCACGGGGATGGGAGCATTTGTCATGGAGGGGCCTCGTTATCGCCAGCGACGTTCAACAAGACCGGTCAGAGAATCCCTTTCTCCTTATAGAAGCGCCGGGCACCCGGATGCAGGGGGGCGAATTCCGTGGCGGCATCCTTGGACAGGGCGATCTGCTTGGCCGCCGCATGCGCCGATTGCATCGCCTCCAGATTCTCAAACATCAGTCTGGTCATCTGGTACGCAGCCTCTTCCGGCAGACCGTCATGCGTGGCCAGCGCGTTGCCGGTCACCACGGTGGGTACATCGGCATCCTGGCCCTTATAGGTGTTGGCGGGGATCAGGGCGGAGCGGTAGACCACTTCGCCGATACGGGAAACGGTTTCTGCCGGCACGGGGATCACCGTGATGTCGATGGAACTGGCCAGATCGCGCAGCGAGGCGACGCCAAGCCCCGCCGACTGCAATGTCGCGTCCAACTGCTGGTTCTTCATCAGATCCACGCTTTCGGCGAAGGGCAGATACTCCACCTTGGCAAAGTCGTCATAGGTCAGGCCGGCCGCCTTCACAACCGCGCGGGCGTTCAGTTCGGTGCCGGATTTTGGCGCCCCCACCGACACACGTTTGCCCTTCAGATCGGCCAGGCTCTTCACCCCCGAGACCTTCGATGCCACGATCTGGATATAGTTGGGGTAGATCACGGCCAGGGTGCGCAGCTTGTCCAGCGGCTTGTTGAACCCCACCTCCGCATCGCCACGCACGGCCTGGACCAGGGTGTCCGTCTGGGTAAAGGCCAGTTCGCCGCGCCCCGCCTGCAAAAGGTTCAGGTTTTCGGCCGACGCCTTGGTGGCCTGCACGCTGAACTTCGTCTCCGGCATGGCCCTGCCATAGATCTGCGACAGGGCCACGCCCAGCGGGTAATAGACGCCGCTGGTACCCCCGGTCAGGATGGTGATGAAGCGGGGCGCCTGTGCCAGGGCCGGCAGGGCGCCGCCCAGGGTCGCGGCGGCCGTGCCAAGCCCGAGAAGACCGAATTGACGCCGATCCATCATCACCATGACCCATCCTCCCGATTGTTGTTGCTGCCCGCTACCGGGCGCGGGGGCTGTCCAGGGCCCCCATGGTTAATGATTGATCTTTCAGAAAATCAGGTCGCCGCGCAACCATGCTTCATGGCGGATTTTCCTTTTACCGCGTCTTTGTGGCAGGGTGCGTTGCAAGGTTTGAATTTTGTGGGATCTGATCCATGGATATGGAAGGCGAATACGCCATCCCGGCGCCGCGCGCCCGTGTGTGGGACGCACTGAACGACGCTGCCATCCTGCGGCTGTGCATTCCCGGATGCGAGGAACTGGAAAAACTGTCCGACACCGAACTGACCGCCAGGCTGAAGCTGAAGATCGGTCCGGTCAGCGCCAAATTTTCCGGCAAGGTCACCCTGTCGGAGATCGACGCGCCCAATGGTTATCGCATCACCGGCGAGGGGCAGGGCGGGGCGGCCGGTTTTGGCAAGGGCGGGGCCATCGTATTTCTGACCGATGCGCCCGACGGTGGCACCATGTTGCGGTACAAGGCCGAGGCCATTGTGGGCGGCAAGCTGGCGCAACTGGGTGCCCGCCTGATCCAGGGGACGGCCGCCAAGCTGGCCGATGAATTCTTCGCCGCCTTCGCCAGGACCGTTGGGGAGGGGCCGTGACATCCGGCCCCCGCACGCCCATCTGTTGTTTTTCCCATCCAGGTATTCCGCATGATGCGTGACGATAACGAAGCCATCCTGTCCCAGGCCGCGCGCTGGCGCGCCGAGGGGGTCGGCGTGGCTCTGGCCCATGTCATCGCCACCTGGGGTTCCGCCCCGCGACCTGTCGGCAGCCTGATGGCCGTGTCGGCCACGGGTGCCATGGCCGGGTCGGTGTCGGGCGGCTGTGTGGAGGGGGCCGTGGCGCTGGAGGCCGCGAAAGTCCTGGCCGAGGGTGAGCCCCGGTTCCTGTCCTTTGGCATCAGCAATGAAATGGCCTGGGAAGTGGGGCTGGCCTGCGGCGGCAAGCTGGAAATCTATGTGGAGCCCATCCAATGAAGGCGCGGATTTTCGACGCGCTGCGCGCCGCCCTGGCCGAACGCCGGGCCGTGGCCCTGGTCACCGATCTGGGGTCGGGCCTGCAGACCCTGGTGGATGCCGAGGGGCGGCAGCAGGGGGATGCGGGTCTGGAGGATGAATTCCTGCCGCAGGTGGTGGAGGCCATCCGCCAGGACCGGCGCGGCATCGTGGAATTCTATGACGGGCGGTTCTTCATCAATGTCCACCCGCCCGCCAACCGCCTGCTGATCGTCGGTGCCGTACATCTGGCCCAGGCGCTGGTGCCGGCCGCCCGTCTGGCCGGGTTTGATGTCAGTGTGATCGATCCGCGCACGGCCTTCGCCACGCCGGAACGGTTCCCAGAGACCGACCTGATCACCGAATGGCCGGATGAGGCGCTGGAGAGGCTGCGCCCGGACGCGCGCACGGCTGTTGTCGCCCTGACCCATGATCCGAAATTCGATGATCCGACCCTGACGGCGGCCCTTTCCAGCGATGCCTTCTATGTCGGGGTGCTGGGCGGGCGGAAGAACCAGGCGGCGCGGCTGGAAAGGCTGCGTGCCCAGGGTGTGCCGGCGGAACAACTGGCCCGCATTCATGGGCCGGTCGGGCTGGACATAGGGGCCGTCAGCCCGGCGGAAATCGCCGTTGCCATCCTGGCCGATATCATACTGGCCCTGCGCGGCCCCAAATGGAAGGCCGGCTGAGCATGTGGTTCGGTCCCGTTGCGGTGGCGGATGCCGAGGGGGCGATCCTGGCCCATGGCGTCCACTATGCCGATGGACGCTTCCCCAAAGGGCGCATCATCGGCGCGGGCGATGTCGCCCGGCTGATCCGGTCCGGTATCGAAACGATCACGGTGGCGCGGCTGGAAGACGGCGATGTGGGGGAGGATGCGGCGGCATCGCGCATCGCCGCCCGGCTTGCGGGTCCCAACCTGACGGTCAGTGCGGCCTATACCGGCCGGGTCAACCTGTTCGCGGCGGCGGACGGGCTGGCCCTGGTGGAGGCCGCGACCATCCATGCCCTGAACCGTGCGGATGAGGCGGTGACCATCGCCACCGTTCCGCCCTTCACCCCCGTGCTGAAGGGCCAGATGCTGGCCACCATCAAGATCATCCCCTTCGCCGTGTCGGACAGCATCATCTCCAATCTGGAATGGATGCTGGCGTGGACGGGGCCGGTGTCGCTGGCACCCTGGGCCGGTCTGTCGGCGGGGTTGGTGCAGACCACATTGCCGGGCACAAAGCCGTCGGTCCTGGATAAGAGCGTATCCGTCACGGCGGCGCGCATGGCCGGGATCGGCGGTGATTTGCTGGGGGAGGTGCGGGTGCCGCACGCCGTGGCCCCGCTGGCCGATGCCCTGCGTGAAACGGAGGGTGACATCCTGCTGGTCATCGGCGCGTCGGCCATCACCGACCGTCGCGACGTGATCCCGGCAGCCATCGCGGCGGCGGGCGGCAAGGTTCTGCATTTCGGCATGCCGGTCGATCCCGGTAATCTGCTGCTGCTGGGCATGCTGGACGGCCGGCCCGTCCTGGGCCTGCCGGGCTGTGCGCGGTCGCCCAAGCTGAATGGCGTGGATTGGGTGCTGCAAAGGCTGGGGGCCGGTCTGCCGGTCGATGCGGCTGCCATCATGGGCATGGGCGTGGGTGGGCTGCTGGCGGAAATCGCCGGGCGGCCCCTGCCACGTGCGTTGGCGACCGCCCTGCCGCGTGCGCCACGTATCCACGGACTGGTTCTGGCGGGCGGGTTCGGACGTCGCATGGGCGACGGGAACAAGCTGTTGCGGGAATGGCAGGGTGCGCCCCTGGTCCGCCATGTGGTGCAATCGGCCCTATCCGCGCAGTTGGCCGGCGTCACGGTGGCCACCGGCCATCAGGAGGCCGATATCAGCCGCGTCCTGGATGGGCTTTCCATCGATTTCGCCCATGCGCCCGATCATGGGGACGGCATGTCCGCCACCTTGAAAGCCGGCCTGTCCGCCCTGCCGGACGGTATCGATGGTGTGCTGGTCCTGCTGGGCGACATGCCGCGCGTCACCCCCGCGATCATCAATCAGATGGTGGCGGCGTTCAGCCCCGATGATGGCCGCGCCATCATCCTGCCAACCTGTGGCGGGCAGCGTGGCAATCCGGTCCTGTGGGACGCAGCCTTCATCCCGGAGATGCTGACCCTGACCGGTGACAAGGGGGCCCGCACGCTGATCGCCGCTCATGCGCCGGTGGTGTGTGAGGTCGCGGTGGAGGATACGGGCGTGCTGCTGGACGTGGATGTTCCGGAGGATCTGGCCCGCCTGGACTGATTAGCGGGGCAGGGGTCAGAGATACTGACCCAGCACCTTCAGATAGGGCCGCGCCTCCTGCACGAATTGCAGGATCTCATACATCAGGTCGGGCAGGGTGACATGGCCGGGCACGCGGGCCTGACCCAGCACCATGATCATCTGCTTCTCATCGACCGTGAACCTGGCGTTCCGCAGGTGAGCGGCGGCGCGCAGCACCTTGGACAGGCGCACCCGCTTTTCCGGTGATTCGATAGTGAAGGGCATGTACCCCACCTCGGCCCAGACCTGGAAAAGCGTGTGGTCATCCTCCGGCGTCAGGCTGATATGGAACATCAGCCCGTCCAGGAAGAAATGGTGGCGCGACGCCGTGGTGGGGCTGGTGACGCTGAAATCCCCGGCCTCGTCCATGCGCACGGCACCGGGTCCGATGGGCAAACCCTTTTCCGCCGCACGCGCCAGCTTGGCCACCGTTTGAAGCGCTTGAGACACCGGGTACTCTCCCCACCGCCGCGCCGGCCCCCTGCCGGACGGATATAGAATATTCGTTATAGGCGCGGGGGGTGTTTGGTCCAGTGAATTTACATGCACCTATCTGGAAGAACGGCCGGCAAGGCGGCGATCATGCCGACAAGCGCCAACTGGCATAGAAACCGGCGATCAGGGCCAGCGCGGCGGCCGGGGCGAACCACAGGGGATGGGCCATCGCACCCAGGTTCATCACGATGCCGAAGGCCAGAAAGGCCGCGATGATACCGGGCAGCCACCAGCGGCGCAGTCCCGCCACCTTCATCGCCGCAATGCCGCCAACCGTCGCCGCCAGCAGATAGGCCAGGATCGGGGCCATGAACACGGCCTCTCCCGTCAACAGCATATGCCCCAGCATCTCGACTGCCATGATGATCAGGATGCACAGGATGATCCCGGCCAGCACGCCCGCCACCTGCTTGACGATCCCCGCCATGTTGCCCATCCCCCTTGATGGTTTGTTCAGAAAACTTAACCACGATATGCGCCGTCATTCCAGGCAACAGGCGATATCGACGTGAACAAAAACGGATCAAACCCCTTTTCGACGGGCCGGGACAGGCATAGATTACGGTCATGACCCAGACCGCCGCCCCTGCCGCCGCCCTGTCCGCCCCTGAACCCGCCATGCCCTGGCGCGTGAAGGTGGAGGAACGGCCCTTTATTGAGCCCCTGACCGTCGTGTCGGAATACACACCGGCCGGCGACCAGCCGCGCGCCATTGTGGAACTGACCGACGGGTTGGTCCGGGGGGAGAAGGATCAGGTCCTGCTGGGCGTCACCGGCTCTGGCAAGACCTTCACCATGGCGCATGTGATCCAGCGGGTGCAGCGCCCGACCCTGATCCTGGCGCCCAACAAGACGCTGGCGGCACAGCTCTATGGCGAGATGAAAAGTTTCTTTCCAAACAATGCCGTAGAGTATTTTGTTTCCTACTACGATTATTATCAGCCCGAGGCCTATGTGCCCCGGACCGACACCTATATCGAGAAGGAAAGCTCGATCAACGAACAGATCGACCGGATGCGCCACGCCGCCACCCGCGCCCTGCTGGAGCGGCAGGATTGCATCATCGTGGCGTCGGTTTCCTGCATCTATGGTATCGGCTCGGTCGAAACCTATTCGGAGATGACGATCCCGCTGAAGGTCGGGCAGATGCTGCAGCGGCAAGCCTTTCTTCAGAGATTGGTTGAGCTTCAGTATCGCCGCAACGATGCCGGTTTCGGCCGTGGTTCCTTCCGTGTGCGCGGCGATACGATCGAACTGTTCCCCGCCCACCTGGAGGACCGCGCCTGGCGCCTGTCGCTGTTCGGGGATGAGTTGGAGGCGATCAATGAGATCGACCCGCTGACCGGCGAAAAGCTGGCCTCCATGAAGGAGGTGCGCATCTATGCCAACAGCCACTATGTCACCCCGAAGCCGACCCTGTTCCAGGCGGTGGAACAGATCAAGCGAGATCTCAAGTTACGGCTGGATGAGCTTGTTCC
This sequence comes from Niveispirillum sp., assembly GCF_017996735.1. Taxonomy (GTDB): domain Bacteria; phylum Pseudomonadota; class Alphaproteobacteria; order Azospirillales; family Azospirillaceae; genus Niveispirillum. The sequence continues at coordinate 56,179 of NZ_JAGOGJ010000021.1, forward strand.
ACAAGGAAAATTGCTGGAGGCTCAGCGCCTGGAACAGCGCACCACCTTCGATATCGAGATGATGGTGGCCACGGGTTCCTGTGCCGGCATCGAAAACTATTCCCGCTACCTGTCGGGCCGCAATCCGGGGGAACCGCCGCCGACCCTGTTCGAATATCTGCCCGAGGATGCGTTGCTGATCGTGGATGAAAGCCACGTGATGGTGCCGCAGGTGGGCGGCATGTACCGGGGTGACTTCGTGCGTAAATCGGTCCTGGCCGATTATGGTTTCCGGCTGCCATCCTGCGCCGATAACCGCCCGCTGAAGTTCGAGGAATGGGACGCCATGCGTCCGCAGACCGTCTTTGTCTCCGCCACGCCCGGCGATTGGGAACTGGAACGGACGGGCGGCGTCTTCACCGAACAGGTGGTTCGCCCCACGGGTCTGGTCGATCCGCAGGTAATCATCCGTCCCACCGATACCCAGGTGGATGATGTGATGGCGGAGGTGCGGGAGGTCACGGCCAAGGGCCTGCGCGTGCTGGTCACGACCCTGACCAAGAAGATGGCGGAGGCGCTGACGGAATACATGATGGAGGCGGGCATCAAGGTCCGCTACATTCACTCTGACGTCGAAACCCTTGAACGTATTGAGATTATCCGTGATCTGCGCCTGGGCGTCTTTGATGTGCTGATCGGCATCAACCTGCTGCGCGAAGGGTTGGACATCCCCGAATGCGGCCTTGTCGCCATTCTGGATGCCGACAAGGAGGGCTATCTGCGCAGCCGCACCAGCCTGATCCAGACCATCGGCCGTGCGGCCCGTAACGTGGAAGGCCGCGCCATCCTTTATGCCGACCGCGAAACCAACAGCATGAAGGCGGCACTGGAGGAGACGGCGCGCCGCCGCGCCAAGCAGTTGGAATATAATGCCGCCCACGGCATCACCCCGGAATCGGTGAAGAAGAACATCTCCGACATCCTGGGCAGCGTCTATGAGCGCGGCGACCGGGTGGAGGTGGATACGGGTGCAGCCGAAGGCATCGGTCTGGCCGGCAAGGACATCAAGACCATCATCGCCGAGTTGGAAAAGAAAATGCGTGCAGCCGCTGCAGACCTGGAGTTCGAGGAAGCGGGCCGCATCCGCGACGAAATCCGCCGGCTGGAAGCCATCGATCTGGGATTGGCCCCGGGTGCCAGCCCCATCCGCGCATCGGCCCAGGGGGAAAAGCCCCGCAACAGCAGCAAGCCGGAAAAAGGGGGGCGGACCAAGGGCGCCGCCAAGACCAAGGATGGCGGGCTGGAGGTTGGCGGCATCGAGTTTGGGGGCAAGAACACCAAGCGGCGGCGGTGAGTCCGGTTAAATTCCACAAAATTAGCCGCTTGCCCCCTGCGTCCCGTCATCAAGCGGTGTTACGCTTCCCCGTCACAACCTTTCGCGTGGAGAAGCGGATATGGCCCAGATCAAGCGTACCGCCAATGCCGTCTGGCACGGCACCGGCAAGGATGGTAGCGGCACCCTGTCGACACAGAGCGCCACGCTGGCCAATGTGCCCTACAGCTTCGTGGCGCGGTTCGGCGACGGCAAGGGGACCAACCCGGAGGAACTGATCGCCGCCGCCCATGCCGGCTGTTTTTCCATGCAATTGTCCTTCCTGCTGACGGCGGCCAATTTTCCGCCCGACGAATTGAAGACCGGCGCCGTGCTGATCATGGAAAGCGAAGGTGGCGGCTGGAAGATCGCCGTAGTCGAACTGACCCTGGTGGCCAAGGTGCCCGGTATCACTGCCGACAAGTTCCAGGAGATCGCGGCCCAGGCCAAGGCCATGTGCCCGGTTTCCAAGGTGCTGAATGCCGAGGTCCGTTTGAACGCGTCGCTGGGATGATGATGCCGCCTCTGCCATGGCCTACCCAAGCTGTTCACGGACAGCTTTTATGCTAAAGCGAAGTCAGCAAGTGGCAGGCAAGGGCACCGGGCAATGGCAGAGCGGCGTTTCTATCACCTGACGCGCAGGACGCTGGAACAGACGCTTCCCGGTCTGTTGGAGAAGTCGCTGGAACGGGGCTGGCGGGTCCTGGTGCTGACGGGAAGCCCGGAACGGGCGGAAGCATTGAATCAGCACCTGTGGACGTTCCGCCCCGACAGCTTCCTGCCCCATGGCACGGCCAAGGATGGGCATGCCGAACATCAGCCCATCCTGATCCATCCTGTGGCGGACGGCATACCCGACCGACCGCCCAACAATGCCAATGTCCTGTTCCTGACCGACGGTGCGGACGGGCAGGGCCTGACGGGTGCGGATCTGATCTGCGACCTGTTCGACGGCAATGATCCGGAGGCGGTATCTGCCGCCCGCGTCCGCTGGCGCGCGGCAAAGGCCGGCGGCGACGATCTCACCTACTGGCAGCAGAATGAACGCGGCGGGTGGGAAAAGAAGGCCTGAACCGGGGGGGTAAAAGCTCGGGTGGCCCCGGCATCACACCGGCTGTATGGCGTGGCGGATGAATTCGGCGAAGCCGTCCGCCGGCATCGGGCGGGCGAACAGGTAACCCTGTCCCTCTTCCACGCCCAGGCGTTTCAGGATTTCCCATTGGGCCGGGGTTTCAATGCCTTCGGCCACGACCTTCAGGTCCATGGCCTGCGCCATGGCCACAATGGCCTCCACAATGTGGCGGGTACTCTGGTCGCGTTCCATGTCCATCACGAACTTGCGATCCACCTTCAAACAATCCAGCGGCAGTTCACGCAGGTAGGAGAGGGACGAATAACCGGTGCCGAAATCGTCCAGCGCCAGGGCCACGCCCCGGTCCGCGATCCAGCGCATCTGCTGCAACGCGCCTTCCAGATCGTCCGGCAGGATGGTCTCCGTGATCTCCAACTGCAACAGATGTGGCGGGATGCCGCTTTCCGCCAGCAGCACATCGATCAGCGCCGGCAGATGGCCCCAGCGGAACTGTCGTTCCGAGACGTTGACGGCGATCTGTATGGGCGGATACCCGGCATCCAGCCATTCGCGGATCTGTTTGATCGCATTGCGCAGAACCCATTCGCCAATGGGAACGATCAGGCCCGTTTCCTCTGCCGTCGGAATGAACACGCCGGGCGGCACCATGCCCCGTTTGGGGTGGCGCCAGCGCAGCAGCGCCTCACCACCCACCGGCTCACCACCCTTTATGGCGACTTTCGGCTGATAATGCAGGACAAGCTGGTTGTCGCGGATGGCGGCCCGCAACTCATCCTCCAGGTCCAGGCGTTCCTTCAGATCGTCACGCATGGACCGGGTGAAATGCAGGTAATTGGCGGTGCCCGATTTAACCGCCTGTTCCAGGGCCACACAGGCATTACGGATCAGGGCGGCCCCGTCGGTCGCGTCGTTGGGCGACACGGCCACGCCAATCTTGGCCGATACGAATAATTGCTGGCCTTCGATGATCAAGGGCTCGCCCATGGAATTGGCGATGGCCGAGGCCGCGAACAGCGCCTTGCCGGCATGATCCAGACCGGGCAGGAAAATGGCGAACTGTGTCTGGGCGAATCGACAGATCAGGTCGTTGGTTCCGCAAGCCGGCACCAGACGCTTCACCAGCGTCGCCATGGCCTGGTCCAGCGCGTCCTGTCCATGCACGCGGAAAAGCTGTGGCAGGCGGTCAAATTCGACCACCAGCAGACCGGCAATCATATTGCCTTCATGCCGGGCCATGATCTCATTGACCCGGGTAACGAAGGGCCGCATCTCCCACACGCCAGTGACGGCATCCCGGGGGATATAATCGGCTGCGGCAGCCGCTTGCGGGGTCAATGTATTGGACAAGGTCACGACGGCTATGTTCCGTGGTCCCGGATCAGGTCGATGAAAGGTCGGTGGGGAAAAGTATTGTTGAAAGGATCATTTCACCCCATTCCACGGCCGGCCAGGACATCCTGGTTTCCCCGGTCAGTTCCGAAACTTGGCGCATGTCATGCTGGTTCGATGCCGCCCACATCCCCGTAGCATGTCTGTTCAAGCAATATCATTGCACATCCGCATGCTTGATGGAACGCATCAATGGAGCGCCACCCCATTTTCTGCCACTGTGTGCGGGAGGGGACAGGCGTATGATTTCTTCGGCCGTTTCCGCGGTTTTCGAGAGGGGCTTGGCGCCATGGGATTCGGCCTGGGCAAATTACTGGCCGCTGTGACATCGCCGGGGAACGTGCTGCTGCTCCTGTTGCTGGGGGGGCTGGGGTTGATGTGGCGCCGCCGGCCGGCCGGTCGCTGGCTTGTGCTGTCGGCAACAACCGGCTTTGCCCTGATCGCCGCCACCCCGGTCGGCACCTGGGCCCTGCTGCCCCTGGAACAGCGTTTTCCCATGCCGGACCCGGCCTCCATGGAACGGATTGACGGCATCATCGTCCTGGGCGGGGCCGTGATGCCCGTAGGGTCGACGGAGCACGTGGCGCCCCAACTGAACCGCGATGCGGAAAGATTGACGGTCCTGCCCGGACTGATGCGCCGGTTCCCCACGGTCCCCGTGATATTTACCGGCGGTAGCGGTGACCCCCGCCGGCAGGAGGAGAAGGAAGCACCCTTCGCCTTGGCCCTGCTGGCTGAGTGGGGGGTGGAACTGGCCCGGGTGCGGACCGAGGACCAATCCCGCAACACCTGGGAGAATGCCGTGAACATCCGCCCGCTGATCGCTGCCACGGGCGGGCGCTGGCTGCTGGTGACGTCGGCCGCCCATATGCCCCGGTCCATGGGCGTGTTCCGCAAAGCCATACCCGAAGCGGCCTTCATCGCCTATCCGGTCGGGTTCAATGCAAACCGTTCGGAGCGGTGGCGCTTCGGCCTTAACCTTTCCGATAATCTGGAACGTCTCGAAACGGCGGCCCATGAATGGCGCGGACTGATTGCCTATCGGATGGCAGACCGTATTGATGCCTTGTTTCCGGCGCCGTGATTGAAGGCTTCCGTTGGTCACCCCTGACCACCATGTTGGAAAGGGACCCGGCGGCGGAAGGCTTGCCCTGCGCGGATGAGCGTGACACAACCCCCTGACTGGCCGGAATGATGAAGGTATCGAGGATGATGGGAGCGACGGTAAGCAGCCGCTTTCGCTATATCGCGTCCGTCTGTCTGGTCGCGATGGCACTGGTGGTGCCTGGCGCGGCGGCGGCGCCCGATTTTCAGCAATGGCTGGGCGATCTGAAGGCGGAAGCCCTGCGCGAGGGGCTGCGCCCGGCCACCGTGGACCTGGCCTTGACCGGCATCGCCCCGATCCCCCGCATCCTGGAACTTGACGGCAAGCAGCCGGAACGCACCGTCACCTTCGACACCTATCTGTCCCGCACCGTCACCAAGGCCCGCATCAAGAAAGCGCGGGAGCGGATGGTGACGCACAAGGCGCTGCTGACGCAGATGTCAAAAAAATACGGGGTTCCCGCCCGCTTCATCGTGGCGTTGTGGGGCATGGAAACGGATTTCGGCGGCAATATGGGCGGGTTCAAGGTTGTCGATGCCCTGGCCACGCTGGCCTATGACGGCCGCCGCAGCGCTTTCTTTCGCGGCGAATTGCTGAAGGCGCTGCGCATCCTGGATGAGGGGCATATCGCCCCTGACCGCATGCTGGGGTCCTGGGCGGGTGCCATGGGACAGTGCCAGTTCATGCCCTCCAGCTTTTTCAAATTTGCCCAGGATGGCGATGGCGACGGCAAGCGGGACATCTGGACCACGCATGCCGATGTCTTTGCCTCGACCGCCAATTACCTGGCCACTGTCGGCTGGAAAACCGATCAGACCTGGGGCCGGGCGGTACGCCTGCCCAAAGGCGCTGATTCGGCCGCGTGGTCCGGCATGGACAAGCAGGCGCAGCCCTTGTCCGCCTGGGCGCGGCGCGGGCTGCGTTCCGCCGACGGCAAACCCCTGCCCAAGGCCAATATGGAGGCGTGGCTGGTGCAGCCGGACGGCCCCAAGGGCAAGGCTTTCCTCGTCTATGGCAATTATCGCACCATCATGGACTGGAACCGGTCCACCTATTTCGCAACTGCGGTCGGAATTCTCGCCGACCATATTGGCTCCGGCAAATGAGTTGATGTAGGCTGCGGCCACAATCGGTTGGGGTAGGGAAGTATGGCGCGGGCAAATCTTGTAAGACTGGCGGTCATGGGCATCTCCATCGCGGGGCTGGCCGGGTGTGCCGCGCCCCCGGCACCAAAGCCCGCCGCCGTCGCCCCCGCCGCGCCGGAGCCCAAGCCCACACCGGGCGGCAGCTACAAGGTGGGCACCCCCTATCAGATCGACGGTGTCTGGTATTACCCGCGCGTCGATTACGGTTATAACGAGACTGGCATCGCCAGTTGGTACGGTCCCGGCTTCCATACAAAGCTGACCGCCAATGGCGAGCTTTATAATGAGAATGAACTGACGGCCGCGCACCAGACCCTGCCCATGCCCAGTCTGGTGCGGGTGACCAACCTGGAAAACGGCCGCTCCATCGTGGTGCGCATCAATGATCGCGGGCCCTTCGTGTCGGGCCGCATCATCGATATGTCGCGCCGTGGGGCGCAGCTTCTGGGCTTTGACCAGAAGGGCACGGCCAAGGTGCGGGTCGAGGTGATGGCCGAGGAAAGCCGCGCCATCGCCGCCGCCGCCATGAATGCCGCCAGCCAGGTGGCCGGCGTCTCTCCCGATGGCGGCCCCGTCCCGCAGGCGGCCCCGCGCCCCAGCGTGACGGTGGAGGCCACCCCCCTTCCGCCGACCGCCGGTTCCAAGGCCGCCCCCGGCAGCGCCATTCCGCCCAAGGTGGCGCAGACCGCGCCCACACCGCCGCGCACCATTGCCGCCCCCACCACCGTGGCCGGCACGACGACGGAGGATGGCCGCTTCCTGCCCGCCCCCGTGGTGGAGCAGCGGGCATTGCCGGCCAAGCCGGGCAAGATCTATATCCAGGCGGGCGCCTTCGCCAATTACGACAATGCGAACCGTCTGCGGGCCAAGCTGAATTCCATCGCGCCGACCAACCTGTCGAACGCCATGGTCAATGGTCAGCAATATTTCCGCGTGCGTGTCGGCCCGTTCGATCAGGTCGAGCGTGCCGACGAGGTCCTGGCCCAGGTGCTGCAGGCCGGCACGTCGGAGGCAAAGATCATCGTCGACTGAGGAACACCACCCCCTGCGCAACAGGGGCCGTTCCACTGTTCCATGATGATCCAGAATGTCGCGGTGGCGCGCGGGGCTGGACATGTCCGCCTTGCCCGTCCCACTGTCGCCCGGGGGCATCGCCCCCACCTGTTCCTGTTGTGAAGGGTTGATGAAAGAGATGGATATTCGGATCGCACATCGGATGAAGGGTGCCGCCCGCAGCATCGCCACGGCCCTCCTGTTCACGGTGTCGGCGCTGCCGGTGATGGCGGCCGATCTGGACACCATTGCCAGGGAAGCCATCCTGGTCGATGCCGAAACCAATACGGTGCTGTTCGAAAAGAACGCCGACGAACGCATGCCGACATCGTCCATGTCGAAGGTGGCCACGGCCTACATGCTGTTCGAGCGCGTGAAGGAAGGCCGCATCTCGCTGGACGACACGTTGCCCGTGTCGGAACGCGCCTGGAAGGTGCAGGGCTCCAAGATGTTTGTTGAGCTGGGCAACAACATCAAGGTCGAGGATCTGGTCCGCGGCATGGTGATCCAGTCGGGCAACGATGCCTGCGTGGTTCTGGCCGAGGGCATGTCGGGAACCGAAGAAGCCTTCGCCGCCGCCATGACCAAGCGGATGAAGGAACTGGGCATGTCCAATACAAACCTGATGAATGCATCGGGTATGCCCGACCCGAACCATTATTCCACGGCACGCGACCTGTCGGTCCTGGCCCGCCATCTGATCCGGGATTTCCCGGACCATTACCATTATTATTCGGAACTGGAATATACCTATCACGGCATCAAGCAGGGCAACCGCAATCCGCTGCTGTACCGGAACATGGGGGTGGACGGTATCAAGACCGGCCATACCGAAGCCGCCGGTTATGGCCTGATCGCGTCGGGCGAACGTGACGGGCGTCGCCTGGTGCTGGTGGTCAACGGTCTGCCCAACATGCAGGCCCGCGCCGATGAAAGCGCCCGCATCCTGGAATGGGGCTGGCGCGAATTCGACAATTTCACCCTGTTCAAGGCCGGGGAGACGGTGGACAGCCTGCCGGTCTGGCTGGGCGTGACACCCACCGTGCCGGCCGTCGTCCAGGATCAGGTGAAGATCACCCTGACCCACGACCAGAAGCAGAAGATGAAGGTCAGCCTCAAGGCAGATGCGCCGGTCCCGGCTCCTGTTAAGAAGGGGACCCGGCTGGGGACCCTGACCATTGCGGCACCGGGGCTGGAGACGCTTGAACTGCCGCTGCTGGCCGGTGCGGATGTGGAACAACTGGGTCTGTTCGGCCGTATGGGCGCGGCCCTGTCGCACTTCTTCGGCGGTGGGTCCGGTGAACCGGCGGCAGCCCCTGCCGCCACCCCGGCCCAGTGACGGGCGCGGCCGTGGCGCGCGGGCGCTTCATCACACTGGAGGGCGGGGAAGGGGCTGGCAAATCCACCCAGATCCGCCTGCTGGCCGATGCCCTGCGCGCAGCAGGCATCGATGTGGTGACCACCCGCGAACCGGGCGGGTCAGCGGGCGCGGAGGCGGTACGCGACCTGCTGGTCAATGGCGAGCCGGGACGCTGGCTACCGGTCAGCGAAGCCATGCTGTTGTCGGCGGCCCGCCACGACCATGTGATGCGCAGCATCCGCCCGGCGCTCGACGCTGGCCGGTGGGTCCTGTGCGACCGGTTCGCCGACAGCACCATGGCCTATCAGGGATACGGCCATGGGCTGGACCATGAGGTTCTGACCACCCTGCGCGATATCGCCATTGGGGACACCAGGCCCGACCTGACCCTGATCCTGGACATCGATCCCGCCCAGGGGCTGGCCCGTGCCGCCGCCCGGCGCGGGGGGGAAGACCGGTATGAACGGATGCAGGCCACGTTTCATGAAAGGTTGAGGGAAGGGTATCAAGCCATTGCGAAGGCAGAACCTTTCCGCTGTGCCATTGTCGACGCGTCCGCCGGGATCGACGCCATACAGGCCGCCATTCGTGCCGTGATCGCCGACCGGTTGGGGGTGGCACTGTGAGTGGCCAGCCGCATGATGCGGCCGACGCGTTCCATCCGCGTCGCAATACCCATCTGGAAGGCCATGCGGCCGCACAGAAACTGCTGCTGGATAGCTGGAATTCCGGACGCATGCATCATGCTTGGCTGATCGGCGGCCCGCCGGGGATCGGCAAGGCGACGCTGGCTTTCCGCATGGCGCGCTTTGTCCTGACCAAGGGGCTGCCCGGGGAGCAGGACACGGGCCTTTTCGGCCCGCCGCCTCACCCGACCAGCCTGCTTGTCGATCCCGACAGCGCCGTCTGTCACCGCATCGCTGCCGGTGGTCATGCCGACCTGCTGACGGTCCAGCGCACCTGGGATGAAAAGCGCAAGCGGTTCAAGCGCGACCTGCCCGTCGATGAAATCCGCAAGATCGCCCCCTTCTTGCGCCTGACCTCGGCAGAGGGCGGCTGGCGCGTGGTCATTGTCGACGGTGCCGACCAGTTGAACACCAGCGGCCAGAACGCCATTCTGAAAATCCTTGAAGAACCACCCTCCAAGGCCTTGATTTTGCTGGTGGCCGATAATGTCGGCGCCATGTTGCCGACCATCCGGTCGCGCACCCGCAAGCTGCCGCTGGAACCGTTGAGCGAGGCGCAGGTCAAGGCACTGCTGTTCCGTTACCTGCCCGACCTGGACGATGCGGAGCGCACGGCGCTGTCCCGCCTGTCGGAGGGCAGCATCGGCCGCGCCATGGAACTGCATGGGGCCGGCGGACTGACCCTCTACAAGGCCATGCTGGGTGTGTTCGACAGCCTGCCGCGCCTGGACATCCTCGAAGCCTATGCCTTTATCGATGCGGTCTTGCGCGGCGGCAATGAGGAAGCGAACTGGGTCGCGGTCACTGAGTTGATCGGCTGGTGGCTGGGCCGTGTGGCGCGCGCCGGGGCCCGTGGCACCATCCCGCCGGAAGTGGTTCCCGGCGAGGCCGCCCTTGTCCATCGCCTGATGCAGGGGAGCCAACGGTCGGGTAACCTTGATCGGTGGGTGGAGGTGTGGGAGAACACGAACCATATGTTCGCCAAGGCGGAATCCGCCAATCTCGACCGGCGCCAGACCCTGATGTCGGTGCTGTCGCGGATCGAAGCTGCCGCTGCCGGCTGAACCCCGTCCTATCGCTCGCGGAGAAGTCCCATGTCCGGGCGCACGCCTTACTACATCACCACGCCGATCTATTACGTGAACGATGCGCCGCATGTCGGCCACGCCTACACGACGATCGCCTGCGACGTGATGGCCCGCTTCAAGCGGCTGGATGGTTTCGACGTCAAGTTCCTGACCGGCACCGACGAACATGGCCAGAAGGTCCAGAAGTCGGCCGAGGCGTTCGGTACCACCCCGCAAGAGCTTGCGGACAAGAACTCCCAGAATTTCAGAGACTTGGCCAAGCTTCTTAATGTCAGCAATGACGATTTCATCCGTACCACCGAAGCCCGTCATATCAAGGCGGTGCAGTTCCTCTGGGAACGGCTGCTGGAAAGCGGTGATGTGTACCTGGGCAGCTATAGCGGCTGGTACTCCGTCCGTGACGAGGCCTATTACAACGAAGACGAGCTGTCGGTACGCGACGGCAAGCGTTTCGCGCCCACCGGTGCTCCCGTGGAATGGGTCGAGGAACCCAGCTACTTCTTTCGCCTGTCCGCCTATGCGGAACCGCTGCTGAAGCTGTACGAAGAGCAGCCGCAATTCATCATGCCGTCGGGCAAGCGGTCGGAAGTGATCAGCTTTGTGAAGGGGTCGTTGCGCGATCTGTCGATCAGCCGCACCACCTTCGACTGGGGCATCAAGGTTCCGGGCGATGAAAAGCACGTGATGTATGTCTGGCTGGATGCCCTGGCCAATTACATCACCGCCGTCGGCTATCCCGATACGACCGGCGATTTCGCGAAATACTGGCCGGCCGACCTGCACATGGTGGGCAAGGACATTCTGCGCTTCCACACCGTCTATTGGCCGGCCTTCCTGATGGCCGCCAAGCTGCCGCTGCCTCGCCGCGTGTTTGCCCATGGCTGGTGGACGGTCGAGGGCGAGAAGATGTCCAAGTCGCTGGGCAATGTGGTGAAGCCCGCCGACCTGATCGAGACCTATGGTCTGGACCAGACCCGCTATTTCCTGATGCGGGAAATCCCGTTCGGCAATGACGGCGACTTTTCCAAACGCGCCATGGCCCAGCGGATCAATGTCGATTTGGCCAATGGTTACGGTAACTTGTGCCAACGCGTTCTCTCCATGATTCAAAAGTATCATGGCGGCCAGTTGCCGGCACCGGAGGTGCTGAGCGATGATGATCACGCTCTGCTGAATGCCGCCAAGGGCATGCTGGATGCCGTGCGGACCGAACTGGACGTTCAGGCCTTTAACAAGGCGCTGGATGCGATTTGGCACGTCGTTGACGAAGCCAACCGCTATGTCCAGGAAATGGCCCCCTGGACCCTGTCAAAGACCGACACGGTGCGGCTGGGCACGGTGCTCTACACCCTGGCTGATGTCATTCGCCAGTTGGCAATCATGACCCAGCCCTTCATGCCGGAAACCAGCAATCGCATCCTGGATCTGCTGGTGGTGCCGGCGGATCAGCGCGGCTTTGCCAATCTGGCCGCCAATCCGCTGACGCCCGGCACGATATTGCCGCCTCCGGCTCCGGCCTTCCCGCGCTTTGTCGAGCCGGAGGAGGCGAAGTGATGCTGGTCGACAGCCATTGCCATCTGGATTTCCCCGACTTCGCGCCGGAGCGTGATGCCGTGGTCCAGCGCGCCCGCGATGCGGGCGTCGGTTTGATGCTGACCATCTGCACCCATATCAGCCGGTTCGGCCAAGTGCATGATATCGCCATGAATTATGACGATGTCTATTGCACCCTGGGCGTTCATCCGCATCAGGCGGCCGAAGAGTTCCCGCTGTGCAGCGAGGCGGAACTGCTGCGTCTGGCGCGGCAGCCCAAGGTCGTGGGCATTGGGGAGACGGGGCTGGATTATTTTTACGACAAGTCGCCGCGCGACGTGCAGCAGGAAAGCTTCCGCCGCCATATCCGCGTCTGTCTGGAAACCGACCTGCCCATCATCGTTCATACCCGCGACGCCGATGAGGATACGATCCGTATCTTGCGGGACGAGGGGCAGGGACGCCTGCGCGGCCTGCTGCACTGCTTCAGCAGCAGCCGGCAACTGGCTGAACAGGCACTGGAAATCGGTTTCTATATTTCTCTGTCCGGCATCCTGACCTTCAAGAAGTCGGAAGAGTTGCGGGATACGGCCGCCATTGTGCCGATGGACCGACTGCTGGTGGAAACCGACGCCCCCTATCTGGCGCCTGTGCCCATGCGTGGCAAGCGCAACGAGCCGGCCTTCGTGGCCCATACGGCCCGCACGCTGGCCGAGGTGAAGGGCGTGGATGCGGTCACGATGGGCGATGTCTCCACCGCCAATTTCCTGCGCCTTTTCAGCAAGGTGCCGGCATCGGCCGTGAAGGCGGTCTAAGTGTCCGCGATGGATGATCTGCGCATCACCATCCTGGGCTGCGGCGGATCGGGCGGGGTGCCGCTGGTCGGCAATGTCTGGGGCCATGCCGATCCGGCGGAGCCCCGCAACCGCAGGCGCCGGCCCTCCATCCTGGTCCAGAACCGGGATACGACCATCCTGGTCGATACCGGCCCGGACATGCGGGAGCAGTTGAACGATGCCGATGTGAAGCGGCTGGACGGGGTAGTCTACACCCATGCCCACGCCGACCATGCCCATGGCATCGATGATCTGCGGGCCGTGAACTGGCTGCAGCACGCGCCGGTCCAGCTTTATGGCGATGCAACCACCATGGGCATCCTGACCCGCCGCTTCGATTATTGTTTCGAAGCCGCCGAGGTGAAGCCGCCGCATTTCCCCCGGCCGGTGCTGATCCCCAACATCATCAATGGACCTTTGACCATTGGTTCCATTGAGATTTTGCCGTTTGTGCAGGATCATGGCTATTCGGAAAGCTTAGGGTTCCGCTTCGGCCCCTTCGGTTATTCCACCGATGTGGTTCGGCTGTCGGACGAGGCATTCGATATTCTGGCGGGGGTGGATACCTGGATCGTGGATTGTGTGCGCATCGAACCGCCGCATCCGGTACACGCACATTGGGATATCACGCGCGGCTGGATCGAACGGCTGAAACCGCGCCGGACCATCCTGACCCATATGAACCAGTCGATGGATTATGCCTCGCTGCGCGCCATGCTGCCATCTGGCGTTGAACCGGGATATGATGGCATGATCCTGATACCGGGCGGGCAGGGGGATTGAACGGGGCACCTTCGCGGGGTCGTTCAAGCATCGGATTTACAAGGAAAAAACCATGGCATTGGTGCGCACGGCCCTGGTCGGGTTCGGTTATGCCGGACAGACCTTTCATGCCCCCCTGATCGCGGCGACGCCCGGCCTGGAATTGACCGCCATCGTGTCCGGTCATCCGGAAAAGGTGCGCGGTTCGTGGCCCGATGTCGCTGTTCTGCCGGATCTGGAAGGGGTGTTGGCCCATCCTGCCATCGACCTGATCGTTATCGCCACGCCCAATGACACCCATGCCGACATGGCCCGCCGTGCGCTGTCTGCCGGCAAACATGTCGTGGTGGACAAGCCGTTTACGGTGACGCTGGCAGAGGCGCGGGAACTGGCCATCCTGGAGAAACAGTCCGGCCGGCTCTTGTCAATTTTCCATAATCGGCGTTGGGATGCGGATTTTCTCACCTTGTCCGATTTGATCCGGCAAGATGCGCTGGGGCGGGTGACACAGTTTGAAAGCCATTTCGACCGGTTCCGACCCGTGCCGCGCGACCGTTGGCGCGAACGGGCCGATGTTCCCGGCGCCGGCCTCTGGCATGATCTGGGGCCGCACCTGATTGATCAGGCATTATGCCTGTTCGGTCGGCCCGCCTCGATCTTCGCAGATATCGGCACCCAACGGCCGGGAAACGGCGCCCCGGATTATTTCCATGCGATCCTGTCTTACGATACCGGGCTGCGGACGATCCTTCACGGATCAACCCTGATTCTGGATAATGGCCTGCGTTTCGCGGTTCATGGAGATGGTGGCAGCTATTTGAAGCATGGGCTGGACAGTCAGGAGGACATGCTGAAGGCGGGCCTGACACCCGGCTGCGAAAGCTGGGGCAAGGATGGCGCGCCGGGAAATCTGACCCGTTTGATTGAAGGCGAAGGCCGCGCGGAAACCGTGCCCGGCATTGCCGGTGATTACCGTCATTACTACGCCGCCATCCACGCCGCCATTATCGGAAGCGGTCCCAACCCGGTGACGGCCCAGGAAGCCATCACGGTCATGGAATTGATCGATGCCGGATATGAGAGCGCCTGTCAGGGACGCCGTATAAACCTTTGAGTAATATGGAATAAAATTTACTTCTCCGTAGCCATAAGATCTGCATTAATTTCCATTTATCCGTAGCGGTTTGGGGTAGGGACATGAGTTTACGGCCATCTTGACGTGGTTGACATGTCCGTGATGATGCTGGCTATGCGGCTCATAGGTTCCGTTTTGCCTGCTCCTTCCAGTATTGAG
>NZ_JAGOGJ010000022.1 GCF_017996735.1 Niveispirillum sp.
ATCCTGCCCTCTTCCAGATGCACGCGGCGATCCGCAAGGCCGAAATACCGGTCATCATGGGTCACACAGATGACGGTGGTACCGGCTTCCTTCATCTTGGGCAGGACTTCCTCATAAAATTTCCGCCGGAAATACGGGTCCTGGTCCGCCGCCCATTCATCCAGCACACAGATGGGGCGGTGTTCCATCATTGCGACGATCAGGGCCAGCCGCTTGCGCTGGCCGGCCGACAGGTCGATGGTCGACAATTCATTGCCGGCCAGCGACGTCTTGTCGTCAAGCCCGAATTCCGCGATCAGGGACTGCGCCTGGGAAAGTGCCGCAGGGTCCAGACCGTAAAGCCGCTTGAACAGATGATAATCGCTGAAAACCGCCGAAAAAAGCGAGCGGTAGGCCTGCATCTGCTGCGGCTCCAGCAAGCGTCCATCCAGCAGGATCATCCCCGCATGGGGCTGATACAAGGAGGTCAGCAGCCGCATGAAGGTCGATTTGCCCGACCCGTTGCCGCCGGAAATGAACAGCGTCTCACCCGAGCGCAGCGTCAGGTCGATCGGCCCCACCTGAAAAGACTGTTCCTGGCCGTCCCCGTCAAAACGGAAGGTCACGCCCCGCAACTCGATCTCACGGAAGCGGGTCAGGGGGGCCGCACAGGGGGTGTCACGCAGGTCGCCTTCACCCGTCTTGCGGAGAAGCCCCTCCAGATCGCGGATCGCCTTTGCGGCCGTGTTGGCACCGGCCAGCATGGGAACGGCGGAGATCACGGTTCCCAGCGGGCCGAACAGGAACAGCACGGCGGCGGTGGCCTTCACCACGCTGTCGCTGGGCGTATCGCTCAACATCGGCACCAGAAACACCACGGTGCCCAGCAACAGGAACAGGACATTCTGCGTGAAGACGAAGCTGCGGCCGAACTCCGACTGCGCGATGGTCCGCTGGTCGGCCGCATGAAGCGATGCCAGCACCACATCGTCCGCCGCCTCTGCGGCGCGGGTCGCGTTCAGCTTGATCTCCTTGAACCCGTCGACCACCCCGCCCAGCAGGTCGTGCAGCCGGTATTCCGCCGTCGTCGCCGCCTGGATCGCCACGTTGATGCGCGCCATCCGCGCCAGATAGAGGCTGGCCGCGCCGGCGGTGAAAATCACGGCCAGCACAAAGGCCGGCAAGGACACGAAGATGAGATAGAGTGTCGCAAAAACCAGAAGCACACAATTCTGCGCCAGCATGCCCAGCATGTTGCCGCATTGGGCAATGGTCTGGATCTCCTTGCTGAGGCCGTTGAAAATGCTGGTGCGGCCGATCTTTTCGACACCATCCAGTTCGCAATTCCGCAACTCGTCGATCAGCCGGCAACGGATACGATGGATGATGCGCTCAACCTCTTTCGCGGTGGTGCTCATCACGAAGCGTTGCGACACGGTATAGGCGGCGACCACCAGAATGAACTGCAGGCCCAGGCTGAACATATGTTCGCGGCCGTTCTGGTTGGCAGCCGTATTGATCAGCGCCAGCACCAGGGCATTGGTCAGACCGGCGACCGTAACGATCAGCAGGAAGCGCCGAAGATCGGGCACGGCCTCACTGCGAAGCAGTTGCAAGAACTCCATCAGGGAGCACCCGTCATTTTTGCGGCACTTTTCACACCGATCGCCCGCAGCCGGGGCAATAATGGATCTTGGTCAGCGCCTGCGTCTCTTTTTCGCAATGTTTGCAAACGGCGGAATAGGTTTGCGGGCGTGTGCTGCGGCTGAAATCCAGGCTGCTGAGAATGATGAAGAGCAATGTGATGATAGGCGTCAGCAGGATGGACAGCAGGAAGTACCCGCTAAAGCCGATCCGCCGCCGCCGCCCGACCAGACCGACCATGAAGCAGACCACAAAATAAGCCACAATAAGCATGGCCACATCCCTATATGTGTCAGCAAACCGGTCCCGAGACGCCCGACCGATGCCGGACAGTACCTGCATCGGCAAGAAAACGCATGTCATCCCGCCCTTTGAACTATCGTTCACCGGTGAACGGCGTATGTCAAACGGGCATGCATTCAATTCGGGATATAATCACACGGGACAAGTCGCTGTAAAGCCCGCCGCCTCGGCTTTGCGTGCGGCCCTGTGAACGAAAAACCTGACAAAGCCTCTTCATTCGTGCCTCTTATCAACTTTCCATGACATCGTGATGAAATCACCACAAGGGCCGCAACATGATTTCAATATAATCCAAAACCGCGCTTGACCAAACCGCCCCACCTGAATAGCCTCCTGCGAGCGCGGCTATTAAGTTAATCCCACCCGCGTTATGGTTTTTATTTCGTCTTTTCATGAAGACCGCCAAAATGAGGACGCCGACCCTCAATGAAAAATTCCGTTAACCTTAATGACCCCGCCAATGCCGAAAATGCAAGATTGATGGACCGGCTCGACATATCAATCACGGGTCAAAATGAACGACGGATCATTACCGATCTATTGCTGAGCGATCCGTCGGTGAAGGAATGCGTGGTCCTGTCACGACAGGAGCCCTCGGGCGATACCGTTCTGATTGCCTATCTGGTACTTGCGGACACCAACAGTGTTGATGTCGTCCTCCCCCGCCTGCACGGTTTGATGGCAGAGCGGGCCATCTTCCTCGTGCCGATCCTGCATATGCCGGTCGATGCCGGAGGCAGGCCGGACCTTGCCGCTCTTGAAAACCTGCCCGTATGGTCCGACACGCTGATCCCCGCCTGGGAGCGTGCCCTGACGGCCCAGGCCGGGGTTGAGCGGGCCGCCTGCCTGTCCGGGCCGCGCCCTGCGGTCCGCCGTTTTGTGGCCACCGAAAGGCTGGTGCGCGACCTGCTGCCGCGCTTGCGCGACCCCCAGGCCGCTGCCGGCGACGACGCCGCGCCCGCCGCAGCGATGGCGGATACCGAATCCGTCCCGTCGCTCTGTCAGGGGGACACGCTTCCCATTGTGCCGGGGGCGCCCGACACCCTGGCGAAGCTGCTGCTGGAGGCCCGGCCGGACGCGGCGATCGTCCAGGTGGAACCGGACGGGTCGGAACAGGTGGGAACCTATGGTGACCTCACCCGTGCGGCATGTCGGGTTCTGGGCGGCCTGCGTGATCTGGGATTGCGGGCCGGTGACAAGGTGCTGCTGCAACTTGACCGCAACGACGACATCCTGAAAGCCTTCTGGGGCTGCGTTCTGGGCGGCATGCAGCCGGTCATCGTATCGGTGCCGATGGCCTATGATGTCGAAAGCCGGGCGCTGGACCATCTGGTCCATATCTGGAACCTGCTGGGCAGGCCTTTGGTCCTGGCCACGGCCGAACGGGGACGGGCCATGGCCCAATCCCCGCTTCTGGGCCCGTCCCGCACGGCATCGATCGAGGATCTGCGCAACGGCCCGGCGGCCAGCGCCTTCCATGCCGCCTCTCCCGACGATGCGGCTTTCTATACCCTGTCTTCCGGCAGCACGGGCGCGCCGAAGGCGGTCATGCTTACCCACCGCAACGTGCTGGCCCGGGCGCGCGGGGTGAACCTGCTGTGCGGTCACACGGCCGATGACGTCATCCTGAACTGGCTGCCCTTCGACCATGTGGGCAGCATCTCCGACTGGCATATTCGCTGTGTCGTCCTGGGTTGCACGCTGGTCTACGCGCCGAAGGAAATGGTTCTGGGACGGCCGCTGGCCTGGCTGGACCTGATGCACAAATATCGCGTCACGCATAGTTGGGCGCCCAACTTCGCCTATTCCCTGGTCAGCGCCGCGTTGAAGACCGAACGCGCGGGTCAATGGGATCTTTCCTGTGTCAAGGGCCTGCTGACCGCCGGGGAGATGATCACCCGGTCGGCAACCCGCGAGTTCCTCTCCGGTCTGGCGCCGTTCGGTCTGCGCCCCTGCGTGGTGCGCACCGCGTTCGGCATGGCGGAGATGGGGTCGGGCGTCACTTATCACCTGCCGGCAGAGGGCCGGTCGCTGACCTTCCATCATATCGACCGCTCCAGCCTGGGCGGCCACCTGCGCGAGGTGGCGGCCGATGACGAGGCTGCCATATCCTTCGCCAGCCTGGGATCGGTGATCCCGGGCATGGCCCTGCGCATCGTCGATGCCGAACGGCAGGTGGTTCCGCAGGGGACCATCGGCAATGTTCAGTTCAGCGGCGCCGCCGTTTCGCCCGGCTACTTCGCCAACCCGGAGGCGAACAGCGTCTTTCACACCGATGGCTGGTTCGATACGGGCGATGCCGGTTTTGTCCTGAACGGGGACCTGTTCCTGACGGGTCGGGCCGGCACCGGCATCATCATCAACGGCGCCAATTTCTATAACAGCGAGATCGAGGCCGCCGTCGAACAGGTGGACGGCATCACCCCGTCCTTCAGCGCCGCCTGCGCCGTCCGCGCCCCTGGAAGCGACGAACAGAAGCTGGCGATCTTTTTCCATACCGACCTGACCGGCGACGCGGTTCTGCGCCCGCTGCTGCGCGCGGTCCAACTGCGCCTGACCCGGCAACTGGGCATCAAGGCCGACTATCTGGTCCCGGTCGATCGGGATGACATTCCCAAAACGGCGATCGGCAAGATCCAGCACAAGCGCCTGTCCAGCCGGTTCCATGACGGCGATTTCCAGGCTGTGCTGGACCGGGTGGACATCCTGACCGGGGGGGAGCGCACCCTGCCCGACCGGTTCCTGGAGGAAGTCTGGCACCGCAAGAACGCACCGCATGGCGGGCGGATGCCGGCCGGGGCCTGCTTGGTGTTCCTGGATGGGGGTGGGCTGGGCCGTCAGGTGGTTGCCCGCCTCACCGACGCCGGCATCGCCACCGTGACGGTGACGGCCGGGTCCGCCCTGTCACAGGACGGACCGGCCGCCTGGACGTTCAACACGAACCGGCCAGCCGATTGTGGCGCGCTGGTCGAACAGCTTGTGCAAGCCGGGGTCCGCTTGGGCGCCATCCTGCATCTGGGCGGCTGCGACGATGGTCATGGCGATGATCCGCAGGGTTTTGAACAGGCCGGGCGGAATGCCCGTACCCTGACGGCCCTGGCCCAGGCCCTGGCAGCATTGCCGGAGAGTGCCAGGCCGACGCGCCTTCTGGCCGTCTCCCGCCATGCGGCAGCGGTCCATGCCGGAGAGACCGGCGATCCTGCCAAGGCGGCATTGCCGGGATTGCTGGAAGGCATCGCCCGGTCGCTGCCCTGGCTGGAATGCCGGCACGCCGATATCGGGCGCGATGCGGCGGACGGCGCCGATATCATCGCGCGGGAACTGACGACACAGGCCAGTGACGCCCAGGTCGCCTTTCGCGACGGGCACCGGTGGGTGACCGGGCTGCGCCATGTGGATGTCGCTGGGCGCGCGGCACAGGATGACTGGCACAATCCCCTGCGGCGCGGCGGATGCTATGTGCTGGATAACGGCCTGGAAGGGGCCGGCCCGCTTCTGGCCGAATTCCTGCTGACGCGATACCAGGCGCGGGTGCTGATCCTGGGCCGCAACCCGTTGAGCGTGATGCAGGCCGGCACCCTGCGGCGCCTGCAATCCCTGGATGGGGAATGCAGGCATGGCTTGACGCTGGAAGAAGGGCTGACCGGCTGGGATGGTCCGCTGGATGGCATCGTCAACCTGCCGCCGGCCCGGCGGGACGAGACGGCGCTGGCCGCCGCCTTCGAACAGGAGATGGAGGATCTGTCGGCCCTGGCCCGGCGGGCGCGGCAGGATGGCTGCACCTTCATCGGCTTCCCCGCCGCGGCGCATGTCGGGGGCGGTAGCCCGGTCACCGCCGCACTGGCCGGGTTCCAGACGGCCCTGATGGCAAGCCTGGCGGCGGATGGTCTGCCCGTGCATGGCGCCGCCATTCAGGAAACCCCCGATGGGGATGGTCCCGGTCTTGACCTGCTGTTGATCGGCCTGCGGCTGGGCCGGGGCCGGTTGCTGATCGGCCTTGATGAGGACGACGCCCGTATCCGGTCACGCCGCATCGACGGGCCGCTGGACCCCATTGTCCGCACAGCCTTCTATACAGCCCGCACCCTGATGGCGGCCGATACCCTTCCCCGGCCCGTCGATATGTTCGGCACGCCGGTCGGGTGCGAATTCATTCAACTGCGCGAGCCGGAGAGTGCCGCCCCCGACCAGATCGAGCTATGGCCCTCGGTCGCGGAATATTACGTCTATGACGACCTGATCTATTACGCGCTGGCCAATGACGAGGCGCGCAACGCCAAATACCGGGCAGCCCTGGAACGCACCGTCAAGGGCAAGGTCGTCGTCGATGTCGGCACGGGCAAGGAGGCGATCCTGGCCCGTCTGGCCCTGCAGGCAGGCGCCCGCAAGGTCTATGCAATCGAGCGGGGGGAAGAGGCCTACGGGCTTGCCGTCGCGCATCTGGAAAATCTCGGCCTGTCAGACCGTATCACGGTCATTCATGGCGAGGCGGGGGCCGTGGACCTGCCGGAGCCGGCGGATGTCTGCGTGTCGGAAATCGTCGGCCCCATCGGCGGCTGCGAAGGCGCGGCGGTGATCATCAACGATGCCCACCGGCTTCTGCGTCCGGGCGGGATTATGATCCCCGTGCGCAGCACCACCAAGATCGCCGTTGCCCGCCTGCCCGACGCCATCCGCCTCAATCCGGGGTTCCACCGCGTCCCCGGCTCTTACACGGCCAAGATCTTCGATCAGATCGGCCATCCTTTCGATCTGCGCGTCTGCATCAAGAAATTCCCGCACGACCATGTCCTGTCGTCGGCGGACATTTTCGAGGATCTGGATTTCAGCCGGCCGATCCGGTTGGAGGACAGCCACGCCATACGGTTGGACATCGACAAGGCCTCGCGCTTCGACGGCTTCCTGGTCTGGCTGAACCTGCACACCATCGATGGCGAGGTGATCGACATCCTGGAGCAGGAGCATAGCTGGCTTCCGGTCTATATGCCCGTGTTCGAGCCGGGTATCGACGTCGTTCCCGGCGACCGGGTCGAGGCGACCATCACCCGCACCCTCTGCGACAATGGTCTCAATCCGGAATTCACCATCGAGGGCAACCTGATCCGGGCCGACGGCACGAGGGTCGCCTTCGCCCACGCCTCGCCGCACCATGCGCCGCGATACAGGCAACACCCCTTCTATCAGCGGCTGTTCGCGGACGATCCCTATGGCCGCCTGCCCTCCAGCCGCCCTGGCACGCCGCTGCAATATCTACCGGAAATGCCGGTCACCAGCGACGGCGCCATCGACCGGTCGCGTCTGGCCACTCTGCGGGATGGCGGCGACCGCGCCGGTGCCCCCCGGGTGGCGCCGGCTTCGGAAATGGAGATCAGCATCGCCGGTGTCTGGCAGGAAGTGCTGGGCGTGGCCGAGGTGGGGCTGGACGACAATTTCTTCGAACTGGGCGGCCATTCGCTGCTGCTGGTCCAGGCGCATCACCGGCTGGTGGCCTTGTTCGGGCCGCGATTGACCCTGGTCGACCTGTTCAAACACCCGACCATCCGGGAACTGGTGCAGGTTCTGACCGACGGGGTGGAACAGGCCAACCCGTCGCAGCGGGGGTCCGACCGGGCCCGGCAACGCACCCTGGCCATGGGGGATCGCGACAGCCGGGATATCGCCGTGATCGGCATGGCCTGCCGCTTTCCGGGCGCCGACGACCCGCAGGCATTCTGGCGCAATCTGGCATCCGGCACGGAATCGATCACATTCTTCAGTGAAGAGGAAGTGGTCGCGTCTGGCATCGACCCATCCCTGGTCCGGCACAAGGACTATGTGAAGGCCAGCCCCATCCTGTCGGATATCGAAGGGTTCGACGCCGAATTCTTCGGGTACGGGGCGGCGGATGCGGCCCTGATGGACCCACAGCAGCGGCTGCTGCTGGAATGCGGATGGGAGGCGCTGGAAAGCGCCGGCTACGATCCTGTCGGCTACCGTGGGGAAATCGGCGTCTATGCCGGCGCCAGCATGAATACCTACCTGCTGAACAATGTGCTGCCCAATCGCGGCAGCCTTGACTTGCAGGACAGTCTGGATGTCACGACGCTGGATTCCATGGGCGGGTTCCAGTTGATGGTGGCCAACGACAAGGATTATCTGCCCACCCGCCTGTCCTATAAGCTCAATCTGCGCGGGCCCAGCGTCAATGTGCAGACGGCCTGTTCGACCGGTCTGGTGGTCATTCACATGGCCTGCCAGTCGCTGTTGAATGGCGAGGCCGATATGTTCCTGGCGGCCTGCTCTGCGGTACAGGTGCCGAACCGGGCCGGCCATCTGTATCAGGATGGCATGATCGTCTCCCCCGACGGCCATTGCCGCGCCTTCGATGCGCAGGCCAAGGGCACCGTGTTCGGCAGCGGCGTCGGCGTGGTGTTGCTGAAACGCCTGGATGACGCGCTGCGCGACGGCGACCATGTCCTGGCGGTGGTCAAGGGTTCCTCCGTCAACAATGACGGCGGCGACAAGGTCGGCTACATGGCCCCGTCGGGCGAGGGCGAAGCGTCTGCCGTGGCGGAAGCGCTCGAAATCGCCGGCATCTCTCCCGACAGTGTCGGCTTCATCGAAGCCCACGGCACCGGAACGGAGATGGGCGACCCGATCGAGGTCAATGCCCTGACCCAGGCCTTCCGGCTGGGCACCGAGGCCAAGGGCTTCTGCGCCATCGGATCGGTGAAGACCAATGTCGGCCATTTGCAGATCACGTCGGGCATGGCAGGCTTCATCAAGGCGGTGCTGGCGCTGCGGCACAAGGCCATTCCGGCCAGCCTGCATTTCGACACGCCCAATCCGGCCATCGATTTCGCCAACAGCCCCTTCTATGTGCCGACGCGGCTGACGCCCTGGCCGGCGGCCGGCACGCCGCGCCGCGCGGGCGTGAATTCCCTGGGCATCGGCGGCACGAACGCCCATGTCATCCTGGAGGAGGCGCCCGCCCCCCTGCCATCGGTGGCGGGGGCGGAGCGGTCGCGCCATATCCTGATGCTGTCGGCACGAAGCGAAACGGCGCTGGCGCAGCTTGCCGGGCGCTATGCCGCCTTCCTGGATGACAATCCCGATGCGTCGCTGGCCGATATCTGCTTCACGGCCAATACTGGCCGCCGGGCCTTCGATCATCGGTTGGCCGTCACCGCCGGCACGGTGGCGGAACTGGCCGCCGCCTTGGGAACCGATGCACAGCATGTCGTCCGTGGCCGGGTCGCCGGCCGGGCACGCATCGCCTTCCTGTTCACCGGCCAGGGATCGCAATATGTCGGCATGGGCCGGCAACTCTACGACACCCAGCCTGTTTTCCGCGCGCATCTGGACCGCTGCGCCGAGATCCTGGCGCCGCTGCTGGAACAACCGCTGCTGGACCTGCTGTATCCGTCGGCGGACGCAGGGTCAGGCCCCGACCTGAACGACACGCTGCATGCCCAGCCGGCCCTTTTCGCGCTGGAATATGCCCTGGCCCGACTGTGGATGTCCTGGGGTATCGTGCCCGACCATGTCATGGGGCATAGTCTGGGCGAGTATGTCGCCGCCTGCATCGCGGGGGTGTTCAGCCTGGAGGATGCGCTGGCGCTGGTGGCCAGCCGGGCCCGCCTGATGCAGGCATTGCCGCGCGATGGCGGCATGCTGGCGGTCTTTGCCGGTCTGGAACAGGTCCGGCCCCTGCTCTCCACCTTCGCGGACAGGGTTTCCGTGGCGGCCGAGAACGGGCCGGCGAACATCGTCCTTTCCGGGCACAGCCCGGCTCTGGCGGAACTGCGCACGATCCTGGACCGGGCCGGCATCACCAGCCGGCCGCTGCAGACCTCGCACGCGTTCCATTCGCCCCTGATGGAACCGATGCTGGCGGACTTTGCCAAGACCGCCGCCCGCGTCGGCTACAACCAGCCTTCCATCCGGCTGGTCAGCAACCTGACCGGCGCCATCGCGGGAGAGGAGATCGCCACCGCCGATTACTGGTGCCGGCATATCCGTGAACCGGTGCGATTCCAGGCCGGCATTGCAACCATCACCGCCGCCGGATGCGGCACGTTCCTGGAGATCGGGCCAAAATCCACGCTGCTGGGGCTGGCCGCCGCCTGCCTGCCCCCCGACGCGGCACTGCTGCTGCCCAGCCTCGCCGACCAGCGACCGGACTGGGACACGATGCTGGACAGTCTGGCGCGGCTGGCGGTGCGGGGGCCTGTGGACTGGGCCGCCTTCGACGATGGCTATGGCCGTCGCCGCCTGCCCCTGCCCACCTATCCGTTCCAGCGCCAGCGTCATTGGCTGGACCGGCCGGCGCGCACGGTCCAGACGCCGGCCCGCCCCACCGGCCTGCCCTCCCTGCTGGGCCGGCGGCTGCGGCTGCCGACGCTGGGAGCCACGGTTTATGAAAATCTGTTCAGCACGGCCGACCTGCCGCTGCTGGCCGACCACCGCATCTTTGGCGAAGTGGTGGTTTCCGGTGCCTGTCACCTGTCCATGATGCTGAGCGCCCTGGCGGCAACAAAGCCGGCGGGCGGCTGCGTGATACGCGATGTCGGCTTCCTTCAGCCGTTGGTGATCGCCGACGGACAGTCACGCACCGTCCAGGTGGTGATGACGGCGGAAGGTGGTCGCACCACCCTGCGGCTGGTCAGCTTCGCCAGCGGGGAGGACGAGGTCGAACCCGTCATCGCCACCCATGCGGAGGCCTTCTGCCAGGCCGGTGACCGTCCCCCGGCCGCAACGCCGGGCCAGCGCCGGGCTGCATGGGACCGGTGCGGGCGCGTGATCACCGCCGACAGCTTCTATCAGATCCAGGCCGACCGCCGTATCGGACTGGGTCCCAGCTATCGCTGGCTGGAGAGCATCCATCTGGGCGATGGGGAGGCCGTGTGCGCCCTGCGCCCGCCTGCCTTGCTGGGCGGGCTGGCGGCCAGACCGCTGCATCCCGGCCTGCTCGATGCCGCCTTCGGTCTGCTGCTGACGGCGGCACCGCTGGCGGAAGGGGATACCTGGCTGCCCTTCGGGATTGCGGCAGTGCATCTGCATGGCGATCCCGACCCGGAGGGGTGCTGGGCGCATCTCAGCCTGCGACCGGCCGACAATGACGACCATGTTGTGGCCGACGTGCGCCTGTTCGACCGGAACGACCGTGTGGCCCTGGAATTCATCGGGCTGGAGGGGCGGCGTGCGCGCAGCGCCGACATCCTGCGGCACCGCACGGATGGCGCCGGGTCGGGTCTGCTCCATGTCCGGGAATGGCGTCCCCTGCCCCCACCCGCGGTGGTATCCGGTCCGGTCATCGGTCACTGGCTGCTGCTGGCGGACGGACAGGGCGTTGCGGAACGTCTGGCGCAGCGGTTGCGCGCCAATGGCGCCCGTTGCACCCTGGCTTTCGCGGGCGACCATTTCATGGCCGATGGCCCGGACCGCTATCGCCTGAACCCGACAAGGCCGGATGATTTCCAGCAATTGCTGCGCGAAAGCCGGGATGGTGGAGCCCCCTATGGCGGCATCGTTTATCTTTGGGCATTGGATGAGCCGGCACCGCACGCATCCATGGGCGACAGGACCTGTGCCGGCACCCTTCATCTGATCCAGGCCCTTGATCAGGCGGGCCTTGCCGCGTCCACGCGGGTCTGGCTGGCCACGCAAGGGGCGCAGGCGGCAGAAGACGGGGGCCCGTTGCGGATCGAACAGGCGCCGCTATGGGGTCTGGGTCTGGCGCTCAGCCATGAATATCCACAGTTGCACTGTGTCTGCGTGGATATGGACCCGGCGGCCCCTATGCCGGAGGTCGATCTGCTGTCCAGCCTCACCGCCCCCGATGGGGAGGGACAGGTGCTGTGGCGTGGGGGCACACGACATGCGGCCCGGCTGGTCCGTCGGACGGACAGGGGATTGGACGGCCGGGTCACGGTGCGGCCCGACGGTTTCTATCTGGTCACGGGCGGTCTGGGTGCGCTGGGTCTTCTCTGCGCCGAATGGCTGGTACAGGCGGGCGCCCGCCATCTGCTGCTGATCGGACGCCGACCACCATCGCCCGCCGCACGCGACGCCATCGCCGCGATGGAAGCGGCCGGCGCCACGGTGCGGGTTGCCCTGGCTGACATGGCGGATGCCGACGCCCTGGCCGCCGCGCTGACCGGGTTCGGAGACGGGGCGCCGGCCCTGCGCGGTGTGATCCATGCGGCCGGCGGCATCGCCGATGGCATGATGATCGACCAGAACTGGGAACGGTTCCGCAGCATCCTGCCCGCCAAGATCGCGGGAGCCTGGAACCTGCACCGGCTGACGCGGGAGGCGCCGCTGGAGTTTTTCGCCCTGTTCTCCTCCGCCGCCTCCCTGCTGGGCAATGCCGGACAGGCGAATTACGGCGCGGCGAATGCCTTCCTGGACGGGCTGGCCCATTACAGAAGGTCTCAGGGCCTGCCCGCCACCGCCATCAACTGGGGACCATGGGATCAGGTAGGTATCGCTGCCACCGATCCGGCCATCCGGGCGCGGCTGGGTCGCCAGGGCTTCACGCCCCTGCGGCCGGGCGACGGCGTGGACATGCTGGCGCGGCTGCTGGTCACGGATAATGCCCAGTTCGGCGTGCTTGACGCCGATTGGGCCACCTATCTGGCACAGATGGCCGGGCCGTCGCCGCTGCTCGCCGATCTGGCCGTGGCGACGCCGGCACCGGCCAGGGCGGAGGTGGCGCCCGACCTGTCAGCCCGCCTGCGCGACGCAACACCGGACAACCGGCGGTCGATCCTGGATGAGCTTGTCCAGGGCACGCTGCGGCGCATCCTGGGGGGGCCGGTCCCGCCATCGGATATCCCTCTGACCGATCTCGGCGTGGATTCGCTGATGGCTGTGCAGTTCCGCAACGCGCTGGCCCATGCCGTACGGTTGTCCCTGCCGGTCAGCCTGGTCTTCAACCACCCGACCCTCGCCGACATTACCGCTTTCCTGGAAGGCCTGCTGGCCGGGCCTGCGGACATGCAAAACCCCGAAAGCGACAGGCCGGCATCGCCCGGCGGTGCGGCACAGCGCGCGGCCCTGGACGTGCTGTCCGATATTGACGGGCTTTTGGGAAGCCTTCCATCATGAGATTGCCCTTGTCAGAAGTGGTACCAAAAGAGGTAGGGTGCAGCCCTAACGTCCCCGGAAGCCGTTTCCAGCAGATCCCATGAAACCAAACACTTGGATGAGCTGCCCGGTGCCCAACCCGTCAGCGACCATGCGGTTGTTCTGTCTGCCCTTTGCCGGCGGCGGCGCATCGGCCTATCGCGGTTGGGGACAGGCCCTGCCGACCGTCGAACTCTATCCGGTCCGGCTGCCCGGTCGGGAGGCCCGGCTGGGTGAGTCGGCTTTTACGGTCATGCGTGATCTGGTGGAAAGTCTGGCGGACGAGATCGTTCCCTACGCCGACAAGCCTTTCGCCCTGTTCGGGCACAGCATGGGCGCCCTGGTTTCGTTCGAACTGGCGCGTGCCCTGCGCCGGCGCGGGGCGCGGCCGCCGGCCATGCTGTTCCTGTCGGCCCACCGCGCGCCGCACCTGCCGCTGCGCCGCCTGCCGCTGGCCGGCATGAACGATGCAGAGTTCCTGGAGGCTTTGCGCCGGTTCGGTGGGACGCCGCCGGAGGTTTTTGCCCATCAGGAACTGCTGGACATCGTCCTGCCGACATTGCGGGCCGATTTCACATTGTGTGACGGCTATCGCCACGTGCCGGAGGCGCCGCTGGACTGTCCGTTCATCCTGTATGCGGGGCGGCAGGATAGCGAAGTGTCACCCGCCGAAGTGGAAGCATGGGGCGAGCACACGACACAGGGCGCCCGGTTGCGGCTGTTTCCGGGGGATCATTTCTTTTTGCATTCCAACCGCGACCTGCTGCTGCGGGCCATGGCCAGCGTGCTGGCATGACACGGCGGTGAGTGTCACGGAAGTTCAGGAGAGGTCGATGCAGCGCGACGAACAGGAAGACACGAGCCTGTACAGCGTGGTGATGAACCACGAGGAGCAATATTCCATCTGGCCGGCCGACCGGGAGCTTCCTATTGGCTGGACGGCGGCCGGCAAGGTGGGCAGCAAGGCCGAATGCCTTGCCCATATCGAGGCGGTCTGGACGGACATGCGCCCGCTCAGCCTGCGTCGTCGCATGGAGGAGATCGCCCGCTCCCCGCAACCCGCGACACAGACGGCCCCCCCTGATGCCGAGGAGGGGCCGGATCTGGTGCAGCGCCTTTCCGTGGGCACCCACGCGGTCGAGGTGGGCCTGCGCCCCGACCGCACGGTCGCGGCCCTGCGTGATGCCATCGATCGCGGATATGTGCATATCCGTTTCACCGAAACCACGGGCGGCACCGAACTGGGCGTCCGGCTGGACCGGGCCGATTGCGACCTGTCCCGCGCCGACCTTGTCGCCGGCACCGGCACCATCCGGCTGGCCGGCACCCTGACCCTGGACTTTGTCAAGGTGCGCTGTTCCGCCGACATCGACCTGCCGGCAATGACCGGGCGCGGACATCTTGACATTCAGCAGAGCTGAGACGGATCGCAGCGGGAATGGCGGACATGGCGCAACCTGATCGAGAGGAGGCCTACCGGCAGGCCCTGCTGAAGGCAAAGGACGCCATCCGTCAGTTGATGGAAGAGAATGCCGCCCTGCGGAAGAAAGAAACCATCGCCATCATCGGCATGTCCTGCCGCTTTCCGGGCGGTGCCAATGATCCGGCGGATTTCTGGCGGCATCTGCAAGAGGGTGTCGACGCCATCACCGACGTGCCGGAAAGCCGCTGGCCCGCCGCCGACTATCTGTCCGCCGATCCCGATGCGCCGGGCAAGATGTACACGGCGCGGGGCGGGTTTCTGAATGTCCCTGTCGGCGATTTCGATGCCCCGTTCTTCGGCATCACCCCGCGTGAGGCGCGGGCCATGGATCCGCAGCACAGGCTGCTGCTGGAAACCGGGTGGGAGGCACTGGAAGATGCCTTCCTGGACCCGTCCACGCTGAAGCACAGCCGCACGGGCGTCTATATCGGCATGGCGGGTGACGATTATGTCCGGGCCCATCGACATTCCGGCCAGCCGGACCTGATCGACGCCTATTCCATCACGGGCAGTACCGGCAGCACGGCGGCGGGGCGGTTATCCTATCTGCTGGGGCTGCACGGGCCGTCGCTGGCAATCGACACGGCCTGTTCCTCGGCCCTGGTCGCCCTGCATCTCGCCTGTCGCGGACTGCGGTCGGGGGAGACGGACATGGCGATGGTGGGCGGGGTGAACCTGATCCTGTCGCCGGAGGGGCATATCTGCTTTTCCAAGCTGCGCGCCATCTCCCCCGAAGGACGGTGCAAGGCGTTCGATGCCACCGCCGACGGCTATGTACGCAGCGAAGGTGCCGGCTTTGTCATCCTGAAGCGCATGGCCGACGCGGTCCGGGATGGCAACCGCATCCTGGCCGAAATCAAGGGGACCGCCGTCAATCAGGATGGCCGCACCAACGGGCTGGCCGCCCCCAATGGCGAAGCGCAGAAGGCCGTCCTGCGCGAGGCGTTGGGCGATGCCGGCCTGGACGCCGCCGACATCGACTATGTGGAAGCGCACGGCACCGGCACCCTGCTGGGTGATCCGATCGAGGCGGAGGCCCTGGGCTCCGTGTTCGGGCCGGGCCGTTGGCAGCCGCTGTCCATCGGATCGGTGAAAAGCAATATCGGTCATCTGGAAGCCGCGGCCGGCATGGCCGGGCTGATCAAGCTGATCCTGGCGCTGCGGCATGAACAATTGCCCGCCTCCCTGCATTTCCGCACGCCCAATCCGCATGTCGACTGGACGGCCCTGTCCCTGCGCGTGAATGACCGGAGCATGCCCTGGAAACGGTCGGAACGGCCGCGCCGGGCCGGGCTCAGTTCCTTCGGGTTCAGCGGAACGAATGCCCATGTGATACTGGGGGAGGCGCCGCCCACCGCCCCGCGCGGCGGGGAGCCCGTGACCGGTTCCCATCTTCTCTGCCTGTCGGCCCATGATCAGGCGGGGCTGCGCGATCTCGCCGTCCGTTACCGGTCACTATTGTCGGATGCCAAACCGGGGATTGTGGCCGATATCTGCCACTCGGCCGCGATCGGTCGCCGCCATCTGCACTGCCGGCTGGCCGTGGAGGGGACGGGCGCGGAGGAGATGCGCGACCGGCTGGATGCCTATCTGGCGGGACAGCCCGATATCGGGGTGATGGCCGACAGCGCCGACAATCGCAAGACAGCCTTCCTGTTCACCGGCCAGGGATCGCAATATCCCGGCATGGGACAGGGGCTTTACCAGAGATGGCCCGTGTTCCGGGAGGCGGTGGACGGGTGCGACGCGCTGCTGCGGCCGCGACTGGGCTTCTCCCTGGCAGAACGGATGTTCACGGACACGACCGAGGCCCTGGCGCAGACCGCGCTGGCACAGCCGGCGCTGTTCGTTCTGGAATATGCCTTGTCGCGGCTCTGGGCCTCATGGGGTATTCACCCGCAATTCGTGATCGGGCACAGCGTCGGCGAGTATGTGGCCGCTTGTATCGCGGGGGTTTTCAGTCTGGAGGACGGGTTGACCCTGATCGCGGAGCGGGGGCGGCTGATGCAGGCGCTGCCGCCGGGCGGGGCAATGGCGGCCCTGTTCGCCGCGCCGGACCGGGTGGCTCTGGCCGTGGCTGCCGATGCCGGCCCCCTCGACATCGCCGCGATCAACGGGCCCGACCATACCGTGATCTCCGGTGATGCGGCGGCGGTGGAACGGGTGGCGGACGCCATGGAAGCGCAAGGGGTACGGGTGGCGCATCTGGCGGTCTCGCACGCCTTCCATTCCGCCCTGATGGAACCGATGCTGGCGGCATTCGAACAGACGCTGAGCCGGATCACCCTGTACCCCCCACGGATACCGGTCGTGTCGAACCTGACGGGGGAGATCGCGGGACCGGCAATCGCCACTCCCCGCTACTGGATCGACCATATCCGTCGCCCCGTGGCTTTTGCCGCCGGCATGGCGGCGCTGGCGCGGGCAGGCGCACGGCAGTTCCTTGAACTGGGACCGCAGGCCACTTTGCTGACCATGGGACGGCAATGTGTCGCCGGCCAGGCCGGATGGCTGCCCAGCCTGAAGCGGGGCGCCCCGGATGCACAGGTCATCCAGCGGTCGCTGGGTGCCCTTTACGCCGCCGGTGCCACGGTGGACTGGGCCGCTTTCCATGCGGGCCGCGACCATCGCTGGATCGACCTGCCGCATTATCCGTTCCAGCGCAGCCGCCACTGGATCGATGCCCCCCCGGCAAAGGCCGCGCCAGAACCGGCCCGGATCGCACCGCTGCTGGACCGGATGGTGCGCTCCCCCTTGCTGGACACGGTGCTGTTCGAAACGCGGTTCGGCGTGGATCTTATCCCGCTGCTGGCCGAACACCGGATTTTCGGGACGGTGGTGGTGTCCGGCGCCAGCCTTGTCTCCATGGTGCTGCAGGCGGCAGCCCAGGCATTCGGCGACCTGCCCGTCAGCCTGTCCGACCTGCTGATGCGGCAGGCATTGGTGATCCCCGATGATGGCTATCGGTTGGTTCATCTGGCCTTCACGCCCGCGTCCAGTCCCGAAATCGCCTTCCGCCTGATCAGTCTGGACGCGACGCAGGACCCGGACAGCCAGATCCTGCACCTGTCCGGCACGTTGCGGTCGGGCGCGGTCGATGCCACCCCTCCCCTGTCGCCAACCGGGGTGCTGGATATGCAGGGGCGGCTCGACACCAGACTGTCGGGCGAACAGGTCAGGCAGGCGCATCGGCACCGGCATATCGATCTGGGCCCCAGCTATGTCTGGCTGGAGAGCATGCGGCTGGACCCGCATCAGTCGGTCGGCCATCTGCGTCCGCCGCCCCTGGACCGGCCACTGACCACACAGGACCACCGGATGCATCCGGGACTGGTGGATTCCTGGATCAGCCTGCTGGCCGCCATGGTCGGGATCGAGGGGGACAAACCCCTGGTGCCCTTCGCCATGGACCGGTTCACCCTGTTCCGGCCGCCGGGCGATGGTCCGCTGCTGGCCCATGCACGACGGCGCCCGGCGGAAGGGCGCATGATCGGTGACCTGTGGCTGTGGGATCAGGCGGGGAATCTGGTGGCGGAATGTCTGGGGCTGGAAGGCCGGCAGACGACGATGGAAGCGCTGATGCGCCGTCCCGCCGCCGATCCTGCGCAATCATGGTTCCATCAGTTGCAATGGCTGCCATCGGAGCTGCCGGTCGCAGCCGACCCGGACCAGGCCCCATGGTTGATCTTCGCCGATGCGGCCGGTGAAGGCGACGCCCTGGCCCGGCATCTGGCGGCCGGCGGGCGCCGCACCGTCCGCGTGACGCCGGGCATGGCCTTTTCGGCAATGGCTGCGGACCAGTACCAGATCGATCCGCAGCGGGCCGACGATATGGCGTTGCTGCTGGAAACGGCATTGGCACAACGGGGCCAGCCTTTCCATGTGGCCTATCTCTGGGGTCTGGATGCCCGGTCGGACGGTGCCGCGTCCCTTGCCGATACCATCGCCGGGGCCACACTCCCGTTCCTGCATCTGCTGGGCGCCATCGCACGCCGCAACGACACCATCTCCCCCACGATCACCGTCGTGACAAGGGGGGCCGGGGCCGTGTCTGCGGACCAGCCGGTGGAACCCGCCCAGGCCCCCTTGTGTGGGCTGGCGCTTACCGCCGCATTGGAACATCCGGAATTGCGCGTGCGGCTGGTCGATCTGGACCCGGGGGCCGATGCGCCATCCACCGGGGCGCTGGCCCGGGCGTTGACCGGCACGGACGATGAGGAGCGGGTGGCCCTGCGCCAGGGTCGCCGGCATGTGGCGCGGCTGGTCCGTGTCCCACCGCCGGCCCCGCCGGAACCGGTCCGGCTGCGGGCGGACAAGTCATACCTGATCGTCGGCGGGCTGGGCGGACTGGGCCGCCTTACCGCACGGCGGCTGGTTGCCCGCGGCGCGCGTGACCTGACCCTGACGGGACGCAGCGGCGCCGGGCCGGAGGCGGAGGCCTTCCTGACGGCATTGCGGCAGGAGGGGGCCACGGTCCGGATCTGCCGCGCCGATCTGGCGGTGGTGACGGATGTGGCGGCGGCACTGGCCACCGCGACCGCCGAACGCCCGCTGGCCGGGATCATCCATGCCGCCGGCATCCTGGATGATGGCGTTCTGCTGCAGCTTGACGGGCAGCGCCTGTCGCGTGCCCTGGCGGCCAAGACCGTCGGCCTTTACCACCTGCATGAACAGACCCGGCATCTGCCGCTGGATTTTTTCGTCGGCTATTCCTCCATGGTGTCGATGACCGGTTCCCCGGCCCAGGGGGCCTATGCGGCCGCCAACGGCTTCGTCGATGCACTGATGCAGATGCGCCGGGCTGGCGGGCTGACGGGCCTGAGCATCAATTGGGGACCATGGGCAGAGGCCGGCATGGCCGCACGGCTGGAGGAACGGCAGGGCCAGCGGCTGTCGCGCCAGGGACTGACCGCCCTGCCGCCCGAAGACGCGCTGGATGCGCTGGAACGCGCCATGGCCGGCGCCGTGTCCCCCATCGGGATCATGCAGGTGGACTGGTCCGCCTTTCTGCGGCACATGCCCGGCACCCGGTACCGACCCCTGTTCGAGACATTGCTGCCCAAATCCCAGGAAAGGCCGGCCAAGGCGGATTGGATGGCGCGGCTGCGCGACGTGCCGCCCGCATCGCGGCGGCCCACGCTGACCGGCCTGGTCCGGGAAGAGATCATCCGGGTGATGGGGGCGCCGGCCGGCACATTCATCTCCCCCCGGCAGCCCTTGTTCGAACTGGGCATGGACTCCCTGATGGCCGTTGAACTGCGCGGCCGGCTGTCGGGCGCGCTAGGCTTTGCCCTGGCGACGACCCTGCTGTTCGACTATCCGACGCTGGAAGCATTGACCGACCATCTTGCCGCCACCGTGCCCGGCCTGGAGCCTGCTTCCCCGCCGGCTGCTCCCCCCGCAGCGGCGCAGCCGGTCGCCGATGCCGGGGACCTGGACGACCTGTCGATGTCGGAGCTGGAGGCCCTGCTGGCCGAGCGGCTCGCCCTGGGAACGGAATAGGGGGCGACGCGATGACCGACAAGCCCAAGGACAGCCGGGACCTGATCCGCCAGGCACTGCTGCGGATCGATGAGTTGCAGGCCAAGCTGCGCGCGGCCGAGGCCTGGCGGCGGGAACCCGTTGCCATCATCGGCATGGGCTGCCGCTTCCCCGGCGGCAGCGATGATCCGGAGCGTTTCTGGGACCTGCTGCGCGCGGGCCGGGACGCCGTGCGGGAGGTACCGGCCGACCGCTGGGATATCGACGCCTATCACGATCCCGACCCCGATGCGCCGGGCCGGATGGTGCAGCGGCGCGGCGGCTTCCTGGACGGGATCGACGGTTTCGACCCGCAATTCTTCGGTATCTCCCCGCGTGAGGCGGCGTCGATGGACCCGCAGCAACGGATGCTGCTGGAGGTTGCCTGGGAAGCGCTGGAACGGGCCGCCATCCCCGTCGACAGCCTGTATCGCAGCGCCACCGGCGTCTTCATGGGCATCATGGGGCAGGATTTCGGCCAGCGCCTGTTCGCCCCGTCGCGGCATGACCGGATCGACGCCTATGCCGGCACGGGCACCTCGCCTGCCATGATTGCCGGGCGCCTGTCCTATTGCCTGGGTCTGACCGGTCCCAGCCTTGTGCTGGATACCGCCTGTTCCTCCTCCCTGGTCGCCCTGCATCTGGCCTGTGACAGCCTGCGGCGGGGCGAATGTGCGCTGGCGCTGGCGGGCGGGGTGAACCTGATCCTGGAGCCGGGCCTCAGCATCAATTTCTCCAAGGCACGGATGCTGTCGCCGGATGGACGGTGCAAGACGTTCGACCAGTCGGCGGACGGCTATGTCCGTGGCGAGGGCTGTGGTGTGCTGGTGCTGAAACGCCTGTCCGATGCCCGGCGCGACGGCGACCGCATCCTGG
Source organism: Niveispirillum sp. (assembly GCF_017996735.1). Taxonomy (GTDB): domain Bacteria; phylum Pseudomonadota; class Alphaproteobacteria; order Azospirillales; family Azospirillaceae; genus Niveispirillum. The sequence continues at coordinate 20,915 of NZ_JAGOGJ010000022.1, forward strand.
CCGTCATTCGCGGTTCCGCCGTCAACCAGGACGGTCCCAGCGGCGGGCTGACCGTGCCCAGCGGACCGGCGCAGGAACAGGTGATCCGTCAGGCGCTGACCAATGCCGGCATCACCCCCGACGCCGTCACCTATGTGGAGGCGCATGGCACCGGCACGGCGCTGGGCGATCCCATCGAACTGGGCGCCCTGGACCGGGTTTTCGGCACAGACCGGCCGGCGGACCGGCCCCTGCATGTCGGGTCGGTGAAGACCAACCTGGGCCATCTTGAAGCCGCCGCCGGCATCGCCGGGGTCATCAAGGTGGTGGCGGCGCTTCTTCATGAATGCCTGCCGCCGCATCTTAATTGCGACCGCCCCACCTCCCGCTTCGCCTGGGCGGACCGGCCGCTGCGGGTGGTGCGGGAACCAACCGCCTGGAAGCGGGGCGATACGCCACGCATCGCCGGGGTCAGCAGCTTCGGTTTCAGCGGCACCAACGCCCATATCATCATTGCCGAAGCGCCGCCGGCCGATGGCGCCACACCGCCGGCCACGGGGGACGGCCCCTGGCTGCTGACGCTCAGCGCACGCTCGCCCAAGGCGTTGGCCGCACTTGCCGGCCGGTATCGCGATCATCTGCGCGCCAACCCGGACATGGCGCCGGGGGAGCTTTGCGCCGCCGCCGCCCGTGGCCGGGCCCATCTTCCCTGTCGTCTGGCGGCAACAGCGGCATCGACGGACCGTTTCGCGACGCTGCTGGACCTGTTCACGCAAGGCCGGCCTTCCCCCGATCTGGTCTCCGCCGCAGCCGACGGGCCGGGGCCACGGACGGTGGCCTTCCTGTTCACCGGCCAGGGTTCCCAATATGCCGGCATGGGCGGCCCGCTCTATCGCACGCAGCCCGTTTTCCGCGCGGCCATTGACCGGTGTGCGGAACTGCTGCGTATCCATGCGGGCATGGACCTGATCGACCTGCTGCTTTCCGACGGGCCGGAACGGCTGGACCAGACCGGTTTTACGCAACCGGCCCTGTTCTGCCTGGAATATGCGCTTCTGCAGCTCTGGCTTTCGGTCGGTATCCGGCCCGACGCGGTAATGGGACACAGTGTCGGTGAATATGTCGCGGCCTGCGCCGCCGGCGTGTTCAGCCTGGACGATGCGATCCGGTTGATCGCGGCGCGGGCCCGGCTGATGCAGGCCCTGCCGGCCGGCGGTGCGATGGCGGCCATCGCCGCCCCGCCGGACCGCGTGGCCCGCACCCTGGCCGGGATGCCTGCCCTGTCCATCGCCGCCCTGAACGGGCCGGAACAGACAATCATTTCCGGCGATGCCGATGCCCTGCGGCAGGTGCTGTCCTCCTTCGCCACGATGGGTGTCGCGGGGCGGGAACTGAAGGTGTCGCACGCCTTCCACTCCCCGCTGATGGCGCCGATGCTGGCGGAATTCGCCGCCGTTGCGGCGACGGTGACCTTTCATGCCCCCACCCTGCCCCTTGTTTCCAATCTCTCCAGAAAGGTGGCGGGGGATGAGATTGCCGGACCCGATTATTGGGTGCGGCATGTCCGCGACACGGTGCGCTTTGCCGATGGGATCGACACGCTGGCGGCCATGGGCTGCCGGATCTTTGTGGAGGTCGGGCCCGACCCGGTGTTGATCGGGCTGGCGCGCGGCCAGCTTGCCCCCGACGCCACCCTGATCGCCAGCCTGCGGCGGACGGACACGGCCTGCTTCACCCGCGCCCTTGGTGAGATGTACGTGGCCGGTGCTGCCATCGACTGGGCCGCCCTGTACGCCCATCGGGCCGGGCGGCCGCTATCCCTGCCCACCTATCCGTTCCAGCGGCAGCGCTACTGGTTCGATGACGGCATCGCCGCTGCGGACCGGTCGGAAGCGCTGTTGCGGGACCTGATGGCCACGGGCGACCTGACGCCCGAAGAACAGGCGCTGGCACCAAAGCTGATCGCCCGCCTGATAGGCCGGGAAAGCGCCCCTGGCACCGCCACGGATATCTGTTACCGGCTTGTCTGGCGCGACACGCCCCGCACCGCACCGGTGCCGGGCCAGGGCGGGTCCTGGCTGATCGTCGGTGGCGCGGGCATTGCCGATCTGGCCAACGCGTTGCGCAGCGCCGGACGACGCTGCATCACGGCCCTGCTGGCCGACCGGGCTCAGCGGACGGGCGCCGATGCCTGGACGGTCGGTGGCGACAGCGATGTCGCGCACCTGCTGCGGGAGGTGGCGGCCGACGGCGGACTGGACGGCGTCGTCTTCCTGTGGCCGGCGGCGAGCGATGGGGAAGGGCTGGCCACCGCGCAAACATGGCTGGTCACCGTGGCGCGGCTGGCAGGCGCCTGCACCGGGCTGCCGGTGCCGCCCCGGCTGTGGCTGGTCACGGCGGGGGCGACGGATGCCGGGGAAACAGGCCCCAGTTCCCCCTGGCCGTCGCTGCTTTGGGGGTTCGGCCGGTCGCTGTTCCTGGAACATCCCGCGCTGAAGGGCGGGTTAATCGATGGGGAGCCGGGCGGCGACGGGGCCATGCTGGTGTCGGAAATGCTGGCGGCGGATACAGAAGATGCCGTCGCCCTGCGCGCCGGCCGGCGCCTTGTGGCCCGGCTGGAACCGGTGGCCGCACCGCCTGCTCGCCGGCAAGCGCTCCGCAGCGACGGCGCCTATCTGGTGACGGGCGGCACCGGCGCCTTGGGCCTGCATGTGGCCCGGCATCTGGCCGCGAACGGGGCCGGCGCCCTGGTGCTGCTGAGCCGCCGGGGCACCCTGCCCGACAGTATCCGGACGGAACTGGAGGCAAAGGGAACGCGGATAGTGTCGCTGGCCGGCGATTGCACCGACGAGGCGGCGATGCGGGTTGTGCTGACACACATCGGCGAGGCAGGCTTCACCCTGAAAGGCATCGTCCATGCCGCCGGCGCCGCCACACCGGGCGCCGTCCTGGACCTGACACCGGCAAACCTGCAGGCGGGATTGGCCGCCAAGACGGAAGGGGCCTGGCTGCTGCATCGCCTGACGGCGGACATGCCGCTCGACTTCACCCTCTATTTCTCGTCCATCGCCGCTGTGCTGGGCACGGGCCGGCAGTCGGTATATTCGGCAGCGAACGCGTTTCTGGGCGCCTTGGCCTCTTGGCGGCGGGGTCAGGGACTGCCCACCACCGCCATCGGCTGGGGCCCCTGGGATGGCGGCGGCCTTGCCACCGGCGAGGCCAGCCGCCTGATCGGGGACAGCGGCTTCAGGCCCCTGGCACCGGCGCGCGCCGTGGACCTATTCGGCCGGCTGCTGGGGGCCGAGACCGCAGGGACGATCATTGTCGATGCCGACTGGCCCCGTGTGAAGCAGGTGTTCGGCGCCCGCGCCCGGATACCGCTGCTGGATGAAGTGGCCGCCGGGCCGGAGGGGACGCGGACGGATGCCAGGGCGGCCGAACGCACCCGCCTGCTGGCCCTGCCCGCGGCCGCACGCCTGGATGCCCTGACGGAATTCCTGCAGGACCAGATCCGCGCCGTCCTGCGGTTCGATGCGGATACCAGGGTCGATCCCCGCCAGGGCTTCTTCGACATGGGGCTGGACTCCCTGACCGCCGCCGAACTGACACGGCGGATCGACAGCCAACTAGGCTGCGCCCTGCCGGCATCGGCAGCCTTCGATCATCCCAATGTCGCGGCCTTGGCGACCTTCATCCTGGGTGTGGTCTCCCCCGCCGTCGAGGCACCGCCCCCTCCCGCGCCGACCCCACCGGCAGCCCCTGCCGTCGCCGATATCCAGCACTTCTCCGACAGCGAAATCGCCGCCCTGATCGATGACGAACTGGCGGCGCTCAGCCGTGAAGGATGGGCACCATGACAACCGCGCCGCCGACCGACATGTCGCCGTTGCACAAGGCGCTGCTGGCCATCCGGCAGTTGCGCGAACGCATCAGCCACCTGGAACAGGCCGGTACCGAACCGATCGCCATTGTCGGCATGGGTTGCCGCATGCCCGGCGCGGATGATCCGGACGGGTTCTGGGACCTGCTGCGCGACGGTCGCGACATGATCACGGAAATCCCGCCCGACCGCTGGGACCGGGACGCGCATTACGACCCCGTGCCGGGAACGCCCGGCAAGACATATGCGCGCCATGGCGGTTTCCTGGGCCGGATCGACGGGTTCGACGCGGCCTTCTTCGGCATCTCCGCGCGGGAGGCGGAGGCCATGGACCCGCAGCAGCGGCTGCTGCTGGAAGTGGCGTGGGAGACGTTGGAGAATGCCGGCATGGTGCCGGAGCGGCTGGCCGGATCGGCCACCGGGGTCTTTGTCGGCGTGACCGCCGCCGATTACGGCATGCTGCAGGTTGAACAAGGGGAGAACAACCACAGCGCCCCCTATTTCAACACCGGCACGCCGCTGAACGGCTGTGCCGGCCGCCTTTCCTATGTGCTGGGCCTGCAAGGTCCCTGCATGGCGGTGGATACGGCCTGTTCCTCCTCCCTGTCGGCCATCCATCTGGCCTGTGCCAGCCTGCGCGCCGGCGAATGCGATCAGGCGCTGGCTGGCGGCGTCAACCTGATCCTCACGCCGAAGCTGCACATCACCCTGGCGGCGGCCGGCATGCTGTCGCCCGATGGACGGTGCAAGACCTTCGATGCCTCCGCCGACGGTTACGTCCGTGGCGAGGGATGTGGTCTAGTGGTGCTGAAACGGTATCGCGATGCGGTCGCGGCCGGCGACCGGGTGCTTGCTCTGATCCGTGGGTCGGCGATCAACCAGGACGGGGCCAGCAGCGGTTTCACGGTGCCCAACGGCATCGCCCAGCAACGGTTGATCCGCCACGCCCTGGGCAAGGCCGGGCTGGATGCATCCGGGATCGACTATGTCGAAGCCCACGGCACCGGCACGTCCCTGGGCGACGTGATCGAGGTGCAGGCGCTGGGCACCGCCCTGGGGCAGGCGCCCGGACGCACGCGGCCGCTGCTGGTCGGGTCGGTGAAGTCCAATATCGGCCATCTTGAATCGGCCGCCGGCGTCGCGGGTCTGATCAAGCTGGTCCAGGCGCTGCGCCACGGATTGCTGCCCCCCACCCTGCATGTCCGGCAGCCCAATCCGGGACTGGACTGGCCGGCTCTGAATGTGATGCCGGTACGCGAAACAACCCCCTGGCCGCGCGGTGACCGCCCTCGCCGGGCGGGCCTCAGCTCCTTTGGCGCCACCGGCAGCAACGCCCATCTGATCATCGAAGAGGCGCCGGCAACGGCGCCGGCCACCGATCCGGTCAGCGACCGCCCCGTCCATATCCTGACCCTGTCGGCACGGACGAAAGCAGCGCTGGCCGACCTGGCGGCGCAGTACGAGGGGGTGTCACAGCAGGCATCCCCGCCGGCCTTTGCCGATGCCTGCCACAGCGCCAATACAGGCCGCACGGGCTTCCCACACCGCGCCGCCCTGCGCGCCGCCACCTGGGCGGAAGCGGCGGTACAGCTTGCCGCCCTGCGGGACGGGCGGCCGACGCCGGGCCTGTCGGCAGGCCGCGATCCGGCCGCCACACCGTTCCGGCCGGTGTTCCTGTTCAGCGGACAGGGCGCCCTGCGCGCGGGCGCGGGACGGGACCTGTTCGACAGCCATCCCACCTTCCGGGCCAGTCTGGAACATTGTGCCGGGATCCTGGCCCCCCTGCTGGAACGGCCGCTGCTGTCGGCCCTCTATCCCGACGATCCGGCGGATGGTCGATTGCTGGAACGCGCTATCTATGCACAGCCGGCGCTGTTCGCCCTGCAATATGCGCTGGCGGCCCTCTGGCGCTCCTGGGGTGTGGAGCCGGCCGCCGTGCTGGGCCACAGCCTGGGTGAATATTGCGCGGCCAGCATCGCGGGCGTGTTCAGCCTGGAGGACGGGTTGCGGCTGGTGGCTGAGCGCGGCCGCCTGATGGATGGGCTGCCGGCGTCCGGCGGCATGGCCGCGATCTTCGCGACACCGGATGTGGTGCGCGACGCCCTGGACGGACTGACGGACGCCGTATCCATCGCTGTGGAGAATGCCCCCGACAATGTCGTGATTTCCGGCCATGCCGACGCCCTGGCCACGGCCCTGGAACGGCTGACCGCGAAGGGGATTTCGGCCACGCCCCTGGCGGTGACCCACGCCTTCCATTCGCCCGTCATGGACCCGGTGCTGGAGGGGCTGGAACGGTTCGCGGCCGCCCTCCCGGTCCAGCCGGCCCGATTGCCGGTCGCCCTGAACCTGACGGGGCGGCTGGTGCCCGACGGGGCGGTGATGGATGCGCGCTACTGGCGCCGCCATTGCCGGGAGACGGTCCTGTTCGACCAGGGACTGACCGCCCTGCTGGACCAGGGCTACACATCCTTTATCGAGATCGGGGCCGGGTCGGTCCTGACCCAGCTTGGCCGCCGCCGCAAGCCGGCCGCGACCTGGCTGCCATCTCTGCCGCCCGGCGGCAACTGGTCCGGTATCGCCGGCAGTCTGGCCGAAGCGTATGCCTGCGGCGCGGATATCGACTGGACCGGCTTCGACGCGCCATTTGCGCGCAACCGCGTCCCCGTTCCCACCTATGCCTTCCAGCGCAAACCCTATTGGTTTGCCGAGCCGCGCGCCCGCACAGGATCACCGACCATGGACAGCATACAGGCAGCAGCCCCGGCCCCCGCACGGGACACCCGCGCGATCCAGCATGAAGCGGTCATGGAACGGCTTCTGTCGGTGATTGCCCGGATGATGCGTGTTCCCCCCGCCGATATCGACATCCATGTGTCGTTTCTGGAGATGGGGGCCGACAGTCTGGTGCTGGTCGAGGCGACGCGGCTGATCGACGAGAATTTCGGCGTCAAGCTGCAGATGCGCCAGTTCTTTGAGGAAGTGACGACCATCGCCCAGTTGGCCGACCATCTGGTCGACCGCTCCACCTTCGGTCTGCCCCCGGCACCCGCAACGGCCGCCCCGGTGCCCCCCGCCCCGGCGCCCGCCATCCAGGCGGCGGCGATGGCGATGCCGGCGACCAACAGCCTGCCCGCCGCGGGCGCAAGCGTGCTGGAACAGCTCATCCTGGCCCAGACTCAATTGATGAGCCAGCATCTGGCCCTGTTGCAGGGTGCCGCCGCCCCCGCCGCCCTGCCGCCCGCCCCCCAACCGTTGGCGGTCATGCCAAAGCCGGCGGCACCGGCCGCAGCGGCAGCGCCGGCACCGAAGGTCGAAGACCGGTCCTCCCCCCTGCGGGCGCTGGCCAACCCCGTGTCGCTGGAACCGACGGGGAAGAACCCGCGGCAGGAGCAGCATCTGGCCGCCCTGGTCGAGCGGTACCAGCAGCGCACCCCCCGGTCCAAGGCGCTGGCGCAGGCCTGCCGCGCCGGACTGGCCGACAGCCGGGCCAGCGTCGGCTTCCGCTTCTCCACCAAGGAGATCCTGTATCCCATCACCGGGGCAGAAGCGCTGGGCTCGCATCTGCGCGACGTGGACGGCAACCTTTATATCGATCTGACCATGGGGTTCGGGGTCCTGCTGTTCGGCAATCGCCCCCCCTTCCTGAACGGCGTGATCGAGGCAGAGGTGGCGCGCGGCTTCCAACTGGGGCCGCGCTCCGACCTGATGCAGGAGGTGACGTCGCTGTTCCTGGAACTGACGGGGCATGAGCGGGCGGCCTTCACCAATTCCGGTACGGAAGCGGTCATGACAGCGCTGCGCCTGGCGCGGGCGGCCACCGGACGGGCCAAGATCGCCATGTTCGAAGGCTCCTACCACGGGCATTCCGACGGCACGCTGGCCCGGACCATCCAGACCGGCGGTGTGCTGCGGTCGGAACCGATGGCGCCGGGGGTGCCGCCCAACGCGGCCCAGGATGTGCTGGTGCTGGAATATGGTACCGATGAAAGCCTGGAGATCCTGCGCCGTCACGCCCATGAACTGGCCGCCATCCTGGTGGAGCCGGTGCAGAGCCGCCGGCCCGACTTCCAGCCCGTCGATTTCCTGCGCCAGGTGCGGGCATTGACGGAGGAAAGCGGCAGCGCCCTGATCTTTGACGAGATGATCACCGGCTTCCGCGTGCATCAGGGCGGCGCGCAGGCCCATTTCGGTATTCAGGCCGACATCGCCACCTATGGCAAGATTGTGGGCGGCGGCCTGCCGGTCGGCGTCGTGGCGGGCCGGCGGCGTTTCCTGGACGGGATCGATGGCGGCTACTGGTCCTATGGTGATGCCTCGTTCCCGGCGGCGCCCCGAACCTATTTCGGCGGCACCTTCTGTCAGCACCCGTTCACCATGGCCACGACCCTGGCCACGCTGCGCTATCTGAAGGCGGAAGGCCCGGCCCTCCAGGAAGGGTTGAACCGTCGGACGGAAGCACTGGCCAGGACTCTGAACGACTGGTTCAAACAGGAGGCGCTGCCCCTGCGGGTGACATGGTTCTCCTCCATGTTCCGGCTGGTCTTCCAGGGCAACCTGGACATCCTCTACTATCACCTGCTGCTGCGCGGCATTTACATCTGGGAATGGCGCAACTGCTTCCTTTCCACCGCCCATACCGACGAGGATGTGGCCCGGTTCATCCAGGCCATCAAGGACAGCGTCGCCGACATGCGCCAGGGCGGTTTCCTGCCCGAACGCCCGACCGGCGGGCCGGACGGGTCGCCGCCGGGTGGCCGCGCCGTGCCGCTGTCCGCACCGGACGCATCCGCCGCCGCGCAGGGCCTGACGCCCGGCCCGAATGGACCTGCCGTCGCACCGATGGGCGAGGCACAGAGGCAGCTTTGGGTGCTGGCGCAACTCAGCGCCGATGGCTCCCGCGCCTATAATGACCCGGCCGCCGTGTCGCTGGAGGGTCCCCTGGACGTGGCAGCCCTGCGGCGGTCCCTGGAACAGGTGACCGACCGGCACGAGGCCCTGCGCACAACCTTCGACGAAACAGGCGACCAGCAGATCATCCATCCCTCGGCGCTGGCCGATCTGACGCTGGTCGATCTTTGCGACATGGCCGACCCGCAGGCCGGCCTGCGCGATCGGCTGGCGGCATTGGCACGGGACCGGTTCGATCTGGTCAACGGGCCGCTGTTCGTGCCCATCCTCTACAGATTGGGGCCACAGAACCATGTGCTGATGCTGCACGCCCATCATCTCTGCAATGACGGGCCGGCCATGGGCGTCGTCCTGAACGAGGTGCTGGCCTGCTATGCCGCGATACGGACCGGCACATCCGCAGCGCTGCCGCCGCCCGTGCAATATCGTGACTTCTTGCGCTGGCAGCGGGAGCAGGAGCGGTCGGAGGCCATGCGCCGTCACGAGGCCTACTGGCAGGAAAGGTTCGCGCAGGCCCTCCCTCCCCTGGAACTGCCTACCGACCGTGCCCGCCCCCCGGTGAAGACCTATGCGGGCGCCCGCTACTGGACCGACATGCCGGTCGGGCGGGTGGAGGCGGTGAGGCGGCTCAGCCGGGCACGGGGCTGCACCGTCTATATGGTGATGCTGGCGGCATGGTCGGCACTGCTGCACCGGCTCAGCGGCCAGGATGAACTGGTGATCGGCTGCCCCTATGCGGGGCGCGGCCTGCCGGGGGGAGAGGCGCTGGTGGGCTATTGCGTCCATCTGCTGCCCATCCTCAGCCGCAGCGGACCGGGAACCCCGTTCAGCGCTCATCTGGACACCACCCGCGCCACGCTGCTGGATGCGTTCGACCATCAGGATTATCCGTTCGCCCGTCTGGTCGACCGGCTGGGCCACAAGCGCGACAGCAGCCGCGCGCCGCTGCTGGACGTGGTCTTCAACCTGGAACGGGATGCGGGGCGTGTATCGGTGGCCGATCTGGCGGTGGAGTTCCAGCGCCTGCCCATCGCCTTTACCGGTATCGACCTGACCCTGACCATCTATCTGCGGGACGATGGCGCCGCCATTGCCTGCGACTATGACACGGGCCTGTTCGACGACATCACCATCCGGCGGTTGATCGGCCAGTATGAAACGGTGCTGGACGCCATCACCGCCGATCCCGGCCAGGTGCTGGACGCGCTTCCCCTGCTGGACGCCGCCTCACGGCGGGAATTGCTGCACGACTGGAACGACGCGCCGCCCGCCGCGCCGCCGGTATGCTTCCCCACCCTGTGGGACGCTGCGGTGGCCCGCCATCGGGACCGTGTGGCGCTGGTGGAAGAGACATCGGCCGGCGATGTCTGCCTGACCTATGCCGCGCTGGACCGCCGTGCGAACAGGCTTGCCCACCGGCTGCGGGCACTGGGCGTCGGTCCCGACGCGCGGGTGGGCGTCTGCCTGGAACGGTCCGCATCGCTGACACTGGCCATGCTGGCGGTGTTGAAGGCGGGTGGTGCCTTTGTGCCGCTGGACCCCGCCTATCCGCCGGCACGCCTGGCCCTGATGATGCAGGATGCCCGCATTGCGGTGCTGCTGACCCGGGAGGGGCTGTTGACCGGCCTGCCGGCCCCGGCCTGTCCGGTCTGCCGTCTGGATGCCGACGAACCGGACCTCGCGCGCGAACCCGCGACCGCCCCGGCCCCCGTGACGCTGCCGGCACATCTGGCCTATGTCATCTATACGTCGGGTTCCACGGGCCGGCCCAAGGGCGTGATGATCACGCATCAGGGCATGGTCAATTATCTGCAATGGGCGGTGGGCGATTATACGGGACAGAAGGGCGACGGCGCGCCCGTTCTGGGTTCCATCGGTTTCGACGCCACGCTGACCAGCCTGTTCGTCCCGCTGCTGGCCGGCGTTCCCGTGGTGATGCTGGAAGGCGAAAGCGAGATGGAGGCTCTGGCCTCGCTGCGCCGTTCCCCCCGCCGCTTCAATTTCGTAAAACTGACGCCCGCGCATCTGGAACTGCTCAACGGCATGGTCGGCGGAGAGCCGCCGGCCGACCTGACCCACAATCTGGTTCTGGGGGGGGAGGCGTTGACGGCCCCCACGGTCAATCCGTGGCTGCGCCATGGCAATGTGCGCGTCGTCAATGAATATGGCCCGACGGAAACCGTGGTGGGCTGCTGCACCCAAGCGGCCACATCCCCCGGTGACGGCATCATGCCGATCGGCCGGCCCATCGCGGGCACGCGCCTGCATGTGCTGGATGGGGATTTCCGGCCGGTCCCGCCCGGCGTGGCGGGCGAGCTTTATATTGGCGGGGCGGGTCTGGCCCGTGGATATCTGGGACGGGGGGACCTGACGGCCGGCGCCTTCGTGCCCGACCCTCTGGCCGGGGAAACCGGGTCCGGGCCGGGCGGACGGCTCTACCGCACGGGGGACCGGGCGCGATACCTGTCCGACGGCAGCCTGACCTTCCTGGGCCGGATGGACCGGCAGATCAAGCTGCATGGTTTCCGCATCGAACTGGGCGAGGTCGAAGCCGTGCTGGCCGGCCTGGACGGCGTGGCCGAGGCGGTGGTCATGCTGCGCGAAGACCAGCCGGGCCATCCGCAACTGGCCGCCTATATCCGCCCGGCGGCATCGGCACCGCAGACAGATACCCTGGACCGGCTGCGCCGGGCGCTGCGGGAACGGCTGCCGGCGCACATGGTCCCGGCCACGCTGACCCTGGTCGACCAGATGCCCCTGACTGCCAATGGCAAGATCGACCGCGCCCGATTGCCGGCACCGGTCCGGGCATTGGCCCCCGTGGTGCAACTGCCCGCCCGCACCGGACTTGAAAAGGAACTGGCCGCCCTCTGGCAGGAGGTGCTGGGGGTCGAGACGGTCGGGGTGCACGATAATTTCTTCGACCTTGGCGGCGACTCCTTCCTGCTTTTGCAGGTCTGCACCCGCCTGGACCATCTGATGGACCGCGATGCGCTGGTAATGGCCTTCTTCCGGCATCCCACCATCGCCTCCCTTGCCCGGTGGCTGGGCGAGGCGGCGGCACCGGTTCCGGCAGCCGACACCAGGGACAGGATCAAGGACCGCTCGATCCAGCAACGCAGCGCCGCCCGTCAGGTCGCGGCCCGCCGCCGCCAGCAGCAATTCTGAGAAAGCCGGATTGATGACGCACGACGAAGCGCTCGCCCAGGACCAGGACAGCATCGCCATCATCGGCATGGCCGCGCGCCTGCCCGGCGCCGCCGATCTGGCTGCCTTCTGGCGTAACCTGCGCGACGGGGTCGACAGCATCGTGTCCTTCACGGAGGCGGAATTGCTGGCCGCCGGGCTGGACCTGGAAACCATCAGCCACCCGGATTTTATCGCGACCAAGGGTTTTCTGGCCGGTGCCGACCTGTTCGACGCGGGGTTTTTCGGTCTTTCCCCACGGGAAGCGGCATTGATCGACCCGCAGCACCGGCTGATGATGGAATGCGCCTGGGAAGCCATGGAGCATGCCGGCTATCATGCGGAGACCTATGATGGCCGCGTCGCCATCTATACCAGCACCGGCATGAACACCTATCTGCCGCTGAACATCATGTCCAATCCGGGACTGGCGGAGAAGGTGGGCGGCTTCCAGCTGTCCATCTTCAATGACAAGGATTTTGTGCCGACCCGCATCGCCTATGCCATGAACACCACGGGGCCGGGCGTCGATATCGGCACCGCCTGTTCCTCCTCCCTGGTCAGCGTGCATATCGCCTGCCAGGGTTTGCTCACCTATCAGGCCGACATGGCGCTGGTCGGGGGCGTCACCCTGCACCTGCCGCAGGTGTCGGGACACATACACGAACCGGGGTCGGCCTATTCCCCCGATGGGCGCTGCCGCCCCTTCGACGCGACGACCAGCGGGCTGGTCGACGGCAACGGCACGGCGGCCATCGTCCTGAAACGCCTGGCCGACGCCATCGCCGACGGCGACACCATTCATGCGGTGATCAAGGGCACCGCCATCAACAATGACGGCTCGATGAAGCTGGGCTATGCCGCGCCCAGCATCGAGGGGCAGGCCGCCGTCATCATGGAAGCCCACGCCGTGGCCGGCTGCCCGCCCGATACGATCACCTATGTGGAGGCGCACGGCACAGCCACGCCGCTGGGCGACCCGGTGGAGGTCACGGCGCTGACCCGCGCCTTTCGCGTCGGCACGGCGGAAAAGGGCTTCTGCGGGCTGGGGGCCGTCAAATCCAATATCGGGCATGTGGACAAGGCGGCGGGACTGGCCGGTCTGATCAAGACCGTGCTGGCCCTGAAACATGGCATGATCCCGCCGACCCTGCATTTCCAGGCACCCAATCCCAAGCTGAACCTGCCAGAAACACCCTTCTATGTCGTTGACCGGCTGCTGCCCTGGCAGCGGCAGGGCGACTTGCCGCGCCGCGCCGGGGTCAGTTCCTTCGGGGTGGGCGGCACCAATGCCCATGCGGTTCTGGAGGAGGCACCGGCTGCTGCAGCCGGCTCCCCCTCCCGCCCGGTCCAGATCGTCACCCTGTCGGCCCGGTCAGAGGCCGCTCTTGGCGCGGCCACGGAAAATCTGGCCGCCTATCTGGAGACCAACCCCGATATCGATCTGGCGGATGTCTGCCACACGTTGCAACGCGGCCGCCGGCCCTTCGCCCATCGCCGCGCCTTTGCCTGTACGTCGGTTGCCGATGCTGTGCGCCGGCTGCGCGCCGGCTCGCCCGCCCATCAGTGTGAACGCGGCGACCAGCAGGGGGCGTATTTCCTGTTTCCCGGACAGGGCAGCCAGTATCCGGACATGGCGCGCGACCTCTATCGCCATGAGCCATTGTTCCGCGACGAGATCGACGCCTGCGCCGCGCATCTGCGGCCGGCACTGGGCCTGGATATCCGCGTCCTGATGTTTCCCGATGAGGGGCAGAAGCCGGAAGCGGCGCGGCAACTGGCGCAGACGCTCTATGGTGCGCCGGCGCTGTTCTGCGTGGAATATGCGCTGGCGCGGCTGCTGATGGCCTGGGGCCTGGCACCCCGCGCCATGATCGGTCACAGTCTGGGCGAATATGTAGCCGCCTGCCTGGCCGGGGTCATGTCCCTGTCCGATGCCTTGTCACTGGTCACCGCACGGGCACGCCTGATGCAGGCGACGGCGCCGGGCGCCATGCTGGCCGTGCCCCTGTCGGAACAGACCGTGCGTTCGCGGCTGGGTCCGGGATTGGACCTTGCGGCCGTGAACGCGCCCGACATGTGCACCGTGGCCGGGCCGGAGGCGGCTATCGCCGCCTTGCAATCCCGGCTGGAGGTCGAAGGCGTGGTCTGCACGCGCGTCCGCACGGTGCAGGCCTTCCATTCCCATCTGATGGACCCGGTGCTGGAGCCCTACAGGGCGCTGTTGCGGGACATCCGCCTGACGGTGCCGCAAATCCCCTACCTTTCCAACCTGACCGGCACCTGGATCACGCCGGAGCAGGCGACCAGCCCCGATTACTGGGTCGATCATTTGCGCCAGCCGGTGCGTTTCGCCGACGGCCTCACCCGGCTGCTGGAAGCGGAGCCCCTGCCCCTGCTGGAAGTCGGCCCCGGCCGGGCGCTGGGCACACTCGCCACCCGCTGCGGCGCCACGGCCTGCCTGCAGACCCTGCCGCAGGCGCGTGAGGAACGGGGGGCGCAGGAAACCTTGTTCCAGGGCGTGGCAGCGCTTTGGACGCGCGGTGTCGCACTGGATTGGCATTGTTTCTACCGCGACGAAAAACGCCGCCGGGTCCCGCTGCCCACCTATCCGTTCCAGCGGCAGAGCTATTGGATCGCCCCGGTTTCAGGCGCGGCGGCGGCCCCGCGCGCGGAAGGCCAGCGTACGGCACCGGCCGACTGGCTGTACCTGCCCGGATGGCGCCCCGCCGTGGCCCCGCCTGTCGATGTCGCGCGGCGCGACGCCTGCCTGTTGTTCGCCGATGATACGGGGCTTGGCGATGCGCTGGCGGGAGAACTGGGCCGGCTGGGCCGACCGGTCGTGATCGTCCGGCCGGGGGCAACGTTTGCCGAGGAAGGGCCCGGCTCCTATCGGCTGAACCCGGCGCAGGCGGATGATTTCAGTGCGCTGTGCGACAGTTTGATGGCGCAAGGCCTGCTGCCGCGCCGCCTCATCCATCTCTGGGGCCGGACCGGCGGGATGCCGGATGGCGGGCCGGAGATCGGCCGCCACGCAGACTCCATCCTGTTCCTGATCCAGGCCCTGGCCTGGCTGGCGCTGGACGAACCGGTTGAATTGACCATCATCACCGACCGTGCCCGCGATGTCGCCGGCGAAACCACCATTGATCCGGCCAAGGCCGCGCTGACCGGACTGGCGGCCACCATCCCCTGGGAACATCCGGGAACCCATTGCCGGGTCGTGGATATTCCCGCCGATGCGGTAGCGCACACCCTTGCCCCGCGGCTTGTCGCCGAACTGGATGCCCCGGCCGATGAAAGGATCATCGCCCTGCGCGGCGGCCGGCGCTGGGTCCACAGCCTGTCGCCCGTGCGGTCCGCACCGGCCGAAGACCGGCCATCGCCGTTCCGGGCGGGCGGTGTCTATGCCGTTACCGGCGGATTGGGCGGGATCGGCCTGTGCCTGGCACGCCGGATCGCGGCCATGGGGCCTGTGCGGCTGGCCCTGATCGGCACGGACGATGACGCCGAACCCGGGGACGATGCCGTGGTCGCGCGGGTCGCATCCTACGACACCGCCTCTCTCACCGCCGCGCTGGCCCGGATCGAGGCCCGGCTGGGTCCCATTGATGGGATCATCCACGCCGCCGGGATGGATGAGGCGCGGCCCCTGCGCCTGATCACCGATCTGGATGCCGCCACGCGGGACCGGTACTGGCAAACGCAACAGCAGGTCTTGGCGGCCTTGGACGATGTTCTGCGGCTGCGCCCCACCGCCACCTGCATGCTGATGTCATCGCTGGGGGCGGAAATCGGCGGGCCGGGTCA
The DNA here is from genome assembly GCF_017996735.1 of Niveispirillum sp. Classification (GTDB taxonomy): domain Bacteria; phylum Pseudomonadota; class Alphaproteobacteria; order Azospirillales; family Azospirillaceae; genus Niveispirillum. The sequence goes on from NZ_JAGOGJ010000022.1 coordinate 36,681, forward strand.
GGCCTTGCATGCCATTGCGGCTGCCTTTGCCGATGCCTTCGCCGAACGGCGCGGCTGGACGGTGGTGGACTGGGACCGGTGGACCGACGGTGAAGCAGCCGATGCCGGCGCGGCCCTGACTGCGGCGGAAGGGGCCGATGCTTTCGAGCGTGTGGCCCGGCTGGCACCCGGCGGGCGGATTCTGGTGGCCACAAGTGACCCGGCCACCCGGATGAAGACGATCCTTGCCCAGCGCACGGCACAGGATGAAGGGCGGACGGAGACCACGGCCGCGCCCGCCGGTGGCGGCCATCAACGCCCAGACCTTGTCCCCTATGTCGCCCCCCGGAATGAACAGGAAACGGCGGTCGCCGCCTTGTGGCAGGAAATCCTGGGCATCGACCGGATCGGCATCCACGATAATTTCTTCGATCTGGGCGGCCATTCCCTGATCGCCGCGCAGTTGGTATCCCGGCTGCGGCGCATCTTCCAGGCGGAGGTGGAGGTGGACACGCTGTTCGCCGCCCCCACCATCGCCCGCCTGTCGGAGAGTTTGGGCACGACAGCGCCGGCACCCGCCGCGGGGCCGGATCTGGCCGATCTCCTGGACCGGTTGGACACCCTGTCCGAAGCGGAGGTGGAGGCATTGCTGGCCAGCGGTGAATTGCCCATCGACCTGCTGACGGGGACCAGCAATCCATGAACCGCCCCCCGTCGCAGGAACTGGCCGAACGCCTGGCCGCCCTTTCGCCCGGCAAACGTGCCTTGCTGGAGCGTTTGACGGCCGTGGCGCCCCAGGCCCCGGCTGCACCCAAGCGGGACGCCGACCGTATCCCATCGCGTCCGGCGGGTGACGCGCCACCCCTTTCCTATGCCCAGCAAAGGCTGTGGTTCCTGGACCAGATGGAAGGGCCCAGCCCCGTCTACAACATGCCCAACGCCGTCCGGCTGGAAGGGCTACTGGATGTGACGGCGCTGGAAGCGGTCTTCACGGAGATCGTGCGCCGTCACGAAGCATTGCGGACCAATTTTATCCTGCGGGATGGCCAGCCCGTGCAGGTCATCCATGAAGCGGCGGCCTGCACCCTGCCCCTGGTCGATCTGAGCCACCTGCCGGATGCGGAGCGGGACGCCGCCTTGCGGCAACTTGCCACGCGTGAGGCCCGCCGGCCCTTCGATCTGGCGCGCGACAGGCTGTTGCGGCTGGTTCTGGTGCGTTCGGCGGCCGAATGCCATACGCTTCTGATCAATATCCACCATATCGTGTCGGACGGCTGGTCCATCGGCAAGGTGCTGCTGCAGGAGGTGACCAGCCTCTATCCCGCCTTCGCGCGCAAGGCGCCGTCACCGCTGCCGCCGCTACCCATCCAATATGCCGATTACGCCTGCTGGCAGCGGGCCATGCTGGGCGGTGACCGGCTGGACGGCCAGGTCGCCTATTGGCGGGAGAAGCTGGACGGCATACCGGCCCTGCTGACGCTGCCCACCGACCGGCCGCGCCCCCCGGTACAGACCTTCACGGGACGGGTCCATTACTTCACCCTGCCCCCGACCCTGGTGGAGGGGGTGAAGGCGCTGGGCAAATCCACCGGCACCACGCTGTTCATGACACTGCTGGCCGGTTTCGGCGCCCTGCTGGGGCGTTACGCCGGTCAGGAAACCGTCGTCATCGGCTCCCCCATCGCCAATCGGCGCCGGGAAGAGGTCGAGGGGCTGATCGGCTTCTTCGTCAACACATTGGCCTTGCGGGTCGATCTTGCCGGCAATCCTGGCGGGCGGGACCTGCTGGCGCAGGTCCGGCAGACCTGTCTGGAAGCCTTCCGCCATCAGGATGTGCCGTTCGAACGGCTGGTGGAGGCTTTGCGGCCCGAACGGAACCTGGGCTTCTCGCCGCTGTTCCAATGCATGTTCATCTTGCAGAACCAGAATACCGACGCCGAGGGCGCGCGGCTGGGCGATCTGCATATGACGATGGTGCCGCAGGACGCGGGCGCCGCCATGTTCGACCTGACCCTGAAGCTGGAGGAAAGCCGGCACGGGCTTGCCGGTGAACTGGAATATAATACCGACCTGTTCGACGAGGGCAGCATCGCACATCTCGTGCGGTGCTATGCGGCTTTGCTGTCGGGCCTTGCCGCCACACCGGACATGCCCGTGGCCCGCCTGCCGCTGATGGAGAAGGCGGAACGGCAGAATACATTACGAGACCGGAATGATACGGCGCGGCATTGGCCAGGGGCGCCCACATTGCCCGATCTTTTTGTTCTGTCTACGAAACGAAACCCGGACCGTATCGCCATTTGCCATGATGGACGGATGGCGAGTTATGCCGCCCTGAACCGGCGGGCAGAACAACTGGCCAATCATCTGCACCGGAACGGGGTGGGTCCGGAAACGCTGGTCGGGATCTGCATGGACCGGTCGGTGGAGATGCTGGTCGGCCTGCTGGGCATCCTGAAGGCCGGGGCCGCCTATGTGCCGCTGGACCCCGCCTTCCCGCCCGAACGGCTTTCCTACATGGCGGCGCATGCCGGGCTGCGGATGCTGTTGGCCGGGCACGGCACGGCGGGACTGCTGGCAGACCCGGAACTGCCGGTCCTGTGCCTGGACACGCAGTGGGACGTCATCGAAGCGGCCCCTCCCCGGCCGGTGCGGCCCATCGACCCCGACAGTCTGGCCTATGTGATCTATACATCCGGTTCCACCGGCACTCCCAAGGGTGTTCAGGTCGGGCACGCGGCGCTGGCCAATTTCCTGCTCTCCATGGCGGAAAAGCCGGGGATCGGGGCGGATGACCGTCTGCTGGCGGTGACCACCATCTCCTTCGACATTGCCGGCCTGGAACTCTATCTGCCGCTGATCGCCGGGGCGCGGGTTGAACTGGCATCGCGGGAGGTGGCGGCCGACGGCTTCGCCCTGCGTCGGATGCTGGAACAGGTGGTCCCGACCATCATGCAGGCCACACCGGCAAGCTGGCGGCTGCTGCTGGCGGCGGGTTGGCAGGGACCGTGTCCGGGCCGGCTGTTCTGCGGTGGCGAGGCTCTGCCGGGTGATCTGGCGGAACGGTTGCTGGCAACCGGGGCCGACCTCTGGAACCTGTACGGCCCGACGGAGACCACGATCTGGTCGACGATCACGCGGGTCGCCCAGGTTGATGGCGGTGGGGCGGAGGATCGCCAGCCCATCGGCCAGCCCATCGCCAATACCAGCATCCATATCGCCGATGGCGGCATAGACCCGCTTCCTCCCGGCTTTCCGGGGGAGTTGCTGATCGGCGGCACCGGTCTGGCCCGTGGTTATCGCCGCCAGCCGGCGATGACGGCGGAACGTTTTATCCCCGATCCTTTCAGCCAGCAGCCGGGGGCTAGGCTTTACCGCACGGGCGACCTGACGCGGGCCCTGCCCGACGGCCGGATCGCCTTCCTGGGGCGGATGGACCATCAGGTGAAGATCCGGGGTTTCCGGATCGAGCTGGGGGAAATCGAAGCGGTTCTGCAACGGCATCCCGGCGTCCATGCCGGCGTCGTGCTCTGCCGGGAGGATCAGCCGGGCCACCAGCAACTGGTCGCCTATGTCGAGCCGGAGGCCGGCTGGGAACCCGACGGGCCGGCGCCGGAGACGGCGCAGGTGGAAAAATGGCGGACGGTCTGGGACGGGAATTACCGGACCCCCGATATCGACGCCGTGGAGGCACCGGACCTCAGCGGCTGGCACAGCAGCTATACCGGCGCGCCGATCCCACCGGCGGAGATGCGGGAATGGGTGGACCACACGGTGGCCCGGATCCTGGCATTGCGGCCGTCCCGCGTGCTGGAGATCGGCTGCGGCACCGGCCTGCTGCTGACACGCATCGCCCCGCAGGTGGGCGCCTATGTGGGGGTGGATTTCTCCGCCACCGTGCTTACGGCGCTGGAGGCGCGGGTGCGCGCGCTAGGGCTGGACAATGTCCGGCTGCTGAACCGGCATGCGCATGATGTCCGGGCCGGGCACGAGGGCGGGTTCGATCTGGTCATCATCAACTCCGTATCCCAATATTTCCCCGGCCTGGAGTATTTCCTGTCGGTGCTGGAGGCGGCCATCGCCTGCGTGGACGATGGCGGTTCCATCTTCCTGGGCGACCTGCGGTCGCTGCCGCTGCTGGAACTCCAGCATGCCTCGGTGCAGTTCCATCAGGCCGAGGATGCTTGCGACGGGGCGACATTGCACCGCCGGGTGGCCGGCAAGGTGGAACAGGAAGAGGAATTGCTGCTGAACCCCGCCCTGTTCGCCACCCTGCCGGCCCGGTTCCCCCGGATCGGCCAGGTCCGCCAACAGATCCGGCGCGGCAATGCCGATAATGAGATGAACCGCTTCCGCTACGATGTCGTTTTGCGCATCGGTGCGGGTGCGACCAGCCCGCCCATCGCCGAAATCATCGACGCCGGGGACGACCCGACGCCGGAACGACTGCGCATGATGGTGACGCAGCGGACCGTCGCGGGACAGGCGTTCATCATCCGGAACCTGCGCAACCGCCGGCTTGCACAGGATATGCAGGTCCTGGCCTGGCTGCGGGGTGGGTCGGCACCGGACACCGTCGGCACGATGCGCAGCCACCTGCGACAGACGCTGGCAGGCGGCATCGATCCGGAATGGCTGTGGGAACTGGGCCGGGAGTTGGGCCTGTCCGTGACATGCGGCTGGTCGGCGCTGCCGGGACATTTTGATGCGATCCTGGGCGGGGCCGATGATCCGGCCGGCCTGCCCATTCCTGCGGACATGGCGGCGGCCCCCGTGGCCAATGATCCGGGGCGAAGCGGGCGGGCCCGGGCGCTGGTCGGGGATCTGCGCCGGCGCATGGCCGAACGGCTGCCGGATTACATGGTGCCATCCGCCATTCTGTGCCTGGACCGGTTGCCATTGACCCCGAATGGCAAGATCGACCGCCGTGCCCTGCCGGCACCCACCGACACGATGCGGGAAAACACCTTCCAGGCCCCGCGCACCCCGGAAGAAACGGGGCTGGCGGAAATCTGGGCTACGGTGCTGGGCATCGCGCGGGTGGGGATCGATGATAATTTCTTCCAGTTGGGCGGCCATTCCCTGCTGGCCATCCAGGTCATCTCCCGCATCCGTGACGCCTGGTCGGTGGAATTGCCGATCAAGGCGCTGTTCGACATGCCCACGGTGCGCGGCCTTGCGGAACGGTTGAGCGCCCGCGACACACGGGCGGGGACCCTGCTGCCACCCGTCGCGGCCCTGACCGCTGCCGAACGCGAGGCAGCCCCCCTGTCCTTCGCGCAGCAGCGCCTCTGGTTCCTGGACCGGCTGGAAGGGCGCAGCCTCGCCTATCACATCGCCGGCGCCATCCGCATCGGCGGGCCGCTGGACGTGGCGGCCCTGGACGGCGTGGTGGCGGAAATCGCGCGACGGCACGACGCCCTGCGCACCCGCTTTGGTGAGCGGAACGGCGAGCCCGTGCAATCGGTGCTGCCGGCGGGCAGCAGCCTGATGCGGGTGGTCACGCTGGACGGGCTGCCCGACGCCGCGCGCGAGGCGGAATTGAACCGCCATCTGGCGGCGGAAAGCGACCATCCGTTCGACCTGGCCCATGACCCGCTTTTCCGCGTCACCCTGTTGCGGTTGACGGCAACGGATCATGTTCTGGCCGTGACACTGCACCATATCATCGCCGACCAATGGTCGATCGGGGTGATCTTTCAGGAAATGGCGGCGCTGTACCGGGCGTTTTGCGCCGGACGGCCCAGCCCCCTGCCCGACCTGCCGGTCCAATATGCCGATTACGCCGTCTGGCAGCGGAAATGGCTGGATGGGCCGATGCTGGAAACCCAGCTACGCTATTGGACCGGCCGGCTGGCCGGTGCGCCCGCCGTGCTGGACCTTCCGTTCGACCGGCCCCGTCCGCCCATGCGCCGCCATCGCGGCCGCATCCAGGCTTTCACGCTGGATGCCACGCGGACGGCCCGGGTCCGGCATCTGGGCACCCTCACGGGGGCAACACCCTTCATGACCCTGCTGGCCGGCTTCGCCGTCCTGCTGGGCCGGTTGGGTGACACAACTGATCTGGTGATCGGATCGCCCATCGCGAACCGCAACCAGGCGGCGCTGGAGGCGCTGGTCGGCTTTTTCGTCAATACCATGCCCTTGCGCCTGGACCTGTCGGGCCATCCGTCGGTGCGCCGGCTTCTGGAACGGGTCCGGCAAACGGCGCTGGAAGCCTATGACCATCAGGACGTGCCGTTCGAACAGGTCGTGGACGCGCTGCAGCCCGAACGCAGCCTCAGCCACACGCCGCTGTTCCAGGTGATGTTTGTCCTGCAGAACGCCCCGATGCCGGATATGGAGATGGGGGACCTGTCGCTGACAATGGTCGAGCCTGTGTCGGTATCGGCGAAGTTCGACCTTGTCCTGTCGCTGGAGGAACGGGCCGGCGCCTTGCATGGCGCGGTGGAATATGACACCGACCTGTTCGATGCCGACACCATAACCGGCATGGTCGACCAGTATGGCCGCATCCTTGATGCCATGGCCGCCGCACCAGACGCCGATATCGACATGCTGCCGCTGCTGGACGCGGCACAGCGTCAATCGATCCTGGTCGATTGGAACCGGGGACCGGCTGCCGTGGCGCCGGCCCCGACCATCCACGCGCTGTTCGAACGTCAGGCGGCGCTGACCCCTGACCGGCCCGCGCTGGCCCACGGCCAGGATATGCTGACCTATGGCATGCTGAACCGCATGGCCAACCGTGTCGCCCGCCGGCTGATCGCCCTGGGTGTCGGGCCGGAGGTGACGGTCGGCCTGCATCTGGAACCATGCATAGACATGCTTGTGGGGCTGCTGGGCATCCTGAAGGCCGGCGGCGCCTATGTGCCGCTGACACCGAAAACGCCAGCCGACCGCATGGCCTTCATCCTTCAGGAGGCCGGGGTCGCTCTGGTGCTGACCCAGCCGTCCCTTGCGGCGGGGCTGCCCGGCACCATCATCCCGCATCTGGTGGCGGACCTGCGGGCACCAGGCGTTGGCGACGGCAATCCGGACCGGATGGTGCCGCCCGACGCCGTTGCCTATGTCATCCACACGTCAGGCTCGACGGGGCGGCCAAAGGGCGTGCAGGTGTCGCACGCCAATCTGGTTCACTCGACCCTGGCGCGCCTTTCCCACTATGCGGACACGGTTTCCGCGATGCTGCTGCTCCAGCCCCTGGGCTTCGACGTGGCGGGCGGCTGCATCTTCTGGACCCTGTGCCAGGGGGGTGTCCTGCATCTGGAACCGACGGATCTGGCGCAGGACCCGCAACGCCTGCTGGACCGCGTCAGGCAGGCGCAGGCCTCCCACATGATGCTGGTCCCGCTGTCCTATCAGCCGCTGCTGGACCTGTTGACGCCGGGGCAGACCTGGCCGCTTCGCACCGTCATCCTGGGTGGGGAGGCGATGCCGCCGGAACTGGCCGCCCGCCATACGGAACGGCTGCCGGGCACGGCGCTTCATAATGAATATGGACCGACGGAGGCCACGGTCTGGGCCAGCGTGCATCGGGTGGTGCCGGCGGATCGGACGGGGCCCGTCCCCATCGGCCGCCCTGCCCCGCACAGCCGGCTCTATTGCCTGGACACCTGCCTCAACCCGCAACCGGCCGGTGTGCCCGGCGCGCTGTTGATCGGTGGGCCACAGGTGGCGCGCGGCTACCTGTCCCACCCCGCCCTGACGGCGGAAAAATTCATCCCCGACCCGTTCACGCCGGGCGCGCGGCTGTACCATACCGGTGACCGCGTCCGCCGACGCCGCGACGGCAACCTGGACTTTATCGGCCGCGACGATAGCCAGGTGAAGATACGCGGCTTCCGTATCGAACCGGGAGAGGTTGCGGCGCTGTTATCCGCCCATCCCGCGATCCGGGACGCCGTGGTGCTGCCCGAGGAAAGCGGCGGGCGGGTCCGGCGGCTGGTGGCCTATCTTGTGGGGAACGTACCGGAGCCGGCGGCACTGCGCGCCTATCTGGGCGAACGTCTGCCCGATTACATGATCCCCGGCGCCTTCGTGACGCTGGAAGCCCTGCCCCTTACCGCCAACGGGAAGCTTGACCGTCGTGCCTTGCCGGCGCCGGACCAGGCGGCGGGCGATGCTGTCCACGCCCCGCCGCGCACCCCGACAGAAATGCTGCTGGCCGGCATCTGGCGGGAGGTGCTGGGCGTGGAGCAGGTGGGCATCCACGATAATTTCTTCAGCCTGGGCGGCGATTCCATCCTGTCCATCCAGATCGCCAACCGCGCCGGCCGGGCGGGCTTCGCCATCAGCGTCCGGCAATTGTTCCAGCATCAGACCATCGCCGAACTGGCGCGCGCCGTGCCGGAACAGGCCGCCATCCAGGCCGACCAGGGGATGATTCACGGCCCCGTCACGCCGACACCGGTCCTGGGCTGGTTCTATGACGCGTTGCCGCCGGAACCATGGCATTTCAACCAGTCGGTCCTGCTGGAGGTGACAGCGGGCCTGGAACCCGATCTGGTGCAGGCCGCTATACACCGGCTGATCGGCCACCATGACATGCTGCGCGCCCGTTTCCTGGGCGGCAGGGGGGAGATGCCGCGCATCGACATCGCCGACAGCATCGATACCATCCCCTTCCAGTTCCATGATTTCAGCGACCGGCCCGACCGGGTGGCAGCCCTGACGGCGGTGGCCGAAGGGCTGCAACGCGACCTGGACCTGACCCGTCCGCCCCTGCTGCGAACCGCCTTGTTCCGGATGGGCAATGACGGGGCGGACCGGCTGCTGCTGGTCATCCATCACTTTGTCGTGGATGGGGTGTCGCTGCGTATCCTCATCGGTGACCTTGCCGCCGCCTTGGCGGATCTGCGCCGGGGACAGCCGATTACCCTGCCCGCCAAGACGACGTCTTTCCCCTATTGGTCGCGCCGGCTGGCCCAGCATGCGGGTACCGCCCTGGCCCGCGCCGAACTGGACTTCTGGCGCGACCAGATGGCGGTTCAGGCGCCGCCGCTGCCGCGCGACATCGCCGCCCTTCCCAACACGGCCGCATCGGCGGAAAATGTCATCGTCCGGCTGGAGGCGGCACCGACACAGGCCTTGCTGCATCAATCCCTGCCCGTCTACCGCGCGCAGATCAATGACGTGCTGCTGACGGCCCTGGTCCGCGCCTTTGCCGGATGGACCGGCCGGCCCGGCCTGCTGCTGATGCTGGAAGGCCATGGCCGCGAGGCCTTGTTCCCGGAGATCGACCTGTCACGCACCGTAGGCTGGTTCACGGCGGCCTATCCCATCGCCCTGCCCGGTGGCGGGACGGAGGAAGCGGTCGCGACGCTGAAACAGGTGAAGGAAGCGCTGCGGGCCGTGCCGGGCCAGGGAATCGGGCATGGCGTGCTGCGCCATCTCAGCCCTGATCCGGCGGTGCGCGCCGCCCTGGCCGGCGATCCGGAGATCAGCTTCAACTATCTGGGCCGGTTCGAACAGGCACGGCCCGACCCGATCATCCTGGGTGAAGCGGGAGAGGATATCGGCAGCGACCAGAGCCGCGCCGGACAGCGCCGCTTTGTAATTGAGATCAACGGCCTGCTGCGCGCCGACCGGCTGGAATTCATCTGGACCTACAGCCACAATCTGCATGAACGGCGAACGGTGGAGGGGCTGGCGCAACGGTTCGTCCGCGAACTGGAAACGATTGTCGGTGAATGCGCCCGGCCGGGCGCCGGTGGCTACACCCCGTCCGACTTTCCGCTGGCCACCCTGGGCGACCGGGGTCTGGCGACCCTGTTCGATCGCTGGGGCCGGGCGGTGGAGGATGCCTATCCGCTGTCCCCCCTGCAGCAGGGCATGATGTTCCACGCCCTGTATCAGCCCCGGTCCGGCGCCTATGTCATTCAACTGGCCGCCCGGCTGGAAGGGGCGCTGCGTGTGGATGCCTTCCGCCGCGCGTGGCAGCGCGTGCTGGAACGCCATCCCAGCCTGCGTACCCTGTTCCTGCCCGATGCCGGGACCGATCCGGTGCAGGTGGTACTGCACCATGCCGACCTGCCCTGGCAGGAACTGGACTGGCACGGTACGGACACTGTCACCGCGCAAACCCGGCTGGAGGACCATCTGCGTGCCGACCGGCTGCGCGGCTTCACCCTGGATGAAGCCCCCCTGATGCGCTGCACCCTGATCCGGGTGGACGACCAGGCCTGGCGGTTCGTCTGGAGCCACCATCACCTGCTGACGGACGGCTGGTGCCTGCCCATCCTGATGCGAGAGGTGCTGTACTGGTACGCGGCCTTTGCCGCCGGCCGCGATGCCGACCTTGCCAGTCCGCCGCCCTACCGCACCTATATCGACTGGCTGGGCCGGCAGGATATGGGGCGGGCGGAGGCGTTCTGGCGCGGGGCGCTGGCGGATTTCGACACGCCGACGGCCCTGGGCGTCGATCGCCCGGCCCGCGCCATGGAACCGGACTTCGCGGAGGTGGAACGCCACCTCACGACCGGACAGAGCCAGTCGCTGACCCGCTTCGCGCAGACGAACCGGCTGACGCTGGGCGTGCTGGTGCAGGGGGCCTGGGCCGTTCTGCTGGGCCGGTACGGCCGGACCGACGATGTGCTGTTCGGCACCACCGTCTCTGGCCGGCCGCCGGAGATTGCGGAGGTCGACAAGATGGTCGGCCTGTTCATCAACACACTGCCGGTGCGGGTACGCATCGCGCCTGAACAGGCCGTAGGCCCGTTCCTGTCGGCGTTGCAGGATGCACAGATCGCCCGCGACCAGCACATGTACGCCCCGCTGACCGCAATCCATGGCTGGAGCGGGGTTGCATCGCGCGATCCCTTGTTCGAAAGCGTGGTGGTATTCGAAAACTATCCGATGGACGCCACGCTGGAGGAAGCGGGCGCATTGACCGTGACCGATGTAAGGCTGCTGGAACAGAACAATTTCCCGCTGACCCTGACCGCGGCAGGCGGGCGGGAAATGCCGCTGAAGCTTACCTATGACCGCAACCGTATCGATGATGGGGCGGCGGAACGGATGCTGGATCATCTGCTGGGCCTGTTGTCCGGCCTGGGCGCCGGGGCGGAACGCACGGTGGCGGCCTGGGTGTCGGAATGCCTGATGCCAGAAGGCGAGCGCCGGCTTCTGGTCCATGACTGGAACGACACGGCGCGCGACATGCCGTCGCCCGCCCGCACCCTGCCCGACCTTTTTGAGGAACAGGTGCGGCGCACCCCCGACCGGATCGCGCTGGTCACCGGTGACCAGGAGATCAGCTATCGCGCCCTGAACCGCCGCGCCAACCGCTTGGCGCACCGGCTCCGCGCACTGGGCATCGGGCCGGGTGACCTGGCCGGGCTGCTGGTGGAACGGTCGCCGGACATGCTGGTCGGCCTGCTGGGCATTCAGAAGGCCGGCGCCGTGCCGGTTCCCCTGGACCCCGGCTTTCCGGCCGACCGCATCCGGTTCATGCTGTCCGATGCAGGGGCCGCAATCCTGCTGACCCAGTCGCACCTGCGCCCGTCCCTGACCGATGTACGGTCGCCGGTGCTGTGCCTGGACGCCGATCCGGCGCTGGCGGACTGCCCGTCAACCGATCCGCACCGCCCCAGTGTGCCGGGGCAACTGGCCTATGTGCTCTACACCTCCGGCTCGACCGGCCGGCCCAAGGGGGTGCAGGTCACGCAGGCGGGCTTGGTGAATTTCCTGACCACCATGGCAGAGGCGCCGGGACTGGACGCGGCGGATGTGCTGCTGGCGGTCACCACCATCAGCTTCGACATTGCCGGCCTGGAACTGTACCTGCCGCTTCTGACAGGGGCGCGGCTGGTTCTGGCCGGCAGGGACGTCGCCGCCGACGGTTTCCTGCTGCACGAGGAGATCGTGCGGTGCGGCGCCTCCGTAATGCAGGCCACGCCGGCAAGCTGGCGGATGCTTCTGGATGCCGGCTGGCGGGGCGCACCGATCCGGCGGGCCCTGTGCGGGGGCGAGGCGCTGCCCCGCGACCTTGCCACCCGCATGGCCGCAACCGGCGTGGAACTGTGGAACCTGTACGGCCCCACGGAAACCACCATCTGGTCCGCCCGGCATCCGGCCGCCCCGCATACCCATGCCGAACCGTCGGAACCGATCGGCCGCGCAATCGCCAATACCGGCCTGTATGTCGCGGACACCGGGCATCACCTGATGCCGCTGGGCGTACCGGGGGAGTTGCTGATCGGCGGCACCGGGGTTGCCCAGGGCTATCTGGGCCGTCCCGGCATGACGGCGGAGCGTTTTATCCCCGATCCGTTCAGCGCGGAACAAGGCCGTCGCCTCTATCGTACCGGCGATCTGGTGCGATGGACGGCGGACGGCACCCTGCTTTTCCTGGGCCGCATGGATCAACAGATAAAGCTGCGCGGTTTCCGCATCGAACTGGGCGAGATCGAAACCGCCCTGGCCGAGCTGGAGGAGGTGGCGCAGGCGGCGGTCACCCTCTGGGGCACAACCCCGGACGATCAGCGGCTGGTGGCGTACCTGCTGCCGCGACAGGGCGTCCCGCCCGACCGGGAGAGGATGCGCGGCTGGCTGAAAGACCGGCTGCCGGCCTATATGATCCCGTCGGATCTGGTGGTGCTGGACCAGTTTCCGCTGACCCCGAACGGCAAGCTGGACCGGCGTGCCCTGCCGCCCCCGGACCGGCCCGTAACGAAGACCCTGTCCCCGCCCCGCACCCCGTTGGAAACGACGCTGGTGGGGATCATGGCGGAGATCCTGTCGCTGGAGCAGGTCGGCATCGACGACGATTTCTTCGCGCTGGGCGGCCATTCCCTGCTGGCCACCCGTTTCACCGCCCATGTCCGCCAGATGCTGGATGTGGCATTGCCCCTGCCCGTCCTGTTCGAAGGCCCGACTGTCCGGCAAGTGGCCGCGCATCTGGACACCATCCTGTGGGCCGCCCGACAGCAGGCGGCACCGGCCGGCGACCTGCTGGACGATGAAGAGGAGATCAGCCTGTGACGCCCCCCGTGACCACGATCGAGACGTTCATCGCGCGGCTGCGCGACCTTGGCGTCGCCCTGTCGGTCCAGGGGGAGGAATTGCGCTGCCGGGCGCCGAAAGGCACCCTGACGCCCACGCTGGCGGGTGAAATCTCGGCCCGCAAACCAGAGATCCTGGATTTTCTGCGCCGGGCACAGGCATTGGCCACCCCACGTGACGATATCATCGGACCGGTACCGGCCGACCAGCCGCCGCCCCTGTCCTTCGGGCAGCAACGGCTCTGGTTCCTGGACCGTCTGGAACCCGGTGCCGCCACCTACACCATGCCCATGGCCGTGCGGCTGGACGGGGCACTGGACACGCCGTCGCTGCAACAGGCGCTGAACGCCCTTGTCCAGCGGCACGCCGTGCTGCGGACCAATTTTGTGCTGCGGGACGGGCAACCGGCCCTGCTGATCCATGAAACGGCGGAATGCCCGCTTTCCATCCGCACGCTGCCCGACGGCATGGCCCCTGCGGCCGCACAGGAAATGCTGGTGGCGGCCGAAGCCGCGCGCCATTTCGATCTGGCCGGTGACAGGCTGTTGCAGGCGACACTGGTGCCGTTGCCCGATGGCGGCCATCTGTTCTTGCTGACCATGCATCATATCGTCTCTGACGGTTGGTCGCTGGACCTGATCATGCGGGAACTGGCCGCACTCTATGGCGCCTTCCGCCAGGGACTGCCGTCCCCCCTGCCGCCGCTGCCCCTGCACTATGTCGATTTCGCCCATTGGCAGCGCCAGCGCCTGCAAGGTGCGTTCCTGGCGGGGGAACTGGCGCATTGGCGTGGCCGGCTGGCGGGGGCGCCGGACATGCTGGCCCTGCCCACCGACCGGCCCCGCCCGCCTATCCAGACCTATCGCGGGGCCAGCCTTGACGGGGTGCTGGATGCCGACCTGACGCGGCATCTGCGCGACCTGGGACAGTCGGCCGGCACGACCTTGTACATGACCCTGCTGGCCGGCTTCGCCCTGCTGCTCAGCCGGTATGCGGGGCAGCAGGATGTCCTGGTCGGCAGCCCCGTGGCCGGCCGCACAAGGGCGGAGCTGGAAGGTCTGGTCGGCCTGTTCATCAATACCCTGGTCCTGCGCCTGGACCTGTCCGGCAACCCGTCGACCCATGTCCTGCTGGACCGGGTGCGGCGAACGGCGCTGGAGGCGCTGGACCATCAGGAACTGCCCTTCGAACAATTGGTGGAGGAACTGCGCCCCACGCGCACGCTCAGCCACGCGCCCCTGGTGCAGGTGTCGTTCCAGTTGCGCGCCCCCTCCATGCGGACGGAGGTGGCGGGACTGACCCTGATCCCGGTACCGCAGCAGGAAACCACCGCCAAGTTCGACCTCAGCCTGACGGTGGAGGAACAGGCGGCGGATCTGATCCTGTGCTGGAACTACAACCCGGACCTGTTCGACGAAGATACCGTCCGGCGCCTGCAGGGCCATTACCGGACAGTGCTGGAAGGCATGGTTTCGGCACCGGACAGGCCCTTGTCGCAGATATCCATGATGGGGCCGGCGGAACTGTGCGCCATCCAGCAGGCCGCGCGAGGACCGCAGACGGCAGGGACCGGCGCACACACCCTGCCCGACCTGTTCGACAGGATGGCGACCCGCTGTCCCGACCGTGTGGCGCTGAGCTTCGCGGGTAGTGACCTGACCTATGCCGCCCTGCGGCGGCGCATTGATGATCTGGCGACCCATCTGCAATCCCTGGGCGTGGGGCCGGAAATATTGGTGGCCCTGTGCGTGGAACGGTCGCCCGACATGGTGGTGGCGCTCCTTGCCATCCTCAAGGCGGGCGGGGCCTATATCCCGCTGGACCCGGCCTATCCGCGCGAACGGCTGGTCCAGGTGGTGGGGGATGCACGACCGGCCCTGGTGCTGACCCAGCGCCACCTGCGCGACCTGTTCGATGAGGCCTGCTGCCCGGTTTCATGCCTGGATGCCGACTGGCACCCCGGCAACCGCAGGCCCGTCGGCGGTGCCGAAGCGGGCAACATCGCCTATGTGATCTACACCTCCGGTTCGACCGGCCGGCCCAAGGGCGTGGCTGTCGACCAACGGGCGCTGGTGAACTTCCTGCTCTCCATGCAGCGGGAACCGGGCTTCAACGAAGCCGACGCTCTGCTGGCCGTCACCACCATATCCTTCGACATCGCGGGCCTGGAGCTTTACCTGCCCCTGATCAGCGGCGGCCGGCTTGTTCTGGCCGACCGGGAGACGGCGCTGGACGGACGGGCGCTGCAGGCCGCCTTGTCGGCCCACGCCATCACCTGCATGCAGGCCACCCCCGCCACCTGGCGTATCCTGGTGGAGACCGGCTGGCAACCTGCACGGAATTTCAAGGCCCTGTGCGGTGGCGAGGCATTGCCCCGCGCCCTGGGCCGCGCCCTGCTGGACCGGGGAGCCAGCCTTTGGAACCTCTACGGCCCGACCGAAACCACGGTCTGGTCGGCCGCCGCCCCGGTGTTGCCCGACCCCGACGGGGGAGAGGGGGTGGAACCTGTTGGCGGTCCGATCGCCAATACCTGCCTCCATGTCCTGGGACCGCAGGCCCACCCCCTGCCCCTGGGCATCGCGGGGGAGTTGCATATTGGCGGGGACGGGCTGGCCCGTGGCTATCTGTACCAACCGGGCCTGACGGCCGACCGTTATATTCCCGATCCGTTTTCAAACGGGGCGCGGCTTTACCGGACCGGCGATCAGGTGCGGCGGCTGGCCGGCGGACGCCTGGAATTCCTGGGACGCATCGATCATCAGGTGAAGATCCGTGGCTTCCGTATTGAGCTGGGGGAGATCGAGGCGGCGCTGCGCCACCATGAGGGCGTGCGCGACGCCATCGTGCTAGCGCGGGAGGACGTGCCCGGCGACAGGCGGCTTGTGGCCTATGTCGTGGCCGCCGGCGCTCTGGCACCGGCAGCGGCCGACCTGCGCGGTTTCCTGCGGGAAAGGCTGCCAGCCTATATGGTTCCCGGTGCGATCATGCTGCTGGAAACCTTCCCCCTGACCCCGAACGGCAAGGCCGACCGCAAGGCACTGCCGGCACCCGAACAGGCCCCGTCCAGCACTACCGCGCCCACCACCGCCACCACCACGGCCATGGAGGCACGGGTGGCGGCGGTGTGGCGAGAGGTTCTGCGGGTGGAGCATATCGGGGCCGACGATAACTTCTTCGATCTCGGGGGCCATTCCCTGCTGCTGCCCCGTGTACATGAGGCTTTACAGGCCGACGCCGCCCAACCTTTTCCGCTGATCACCCTGTTCCAGTATCCCACGGTCCGGACGCTGGCCGCCTGGCTGGCCGGGGAGGAAAGGCCGGCCGCCGCGCCCGTGGCACCACCGGCGACCATGCGCCCGTCGCGGGACATCGCCATCATCGGCATGGCCGGCCGCTTTCCGGGGGCCGATGATCTGGACACCTTCTGGGAAAATCTGCGGGAAGGGCGGGAGAGCATCCGTTTTTTCACACGGCAGGAACTGCTGGACGCCGGCGTGCCAGAGCCGGTGATCAGCAACCCCGCCTATGTGCCGGCCAATGGCTGCCTGTCCGACATTGCCGGCTTCGATGCCGGTTTCTTCGGCATCACGCCCCTGGATGCAGAGGTGATGGACCCGCAGCACCGGCTGTTCCTGGAAACGGCCTGGCATGCGCTGGAGAATGCGGGCCATGCCGGCCGGCGCGGCAGCCGGATCGGCGTTTTCGCCGGGTCCAGCCATGCGGGATACCTGGCCCGTAACCTGCTGCCCAGCCTGTTCGCCGGCATCCCGATCGATGTGCAGCGGATGATTTTCACCAACGACAAGGATTTCCTGCCCACCCGCACCTCCTACACGCTGGACCTGCGGGGACCGAGCGTCAGTGTACAGACCGCCTGTTCCACGTCGCTGGTGGTCCTGCATCAGGCCTGTCTCAGCCTGCTGGCGGGCGATTGTGACATGGCGCTGGCCGGTGCCGTGGCGGTCAAGCTGCCGCATATTGCCGGCTATACCTATCGTGAAGATGCCTTCCCGTCGCCGGACGGCCATTGCCGCGCCTTCGACGCCGATGCCAACGGCACCACCTGGGGCAGCGGCGTGGCCGTGGTCCTGCTGAAACCCCTGGACAGGGCGCTGGCCGACCGCGACACGATCCACGCCGTCATCAAGGGATCGGCCGTCAATAATGACGGCGCGCAGAAGGTTTCCTTCACGGCCCCCGGCATCGATGCACAAGCCCAGGTGATCACGGCGGCGCAGGCGAATGCCGGCCTCTCCCCCTCCGACATCTCCTATATCGAGGCACACGGCACGGGCACGCGCCTGGGTGACCCGATCGAGGTGGCGGCGCTGACGCAGGCCTTCCGCGCGGGCACCGACGCGGTGCAGACCTGTGCCCTGGGCGCGGTCAAACCCAATATCGGCCATCTGGATACAGCCGCCGGCATGGCGGGGCTGGTCAAGACCGTGCTGGCCTTGCAGCACCGGCAGATCCCGCCCACCATCAATTTCCGTCGCCCCAATCCCCAGATCGACTTTGCCGGCAGCCCCTTCTTCGTTAATGACCGGCTGCGGGACTGGGTGGATAATGGCCGGCCCCGCCGGGCGGGGGTCAGTTCGTTCGGCATCGGCGGCACCAATGCCCACCTGATCGTGGAGGAGGCGCCGCCGCGCACCCCCTCCGCCTCCTCGCGCTCGCATCAGTTGCTGGTCCTGTCTGCCCGCAGCCCGGCCGCCGTGGAACAACAGCGCGCCGCCCTGGCCGCCCATTTGGCGGCAAGGCCTGAGACGGCGCTGGTCGATGCTTCCTATACGCTGGCCGTCGGTCGCAGGGCCTTTGCCTGCCGGTTTGCCGTTGCCTGCCGCGACGGGGTGGACGCCATCCGCGCGCTGACCGATCCCGCCCGGCAGGCGCCACCGCCGCCGGCCACCCCGCCCGGCATCGTCTTCCTGTTTCCAGGCCAAGGCAGCCAATATGCCGGCATGGGGGCGGAACTCTACCGGACGGAGCCATTGTTCCGCGCCACCATCGACCACGGGGCCGAAAGGCTGCGACAACGGCTCGGCCTTGACCTGCGCAACCTGCTTTACCCGGCTCCGGCCGACCGGGATGCGGCGGATGAACAACTATCCCGGACCTGCCTGACCCAGCCGGCCCTGTTCCTGACTGAATATGCGCTGGCCCGCTTGTGGATGTCGTGGGGGCTGACGCCACGTTCCATGATCGGGCACAGCCTGGGCGAATATGTCGCCGCCTGTCTGTCCGGCGTTTTCGACCTTGATACCGCGCTCGACATCGTGGCCGAGCGGGGGCGGTTGATCTGGGAACAGCCGGAAGGGGCCATGCTGGCCGTCGGCCGCCCCGCAGGCGAGATTGGCCCATTCCTGACCGACGGGCTGGGCATCGCGGCCATCAACGGGACACAGGAATGCGTGATCTCCGGCCCGGTGCCCGCCGTAGAGGCGCTGGCCGCGCGACTGTCGGCGGAGGAGATACCGGGCCGGCGGCTGCGTACCTCCCACGCCTTCCATTCGGCGATGCTGGAACCCGCCGCCCGGTCGTTCGGTACCCTGTTGCGGTCCACCCGGCTCAGGCCCCCGCGCCTCCCCTTCATCTCCAACCTGACCGGAACCTGGATCACGCCGGAACAGGCCACCGATCCCGAATACTGGGTCCGCCACCTGCTTCAGCCGGTCCGCTTCGCCGAGGGCATCGCCACGATCCTGGCGGATCCGGGCGCGATAGCCCTGGAAGTCGGGCCGGGCACCGTCCTGGGCAACCTGGCCCGCCGCCATCCGGCCGCCGCCCGGGACCGCATCATCCTCTCTTCCCTGCCCCGTGCGGCGGCAGTGGAGGAGGGGGGCGAGATGGCGGGGATGCAGGACAGTCTGGGCCGGGTGTGGATGGAAGGCGTCAATATCGACTGGGCGGCCTACCACGCCGCCGATATCGCCACGCGCATCCCCCTGCCCGGCTACCCGTTCCAGCGGCAGCGCTACTTCATCGAGGAACCGGACCCCAGCGCCGTCATCGTCCGACAGGTGTCGAAATCGAAACCGGCGCCCGGCAGCCTGTTCACCCTGCCCGCCTGGAAACCCGCCCTGCCGATGCGGCTGCGGGGCATGGATGGTTTTGCGGCGCAGGACGGGACGTGGCTGGTGTTCAGCGACGGTTCGGAACTGGCAGGGCACATCCTCTCCCGCCTGCGCGATGCCGGCTGCGCCGTCGTGCGTGTGACCAGCGGAACCGTTTACCGGCAGGAAACCGACGCCTTCACCATCCGCCCCTCCGAACCGGGGGATTACCAGGCCCTGGCGGCGGCGCTCCAGGCGCGCCCGCCCTGCATGGTGCTGCATTTCTGGTCGTTGTCCGTGCCAAAGGATGCGCCCTTCGACCAGAAGCAAGCCGCCGGTTATTACAGCCTGCTGCTGCTGGGCCGTAGCCTTGCCACCCAGTATCCTGGTGTCGCCGTCCGGATGGCCGTGATCACCCGGCATCTGCACGATGTCGGGGGCAACGACCCTGTCGACCCGGACCAGGCGACCCTGATCGGCCCCTGTCTGGTAATGCCGCAGGAGATGCCCGACATCACCTGCCGCTGCCTGGATATCGGAGAGGTGGCGCCACCCGTCGATATGCTGCTGGCCGATCTTCTGGACGATATCGCGGAACCGATGGTCTCCTATCGGGGGAGCCGGCGGTTCCTGCCGGATTTTGTGCCTGTCACCCTGGACCCGGCCCGGCAGGCGGCGGGGGACTGGCATCCTGGCGGCGTCTATCTGATCACCGGGGGCCTGGGCCGGGTGGGGTTGATGCTCGCCCGCCATCTGGCGGAAACCTTGAAGGCACGCCTGATCCTGGTCGGCCCATCGCCGTTCCCCGAGCGTGAAAGCTGGGATGAATGGCTGGACAGCCATGGGCCGGAGGACAAGAACAGCCAGCGCATCCGCCAATTGCGGCAGATTGAGGCGCTGGGCGCCGAACTGCTGACCATCCGGGCCGATGTGACCGATGAACATCAGGTGCGGGCCGCATTCGCACGGGGGCAGTCACGGTTCGGCCCGGTGCAGGGCGTGATCCATGCCGCAGGCCGGCTGGGCGACACCTCCTATCTGTGCCCCGTCACGGAGGTGGGTGAGGCGGAGACACGCACGCAGTTCCGACCCAAGGTCCAGGGTCTGCGGGTTCTGGAAAGGGTGCTGGCCGGAACGGCGGTGGAATTCTGCCTCGTCATCTCCTCGGCATCGTCCGTGCTGGGCGGATTTGGGTTTTCCGCCTATGCCGGCGCGCACGCCTTCGTCGATGCCTTCGTCACCGCGCAATCGCGCGTGCCGGGCATGCGCTGGCTGGGCGTCAATTGCGACATCGGCGTGTTCGAGGACCAGGGGGACGACGAACAAGACCCGGCCGCCTCCGCCATCCGCATGACGCGGCGGGAGGCGGCAGAAGCGCTGATGCGTATCGTCACCTGTGTCGATAGCGGCCGCGTCATCCTGTGTCCCGGCAATATCGGGGAACGGTTCGACCGGTGGGTCCGGCAGGCCGGAGAGCGCAAGCCGCCTGCCCCGACCGCCGCACCGCTACCACCGCCCCTGCACGCACGGCCGGCCCTGGCGACGGACTATACCGCGCCGGGCACCATGCGCGAGACGAAGCTGGCGGCATTGTGGGAAACGCTGTTCGGCTTCACCCTTATCGGCATTCACGACAATTTCTTTGATCTGGGGGGGGATTCGCTTTTGGCGATCCGCCATATGACCATGGTCAAGGAAAGCTTCGGCCGCCGGCTTCCCCTGGCGGAACTGATGGCCAGACCGACCATCCATGCGCTGGCGCAATGGCTGGAACAACCGGCCCCCGACGCCTTCTCTCCCCTGATCGCGATACAGCCGCAGGGGACCGGCCTGCCCTTCTTCTGCATGCCGGGAACGGGGGGCAGCGTTCTTTACCTGCGGGCACTGGCAGAGAGCCTGAAAGCCCAGGGGCGGCCGTTCTACGGCCTGCAGGCATCCGGATTGGATGGGGCCACCGTGCCGCTGGACCGGATCGAGGATATTGCGGCGGAAAACCTGCGGGCCATCCGCGCGATACAGCCGAAGGGACCCTATCTGCTGGGCGGCCACTCCTTCGGCAGTTGGGTCGCGTTCGAGATGGCGCGCCAACTGCTGGAAGCCGGTGAAACGGTTGCGGGGGTCGCCGTACTGGACACCGGTGCGCCCGGCCCGCGCACCGACCTGCCGCAGGAAGGATGGGACGATACGCGCTGGCTGCTGACCATCGCCGATATCCTGTGCACCATGTTCGCCAGACCCCACGGCCTTCGCCACGAACAACTGGCCGGAAAGACATGGGACCAGCAGGTCGAAGCGCTGACCAGGGCCCTGGAGGCGATGGGCGCCGTGCAGGCCGGCACGGATGCAGCCGAGATCCGTGGCTTTGCCGAGGTGTACAGGGCGCAGGCCCAGATCGTCTATCAACCGGCGACCAGCCGCCGGGTGCCGGTGGCATTGTTCAAGGCGGGCGAGTTGCTGGATGATTTCCTGGCGGGTATGCCCCCGGACTTGCGCAACGATCCATATTGGGGCTGGACCGGCTATAGCGACGGGCCAACGTTGGTGGAAACCGTGCCGGGCAACCACCTGACGATGATGACCGCGCCACAGGTCGACCAGCTTGCCGAACGGCTGGGCGCGATCTTGTCATTGTTCGAACAACAAAGGCGCGACCCGGAGACGGGGAACGGCGCCTGATCTTGGGATTTATCGTGTGGCCGGTTGGGACCGTTCCATCTCAACCGGTCACACGATAAACTCACCCTTTGATCACGCCCGATAATACCCATCTGCCGAGGGTTTGACCCTTGGCAGATGGGAGGCCGGCGACGGCCGGCCCGGCACCGCGTGCTGCCGTGAGCCAAGGCGGCGTATGCCGCCGCCCGGCGTTGAGGGAACACGAAATCTCCCTTGATCGGTCACGATCAAGGGAGATTGTTATAAGGTCAGGAGAAGAAGGTGCCGCCATTGATGTCGATGCAGGCGCCCGTGATGAAGGCCGCCTGATCCGACAGGAGATAGGTGACAAGATCGGCCACCTCCTGCGCCTCCCCCTCCCGCCGCAGGGGCGTGGAGGCGGCGACATTCGTACGCACTTCCGCCTTCGTGAACGTGTCATGGAAGCTGGTGCTGATCATGCCGGGGCAGACGGCGTTGACGCGGATGCCGGACGGGCCCAGTTCCTTGGCCATGGCGCGGGTGAAGGTCATCACCGCCCCCTTGGCCGTGGCATAGGCGGACGCGCCGAACCCGCCGCCATCGCGCCCTGCCTGGGAAGAGAAATTGACGATGGCGCCGCCGCGCGGCATCAGCGGCACCACGGTCCGGGTCGCCAGGAAGGCCGATTTCACATTCAGGTCCATGACATGGCTGAAGAAATCGGCATCCATATCGGCCAGCAGCTTGCGTGCCACCAAGCCGCCCGTGACATTCACCAGCAGGTCGATCTGACCACCGAATGCCGCCGTGGCCGCCTTTACCAGGGCCTCGACATCGGCGGCGTTGGTCATGTCGGCCCGGTGGGCGATGGCGCGGCCACCTGCGGCCAGGATGGCCTCGACCGTCTG
This sequence comes from Niveispirillum sp., assembly GCF_017996735.1. Taxonomy (GTDB): domain Bacteria; phylum Pseudomonadota; class Alphaproteobacteria; order Azospirillales; family Azospirillaceae; genus Niveispirillum. The sequence continues at coordinate 59,263 of NZ_JAGOGJ010000022.1, forward strand.
GGCCGCGCTGTCGGCACCGTTGCAGTAATTGACCACAACAGCGGCCCCTTCGGCGGCCAGACGCTGTGACACGGCACGGCCGATATCGCGGCCGCCACCGGTGACGATGGCAACCTTGTTCTTGAGCTTCATGCTCCTGCTCCTTGTCGGTTATTTCTGCGTGGGGGAACCGTCGGGGCGCACGGGCGTCAAACGCCCGCCCAGCAGCCAGACGGCAAGGATGGAAAGCGGCACCAGCGCGGCGCCCAGCGCGAAGATCGGCGCATAGGATTGGGCGGTCATCACCGGCACCAGCCAGGTGGTGATCAGGACGCCAGCCACCGCCGCCGTCCCGGAAATGCCGGCCAGCGTGCCGACTGACCGGCCGGAAAACAGGTCGCTGGGCAGGGTCTGGATATTGCCGATCGCTGTCTGGAACCCGAACAGGATCACGGCAATCAACAGCACGGCGGCCAGCGGTGTGGCGGCACCGGCCGTCAGCAGCAGCGACGGCAGCATGATCACCCCGCCCAGTGTGATGACGGTCCGGCGCACCCGCCCGACCTGCCAGCCCCGGTGCAACAGACGCCCGGCCAGCCAGCCGCCGAACAGGCTGCCCAGCATGGCGCCGACATAGGGAACCCAGGCGAACAGGCCGATCTGCTTGATATCAAAGCCAAAGGTTTCCGCCAGATAGATGGGCAGCCAGGACACGAACAGCCACCAGACCGGATCAATGAAGAAACGGCAGAGGATGACGGCCCAGCTTTCAGGGTGGCGCAGGATCTGGCCCCAGGTCGGGGCGTAATCGCCGCCGGCGGGTGCTCCCGCCGATTGCCGGCCCGACAGGATATGCTGACGCTCGGCTTCGGTGATCCAGGGATGCCCCTCCGGCCCGGCGCGGTAGACCAGCAGCCAGGGCACCAGCCAGGCGAACCCCAGCAGACCGACCAGCAGGAACGTCGCCTTCCAGCCGATGGCGAGATAAAGGATGGCGATCAGCGGGGCGGAGACGATGGAGCCCAGTGAAGCACCGGCATTAAACAGGCCCTGGGCAAAGGCCCGTTCGCGCACCGGAAACCATTCGGCATTGGCCTTGGCGGCCCCCGGCCAGGCGCCAGCCTCCGACACGCCCAGCAGGGCGCGGAACAGGCTGAAGCTCAGGACCGAACTGGCCAGCGCATGCAGGGCGATGGCCACCGACCAGACGGCGATGGACAGGGCGAAGCCGATACGCGTGCCGACCTGATCGAACAGCCGCCCGAACAGCGACTGGCCCAGGGCATAGAAGATCATGAAGATGGTGACCAGCAGGGCGTAATCTTCCTTGGTCGCCCCGATCTCTGGCGCGATTTCCGGCCACATCACCGCCAGCGCGTTGCGGTCGATATAGTTGACGACGGTCGCCACGCCGATCAGGGCGATGATCAGCCATCTGAGATTGGGCAGCTTCACGGCCGTTCCTCCCCGGTTTTATGGTTTGCGCTCATGGCTGCAGATCGAACCGGGCAAACGGGCCCTGCCAGCGGACAGGCGCGCCATCGACGACCACCTCATGTCCGGCATCGGCCGCGGGATTGTCGGAAATGGCCAGACGCAGGCGCGCACCCGTGGCCAGGGTCAGGGTCACGACGTCACCCCCCGGCCCCGTCACATGCGACAGGTCGGCAATACGGCTGCGCCCGCGCAACGTATATTCCGCCGCCCCGTTATATTCCCCATGCGGTTCCAGAACGCCGACGAAGCTGGCCGCTGTGGCATTGTCCAGACGCTGGATCAGGATCGGTTCGCGGCGCAGATTAAATTTCGGATCATTCGCCCCGCTTTCCGCCAGCATGGCGGTCGCACCCGCCTGCGGCAGGAAGCGGTAGGTATAGAACCGGTCGCCCTGCAGCCAGGTCAGCGTGGCATTGCCCGCCGCCGGCGTGCCCGTGGCATCGACCCAGATATGCTGATACCCGGCACCCTTGCCCAGCACGGGGCGGATCTCGGTGTTGGAGGTCAGCGGGAAACCCACATCCATGATATGGCCGCGATAATGCAGCGGCAGGTCCAGCCGGGCCGGCTTGTCCGACCGCACCTTCATCAGATCGATGACCACCGGCTTGTCCAGGTCCGCATGGCCCAGCAGGGCCAGGGTGCGGGTGAACGTGACCCCGTCATAGGCCCCTTCCATGCGGGCCGACACGATGCGCATCTGATCATCGGCATGGAAGAACAGGGGCGTGGGTGCCAACGGCTGGGCGCGTTTCAGCTCACCATCAAAATGGCTGGTCTCGTTCACGACCAGGGTGTTGTGGGCCACCGTCTGTTTGGCCCAACTGGTATTTTCCGGCAGATAGACGCCGCCCGACTTGGTCTCGATATTCAGGAAACGGGCGGCACCATAATCGGCCACCACTTCCGCCCCATTATCATAAAAGATCCAGGACAGCTTGTCGAAATGGCCATGGCCCATGCCCTGGGCGGTGTTCTTGGCCACCAGCACCTGATGCTTGGGGCCGGTGCCGGCGCGCAGGATGGCCAGGCTGCCATGGGTTCCGTCCGGCCCATCGCCCAGGTTCTGGGAGGTGAAGGCAAAGGGGGTGGCCTTGGCCGTCGCAACCCCGGCCGACAGGGCCGCCCCATCGGGTGTCAGCACCGCCTTGCCCTGCATCTGCGCCACCGACAGGAAGCCGGTGTCGCCGGTCCGGGCATAGGCGATGGCGACGGCCTGATACAGTTCCTCGGTCGCCAGGCCCTTATCCTTCATGGCGTCATTCAGGGGGAAGAACAGGCCGCCATAGGTCAGGTTGACGGTTGTGCGCACCGCCTTCAGCAGCACGCTGTCGCGGCGCTTGAATATTTCGCGCTGCGGGTCGTTCTGGTCGATGGCGCGGGCAAAGCCGATGAAGGGCAGCAACGCATAGCGCTGATAATAGGGCCCTTCCTCGTAATAGCCGTCGGGGGAGAAAAGCTGGTCCACCTGTTTCAGGAACCCGGCCTTGCCCGACTTGTCCAGGCCCAGCAACGCCTTGTCCACCAGATCGCGGTCGCGCAGGACGTAACCCGTCATGCCCACCGCCGCCACGGCCCAGGTGGCATGATTATGGATCAGGTTGAAATTCCTGGGCGCCCCATCGGACAGGAACCGGGCCATGGGCCGGAACACCTTGTCCTCGATAATCTTGCGGTCCTTTTCCGCCAGGGCGGCGCGCACCGCGTCATAGCCCTGGATGGCATAAAACAGCCAGTTGCTATCATTCAGCGTCTGCCAGAACAGTCGGCCCGGTATCTGCCCCCGTCCCGCCGGATGCGGCCCCAGGCTGGGATAGACCTGCGCATAAGCCAGCAGCATGTCGCGGCTGAACTCCGCATAGGCCTTGTCGCCCGTGATGGCGTAAAGCGCGCCGGCATCGTACAGCGCGCGGAAATTCCGCTTATGCTGTTCATGGGTGTAGCCGCCGCCGGGGTCCTTGGGCACCGGCACCTGTATGCCGGCCTGACGCACCGCCTCCACCGTCGCTATGGCGCGGGCCAGTTCGGCGGCGAATAACGGGTTCTGGCGGGCATCGCGCATGGCCTGACGCCCGGCCTCATCCACCAGAACGGGGGCCGTGTCGGCGGTGGCCGCCTGGGCCATGGGTGCGGCGGCCAGCAGCGCAAGGGCCGCCAGGGCGAAGGGATGGCGATGGTTCATGTTATTCCTCCCTGAAATGATCCGGGCTTACGGCTTGGGCGTGCCCGTAAATTCATTGTCCTTGATGGTGACCACCGGGTCCCCCACCGTGCGGGTCGTCTTGATCCCGCCGCTGTCGGTGAAGCGGTTGCCGGTGATGCGGATACCCTGCACGCCATACAGGCGCAGGGATGGCACCTCCGTCCCCGTACCGGCGCGGGTGACGCGGTTGTCGGTGAAATCCAGGCGGGGGCCGAAAGTGCTTTCATCCTTGCCACCGCGATAGAGCGACAGGACGCCCCCCTTCACATCGGTGAAGTCCGATCCAGTGACCTCCACCCGCTCGGCATTGTAGAGGCCCAGATCATCCGTTTCGGCATCCAGCTTCAGGGCGGTGCCGCTGATTTTCTCAAACCGCGAACCCTCCACCCGGATCAGGCCGGCCAGGGTGCCCTTGCCGGCCGCGATGGCGTGAAAGGCGTTGTTGACGTCCAGGCCCGTGAAGGTGACGTCTTCGATCCGCAGCTCATAATTCCGGCCCATACCGTCGGCGGTGCGGATGGCGGCGTTGCCTGTGGCGTCGGGTGCGTCTGCCCCATTGATGGTCAGCCCGGTCAGGCGCAGGCTCCCCCCCTCCTCCACCCGGAACAGGGTGGGGCGGGTGAACCGGATGTCGCCGGGACCGCGCAGCCAGAGCGGCCTGGTCACCACCAGCACCTCATCCACACGGTAAAGCCCGCTGGACAGCGACAGCACATCCCCCGCCCCGGCCTTGGCAAAGGCGGCGGACAGGGTGCCGTCACCGGGCGGCACGTCCAGGGTGCGGCCTGTGCCGAAACCGACCGGTTGCTGGTCCTTGGGATACCAGGGAACACCCACATCGGCCCTGGTGATGGGCGTCAGGTCCCGCCGCACCCCCACGCCGGCCAGGACCGGATCGGTGGGGTACAGCAGGCCGTTGGGCGCGCGGGCCAGTTCCACGGGCCGCCGGGCGATGCCGGGAACGTCCAGCGCCGCCTTCTTCGCTGGCGCCTGGACATTGCCGTCAAAGGCGATGCCCGCGATGCTGTCCATGACCCGGAAGGTCTCCGTATCATCCGCGCCAACGATCAGATTGCCAGTGAAGCGGCTGTCAGTGGGCGGGGCGGATCGTTCCTTGTCGGCACCGGCGGCCAGTTCGATGGAGGCGGCGTTGATCACGCTGTTATGGCTGATCTGCGCATTCACCACCGGGTCATAGCGGTTGATGGGCCCGTCCGGCACCCCGTTCAGGATGGCGATGGCGCTGGCAAAGCTTTTGCCGGCCAGCCCCTCCATATAGTTGTTGCGGACAATCTGATCCCGGTTGATGACCCGGATACCGCCCGTGTGCGGCTTGTCCTTGCCCAGGAAGACATTGTCCTCCACCAGATTGCCATGGCCGTGGCGCAGGGTCAGCGCACCTGCCGATTCCACAAAGACATTGCCGCGATAGATATTGGCGCCGGACTTGTTGGAGATGATCTCCACCTCCCCATCACAGCGCTCGAAGTAATTATATTCGACAGTCGTATGGCTGTCGGTGCGGGAATGCGGGCTGGTGCCCACCCGGATCGTTTCGCCGCCATTGGAGCCCAGGCTGGGCCGGGGGCCGAAATAATTGTGGTCGATGCGGTGGCGGTTCTCCAGACCATATTGCGGCTCCCGGATCACCACCAGGGTGGCACCCTGATTGGTCTTGCCCGCGATATGATTATGGTCGAAACGGTTATCGGACCCGTACAGCGCCACCCAATGGTCGCTTTCCTGCCGGGCCGGGCGGTTATAGGCATCGATGACCGTCTCGGTGACACGGGCATGCGTGGCCACCGCCCCCTTGTCCCCCCGGAAGGCAATGACCTCCCCCGTCGGGGTATAGCCGTCCCGGAACACCAGACCGGTCACCACCAGATGCGACCCCGCCAGCCGCAGATTGGATTTGCCGGACAGGATCACCTTGCCCGGCGTCTGGGCGGCCAGGGTGATCGGGGTACCCGCCGCCCCGTTGGCGAAGAAATCGATGCGGAAATCCCGCCAGACCCCATCGGCCAGGACCAGCCGATCCCCCGGCTTCGCCGTCGCCAGCAGCGCCTGAAACTGTGCCGGATCATGGGCCAGCAAGGTGCGGCCCAGTGCTGCACCTTGCTTCACCGTGGCCGTGGCCTGCGTTGAACAGGCCGGCAACAGCAGCAGCGGCAGGGCCACGGAAAGGCAGCAGAGGGATCGGAAGGTCCGGGACATCATCACCTCACATCGGATCGGCGTGCATTCAGACCAGTTCAGACCAATATGTCAACCTGTTTTCCATACCAAAAAACCGATCCACTGCCGCCACGACGGTCCGCCAACCCTGCAATCGACCCTAAACAGCAAGCAGATCCACTGGTTTATCCAGAAGAAGGCCGGTCTGAAGTCATCTCTGGCAACTGGACCGGTCTATTGGTTTGAAATTTTTCAGACCAATTGGCATGGGAATCTGGTTGACAGACTGGTCATGTGGATTTAGGGGTTCCACTTAACAAGAACCTGTGACCAATACAGTGATGAGAGGGAGGAACGCGTGGCAATGCGAATGAATAATCGCGCCGGCATGGTGCGCCTTGGCCTGTTCTGTGGCGTGGCGCTGGCCGCGCTGACGGCCGCCGCAAATGGACAGGGCACCGCCCCGGCACCGGCCAACAGCGACACCACCCTGGAAGAGATTGTCGTCACCGGCGTGCGCGCCGCGATCCAAAGCTCCATCGAACAGAAACGCGAAGCATCGGTTGTGTCCGACGTGCTGTCATCGGACGATATCGGCGACATCCCGGCCCTGTCGGTGGGCGAAGCCATCGAGAATATCACCGGTGCCGCCACCCACCGCGAAAAGGGCGGCGCGTCGGAAATCGCCGTGCGCGGCCTGGGTCCGTTCCTGGGCGCCACCACTTTCAACGGGCGGGAGGCCAGCAACGGCTCCGGCGACCGGTCGGTGAACTTCTCCATGTTCCCGTCCGAACTGATCAACGGCATCGCCATCTATAAGTCGCAGCAGGCCAATTTTGTCGAAGGCGGCGTGTCGGGCATCATCGACATGCAGACCATGAAGCCGCTGGATTTCGGCAAGCAGCGCATCCAGGTGGAAGGGCGCGGCATCTACCAGTCCTACGACAAGCGGCTGGAGGACAAGAACGGCCTGGGCTGGCGCGGCACCGGCACCTATGTCGACCAGTATGATTTCGGCAATGCCGGCGAACTGGGCATCGCTTTCGGGGTGCAGAAGGGCAAGAGCAACAATCCCGAAGAACTCTATACGGCCAGTTCGACCTGGGTCGCCTGTAACGGCAACCTGACCAGCGCCGCCACGGCCAATTGCCCGGAAGTGACACCGGCCAGCTATGCCTCGGGCACCACGCCGGCAGGCACGCCCTTCTATCTGGCGCCTGGCAGCCGCACTTTCGCGCAGATCACCGAACATGATGACCGTGAAGCCTATATGGGCTCCATCCAATGGCGGCCGCGCGACTGGCTGGATATCAATCTCGACTATCAGAACTCGGTCTATAAGTTCTGGGAGGATCGCCAGCAGCTCAACTTCTCCGAAACGCTGCGCGGCATCACCAGCCGTACCGTCGATGCCCGTGGCAACCTGCTGGCCTATGCCGGAAATTCCACGCTGGAATCCACGCCGATGGAGCGGTACCAGATCGAGAAATATGATGGCGGCGGCATCAATGTGGCCGTCAGCCTGACCGACAATTTCAGCATCGCGGCCGATTATGGCTGGTCCGACACCTACCGGTCCCGTCTGGACCGGGAGGTGCGGATGCGGTCCAACGCGACCGACATCAACGGCGCCGCCATCGCCGGTGTCACCGGCGGTCAGCGCGTGCCCTATACCTATGACGCCACCAATGGCTGGTTGCCCACCATCGGCGTTGGCGGTGGTTATGACGTGAACCGTCACGCCAATTTCAGCGCCGCCGCCCGCGTGCGCCGGACCGAACAGATCCGCTGGGACCAGATCGATGCCGGCAAGCTGGACGCGACCTATACGCTGAATGACGGGCCGATCACGGCCATCAAGGTCGGTGGCCGTTACAGCGAACATCTGTTCCGCGACGTGCCGCAGGACCGCAAGGAATATAATATCACCGACGCCGCCGCGAACGCCGCCGCCAACCGCGCCTGTCAGATCGCCTTCCCGCAAAAGGATTTCATGAAGGATGCCAAGGGCACGCCCATTTCATCCTGGGCGGCCTTCGACGCCTCTTGCCTGATGGGTTCCCTGATCGGCACCGCCGATCCCGGCCGCAATACCGACATGCGGGCCATCGGCAACCGCGATATGGTGGAAAAGGCCACCGCCGGCTATGGCATGGCCGATTATGCGCTGGACCTGGGTGATCTGCCGGTCAGCGGCAATATCGGCCTGCGCTATGTCCATACAGAGGTCAATTCAATTGGTCTGCGTGGTGGCTTCAATGTGGTCACCAATCCGGATGGCAGCATCCGGCTGGTCTCCAACGGCCAGTTTGAAAGCCTGACCTTCAAGGGCAAGAATGACGCCTGGTTGCCCAGCTTCAACGCCGCCTTTGACGTGGCCGAAGATTTCCGGGTCCGTCTGGGCCTGTTTCGCGCCATGTCGCGGCCGGATCCGGAGGATCTGGGCGCTGGCCGTACCTTCACCCTGGAAAGCGGAACCAGCTTCACCTCGGTGGAACAGGCCATCCGGTCCATCACGGCGGCCGGCAACCCGGCCATCAAGCCGCTTCTGTCCTGGAATGCCGATCTGTCCTTTGAATATTACCTGAACCGCGACAGCCTGTTCAGCGCCGCCGTGTATTACAAGAAGTTCCAGGGCGGGTTCACGAACCGCGTGGTGAATGAACAGTACAATGTCGGTGGCCGCGACATCACCGTGCCGGTCATCCTGACCGAAACCAGCGACACGAAAAGCCGCATCTATGGCCTGGAACTGTCGGGCAGCTATCGCTTCTCTGACCTGCCCTACCCGTTCGACGGGCTGGGCATGAAGGCCAGCTACAATTACGCCAACAGCAACTATGAGAATGAGGATCTGCGCCTGGGCGATCAGTATGACCCCGTCACGGGCCGCACCATCCCCGGCATCATCGATCCGGTGAATATTTTCGGCCTGTCCAAGCACGTGGTTTCCGGCTCCGTCTATTACGAGCTGGGGCCGGTGGAATTGCAGGGCATCTACAAATACCGCTCCCCCTATTTCCAGCAATTCGTGGGCGCGGCGGCACAGAACCGTATCGTGCGCGGGGCCGGCGTTATCGATTTCCGCGCCACCTGGCGCGTCGATGATCACCTGAGCCTGTCCTTCGAAGGATCGAACATCAACAATGCCGAGCGGGTGGAGGATATGCCCATCACCGGTGGCGTGCGTGAGGTCCATCTCTACGGTTCGCGTTACTATCTGGGCGCGCGTTACCGCTTCTGACGTATGATACCAGGGGGCCAAAACTTTTGCCCCCTGGTATCCGCGCCGACGGGCGCGGCGGCGGCCCATGCCGCCGAAATCAGTAAATCCTGACAAGCCAGGATTTACTGACACGCCTATGACTGATGGGGCGGTGGCAGGCTTTGCCGCCGTCCTGCCCTTGTGATATTGACAGTTCAGACCAGTGACAGGGATCAGGACCGAACCAAAGTGAAGCAGCGTCTATACCAGACCGTCACCAAGGCCATCATGGACCTGATCGAAAGCGGGGAATTCCCCGTGGGCAGCCGCCTTCCCGGTGAGCGGGAATTGAGCGAGCGGTTCAATGTCAGCCGCGTCACCATCCGCGAGGCGGAAATCGCCCTGGAGGCGCTGGGCTATATCACCGTGAAGATCGGTTCCGGCGCCTATGTGCAAAAGCCGAAGGGCGAAGCGGGAACACAGCTTCCCGACGTGTCGGCCTTTGAACTGACCGCCGCGCGTGCTGTGCTGGAGGCGGAAGCCGCCGCATTGGCCGCCGCCAATATGACCGATGAAGGCCTGGCCAAGCTGGACCAGATCGTCCGCAAGATGGCCGCCGTGAAGCATGGCGACATTGAAACGGGCGACGCGCTGGACCGGCAATTCCATCTGACCATCGCGCAGTTGGGCGGCAATCCCGTCGTGGAACACACGGTACAGAACCTGTGGCGCATGCGGACCGAATTACCGCGCGTGCGTGATGTGTATGAAAGCGTCTGTGTGTCCGATGCGCAGGCCCGGACGGATGAGCATGCCGCCATCCTGGAGGCGCTGCGCCGCCGCGACCCCGCCGCGTCGCGCGCCGCCATGCGCGAACATTTCCACCGTCTGTTCGAGGCGATGCTGACCGCCAGCGAAAAGCGGGAGTTGGAAGAAATCAAGCGCCGCACCAGCCAGGACCGGCAGCGCTTCCTGCTGACCACACAGATCTGACGGCGCGGCAGGCAGCACAAGCTGCACCCAAGCAGCGATCCGGTCAGCCGGAAAAAGCCTACTCCCCGAAGGCGCCCTTGTGCAGTTCCCGCAAGGCCGCTTTCTGCACCTTGCCCATCTGGTTGCGCGGCAGTTCATCCACGAACCAGACCCGCTTGGGCACCTTGAAGTTGGCCAGTTCGCCCTTCACATGGGCGATGATCGATGCCTCCGTCACGTCGTCGCGGCCCGGCTTCTTCTGGATCACGGCGGCCACCGCCTCACCGAAATCGGGGTGGGGCAGGCCGATGACGGCGCTTTCGACGACACCGTCGATGGCGTCCAGCACCGTCTCGATCTCCTTGGGGTAGACATTGAAGCCGCCGCAGATCACCAGATCCTTGGCCCGGCCCACGATATGGACATAGCCGCGCCCGTCGATCTTGCCCACGTCGCCCGTGATGAAAAACCCATCGGCGCGCATATCCTCCGCCGTCTTTTCCGGCTTGTTCCAGTATCCCTTGAACAGGTTCGGGCCCTTGATCTCGATCTGCCCGATCTCGTCCGTGCCCAGCAGGTTTCCCTTCTCATCCGCGATGCGCAGCGACACGCCCGGCAGCGGGAAACCCACCGTCCCTGGTACCCGATCGCCCTTCAGCGGATTGGAGGTAATCATCCCCGCCTCCGTCATGCCATACCGTTCCAGGATCGCATGGCCGGTGCGGGCGGAGAATTCGGTATGCGTATCGGCCAGCAGCGGGGCCGACCCGCTGATGAACAGCCGCATATGCGCCACCAGATCGGCCGTAAACCCGGCATGGGTCAGCAGGCGGGTATAGAAGGTGGGCACACCCATCAGGACCGTGGCCTGCCCCAACAGTTCCACCACCCGGTCCGCGTCGAACTTCGACAGGAACAGCATGTGCCCGCCATTCAGCAGGGTGGTGTTGGTGGCGACGAACAGCCCATGCACATGGAAGATGGGCAGGGCATGCAACAGCACGTCCCCCGGCACGAAGCCCCACAATTGATGCAGCGTCAGGGCGTTGCTGGCCAGATTGCCATGGCTGGTCATCGCCCCCTTTGACCGGCCCGTCGTGCCCGACGTATAGAGGATGGCCGCCAGTTCATCCTCGCCCAGCGCCACCGTCTCGAACGCATGGCTGAGGTGCAGGGCCATGTCGGGCAGG